>JAGCDZ010000099.1 GCA_017650905.1 Prevotella sp. | reverse complement strand
GCTATCTCTATTGGTACTTCTCACGGTGCTCACAAGTTCACTCCCGAGCAGTGCACACTGGTGAACGGCGTACTCGTTCCGCCACCATTGGCATTCGATATCCTCCACGAGATTGAGAAGAAACTTCCTGGATTCCCCATCGTGCTTCACGGTTCTTCTTCTGTTCCTATGGAAGAGGTCGAGACCATCAACAAGTTCGGTGGTCATCTCGAGGCAGCCATCGGTATCCCCGAGGAGCAGCTGCGTGAGGCTTCGAAGAGCGCTGTTTGCAAGATTAACATCGACTCTGACTCTCGTCTGGCTATGACTGCTGCCGTACGCAAGCATCTGGCTGAGCATCCTGGAGACTTCGATCCTCGTCAGTATCTGAAGCCCGCTCGTGAGAATATGAAGAAGATGTACATTCACAAGATTGTCAACGTGCTCGGTTCTGACGGCAAGCTTGCACAGTGCTAATCATTTTAGTGCAATCATACTTCTAAATGGGGTTCTTTCGAGAGCCCCATTTTTTGTTGCATTTCCCTAGTTTTATAATAACTTTCTTTCGATTTCTATCAAAAGAGGTAACTTTTGGGAAGTTTTTGCCCAAAAAGTTGGTTAATTCGAAAACTATTTGTATTTTTGCACATTCACTAATTAATCAGTTGAGTGTATGAATCTAAACCGGTTGTTTGCAAGTCTGCTCCTGATATTGGTGTCGACGGTATACGTTCATGCAACGGAAGCCGACGACATCAAGAAGAGGCTGGAGCATGCTCAGGGCAAAGAACGGGTGGAATTGTTATGTCAGTTATATGAGCAGAGTTTGGAAAGTGATGATTTTGACCTCATGTGGCATAACTTGTATGAGTATCTTAAGGAAGCTCAACGTCAAGGTAATAAGTCTGAGGAAAGCGATGCGAGATTTTTCCGTATAGAATTGTTCTATAATTACGATCTGAATGACTCCGTCTTTCTGTATGCTGAAGAAGATTTGGCCTTTATTCACGCACATGGTACTAAGGAGAAATTTTTTGAGACCTGGGGGTGTCTTGTAAATACCTATGTCTACAGTGGCTCTACTGCTACAGGTCTTAAAGAGGCAGAAAAGATGTACCAACAGGCAAAGGATGAGAAAAACGATTTTGGTAGTGGACTTGCTTGTTATGTGATGGGTAATGCCTATTATAACATGAATAATATGGATGAGGCTGCAGAGATTTATCAGCGGGGTATCGATATCCTAATGCAGCAAAAGCCAATTCCGTTGATTCTTTCCGAGTTGTTCTATTCTCAATGTGAAGTCTTGGAAAGACAAAAGAGATACCATGATCTGGAAGAGCTGACAGGCCCGTGGCGTAATTTTCTTGAACAATTTATGAGAGAAAAGAAAATTAGTAAAAAACATCCTGGTACGTTACCGAATTGGGCGTATTATTATTTAGGTTGTGCGCAGGCTGCCCTTGGACTCGGAAATCTTGAAAAGGCAGACGATATGCTTGAGGAGGCCCGTAGTTATATTCCCGATGAGTCTTCAAATAGATACCGTGCCTGGCTCTTTTATCGTATTAAGAGTTGTATGATGGCCGAGTTTTATCCGGAAGCCCTTTTGCTGAGTGACCAACTCGTTGATCTTTATGAGGGGACGGGCGATTTGACAGAGTACATTCGTGCTAAGCAGCAGCGAGCTGAAATCCTGACACATATGGGGCGTCATGCTGAAGCCGCTAAGCTTTACAATGAGATGTATCTCATCAACGACTCCATCAATATCAGCGACACCAAACGTCAGTTAGCAGAGATGAACACCAAATACGCTCTTGACGAAGAACGCATGAAGCGGCAGGAGGAGCAGATGCGTAGCATCATAGCCATAGCCACTATTGTGGTGCTCTCTTTAGCAATCTTCCTCTATTTCCGCATCCGCTCTGCTCGTCGTCTGAAGAAAGCTCATGAAAGTTTAGAGCAGGCGCACGGTAAACTGGAGGAAACCCATCAGCAACTGCTGACAGCCTACGACCAATTGGAGGAAACTACAGCAGCCAAGGAGCGTATTGAGAGTGATCTGCGTATTGCCCGTAATATTCAGATGTCGATGGTGCCCAGTTTGTTTCCTGAGCGTGAGGATCTTGACCTCTATGCCTCGATGACCCCTGCCAAAGAAGTGGGAGGCGACCTGTATGGCTATCTGCTCATTGGCGACTTGCTTTATTTCTGTTTGGGTGATGTATCTGGCAAGGGCGTGCCTGCTTCGTTGTTTATGGCTCAGGCCACACGACTCTTCCGTACCTTGGCTGCGCAAAAGATGCAGCCTGCAGAGATTGCTACACATATCAATGATGCCTTGTCAGGCGACGACAATGAACAAGGAATGTTTGTCACAATGTTTATCGGACTTGTTGATCTTCAGACAGGCCATCTTCATTTCTGTAATGCTGGTCACAACCCGCCTGTACTTATTGACGATGGTAAGACAGAGTTTATTGAGATGATACCAAACCTGCCGATAGGTCTGATGCCTGAGTTTGAATACGAGGGCGAGGAGATTGCAGACATTAGCAACCATCCGTTGTTTGTCTATACTGATGGACTTAATGAGGCTGAGAACCGTCAGCAGAAACAATTCTCCGACGAGCGCCTGTTGGAGATTCTTACGTCTACACCATTTGAGAGTTCCAAACAGACTATCGAGTTGCTAGCCTCCGAAGTAGAGAAACATCGTGACGGTGCTGATCCTAACGACGACCTGACAATGCTCTGCGTAAAAGTCATCAGAAATAATGAATAACAAATAACTATAGGTCTATGAGAAAGGAGATTCGAATCAAAAACAAGATTACTGAATTGGAGAAAATAGCCAAGTTTATAGAAGAAATTGGCGAAGAGCTCGGATTGAACATGGAGTTGCAGATGAACCTGAACCTTGTGATGGAGGAGATGGTGACCAATGTTATCTTCTATGCTTATCCCCAAGACGTGGAAGCCGACATAGAATTGCTTGCCAAGAGCGATGGTAAGGAGCTGACCTTTGTCTTGAGCGATCAGGGTAAAGAGTTCGATCCCACGGCGAAGGAGGATACAGATTTGAATGTTAATCCCGCCGAGCGAGACCTCGGCGGGATGGGAATCTTTATCGTCAAGAACATTATGAACAAGGTGACCTACCAACGTTTGGAAGGTAAGAACCTGTTGACGATGACAAAAGGAATAGAGTAAACAATAAACATTAAACAATAAAAAGTATCATTATGACACAGATTTTGAAAGAAGGTGGCAAGACCATCATTAAAACAGGTAGTCGTATAGACACCATGAATGCAAATCAGTTTGAGGCCGATATCCAGCCGGCATTGAAGGATGGTGGCGTGGATTTGGAGATGGATTGCACGGAACTGACTTACATGGCCAGCTCTGGTTTGCGTATCATCCAGAAAACCATGCGTACCGTGATGCAGCAGCGTGGACAGTTCAAGATGACCAACGTCAGCCCTGAAATCTATAAGGTTCTTGCCATGACGGGCTTTACGAAGTTTATGAAGGTTGAACAGAAAAAGGCTTAAGTACTATGACTATTGTTGTTATCGTATTGGCCGTAATTGTAGGAGCATTGGCTGTGGCCTTGTTTCTGCAGGCGAAGTCTGCCAAGAAGCAAGCTGAGGATAGAGAGCAGTTGCTAAAAGACTATGAAAAGCGTGTCAATGAACAGCAGCGTCTGCTTGAGGATTACGACTCGCTCTCCAAGAACTTCGAAAGCATAGGTAAGGGTTATGAGCAGGCTTTGTTGTTGTTTGACAAGATGGCCGACATCCGTCATAACCTGGAGCTGATTGTCCAGCACGACAAGGACCCCGACAGCGTGGAGCGCCTAAATGCCTTGCTGAAGAAGTTCGATACCCTGCAGGGATAACCCGTTTGTCCACTGCCTGACCATAGGCTGTCGTCGCTTCCCAACGGCGGCAGTTTTTCTTTTTCTTTCTGTGCCTTTGTTGTATTGTTAAAATCTTTCGTCTGACACTGCTAGATGCCGTTTTTGCACTTTGCCCAGGAAATACTATTTTTCTAACGATGAAATTTTTGTTTCCTAGTTAGACTGCATAATTACCTGTTTTCAATCTCTGTTCGAAATGTATGATATTTTCATTTTTCTTAAAACGGCTGCGTTACGAACAACGGATTACAGTTTATTTTTGAATGGTCATTTCTGTTGCTGTCAAAATGTCAACTATCTCAGGTATTAAAAATACCTTTTATTTATATTTTATAGATAAATGTTTAATTTTTATAAATTTGGAGGCTGTGTTTTTTAACTGCAGCACTGCAACACAAATTCCTGATAAGTGTGCCTTTGCCTAAAATAAAACTGCAATCAGTAATTCATAATGGTACGTGTTTTTCTTATTCGTGCGCGTGTTATTTTTTAATTTAAATTTGGTTGTTTCATAAATTCTTTGTATCTTTGCAACCAAATAATAATCCCTGAAATAATAACGAATAAACGACAACCATTATGAGAATACGATTCATTACTCGAAATCTGAAATTATTATTTCTCTTAGTGTCCGCAATACCAATGTTGGCGTTGGCTCAAGGACAACTCTATTTTACAAGCCAGGAGAGTAGTGGTGGAAAAATCGATGTAACCATTGGTTATCAAGGTGATCGTGATTCTATCAAATATTCTATTGCTTATGAAGATAATCAAGGGAATGTACCGTATCAGAGATATGTTTCAGGTGGTTTCTCGATGGATAAAAGACCTGCGGTCCTGATGGTTGACGTGTATTGGCAAGACGATGTGGTCGCCAGTGCAGAGGCAATATACTATGGCTTTGCGAAGAGCGCAATTTCTACTACCTATCTGCCTGATGGGACTGTAAATGCTCCAAACATTATCCCAGCCTTGCCGACTAATGCAATGGTGGCCTATGCTTCTGGTGCTGCGGATGCGGCTCCCACGAATAGTATTGATACGAGTACGGGTGTTATCACTATTACAGGTGTTACTAATCAAGATTTGTATGTTGCTTATTTCAGAATGCCTGAAGCTGCGGGGTATGATCCTGGTGATACTAATATTCTGAACACCTATGGCGATGACGGTTATGAACTTGGCACATTCACTCTTAAGGTGGATAAAAGAGATATAAGTGATTGCACAGTATCTCTTAACCCGGATCGTTATTCTTATTATGGATCTTCGTACACACCTCATGTGGATGTGAAGGTTGGAACCTACTATTTTAAAGAAGGTGCAAATGAGGATTATACCGTTTCTTCTAATCCAAGAGAGATAAAGGATGCTGGTGATTATACCATCACAATTACTCCGACCTCAAGTGGAAGGCTTACGGGCTCAGCAGTCACAAAGACCTTTACTATGGAGCCTCGTTCGTTTGAAACTGATCAAATCCAGGTGACGCTTGGTTCTTCCTCTATGGAATACAATGGCTCAGAATTGCATCCCACAGTATCGGTAGCGTTCCCAAGTCCTCAAGGAGGCTATGATCCGCCTATTGATGCCAGCAACTATACAGTGAGTTATGCTAATGCTACTAATGTGGGAACAGCGACCGTTACTGTAACGGGTACAGGCAATTATACCGGTTCTGCATCGGCTCAGTTCACGATTACTGCAAAGAGCCTGTCTGGTGCAAAATTCAGTGACATTCCTAATCAGACTTATACAGGTAACTCCATCACGCCAGAGCCTACCGTAACTTTGGAATCTGCTACTAATGCTTCGACAACGACACTCGTCAAAGGTACAGACTTCGATTTCAGCTATGCCAATAACGTAAATGTTCCTACCACAACGAATGCTCCGCCTACTGTGACTATCACCGGTAAGGGCAATTACACAGGCACAGCCTCTAAAACTTTCATTATTGTGAAGGCAACTCCAACCGTGACGGCTCCTACAGGCAAGTCGCTGACCTATACTGGTTCGGCTCAAGCTCTGGTGAATGCGGGCTCCACTACAGGTGGTACGTTACAATATAGTTTAGATGGGCAGACTTATGGCACTGCGATTCCTACTGGTAAAGATGTCGGCACATATACCGTCTATTATCGTGTTGAAGGTGATGGCAATTATAATAGTGTTGCTGCCAAGAGTGTGACGGCTACTATTGCTGTATCTCAGTCTGCTGTTGCCACAGCACCTACGGTCAAGACGGGACTTGTATATACTGGTTCTGCCCAGAATTTGATTAATGCGGGTACTGCCACTAACGGTGTAATGCAGTATAGCAAAGATGGTCAGAGCTTTAGTACGACAATTCCTACTGGCACAAATGCTGGCAGTTATGATGTCTGGTATAAGGTTAAGGGTAATACTGGTTACGATGATGTAGCCGCAGTCAAACTCACTGCTTCCATTGCTAAGGCAGCTGGCAGCATCAGCTATGCAACTGCTAGTGTCTCCAGGACCTATGGCGACGGTGCCTTTACTAATACGCTTACCAATACCGGCGACGGCACTGTGAGCTATTCAAGCTCGAACACGTCTGTGGCCACTGTGAACTCGACGAGCGGAAAGGTGACGATCAAGGGTAACGGCACGTCGACGATAACTGCTACCGTCAAGGACGGCACGAACTACACGTATGCCACTAAGACGGCGAAGTATACCCTG
>JAGCDZ010000098.1 GCA_017650905.1 Prevotella sp. | reverse complement strand
GAGCAGCTGGTTGGACATCTTCTGTCCGAAACGGCTGTGGAGGTCAGCAGAGATTGACTGCACCTTATTCTCCTGAGAATAGAGAGAATTGGAGAATGCCATTGACTGCGCACCAATACGGTAGGTTCCGTTCAGACGATAGCCTGTATTGGAAGAATTGCCGTTGGTGGGATTCCAAGCGACATTCTTCGTGTTGTTATAGCGGACTGACAGGTGATGGGCATCGGTGATGTTCCAGTCGAGACGTGCCAGGAAACGGTGGTTGGACTCGTCGGCAGGATAGTCGGTGTAGGAACCAGGATTGTAGCCGAAACGTGACTGCACGAAGTCGGATACCTTCTGCATATCAGAAGCCAGTGTACGTGATACCAGGCCGCTTGGGTTGGTCTCGCCATTGATGTCATCGGTGACACGGTATTTCACAACCTGACCTGGGGTCTTCTCGCCCTCATAGTTGACGAAGAAGAAGAGTTTGTCCTTGATGATCGGACCTCCGAGGGTGAAACCATAGGTAGTTTTCTTCTCATCGGCACGGGCACCGAGGTCCTGATGGTCGATACGGTTACCACGCAGGTTCTGGTCGCGATAGTAGACGTAGGCCGTACCCTTGAAGGTGTTTGTACCCGACTTGGTAATGGCATTGATACCACCACCGATGAAGTTGGTCTGACGTACATCGAAGGGAGCCACAACCACCTGCACTTCCTCGATAGCATCGAGCGAGATGGGGTTACCGCCACCAGGCAACTTGTCGGAGAGTCCGAAGTTGTTGTTGAAGTTGGCACCGTCGATGGTGAAGTTCGTAGAACGTCCGTCACCACCAGCGAAACTCATGCCGTTGGCGTATGGCGAGAGTCTGGCAATGTCGGAGATGCTGCGGTTGACAGTAGGCATCTGCATCATCTGTGTGTTGTTGATGCTCGTCGAGGCACCGGTTTTCTCAGCAGCGAACTTAGAAGCCTTACCACTGATGACGACCTCAGCCAGTTCGTTGGCATCTTCAGAGAGCCATACTTGCAAGTCGTAAGTCTCACCGAGCTGGAGATAAATGTCTTTGAGTGTCTTGGGCTGGAATCCGATGTAGGAGACAGTTACGGAGTAAGGGCCTCCCGTACGCATACCCTGAATGGTGAAGCGGCCAGAAACATTGGTCACAGCAGCATAGCGTGTACCTGAGGGCTCATGAATAGCCTGAATGGTAGCACCTATCACCTCTTCGCCGTCGGCAGCGTCGATGGTTACTTTACCAGCAAGACTTGATGTTGTTACCTGAGCGATGGCTGCCACTGACATCATCAGTAGGGCTACAGCCATCAAAAACAATCTTTTTTTCATACTAACGATTTTAATGATGGGTCTAATTTGGGTGCAAAGATACATATTAATTTTGAAATGCAAAGATTTTTTTGCATTTTCTTGCGTAAAGGACATAAAAAATAAAGGTGTGTCATTTGTGATGACACACCCCTATGATTGTCCGTTTTTAGCGGAATCAGTTTGTCTTGCCGTTAATGGAGTACACGTAAGCCTTCTTCGAGGCTGTCTCGAGCGTTCCGTTATAGTTGCAGACCTTACCGAAGATGACGACCTCGTCGCCGACAGCAATCTGGGTATTACCTTCAACCCAAGCCTGGCCGCCATAGTAATAGGCGCTGTAGATCTGGAACTCGTTGGCAGCGGCACCATCGTCAGAGATGAAGAAGGTGGCTGTGCCATACTGAGCACTGAAGGTGTACTTGATGGTTGAGATCTTACCCTTGAAATAGCAGTCGGCCTCGCTCGTCTCACCCTTCTCAAGCTGAGCGGTAATGGCTGTAATCTCGGCTACGTTGTAGGGCTTGGCAAGTGAACCGTCGTTACCACCAGCGCCACTACCTTTCTTAATAGAATAGATATAGACATCGCCAGAGAACTCGGGTGTCACTACACCATTCTTGTCGGTATAGTTCACGAGCTTACCGCAAACGATCACCTCATCGCCAACAGCAACCTGGTCCTCAGCCGTAAACTTCTCCTTGTCGAGGAAGAAGCTGCGATAGCAGGTCAAGGCATTGTTGTCGGTGCCGTCGTCGGAGATATTGAAGGTACCATTGCCATAGCTGGTGGAAATCTCCTTGATAGAAGATATCTTACCCTTGGCGTAGTAGATCTCGCCATCGGTGGTGGAACCAATCTCCTGACACTTCTTGATGGCCTCGGCTACCGTGAACGGATCAGCGGGATTCTTTCCCTTCGGCAACTTGAAGGCCTTCTGCTTGATAGTAGCCTGAGAGGTGTACTCCTTCTTGCCATCAGTGGTCTTGAAGATGACGGTAGCATTGCGGCTGTCGCCATCGTTGGGAGCAACGCGGAAGGTCACCTTAGGATTCTCACCAAAGGTGGTGCCTACAACACCCAGCCAGCTCTGAGCCTCAGCAGGAATCTCGACAGCAACACCATTGCCCTTACAGGTCAGGTTGGCAACAATCTCACCACCCTCGAGCGGCAGTTCATCAGCAACAGCGCCATTCACCGTCAGAGAGTCGCACTTGATAAGCGACTTCACAATCTTGACAACAGTCACATCGACGAGCTCGACAGTACCGTTATATACGGTCTTCGGGCCCTCAACGGTCACCTGGTCACCGACCTCAAGGCCCCAGCTGAGGAAGTTCTTGGTGCCACCCTTGGAGTCGAGCGTACCATAGATATATACCTCACCAGTACCATCGTCCAGATACCAGTTACCATAGGTGGTATTGGCAATCTTCGTACAAGTACCCGTCACGCGATAGGTCTTTGACTCAGGACCAGCCAGCACCTCTGCGCAAGTAGCGGTAGACACGGTGGCAATACCCTGAATGATATTGATATGCTGAACCTTGCCTTCACAATTGATCAACACCTCAGCCGTACGGCCTACGCCTTCGCCAGCAGAGAAGGTAATGGTGCCAGAACCGGAACCGGAAGCGGGAGAGACTGTGAGCCAATCAGGAACATCAGTGACACTCCAGGCGCCTGTGGCATAAACATCAATAGAGACGGAACCGCCGTTAACATTGAGGCTCAAATACGACTGCGACACGCGAATCTCATCGAGATACGTCTCGTCTTGATCATCGGAGCATCCTGTGAATACAGCAGCAAGCACTGCTATGAGGGACGGAATGAAATATCTTAGTTTCATATTCTTTACCTTTTTACTGTTTTACCTTATTAATTAAAGATGTATCTTACACCAACAGAAGCATACCAGCACTGACCGACAGAATGGTTAGGAGCCCATGTCTCGGTGTTTGCATTGATAGCAGCAGGCGTAGAGAAGGTGGCATAGCCGTCGGCATCAACACCCTCGTACTTCAGGATACGGGCCTCAGAACCGATAGCGGAATTGAGGGACTTGCTGACACCCCAACTGGAGTTGAAGAGATTCAGCACATTCTTGACATCCATCGTGAGCTGCAGCTTGTGAGTGGTCTTGCCCACATTCACCTTGAAGTCGTGCTTATAGGCGAAGTCAATACGATGTACCCAAGGAGAGTAGAGGCTATAAGGCTCTGCATACTCACCCTGATGATCCTTCAGATAGCTTTCGTTGTGGACATAGTCCATGAAGCGCTGAGCATCATCCTGAGAGACGAAACGGAACTCGCCATTAGCCACCTGAGCATCGGTAGGAATATAAAGAGCATCGTAGTTGTAACCGTCGCTATTCATATCGTTCACCATCATATAAGAGTAGTTGTAGCCACCACGCCAGGTCTCATAGATGAAGCTATAGTGGTTGCCGCTCTTGTCATTGATAGTAGCATTGGCAACGATACGGTCAGGCGTTACATACTGTGAGTTATGCAACTTGATGTTGTTCGGGCCTTCCACTGTGGGAACGTAGGTGAAAGCAGACTCAGCAGCAGAACCAGGCATACCGGTCACTTCCTTAGATACCGTGTGGGTATAGGCTGCCATCAGGTTGAGCCACTCAAACGGCTGGGCATTCAGCGTAACATTAGCCGACCATCCGTAACCCTTGCTGGTGTTCTCCAATACGAAAGCCTTCGTACCTGTACGGAAACCTGCAGGGAAGATAGGACGATTGTCTGCTCCATTGAAACGAGAGAATCCACCAACGGAAGGAATAGCCCAGTCGGAGATACAGTTGTCGTGGAGTTTCTTATTGAAGATACCCTCAACCGTAACAGAGAGGGGGAATGAAACCGGCAACTGATAGTCGATAGCCAAAGAGGTCTTCCACACCTGCGGCATCTTGAAGTCAGGATCGACAGCAGAGATAGAAGAAGGAACGGTACCCATCTCAGGTGTTACGTGATTAGGATAACCCATAGAGAAGAGTTTATTCTGCAAAGCAGCAATGCTGGCCTGACCATTCTCTGTCACCAGACCACCGGCAAACTGACTCATGTCGATAAAGCGGTTGCCATTAGTATCTGTCGTATAAGCACCGGAATAGTTCTCATAGCCCTTGGTAGCGGCATTGGTCTTACCATCCCAAACCTTTGTCTTAGCATTCAGCTGTGCCTGATACTGTACGAGACCACCGTTGGTCGGCATGTTGGTGAAGAACACAAGGGGCAGACGGCCTGAGAAGAGACCAGAACCTCCACGGATCTTCAGGCTCTTGTCGCCAAACACATCGTAGGTGAAACCGACACGCGGAGACAACGTGATGCTGTTTGAAGGCCACTGGCCTGTATCAATATGGCGTCCGCTATAGTCGAGGTCGTAGATAGCCTGATTTCTCATCAGGTCATCATTATTGAAGAAAAGGCCATCGACACGCAGACCGTAGGTCAGTTTGAACTTGTCGGTTACATTCCAGTCATCCTGAATATAGGCACCAGGACGATTGAACTGTACACGGGCAGCAGGCTCCGACTCACCATCATATCCATAGGTCAAGCAGACAATTTCAGGAACAGCACCGTTCATGAAATCTTCCATGCTGTTATAACGATAATAACCCGTACCATTACGCATATACTGGTTGTCGGCCATCTGGTGCTCGAAAGTGATACCAGCCATAATCTTGTGGGTACCCATATAATAAGTAATGTCGTCCTTAATATTCCAAATCGTATTGTGGACAGCATTGTTCCAGGTGAACAACTCATAACCGAGAGCCATATAGTTGTTGTCGCCACCATCGAGGATATCGATGAAGGGGAACTGAGAAGAATCAGTACCACGGATATCGTCGAGTTTAGAGAGTGTTGCCAAGAACTGGTTGGAGAGTTTGTCTGTCAGACGGCTGTTCAAGTCGATTGACCAAGAATGTACGAGGTTGTCCATCGAGTACATAGAGTTGGCAAACGACATTGAATACTGCGACATACGGGAACCGCTCATACGGGTACCACCATCCATAGAGGTAGCGTTAGGTGCATTCCAGATGGTATTCTTGGTATAATTATAGCGCAAGGCCAGATGATGCTTATCCGTAATGTTCCAGTCTAAGCGGGCCAGGATCTTATAGTTGCTCTCGTCAGCAGGGAAACTGGTCCAACTACCTGTGTTATAACCATATTTATTTGCGACAAAGGTAGAGATGGTCTCCAGATCAGATAGTTTCGTACGTGAGATATTCTGGGCCACATCAGCCACACCGTTCTCAGATCCACGCCAAGGAGAAGAAATCGTCGGGGTCTTGATCATTTCGCCATTGACGAAGAAGAAAACCTTATTAGGGATGATCGGACCGCCAAGAGAGAATCCATAAGTGGTCTGACGGTCTTTCTCACGGGCTGTAGGCAATGTCACCTTGTCGACAACGTCACCGCGCAGGTTCTCATTGCGATGATAGATGTAGGCACTACCCTTGAAAGTGTTTGTACCCGACTTCGTGATGGCGTTTACACCACCACCGATAAAATTGGTCTGACGAACATCGTAGGGAGAGATCACCACCTGCAACTCCTCGATAGCATCGAGAGAAACAGGGTTACCACCACCAGGAAGCTTTTCGCTAAGACCAAAGTTGTTGTTGAAGTTGGCACCGTCGATGGTAAAGTTAGCCGTACGACCATCAGCACCTGCGAAACTCATACCGTTACCACCATAAGGTGACAGACGGGTTACGTCAGTGATTGAACGGTTCACCGTCGGCAGATTAGTAATCTGCGCACTGGTGATGTTGGTGGCAGCACCGGTCTTCTCTGCGGCGAACTTCGAAGCCTTACCACTGATAACGACTTCTGCCAGCTCGTTGGCATCCTCAGAGAGCCAGACGGCAAGGTTGTAGGTCTCTGCCAACTGGAGGACAACACCCTTGATAGTCTTCGGCTGGAAACCGATGTAAGAGACAGTCACCTCATAAGGACCGCCCGTACGCATACCGTTGATAGAGAAACGGCCTGTGGTATTTGTCACTGCTGTGTAACGCGTTCCAGAAGGCTCGTGCACTGCTACGACAGTTGCGCCGATGACTTCCTCGCCGTTCTCATCGTCGAGAGTCACCTTTCCTGCCATACTTGACGTCGTGATTTGGGCCATCGCTGTCAACGAAAGCGTTAACAGCATAGCGACCAGAAAAAACAATCTTTTCTGCATAGTTTGAATTATTGTTAATTAATAAATGGTATTTTACGGATGCAAAGATAAGAAAAATAATCCAATGTGGATTATAAAATTAGAACTATTTTTAAAAATAATAAAATTACTTGCGCCTTCTTGACTTTTTGGTTTTGTTTTGTCTCTTTTTGGCTGTACGCTTGGTGGATTTCGAGGCACTGGTTCCTTTGGAGAAAGTCACTTTTGTCTTCCTTAACTGATGAGTTTTATGATCAAAGATCATATCTGGATTATAATGCCGGCCATTAACACGTATCTCGAAGTGCAGATGCTCTGTTGTGGCTCGACCTGTGCGACCTGTGAGGGCTATCTTCTGACCGCACTTCACTATGTCGCCAACTTTTACCAGATTCTTGGCATTATGGCTATATAATGTCTCCAAACCATTCGGATGCTTGATAACAATACAGTTGCCATAACCGTAATATACTTGAGACATCGTCACCTCGCCATCAAAAACGGCATAGATAGGGTCATTAGGAACAGTCTTGATATCTACGCCTGAATGATTTCGGCGCTTACCCCCATAAGGGCTTATCACCTTTGCTCCTGGAAGCGGATAGCACCAGGCGTTGTCAGGAACTTTGGAAAAGTCTATGGTCAGTTGAGAGCCCTTCTCTGCGGCAAACGAGAAGAGAGGCAAACAAACCAGAAAGAGTAAGACAAGATGTCTTCTCATTTCTCGTCCTCCCACTCTTCCTCGTATTCGAAATCCTCGAGATCCTCGATATCATCAATATCGATGTATTCGATGTCCTCATCTTCTCCCTCGTCGGCCATCTCTTCAGCAAAGCGTGTCATATCCTTGTCGCGATGCACAAGGCTGTCCTCTGCCGTTAAGGCTGCGAGTTTATTGCTCTCGGCGTTGAGTTCATTCCATAGTACATCCTTCAGTTCTTCGAGGCCAAAGCCTGTAACAGCAGAAATAAAGACGACGGGCAGGTCATCAGGTAAAGTATCCTTCAACATCTCGATGAGTTCCTCGTCGAGGAGATCGCATTTGGTCACAGCCAAGACACGATGCTTGTCGAGCATCTCAGGGTTAAACTGCTTCAACTCATTCAGCAGAATCTCGTATTCTCGCTTGATATCATCGGTATCGCCAGGCACCATGAAGAGCAACAGCGAATTGCGCTCGATATGTCGCAGGAAACGCAAACCAAGCCCTTTACCTTCTGCAGCACCTTCGATGATGCCAGGAATATCAGCCATCACAAACGATTTGTTATCACGATAGCCCACAATACCCAAAGAAGGTTCCATCGTAGTGAAGGGGTAGTTAGCAATCTTCGGACGGGCATTGCTGAGTGCCGACACCAACGTTGACTTGCCGGCATTAGGGAAGCCCACAAGACCCACATCGGCCAGAAGTTTCAGTTCGAGGATAATGGTCATCTCCTGCATAGGTTCCCCAGGCTGGGCATAACGAGGAGCCTGATTTGTTGCCGTACGGAACTGGAAATTTCCCAATCCTCCACGTCCACCTTTCAGCAGCAGCACCTCTTGTCCATCATAGGTCACATCGCAGACATATTTACCCGTTTCAGCATTATAGACAACCGTTCCGCAAGGCACATCGATATAGATATCCTTGCCGTCGGTACCATGACATTTGTCCTTACCACCATTGCCACCATGTTCTGCAAAGATATGACGTTCGTATTTCAGATGGAGCAAGGTCCAATAATTGTGATTACCACGCAAATAGACGCTTCCCCCCTTACCGCCGTCACCACCATCGGGACCGCCATTGGGGTTGTACTTCACATGTTTCAGGTGCATAGAGCCCTTACCGCCCTTACCTGAGCGGCACATGATCTTTACATAGTCTACGAAATTAGATTCCATCTATGACTGCACAGATATCGGCGAAGATGCGGTCAAGTTCTCCAAGACCATCAATATGATAGTGCACACCTTCTTTCTTATACCATTCGATAAGGGGCTGTGTCTGGGAATGATACACCACAAGGCGTTTCTTGATGGTCTCTTCGTTATCGTCGGCACGACCACTCTGCTGTCCACGCAGAATCAGGCGCTTCATCAGTTCATCTTCAGGCACATCCAACTCAATCATTGCAGCCACACTGTCGCCACGCTCATTGAGCATTTGCTTCAAAGCCTCTGCCTGCGGAATGGTACGAGGGAAGCCATCGAAGATCACGCCCTTGTGCTCACGTCCGAAGGAGTCATAAACTGAGGCGAGAATACTCACCATCAGATCATCAGGTATCAGCTGACCATTATCAATAAAACCTTTGGCAGTCATACCTAACTCTGTACCCTTCTTGATTTCACTGCGAAGCACGTCACCTGTAGAAATATGGTTCAGACCGTACTTCTCTATCATCTTGTCACTCTGTGTGCCCTTGCCTGAGCCAGGTGCACCGAAAATTACGATATTCTTCATTATCCTGATTTTGTTGATGGTTTATTCTACAATCGTATAGACATCCTTCAGATTGCGGCCTGCCTGGTCATAATCCAAACCGTAGCCCAAGATAAAATCGTCAGGAATACTGAAAGCCACATAATCAATGTCTATTGGTTCTTCGAGTTTAGTAGGCTTGACAAACAAGGTACAAATATGCAACGATGCAGGGCGACGGGTGCCTAATGACTCCATCATCTGTCGCATAGTACGGCCCGTATCCACAATATCCTCTACGATAATCACCGTTCGATTTGTCAAGTCCTCGTTCAGGCCAATCACCTCTTGAACCTTTCCTGTCGAAATAGTTCCCTGATAAGAGGCAAGTTTCACAAACGAAATCTCACAAGGAATCGTCATCTCACGCATCAAGTCTGCAGCGAAAATAAACGATCCGTTCAGCACACCTAAGAAGAGGGGATTTTTGCCCTCCATATCTTTGCTGATCTGCGCAGCCAAAGCCTTAATACGGGTTTTGATCTCTGCCTCCGGAATGGAGACTTTAAACTGTTTGTCTTTGATTTTTATGACGCTCATAATGTACCAAAAGCTAAATTTTTCTGCAAAATTACAAAAAATCTGCTAAACTTTGCTATTCATTAGCATATTTTTCGTATTTTTGCAGCAATGAAAATTTTCACGAGTGCTCAGATACATGAGTTAGACAAATATACAATGGAACACGAGCCCATCAGTTCCATTGATTTGATGGAGCGTGCGGCAAAGGCTCTGACGGTAGCCATTATGGCAGAATGGAGCACCGCCACACCCATTGTAGTATTCGCTGGCCCAGGTAATAATGGCGGTGACGCACTGGCGATGGCAAGGATGCTTGTGGAACAGAGCTACAATGTGACGGCCTACTTGTTTAATATCTCCGGGCATCTTTCGGAAGACTGTGCAGCCAATAAAGCCCGTCTCATCGAAAAAAGAGCCAAGGTGCTAATTGAGGTGAAAGAGGAATTCGAGCCTCCACGCCTCGATGAGAACACGCTCGTTATCGACGGACTCTTCGGCTCTGGCTTGAACAAGCCCCTAGGTGGTGGCTTTGCCTCATTGGCAAAGTACATCAACGCCTCACCCTCAAAGGTCGTCAGTATTGACATCCCATCAGGTCTGATGACAGACGACAATACCTATAATATACGCGCCAATATTGTTCGTGCCGACCTGACACTGACCCTGCAGCAGAAAAAACTGTCGTTCCTCTTTCCGGAGAACCAACAGTATATCGGACGACTAAAGGTATTGGATATCCGCCTCAGTCAGGAGGGCATAGAAAGGATTGAAGCAAACTATACGCTTGTCGAAGAAAACGATATCCGTCCCATACTTCTGAAACGAAATCCCTATGCCCACAAGGGTAATATGGGCAATGCACTCATCATTGCAGGCAGTTATGGCATGGGAGGCGCCTCTGTACTGGCCACCAAAGCCTGTCTAAGAGCTGGTGCAGGAAAGGTGACGGCTCACACACCCAAGCAGAACAATGTGATTATGCAAGTGAGTGTGCCTGAGGCCATCATACAATTAGATCGCGATGAAACTATCTTCTCTGAAGCCGTTGAGACGGAAGACTATAATGCTTTAGGCATCGGTCCTGGTCTGGGAACCAATGAGCAAACGGCCATCGCTGTAATTGCACAAATCAGGCGCTGTCAGTGTCCTATCGTCGTTGATGCTGATGCCATCAATATTCTGGCTAATCATCGGGCTTGGCTGCAACAGGTGCCGAAAGGTGTCATCCTCACACCCCACCCCAAGGAACTGGAGCGGTTGGAGGGGCACAGTACTGACAGCTACGAACAACTCACCAAGGCCCGTACCCTTGCAGAGCGTCTTCAGGCTTTTGTCATCCTGAAAGGTCACCATTCGGCCCTTTGTCTACCAGATGGACATGTCATCTTCAACTCCACTGGCAATGCTGGTATGGCGACTGCAGGAAGCGGCGATGTGCTGACGGGTATCATCACAGGATTGTTGGCCAGAGGCTACAAACAACAGGAGGCCTGTCTTATCGGTATGTATCTGCATGGATTGGCTGGCGATATCGCTGCTCGCGAGTTAGGCGAGGAGAGTCTGATTGCCAGCGATCTCATCCAGTATCTGCCACAGGCCTTCAAAAAATTGAGAGATTAATAAACAAATATAATTATGAAGAATCGATTCTTATCAAAGGTATCAGGGAGGGTGAAGATTTTACCATTATTACTTTTCCCCCTTTTACCTTTAAATGCACAGACTAGCACCAGTTCGTATCAGCCCGGTGTTACTCCTGAGGGGATGGTCTATTTCCTGCCAAAGACTGCCGTTCGCGTTGTCGTACAAGTAGAGAAGACCACCTACACCCCTGGAGAGTTCTGCAAATACGCCGATCGTTATCTGCGTCTGAAGGATGTTGCTTCAGAATCGTCTGTCAGCTATCGCATCACCAATCTCCGTGTCGAACCAGTGGCGATGGCAGATACCACCAAGGGGTTCTCAGTGAAATTCGATCCCAAAAGTGTCGCAGCTAACATCGCCCTTTCCGATGACGGTGTCCTACTGGCCATCAATGCCACGCCCAAACAAGCGGAGTCGACACCTGCTTTCAAGCCTGCTCCTAAACCAACGATAATGAATCCCCGCCAATTGATGAGTGAAGAGATTCTTGCAGCAGGTAGTACAGCGAAAATGGCAGAACTGACGGCTCAGGATATCTATGAAATCCGCGAGAGCCGCAATTTACTCATCCGAGGTCAGGCCGACAACATGCCCAAGGATGGAGAGCAACTTAAACTGATGCTTAATCAGCTGGAGATGCAGGATCGTGCCTTGAGCAGCCTTTTTTCTGGACAGACCGTCAAGGATACAACCGAACAGGTGATGACCATCATGCCTGACAAGGAAATAGAGCGCGAACTGCTGTTCCGCTTCTCAAAGAAACTGGGAATTGTTGACAAAGATGACCTTGCAGGCGAACCTTATTACATTAGGGTAGCCAATCTGCACGTCGTACCAATGCCCGAGGCCAACGATAAGAAGAAGAAACAAGAGCCTGGCCTCTATATCAATGTACCAGGCAAGATGAAAGTCACAATCTACGATGCCATTGAGCCTATGAATGTCGTAGAGCTCCCTGCAGGACAGTTTGGTAATGTCGAATTGTTGAGCGGCGCACTATTCAACAAACGCTACGCCACCCACATCTGGATGAATCCTATCTCCGGAGCGGTGGACAGGCTAGAGGCCGAACAACCGAAGTAATCAAAAAGGGCACTCAACTGAGCGCCCTTTTTGATTACTTATTTTAACGTGAGTTCGACGAATTCAGAACAGAGTTAATTGATTGTCCATAGTCCTTTCACAGGCAATACATGGTTTCTTAGGAAAGAAGCAATAAGCAGCCAGTGCTCCCAGCAGATTAACCATGAAGTTATCAAATGACCTGTGACGTGAGTGTTCTACCTGAGCGATGTTCTTCAGTTCGTCATTAACGGTTTCTATAATGGCTCTCTTCCTAGTCAGTAGCCTGTCCGACATGGTCATCAGGGCACCCTTCATATTGCTCTTAAGCTTTGTGATCAGCTGGATGCCGTCAACGAACAAGCGTTGGAAAAGTTCCTTGCCTATATATCCCTTGTCCCCGACAAGTTTCCCATAAAGGAACTCCATGAATGCCTTGTGCTCAAGTGGCTTGCGGTCGTCAACATCTCCAGGGGTAATCATGAAGTTAAGCAGCTCGCCCTTCTCATTGCAGATCAGATGCAGCTTGAATCCGAAGAACCACCCCATAGAGCACTTGCCTCTCTGGGCAACACCCTTGAACGTCTTGTGGATATGGATGCGCTGGTTCTTGCAGACTCTCAGCGGTGTGCTGTCAACGAAGCTGATACCTGTACACTTGCCCAGCAACACCTTCTTGATGAACAGGGCAAGAGGAATGGCTACCTCTCTCTCCAGTTCCACGAAACGGTTGTAGGAAACCAACTCTGGAAACAGATGGCGCAGATGTTTCGACACATGCTCCAGATAGAAATGTTTCAGACAGCGGTAGCCGGAACCATGAAACAGAATCAGAATTACCATCACTTCTGCTTTGGAAAGCGTCCCGTCACGATGGTATTTCCGCTTTTTAGCCTCCTTCAGAGTATATTTTTCCATCATTGCATCAAAAAAATGGCAAAAATCATCCGCCATACAGAAAATTTCAGTAACTTTGTCCTCGGTAAACATTAGCGATACTTTTTAGTGTAACTTGTCGTGTAGCAACTACAAATTTACTAAAAATATCGCTAATTCCCTAATAATTAGGCAATTATTTTGTTTTGTTTTTTTCATCGAACTCACGTTATTTTACAATGACTTTCTTGCCTCGCAGGATATAGACACCCTTCTTCATAGGACGATTGATCCTATTACCTTGCAGGTCATACCATTTTTCAGGCTCTTCGATGCCCTCGATGTTGATACGATCGATGCCTGTGCCGCCTGAGGAAGAACGGGTGATTGAATAAATCTTCACATGACCTCTATCCTTCTTCGATCTATGGAGATTCGTCATGCGTGCATTGCCAACCTCTCCACCATTATAGACATAGACCCATGTGGGCTCACTGCATTCATAAAGCACGCTATCCTTCTCACGACTCGTATGGTTGAATGCGACGGGCTCTAAATAACCGATCTTTACCATCATCTGATAGTCGCCATCAGTCTGTGAATCAATGATAACATAGCCCTTTCCAGCCGGGACTTTAAAGGTCAAGCCAGTGTATAACTCTGCATATTCGTCTGTACCAGGCTCAATACCATTAAAGATGATGTAATCGATATCGTTTTTCGACATCGGGTGATTCAAAACAATGCAATGCTCTGTTTCGTCATAGCCATCGGTTTCTGATGGATCACCTATGATATCAAGCGTAAAGAGAATATCATAAATAACAGTATTGTCAAGTTTGATTTCTTCTCTTTCACCATCTTCATTGATAAAGAAGAAATCATCTTCATTCATCGTGTAAACAACATCCTCTTCGATAGGTTCAATGTCACGCTGCAAAACCTCAAGGACATAGAAATCACTAGCGCTATTATAGTTTACATTGCCTGCAAAAGTAGCAGTAATAGTAACCTGACCAGGTGCTACTAATGACACTTCTCCCGTTTGGGCATCAACGGTAGCCACGTCCACATCTGATGAGCTATAGGTCACCACGAGGTCAACAGGATCTAGAATCACTTGTGGTGCTTCAAAGGGCTCACCAATCTTAGCTTTGAATTCTTTTTCCACATACTGCACCTTGGCATTAGCCTTATTAATGGTAACAATCTGGCTACCTGTTACGGTGGTATAGCCGGACTTCGTCACCTCATAGTATACGGTATACGTACCGGCATTCGTGTAGGTGGGAGAAGAAGTCAGGTCGTAGCTACCCTCGGACTCGCCGTACTTCACGGTGGCACCCGAAGGCGCCGTGACACTG
>JAGCDZ010000097.1 GCA_017650905.1 Prevotella sp. | reverse complement strand
TGCCGAACTTGGCGAATGCGCTGACGGGCAGCAGGTCGCCGGCCTGAGCGTTGATAGGACGAACGACTTCCTTCACGAATGCGGGAGCGTTGTCGGCCTTCTCAGGATCATCGGGCAGATTAGCCCACTCGGGCTTCACGGTCAGCTGAACATACTCGCCACCACGATCGATAGCGGCATAGTTCTTATCAACCACATCCTGACCCTTAGCTCCGTAAGACTTCAGGGCAGCAGCCTTCATCTTCTCGACAGCCAGCTCTACGGGAATCACTCCAGTGATACGGAAGAAGGCACTCTGCAGAATGGTGTTGGTGCGGTTGCCCAGACCAATCTCCTGTGCAATCTTCGTAGCATTGATGGTGTAGACCGTGATATTGTTCTGAGCGAAATACTTCTTCACCTTGTTCGGCATGAACTTCTCGAGCTCGTCGGCATCGAAGATGGTGTTCAGCAGGAACTGACCGTTCTTCTGCAGACCGCGAGTCACATCGTACATGTGGAGGTAAGCCTGAACGTGGCAAGCCACGAAGTTAGGTGTGGTTACCAGATAGGTAGAGCGGATAGGTGTATCACCGAAACGCAGGTGAGAGCAGGTGAAACCTCCTGACTTCTTAGAGTCGTAAGAGAAGTAAGCCTGGCAATACTTGTCGGTGTTGTCACCAATAATCTTCACGGAGTTTTTGTTGGCACCTACGGTACCATCAGCACCCAGACCGTAGAACTTAGCCTGGAACATACCAGCGCCACCGAGGGCAATCTCCTCAACGGCAGGCAGAGAGGTGAAGGTCACGTCGTCGACGATACCAATGGTGAAGTGGTTCTTCGGCTCGGGCATAGCGAGGTTGTTGAACACGCTGATGATCTGAGCAGGAGTTGTATCGTGAGAACCAAGACCATAACGACCACCAACGATGAGAGGACGATCCTCAACATCGTAGAAGGCATCCTTCACATCGATATACAGAGGCTCACCGGTAGCACCGGGCTCCTTCGTACGGTCGAGGACGGCAATCTTCTTCACGCTCTTGGGCACAGCTGCGAGCAGGTGCTTCACACTGAACGGACGATAGAGGTGAACGCTGATCATACCTACCTTCTGACCCTGACCGTTCAGATAGTCGATAGCCTCGCGAGCTGCATCGGTAGCTGAACCCATCAGGATAATCATGCGGTCGGCGTCCTCGGCTCCGTAGTAAGAGAAGAGGTGATATTCACGACCAGTGATCTTAGAGATCTCACCGAGATATTTCTCAACTACTTCGGGAACTGAATCGTAGTAGGGGTTACAAGCCTCACGATGTGTGAAGAAGGTCTCGGGGTTCTCAGCAGTACCACGAGTGATAGGACGCTCAGGCGACATAGCGCGATCGCGGAAACGCTTAATGTACTCTTCCTTCACGAGGGGACGGATGTCCTCCATATCCATGAGCTCAATCTTGTGGTACTCGTGAGAGGTGCGGAAACCGTCGAAGAAGTTCACGAACGGAACGCAGGTCTCGAGGGTAGCCAGGTGAGCCACAGCGGTGAGGTCCATCACCTCCTGCACGCCACCTTCGCAGAGCATAGCGAAACCAGTCTGGCGGCAAGCCATCACGTCCTGATGGTCACCAAAGATACACAGGGAGTGTGAAGCCAATGTACGGGCTGATACGTCGAATACGGTAGGAATCAGCTCACCGGCAATTTTGTACATGTTGGGGATCATCAGAAGCAGACCCTGAGAAGCGGTGAATGTAGTGGTGAGGGCACCAGCCTGCAGCGAACCGTGAACGGCACCGGCAGCACCAGCCTCTGACTGCATTTCCTGAACTGAGACGGTCTGGCCCCAGAGGTTCTTACGACCACGGGCAGCCCACTCGTCAACGTGCTCCGCCATAGGCGAAGACGGGGTGATGGGGTAGATAGCAGCTACCTCCGAGAACATATAGCTCACATGAGCCGCTGCCTCGTTACCATCACAGGTGATAAATTTCTTTTCTTTTGCCATTTTTTGATAAAAATAAAACTATAAACCTAATATTATTACTAACTTCTAATATAAAAAGCCCAATAACCAGAGAGGAATTTGGTTTCCTCGTCCTATTTCTGTGTTGTATCTTGCATAAATCACGTCGGGCTGGATCTTTGTGCGTTGCATCTGTTGGGCATCCATGATGCGGAATTTCAACTTGCCGTCGACCAGATAGTTGCAGTCACGTCCGCCTGTATTCACTTTATGGTCTTTCCACATCGAGTTGACGAAGAAAGTCTCCATTGCCTCCTGCTTCTCTACTTGAATGGGATAGATGGCATAGAGCAGGTTAGAGTTGTGGAGCATCACCTTGGCAGGCTTCTTGGGGAAATCCTCGCCAACAGGATAGATAAGATTGAGCAGGCGGGCATCTGTGAGATACTTGATATAGTTCATCACAGTGGCACGCGAAGTCTCAATGTCGTTAGCGAGTTTGCTCACATTGGGTGACTTCTTCGAACCTTCTTCGGCAATCTGGTAGAAAAGTTTCTTGATCTTGGTGAGATACTTCAACTCAATCTGCTTGATGAGGAGGATGTCCACCTCAGTCATCATATTCATAGTCTTCAGCAGGTTCTCGCTGTAATTACGGTGCTCCTGGAAGAAGGGATAGAAACCGTGGTGGATATAATCCTGGAAATAGCGGTTAGGCGACACCTTCGGAAGAATCTGTTTGATGATGCGCTCATGATCCTTAAGGATTTCCTCAAGGGTATAAGGGCGGAAGTTATTGCCTGTCAGCAGATTGATGAACTCGCGGAAGGAGAAGCCTCTCAGGTTATATGACTGTACGATGCCGTTGAGTTCAGGATTCTCATCCTTCAGGCGCATCACACTCGAACCCGTGAAAACAATCTTGAGGTTGGGGTAGAGGTCGTGGCATTTGCGCAGTTCGCTGCTCCAGTCTGGCTGTTTGAACACCTGGTCAATGAGGAGCGTGCGACCTCCATGATGATAGAATTCTCCGGCAAAGTCAGCAATACCGTGCCCCTGGAAGTAGAAGTTGTTCATGTTGATATACAGACACTGGCGGTCATTGATATCAAAATGCTCTTTGGCGTATTGCAATAGGAAGGTGGTTTTTCCGATACCTCTGGTACCCTTGATGCCAATAAGGCGGTCGCTCCAGTTGATTTCGTCCATGAGGGTACGACGAACCGGTGCGTTGGTATGCTCTACGAGATATCTGTGCGTCCTGAAAAAAGCCTCCATTTGCCGTGATTTGTTTTAAAACGTGTGCAAAGGTACAACTTTTCTCGCAAATTGCAAAGTCTAAATTGCAAAATCTTGCTAAAATGGCTTTTTTTTTCTATATCTGAAAATAAATCAAGGCCAATCGTTCCCAAAAGGGGCAAAAATTATAGTCTAACCGATACCGTTCCCATTAATATGCGACCGGGATATTGATAAGGGATATAGGAAGTGCCACCAATCTCGTAAATGTTGTTGAACACGTTTTCGCAATCGAGCGACAATTGAATCATTTTGTTGTAATTGTATTTCAGTCGCAGGTCTAACAATGCATTACCACTGAGGTGGAAGTCCTCACTGTCCTTGATGCGAGAGTTTGCCTTGTTGAGCGTACGAGATGTATAACGTAGGTTGCCAGACAGCCACAACGATTGCTTGTCTTTGTTTAGCAGGCGTTGCTCACAGGTTAAACTGGCAATGTACCTCGGCACACTATAGATGTTGTGGTCATCATAATAATATTGCTCGGCACTGAGGGCATACTGCAAGGTGGTACTGAGTCGGGAACGGAATGAGGCTATGTTGTAACTGAGTTCCACCTCGACGCCTGCAATCTTCAGATTACCGGAATTAACGTATTTCGGAGCATTCAGATCGGTACTCTGATTATTGCATATCAGGTCTGTCAGACGGTTATAGAATAAATTGACATCATAAATGAAATGGCTGAAGGGAGAACCTAAGAAGTCAAGTTGTATGGCATCCATATATTCCGGCATCAGGTCTTCACTTCCACGATAGGTGTTCTGTGTATTCTGGCGATAAAAATAGGGTGCATCAACAAACGATCGCGAATATGACGTCTTGACACTGAACTTGTTCGAGGGAAGATAGATAAGGGCAATTCGTGGCGACAAGGCCGAAACGCTCATGTCGTTGCGACGGAACTTCTTGTCGTAGCGTAGGCCGGCATTGAGGATGAACTGATCTGTGAAGTAGTGTTTTCCCTGAATGAAACCCGAGATACTCTTTTCCGATCCTACGTTCAACTGATTCGCAGATTCAGGTGTAGTCACGATAATGATACGGTTGTACTCCTCGCCGAAGAAGAATTCGTTGATGGGAATCTTATAGAATTCAAATTGGGCTCCCGCAAGCAGATTACCATGGGCCTTTCCGATTTTGTAATTCGTAGAGAACTTTGCCATACCACCAATGGTGTATTCTTCCCAGTTGTCGTCCTGATATACGCCGTGATAAAGACGCATCACAGGTTTTCCTTGGTCGTCAATCACCGGTGTCCCGCTGCCATCGGGCTTGAATTCATAGGTAATCATGGAATCAGAAACGGCCTGATAATCCTGGAACTTATACCAGTCGCCATATATTGCCAAATTAATATTGGATTTGCCGAGATCTTTATTATAAGCCAATTCGAGATGGGTCTCGTCAATGGAATACCCCGGATTGACACCGCAGAACTTACGGAAGCGGTCATAGTCGTAGGTCTCAGCATACCAGGAATACTGGGGAACCATTTTCCCATACTTGCGATTAAACATCAGACTGAAGTCGTTCAGTTGTATGTTAACACCGAGGTCATAGGATGGACGTCCTTCATATTTACCCACGTATGCATAGCCATCGTGCTGGGTCATTGAATAGCCGGTACCCATTGGAACGTCAATTCGTTTTCCACTTGAAGTGTACAAAGATGCCCAAGCCATCACGTCAGCTCCTAAGAACGTCGTACCTGCAGTGAGGTCGGCACGGTGTGTTCCATAAGAACCTAAACCGTATTTCCCTTTTACACCATTGATTTCGTTACCCTTTTTAGTGATGATATTTACCACGGCTGTCAAAGCCACGTTACCATACAACGAAGAAGCAGGACCGCGCAGCACCTCTATATGATCAATCTTCTCAGTACTGATGGCATAGTCTAATTTGCCGTTATTGGTAGAACGTGCATTCAATCGGTGGCCGTTCTCCATCACAAGGATTTTCTCCTGTCCATTTGTATAAACGCCGTGCATGGTGACGTTGGCAAAAGCATAAGAGCAGACCTCACTCATACCTGGAACATACGTAGCGAGAATCTGCCCGATACTTTTATTGTTACTGAGCATATCTATCATCTCACGTGTGATGATAGTGACAGGCACAGGTGCCTCCTCAATATACTCTTCCTGACCGGATGCCGTCTTGATGGTGGTTCCGCTTCCCTCTCTTAATTTGTTGATCATGTCGACAAAGCGAACTGGGTCTTCCAGTGAGCCGAAGAAGTACTTGTTCTCCTTTAATAGCAGACCTGCATATCTCTCAGACTCCTCTGTCTGGTCGAGAGCGAGACAACAGAGCGACATGAGTCGGTAAGCTCTCTGCTTATCGGTACCATGAAAACTGCTTTCATGACTCTTCAACAACACAAGCGCAGAGTCGATACGACCTATCTTATAGGCATTCTCGGCCTGTGAGTAGATATCCTGGGCTGATGCTGGCACTGCAAGGAAGAGCATCAGTGTGATGACTGCGATGTATATTCTCATCATACGATATGGATTTATGTTTCAATTTGTGACATGCAATAGTTTATATTCTGTTTTTCCAACAATTTGAAATGGCTGGTGGCCACAGGATGGACAGTCATGTGTGGTAACAGCTGCTTCCAAGACTTTTCGTTGTCTTCTTTCAATTGACGGTATGACATTTGGGTGGCTTCGAAATAGTCCACGGTGCCACTATAGTATGGCATAGGGGTACCGTCTTCGATAGGCTTAACATATTCCTGCATGTGTCGCATCTTCTTCAACACATTCAACGCATTGAAATAGGTGTCGAACAGGATGACTCTTGGCGACTGCCCTATCTCAGATTGCCATTTAACGGCGCAACGGAGACAGAACTCTCCACCATAGCTGTGTCCGACAAAGGCACTGATCTGTGCATCAGCAGGTATGCTCTTTTTTATCAGTTCGGCATAGGCGGCTACAATGTCTGCTTTGGTCTTGCCTGCAAAGAGCTTGTCGAAATGCTCCTGAAGGGGTTCGATGACAAATACAGAATGATGCTGGCACAAGGCAGCGATTAAGGGAAGGAGCAGATTATAGGAAGTAAGACCTTGGATGACTACCGCAACGGGCTTGTGGGCATCATACCCCTGTGCCCAGTCGCCAATAGTAGCCTTATGGGCAGCAATCTTCTCGATGGTCTTCAGGCGGAGCACATCGTTCACCTTCAATTCAATGCCTTTTGAACTGGTCATTGCTACTAAGCTGATAGCTGTCAACGAGTTTAGTCCCAACATAGTGAGGTCGTCGGTAACGCCAAACTCGTTGGTTCCGAGTAGGTCGTGTGCCAAGTCGAGGATAAACTGTTCACGGCTGTTATGGGCTGCCTCCATTGCCGGTCGCCCTATGCCTGTGCTCTTATAGGCAGTCAATGCTTTTCGGTCTACTTTGCCGTTTGGTGTCATTGGCAGACTGTCGAGTTTTATGAACAGCTGTGGTATCATGTAGTCGGGCAAATGTTCTGCTAATGTCTGGCGTAACATATCGGGTACAATATTATAATCTGCACAATAAAACCCCACAAGATACTGTGCCTTACCACTGTTTTGAATCACTACGGCGGCATCGGTGACATTCGGATATTCACGGATCTTATTTTCTATCTCACCTAACTCTATGCGGAAACCGCGCAGCTTAGCCTGACTGTCGATACGCCCTAAGAACTCCAGTTGGTCTTCTTCGTTCCAACGTACCAAATCCCCCGTACAATACATGAGGTTGCCAGGTATGAACGGGCAGGGTAGAAACTTCTTTGCTGTCAGTTCATGTTGCTTCCAATAGCCTCGTGATAACTGACACCCTAACAGACAGAGCTCGCCAGCAACACCGCGTGGAACCAACCGACCTGCGGTATCAACAACTACGGAGATTGTGTTTGGCGCAGGACGCCCGATTGGAATGTTGTCATAGCTGCGATTCTGGTCTATCGGGAAATATGACGAACATACAGTGAACTCGGTGGGACCGTAACAGTTGAAGAGCTGCAAGCTTGAGGGCTTGAAATTGGTGAGTTTCTCGCCACCCAGCATCAGGAAACGGAGTGGTAGGTCATTTTGCATCTGCATGGCCATACCCAGCTGGGTAGTCAGCAGCATACCTGTAATCTTATTATCTACCAGATAACAGTAGATGCCCTTAAGGTCTTGTTGTAGCGAAGCTGGTAGGATATGGAGAGTGGCACCACACATGAGTGGTGGAAAAAGGTCGAAGACGGAACCGTCAAAACTGAAGTTCGTATGAACAGCGACCTGCTCGTCAACCTTTAATTGTTCTATCTTCAGTAACCATTGAAGGAAATTGAGTAGACCTCTATGTTCAACCATAACACCTTTGGGGAGTCCTGTCGATCCAGAGGTGTAGATCATATAGGCCAATGACGAAGGTAAACTGTTGTTAATGGGAGTGCTATTGACAGAGAAGTCGACATCGTCAAGAAGAATAACAGTCTTGACGTTGAATGCGCTTTCGTTTCTTTGATTCTCCAGTATCTTTCTTGTCGTAATTAGAATATTGGCTTGAGAGTCATCAAGCATATGCTTCAAACGACTTGGGGGATAATTGTAGTCTAATGGAATATAGGCACCTCCCGCCTTGAAGACAGCCAGAACAGTAGTCATGAAGCAGATGCGACGTGGTAGCATCAGTCCGACAAAAGTATCAGTGCCAACCTGGGCATTGCGCAGAACGGCAGCCAGGATGTTTGACTGACGATCCAATTCTGCATAAGTAATTGATGTGTCCTTGTCGACAATAGCTATAGCATCAGGCGTTTGTGCAGCCTGTTTCACAAACAGACTCGTAAAGGTCTGAGTGATATCATAGTCCATGCGCTCTCCCGTACTTAATGAAATGAGGGCTGCTTGTTCGTCAGCAGAAATCAAGGGAAGAACAGACAAGGGCTTGTCATCGACGGCTGCTTCTATGAAATTGTGAAGCAGCTGACGGTAACACTGCATCATGCGTGCAATGAATATCTGGGAATAGACGTTTGTTTGGTATTCTGTGATGAGCTGAAGTCCATCGTCCTGACGGAACAGTTGCATGACCAGCATTTCGCCAGTAGCATTCTCCATAATGGGCAGCTGACGATAGGGTTGACCAACAATGGTGTCTGATGTTATCAGGTCGCCCTGCCAGGCAAACAGCACATGACTGTTGACATAGCTGTTCAGCGCATTCAATTCGTTGAAAGAATAAAGGTCGTTGCTCATACTGCCCAACAGCTGCTGCTTGACAGCCTGAAGCAAATCACGAACGGTTTGCTGCTGTTGCCAACACACATGCACAGGCAGAGTCTTCACCAGCATACCGACCGTACGTGTGGTCCTGATGTCCTTACGACCATTATATATAGTGGCAAAAAGAGACTCCTGAGAATGGGAATAGACACCTAACAGATACCCCATAACGGTAGTTGTCAATACATTAGGAGTAACCCCCATTTCGCGGCAGGCTTCTTCCAACTCCTGAAGACTTATGTCCAGCAACAAGTCCGCCTTTGCGAAAGCAACAATCTCATCACGTCGGTCGCCTTTTGGCGGAGAGACCACGTCGAGCTTGCCAAACCGTTCTTTGTTCCATATAACGGCCTGCTGATAGGCTTCTGATTGGCGTATCATCTCTTCCTCCTGGGCAACCTCAAAACCACTCCATGTCTCTGGCTCTATAGACTGACCGTTGTAGGCCTTGTTCAAGTCGTCAATGAGTACCTCAAAGGAATAGCCGTCGAATATGATGTGGTGGAAGTCCATGAAGAGGTAGGCTGTAGTTGGTGTGTGGAACAGATGAATGCGGAACAGACGGTCTGCCAATAGAAAGAACGGCTGCATCAACTGAGAACGTAACTGTTCAAAGTCGGTGTCGCTTATACTCTCTATTTCTTGCTGATAAGGTTCATCGTCATTGCGACGTTGACGGGGATTTCCCTCGCTGTCAATAAACAGACGGGTCTTGACAAACGGATGGGTTTCGACCATGGTCTCGCAGGCTTTAGCTAAACGAGACAGGTCTACGCCGTTGCCCAGTTGTAACAATACACCATTATTATAGGCCACTTCTCCCTGTCGTGCCATACATGCGGCAAAGATACCCAACTGTGCTTGGCTCAGTGGATAATCATCCTGCCGTTCAAAGCTAACCTCGCTTTCCTTTCCAATGGCTTCAGCTATCTTACGAGGTGTTCGGTTCGTATAGATGATCCTCGCCGTCAATGAGAGTTCTGAACAGAGTGTCTGCAGTTTCATCACCCGGATGCTGTCGCCACCCAACATGAAGAAATCTTCGTTTACGCCAATCTGACTATGTCCCAGCGAACGTTCGAAAGCCTGACATAGTTTTGCCTCTACCTCATTCTGTGGCGCCTCATAGGGTTCCCTGACGATGGTGTCATCTTCCACAGCTGGCGACTGTAAGCTGTTCCGGTCGGTCTTCCCGTTCATATTCAGCGGGAAACTGTCCATTTTTACAAAATAGACCGGTACCATATAGGAAGGCAGTTTCGACGACAGATAGTCGGTGATTTCCTTTTCTCCCACACCACTCTTGGAGATGTAGTAACCGACAAGATACTGACGTTTGTTCCCTGCTGTAAAGCCCTTGACGATGGCATTGTCGATTCCTGGAAGTTTCTTGAAGACGGTCTCCACTTCACTTGGCTCTACACGCTGACCGTTGATTTTCATCATCCAGTCCTTACGGTTTACATAGATCAGGTTGCCGTCAGGACGTGCACGTACGATGTCGCCCGTATGAAGCCATCCACCACGATAGAGTTGTGCCGTACGCTCAGGATCTTTATAGTAGCCTGGCGTCAGGTCTCCACGATAGCAAAGTTCTCCTTCTTCTCCAAAAGGCACCTCATTACCGTCCTCATCCTGCACACTATATATATAAGGTTCTACAGGAATGCCAATGGGTGTATTGTCGTAGGGCTTGTCGACCATGAATGTCGCACCGATGCCCGCTGTTTCTGTCTGACCGCAGTAATTGACCATCTTATAGCCCTTAGGACCGACCCCCGACACTCGTTCAGAAGCCGTGAACACCACTTTTAAGGATTGTGATTTGTTATTGAAGTAGGGTAATACCGAAGGGGGAATAAATACAAACTCGATTTCCTGCTGTGCCAGAAAATCTTCAAGCTTACGGATATCCATTCTCACAGCAGGCGGCACGATGTTTACCGTCTTGCCACGTGTCACGAAATCATAGATCAGCTTACAGGCCACAAAGAACATAGGGGCCGTGACCGCCATGACCGAAACGTCCAGATCCTTGAACATCTCGTCGGGGAAAAGAGGAATACCAAACGAACGGAAAGAATGCAGAACGCCCTTGGGCTTACCTGTACTTCCTGATGTGTAGAACATGGAGTTGATATCATCTTCTCCCGGAAGCATAGAAGGCTCAACTGGTTCTGTGGATGCTATCTCACTCATCACCTTCTCATCAATCAGCAATGGTGAATCAGAATGCTCCATAATCTGCTTGATACGGGATTCCGGGAACTGGTCGCCCATCGGCACGATGGCATGTCCCGCCAACCAGATGCCGATTTCTGCAGCAATATACTCCATACTCGTAGGCAGACAGATTCCAATAAAAGAGTGGGCAGGCAGTTGTCGCTTTCTCGTATAGCCAACCACCCTACATGCCATCACATACAACTCTTCGTAAGTGGTTTTCCGTTTGCCGGCGTCATCAATGACGGCTATCTCTTGAGGACATTTCTCAAAAGAATCCACCAGCCATTTGATAAATATCGCGGTTTTTGAGTCTGTAGTAACCATTCGTATTGATAATCAATCGTTGTGATGTGAAATCACTTTTTGATTGGGATGGTAAATGTAAATGCTGTCCCTTCTCCTTCCTTCGAGGCGAAGGTCAATTTTCCGCCGTGTTTGTTTTCGATGATGTCGCGGGTGATGGCCATGCCAAGACCAGTACCTTGACCGACTGGCTTGGTGGTGTAGAAGTTCTCAAAGAGTCGCTTCTGAGTTTCCTCGCTCATACCTTCACCATTGTCTTTCAGCGTGATGACAATCTGTCCATTTTGCGCTTCCACCTTGACACAGATTTCCGGCTGATAACTGCCATCACCCGTCTGAGCTTTTTTCCAGACGGCATAGCAGGCATTGTTCATTACGTTCAGCACAGCGCGACTCAGATCCTGTGGGATGACCATCGTCTGAGGGATGCTTTCGTCATATTGCTCACGGATGGTGAGATTGAAGCCTTTATGGTTGGCACGCATGGCATGATAGGAGAGCCATACATACTCCTTGACCAGTTTGCAGACGTTTGTTGGCAACAATTCACCTTCCTTGCCGCGCGAGACGAGCAGAATGCCCTGGATGATACTGATGGCACGCTCACCATGCTCCACAATCTTCGACAGGTTCTCCTTCAGGTCGGCAACAATGTCGTCGAGCTCCTCACGGTCATCCTCAGGCAACTTGTCCTCGTTGTCTGCCACAATCTCCTCTAAATCCCTGAGGAGTTTGTCTGACATCTTGCTGAAGTTGATGACAAAGTTCAGCGGATTCTGTATTTCATGGGCAATACCTGCACTGAGGATACCCAGTGATGCCAGCTTCTCCTGTTTCTTGAGTTGCTCCCTAAGTTGTTCAATCTGTTCCATCTGTTCCATAGTGCTATGCTTTATTGATGGGTAATGTAAAGGTAAACTCGCTAAATTCATCCTTGACCGACTTGGCCTGGATGTCCCCACCGTGATTCTGTATGATTTCACGGCTCAGATACAGTCCCACACCAGCAGCCTCACCGGTGGTCTTCGTCGTGAAGAAGGGATCGAATATCTTGTTGATGATGGTATCTTCAATACCGATACCGTTATCGCGGATGGTCACCTGAACGGTGTCTGCCGCTGGTTTGACGCTGATATTGATGGTCGGCGTGAAGTTCTTCTGACGCTGGGCTTTCTTCACGAGGGCATAGACGGCATTGCCAAGCAGGCTCATGATGGTCTTGCTCAACTGTTCCGCATTACCGTCAATCTTCAGTTCTCCTTCAGGACAGTCGAGGTTGACCTGGATGCCATACTGGGCAATATCGTCCTTGTAATACTCCTGCAGCATCTTCTCGTCCTGTCTGACAACAGCAGAAAGGTTCATCGGCACAATACCACCGCTGCGGTCTTTCAGCATCTCCTCCATGGCTTTCAGGGTACGGGTGGTGTTCTGACCATGCTCGCCCACTTTCTGCAGGTTGCCCTGAAGCATACCCAGCACGTCGACAATGTCGTCGTAGTTGTCCGGATCCATCTTGTCCTTATCGTCCTCGATATTGGCTTCGATATCTTTCACAAGACCTTCCGAAAGCTTGGCAAAGTTATTGATGTAGTTCAGCGGGTTCAGGATACGGTCGATCAGTCCCTGCGTCAACTTACCCACAGTAGCCATCTTCTCCTGGCGGATCAGTTCGTGCTGGGCTTCACCCAGTTCATGAAGGGCTATCTCCAGGCTCTTTGACTTCTCTTCAATCTCATCTTTCTGCTTCACAACCTCTGCCGTACGGTCCTGGACAATGCGTTCCAACCGTATCTTGTCTCTCTCAAGTTTTCGCAGTCTTAACTGAACGAAGACATAGACGATGGCAGCTAAGATGAGGGCATACAGCAGATACATATACCACTGCCTGTAGAAAGGTGGGGTGATGTAGAACCCTATGCTGACTACCTCCGACTCACGGTTCATGGCGTCCTTTGCCTGAACATAGAACGTGTGGGCGTAGTCGGGAATATTGGTATAACTCGCATGGGTATTGTTCGACCATGCACTCCATTTGTCATTGTCCAGTCGGTATCTGTAGAGAGTCTTACCTATAATGGGTGTATAGTTGATAGAGTAGGTAAATGACAGGTTGTCCTCTGAGTGGTTCAGGTCTGATAACACCTTCGGCATGAGTCCGAAACCGCCCCAGAGCACGCTGTCGCTGTTTAAGACGACAGAACGGATGAAGAGTTGCGGACTGATGTCCAGCATCGGCTCCTTCATCCGGGTGTCGATGACGGTCAGTCCGTTGTCGCTGCCAATCCATATCTTGTCGTCATTAATAAACATGGCGCGGATGGTTATCTCGTGCAGGGGAAACAATAGTTGATCCATATCTGTCAGCCGCTTGCCGTCCTTCCAGCGGTAGAGGTTCTTTCCCTCATTGTCCGTCAGCCAGGTAACGTCTTTCTCGTCGGTATAGGAGAAGAGCGGGTAGGGGAATGGCTTCGTGTCTTCTATACTGACCACCTTCACCTCCTGACCTGTTACGACGAATGTCAACACCGTTTCAGTCTTGCTTTTGATGCGGTAATGACTGAACAGTTTGGCATCGGTTTTCTTGTACCACACCTCTCCGTAAAGACTTTGCAGCCAGATAGTACCATTGTTGTCCTTAAAGATTTTCCTGACATTCTCCAGACCAGACACTTTCCGTTTCCCCTGACCGTTGGGCCCCATCAGGTATACACCGTTCTGCTCACCGCAATAAATGTCCAGTCCGTCTTCCAAAAGAGCCGTTGCCGTACGTATCGACAGTTGTTTTGACTGGCCGTTGGGAAAGATCCTGAATACACCTTCTGCAGTGGCAGCCAACAGTCCTCCCTGGCTGCTCTTCTTCATATCCCAGCAGGCATATTTCACACTCGTCACATGTTCAAACTGCCGTCCGTTAAGTCTATACAGACCGTCATCAGTACCGACATATATCGTACCGTCAACTTTCAGTATCGATAGCACCTCGCCGGTGAGTCCTTCATAATGCGTGAACCTTGAATAGGCCGAAGGCACCTGCATCGAGAAGACACCTTTCGCTGTGGCTCCCCATATTTGTCCGCACTCGTTATAGGCAGTGTACGTTACGTTATTTGAACAAAGTCCGTTCTTGTCGGTGATATAAAAGCTTTTGCCGGTGTTCTCGTCGGCTATCTGCATACCATTGTTCTTGCGGATGATTGCCGACAGACCGTTGTCCAACTCCTCCGTCTCCACGGTATCGTTCTTGACCAGTTCCGCCCCTTCATTATCCAATGCATTGATGTCTATCACATCCATCATACCGATTCTTACCCGATTCTTGTCGATGGACTTCATCAATGTCACCTTGTTGCCGTCGACCTCATAGATGGAGCCGTTGTTGACGAAAAACATCAACTTTCCGCCCTGCTCATAGATTTCTGTCACTTCGCCCCTGAACAGTTCAGGTTTGCCAACTCTCGTGAGGGCCAGTTCACCGTTTTCTTTCGTCATAATTCTGCCGAAATAGTTGTAGCCACCCACCCAGATTGTATTTGAAGTGGATCTGTAAACAACGGTAACGCGCGTGATGCCCGGCGTGCGGATGATACGCCATTGGGCATGGTCGTAGTACATCAGTCCCTCGAAGTTGGCCACAAAGATGTTGCCGTTCTCATCGATGTCTATATCGTAGTTGTTATTGTTACCGTGATACTCCTCTGTGGTGTAGTTACGGATATAGGGGATACCCTGGGCAGAGGCAGTGGATGCAGTGAAGAGTGAATAGTGAATAGTGAACAGTACTGTCAGCATGCTCACCAACCATCTCACATTATTATAATTAATTCCTTTCATCATGACTATTCACGCTTCACTATATAAACTTCTCGTAAAGCACATTCTGCCCGATGAAGTAGTTCCATTCTTCCGTTGTAAGGTTTCGCTTGAGTTTCTTCTTCATAGCGTCCACCATCTTGTTGATGCTGATGTTCACCGCGGTCAGGTTGCCTTTCGCATCACACATCCAGAACGTCTCTTTTGTGGAGTCGAGCTGGAAGTTCATAATCCAATTGTTGGTCTGCCACAGCTTCATGGGCTCAATCTTCTCGTTATCACAGATCCACAGGTTCACACTGCCGTCGTAACTCGACGAGTAGAGACGCCTGCCATTCATCTTCATCTTTGAGATGCGCGACTGGTGGCCCACCAGTTTCTGTAGCTTTCCGTTTTTGTCTTTCAGCCAGATGGTACCGTCTATCATGCCATAGGCCTCCATACCGGTATTTTTCGATTCACAGTAGGCTGTCACTTTGCCTTCCACAGGCACATCCTCTGTAGTGATGTCGGTTAAGCCCGACACCTGATGCATCTTTCCCTGATCATCGAACAGCAGCGGCAGGTTGTTCTTGCGCGATCCCATGGTAAACTTGAAGGGCAGTTGCTTGACGCTTGTCACGATGCTGCGCTTTAGGTCAACCAAGCCGATGCTCGTTTCCCCGATAATCAAAAGGGTATTCTCGTTGATATCGTGTACCCGCAACGGGTGGACGATGTTTTCCAGCATAATCACCTTCGGTGTCATGGTTTCCTTGTTAATGACCACCAATTGTCCTATTCGGCTGACGGCATAGATGTTACCCGTGCTCTTGACGACAATCACGTCGCGGAAGTCGAATTCCGGATTGTTAAAAAGGGTGGTCGTCTTCAATTGATTGCCTTGGCGCTCACTCAACAGGATTTCACCATAGTTACTGACGCTGACAATTTTGTTATCATCACCAGGTAAATACTCCAGATTGGTGACGGCACCAGTATGTTCCGACCAGACATTGACACTCTGGCTCGACCGCATCAGCGACTCAAGAACTGCTGGATAGTAGATGTCGCCCCCGTAGCGCTGGGTATAAAGATAGGAGGCGTAGCTCAGCAGGTCGGATATCTCGGTATTGCCTGCCTGGTACTGGATGGTGGAAATGGAGCCGAGCGAACGTCCCAGGTTGATATAACTCAGTGTGTCGGCGGTCCGTTTTGAGAACTCTGCCTGAATACGTTGGTGTTCAGCTATCTGTCGCTGCGCCTCGGCCACTTCAGAAGCCTCGAGTGCTTTCTTCTCTGAGGCAACAGCATTCCTTTCAGCGGTAATAGCGTTCTGCCGTTCTACTTCCGACCGGAGTCGCATCTCGTTGGCGATGCGTGTTTGTTGCAGGGCTTCTTCACGCTTCTCATCAGAGATTTCTCTTTGCTCATTAGCAATCTCCTCCATCTGTGCGCTTACGCTTCTGTCGATGGCAGAACGCATCTCCTGCTGTCTCAGAGCAGCTACCTGCTCCTCTAGTTCTTTCACTTTCTGGTGTTCCGACTCCCAGCCTATAATTCCTGTAGCCGTCGTACCCAAAAGCAGAAGTCCTGCACACCCTGTTATAATCGTTTTTCTGTCCACGCTTGTTTGGATTAGAGTCGTTTCAGTGCAAGCAGGGTGATGTCATCGCTTTGTTCTGCACCATCAGCGAATGTTTTTACATCAGCTTTGATGATATCAATCATTTGTTGACAAGATTCGAATGTCGTGCTCTTGAGTGTTGTTTCCAACCGTTCTTCCTTGAATTCTTCTTCACTTGGGTTGATGGCTTCCGTCACGCCGTCAGTGTAGAGTAGGAGCGTATCACCATGTTCTAGTTGGAGCGTTTCTTCCTGATATTCGAAATCACCAAAAATGCCAATTGCCATATTCCTGGTCACAGGAAGTCTTTCCAGGCTGCCGTTTTGTTTCACTACGTATGGTGGGTTGTGGCCAGCATTTGTATATTTCACCTCTCCGGTCTTGATGTTGTAGATGCCATAGAAAACAGTTACAAACATATTGTTGACCGATTCTTTTTCCAATAGTTCGTTCGAATATGTGATGCATTCCGATGAACTGACGCCCCTGATACCCGTTGCACGGATGAGTGTCCGGCTCACAGCCATGAAAATAGCGGCAGGCACGCCTTTGCCGCTGACATCAGCAATTACGAAACCGATGCGGTCATCATCGATGCGGAAGAAATCATAAAAGTCGCCGCCTACGTCCTTAGCGGCATTCATTGAGGCTGCAATGTCGAGCTGGGCGGCATTCTCGGGGAATGGGGGGAAAATGCGTGGCAGGATGGCCTGCTGGATCTCGCGGGCTACGGCCAGGTCGCCTTTGATCCCCTCCAACTCGTTATGCTCTTGTTGCATCTGCTTGATGTAGGTGATCTGTTCGATAGCTTTCTCAATGGTAACACTCAGGTCGTCGAGGTCGATGGGTTTTGTGGCAAAGTCAAAGGCACCGTTGTTCATTGCTTGACGGATATTGCCCATATCACCATAGGCAGAAACCATAATGCACTTCAAGGCTGGGTTCTGCATCTCGTTGATTTTGGTCAACAAAGTCAGTCCATCCATTTCAGGCATATTGATATCACTGAGGATAATATCGAAGTCTTTTTCCTTTAGGAGCATTGTAAGAGCCTCAAGTCCGTTGTGGGCAAACTTGAACTCATATACTCCCTTTCTGATCTGTCTCCGGAAATATTGGGTCAACAGCAATTCGAGATCAATCTCGTCGTCTACACTAAGAATTTTGATTGGCATATTTTTTAGTTACATTAAATTATGTGTGCAAAAATAGCAAAAAAAAATCATAGAACCAAATTTTTTTCAAGTTTTTACTGAATTTCCTTTTTAAAAAATTGTAAACTCTAAGGAAAATCAGAAAAAATCACTATCTTTGCCGCCGAATGAAGAAGATGTTTATCATACTGACGATAGCCATGTTGGTACTCCCAGCGATGGCGGGACGACCCAAAATAGGGCTGGCCCTTGGTGGCGGCGGTGCCAAGGGAGCCGCAGAAGTAGGTGTGCTGAAGGTGCTCGAGGAGGCTGGCATCCATGTCGACTACATCGCAGGTTCATCGATTGGTTCCATCGTGGGAGGACTTTATGCGGCAGGCTATTCAGCCTCGGAACTTGAGACGATGTTCCGTACACAGGAATGGCTTTCGCTGCTCACCGACCGTAAGGCTTCACTGAATAACGAGCCTTTCAAGACTATCGATGGTGTGACTTATGTGTTCGGCTTCCCCGTGATTGACCGTAACAGTCGGAGCTTTGGCGTGATGTCGGGCGGCAGAATAGAACAGGTCATCGACTCGATGGTGTCCGTAAAAGGCTGCACAGAGTTTGAGAGCCTGAAGATTCCATTCCGCTGTGTAACTACCGATATCAGGACCGCCAACGAGGTGATACTGTCGAAAGGGGTGCTCTGCAAGGCGCTGCGGGCATCGATGGCCATACCTGGCATTTTCAAGCCTGTGGAGCATAATGGGCGCTTGCTGGTTGATGGCGGCATGCTCAATAATCTGCCCGTGGATGTGTGCAGGCAGATGGGAGCCGACATCGTGATTGCCGTCGACCTGCAACAGAGCGAACAGCAACCCCGAAAGAAATCAGACATCAACGCCATCTCCGGCATCGCCGATCTGTTCGGCCTCGGTGGTATCCTCGAATGGATTACTAACCGTCCTGATATCAGCAAATACTATGAGAATAGGAAACAGGCCGACATCTATATACATCCCGACCTTCCCGATGCCGACGCTTCCAGTTTCGGCAACAAAAATGCTGCTCGCATGATTCTGGCTGGCACAGCCGCCGCCAGAAAGTTACTCCCGGACCTAAGGGCACTCATCAGCAATACGTCGCAAAGCGTCTCTGCCCCGATGTGACAAATAAAATAATAAGTTCCTCTAGATTGTGATTAACAAGCATTTCATAACAAACATAACGTACATAACATAACAATTTCTTTGTTTGGAAAATGACTTTGGGAGGATTAATGGAAGGTAAAGAGATTAATTTATATATATAATTATAATTATATATATAAATTACCCATTATAAACACCCATTTCTTGTAAGGTTCGAAACTGAATTTGTTATGTTATGTACGTTATGTTTGTTATGTTTTCCTAACCACTCTACGCGAAAGTACCCTGAGATGTCGGAGAGACCAGGCATAGGAGTTATAGTTTGCAGGCACAGAAGTAATACTTTGTTGGCATGAAAGTTTGAGAGAACAGGGGAGGTTCGGAAAGAAATATGGCACGGGACTAAAAAACACCCCAAAAATTGAGAGATATGGCAGTAAGCCGTAAAAAAATGAATTATTATGGGAAACTTATCAGTTATATCGTTTTTTTGTAGTAATTTTGCAGCTGGAAACTATGACGTTGCATGTATTTAACCCCGAGCACGATCTTGCTCTCGCTGCCAACTTGAGCAATTTTACTTCTCCCCATGCCGGAAGGCAATTGAGGATGGATATCGGATTTCTGCCCGCCATCTGGGCTGCCGTCGATGATGTAGTGCTGGTGGAGGATGTGGAGGCGGCACAGCGGGATTTCGCAAGGGTGATGCATCGTTCGTTTGACAGATTCGTGGATAAACGCCAGCTGGCCCGACTCGGTATTACGCATGTGGAGCCTTGGGGTTGGGATCTAGCCCTCCGCAGTTTCCTGATCCGCTATGGGGTAGGGGCCGTTCCTGCAGAAGAAGAGATTGGGGTGATTCGTGACCTATCGCACCGTAAGTATGCGATAGATTTATTGAGGACTTTGGACTTTGAAGGCACTACAGGACGGTCATGGCAAGCAGATGGGATGGCGGCGGTGCAGCAAGCCCTTCAGGATTGTCAACGGATTGTGGTCAAGGCACCTTGGAGCAGCAGCGGAAGAGGTATCCGGTTTGTTGAGGGGACAGTCCCAATGATCTCCCAGCAGCGTTGGATACAGAATGTAATCGACCGACAGGGGAGTGTCGTGATAGAAACCTATTGCCATAAGGTGAAAGACTTCGGCATGGAGTTTGAGAGTGACGGCGAGGGACATGTGCACTATTTAGGCCTCTCGCTTTTTCATACCCAGAACGGTGCCTATACAGGCAATATCCTGGCGTCGGAAGAGGAAAAACAGGAAAAGATAAGTCGCTATCTGTCAATGGATTTGCTTGAGAAGGTTCAAGAAAAGATTTGCACCTGTCTTGGAAAGCTCTATTGCGGTAAATATGCGGGACCTTTCGGTGTGGATATGATGGTGGTGAGAGGCAATAACCAACAGCACTTCCTGCTGAATCCATGTGTTGAAATCAACCTCCGCAGAACGATGGGGCATGTGGCTCTCGCGCTTTCCAAGCAGATGCCGTCGGACCATGTGATGCGTGTGGAATATTCTGACAAAACATACAAACTAAAGATAAAACAAATATGAGAAAACTGATCTTCTTAATTGTCACTTTACCTTTGCTGGTAAAAGCCCAGCCTCAATACAAGTCGCAGGTCTGGTCGCCGGATCAGGGTGATGGCACCTATATCAATCCTGTGATTAATGCCGACTATTCTGATCCTGATGTCTGTGTGGGTCCCAGTGGCGAGGATTATTATATGACTGCCTCGTCGTTTAACTGTGTGCCTGGCCTGCCCATCCTTCATTCGAAAGATCTCGTGAACTGGGAGATTATCGGCTACGCCCTGAAATCGCTCTATACGGGCGATGCCGAGCTGGAGCAGCATTTCAGTACCCCGCAGCACGGTAATGGCGTCTGGGCCCCTTCCATCCGTTACCATAATGGCGAATACTATATCTATTGGGGCGACCCTGACTTTGGCGTCTATATGGTGAAGACCAAAGATCCTGCTGGTGAGTGGGAATATCCAGTTTGTGTAATCAAAGGACAGGGGTATATCGACACGACGCCCCTTTGGGATGACGATGGACGGTGCTATCTGGTGAACGGATGGGCCAATTCGCGCTCGAAGTTTGCCAGCGTGCTGACGGTCAGAGAATTATCGGCTGACGGTACGAAGGCTATTGGACAGCCTGTCATCGTCTTCGATGGCAACGGCACAGAGAACCGCACCTGCGAGGGTCCTAAGTTCTATAAGCGTGATGGCTGGTTTTGGATTATGTGTCCTGCTGGTGGTGTGCCAACAGGCTTCCAATTGGCCATGCGCAGCAAATCGCCTTACGGCCCCTATGAGCATAAAATCGTACTGGCCCAGGGCAAAACCAATATCAACGGCCCTCATCAGGGTGGATGGGTGCATACGAAATATGGTGAAGACTGGTTTCTGCACTTCCAGGATAAAGAGGCCTATGGCAGGGTGGTTCACCTGAATCCCGTCGACTGGTCTACCGGTTGGCCCATCATGGGCAAAAAAGGTGAACCCGTGACGACCTGGCAGAAACCTAAGAGTAGTTCCAGTGTGGTGGTGAATCCCGTAGAGAACGATGAATTCAACACTCCTACGATTGGTAAACAGTGGCAGTGGCATGCCAATTACGACGAAAAGTTCGGGGTGCCCACCGCCTTCGGCACCTTCCGCATCTATACTTATAAGCTCTCTCAGAACTGGAAGAATTTCTGGGAGGTACCTAACCTGCTGCTTCAGAAGACACCTGCCGATGCATTTACGGTGACGACTAAGATCCGTATGACCTCAAAGGCTGACGGGCAGTTTGGTGGCTTAATCATGATGGGATTGGACTATTCAGCCCTCGTGGTCCGTCGTATGGGCCAGACGTTCCAACTGGTGCAGATGACCTGTAAGGCTGCTGATAAGGGTATTCCACAGACGGAGGAAATCATCACCACACTGAAGCCCACTGCTGTCGATAAGATCGACTATAAACCAGGTATCCATGAGGACATCTATCTGCGCCTGAAGGTGAATGATTCGAAAGTCAGTTTCTCGTATAGCCAGAACGGCAAGCAATTTACAGATTGTGGTCAGACATTCCAGATGAAGGAAGGCAAGTGGATCGGTGCGAAGTTCGGATACATCGCAGCGGAGTCCGATCCTAAGTGTGACAGAGGCTGGGTGGATGCCGATTGGATTAGAGTGACGAAGTAAGATGTAAGATGGATGGTATATGAGGAGATATTTTGTGACATTGAGTTATGACGGTACGCGGTATCACGGCTGGCAGATACAACCAAATGGCGATTCCGTGCAAGCCCGATTGCAAGAGGCGCTTTCCACACTGTTGCGTGCAGCGGTGAGTGTGACGGGAGCTGGCAGGACGGATGCTGGTGTGCATGCCAGGATGATGGTGGCGCATTTTGATTGGGATGGCGATCCGATAGATGTTCAACAATTGAGCTATAAGTTGAACCGTCTGCTGCCATACGATATTGCCATCAGCAAGGTGGAACCGGTCAGCGACGACATGCATGCCCGCTTCTCAGCCACATCACGCATGTACCGATATTATATCCATACCGCGAAAGACCCTTTTCAGAAGGCCTATTCGTGTGAGATACACTATCCGCTTGATTTTGCCAAGATGAACGAGGCGGCTGGCATTCTGAAGACCTATGAGGATTTTGGGGCCTTTTGTAAGAGCGGGGCCGATGTGAAGACCACTCTCTGCGAGGTTACAAAGGCAGAATGGGTACAGACCTCGTCGACCACTTGGTATTTCGAAATCCGTGCCAACCGTTTCCTCCGTAACATGGTCCGTGCGGTAGTAGGCACATTGATTGAAGTTGGGCGGGGCCGTCTGTCGTTGGACGACTTTAGAAAAGTGATAGAAGGCAAGCAGCGTTCGGATGCTGGTGAATCCATGCCAGGTAACGCTCTCTTCCTCGAAGATATCGTTTATTAATTGTAAATTCCCTGATGTGGTTAATATTGGCATTTATGTCGGCAGCGCTGCTGGGTTGCTACGACTCGTTTAAGAAACAGGCGTTGAAGGGCAATGCGGTCATTCCTGTGCTGTTTCTCAATACCTTGTTCTCCTCACTCATCTTTCTTCCCTTCATCGTCATCAGCGGTACGTCGAGCACCCTCGACGGCGGTATCTTCCATGTGGCGAGCGGTGGCTGGGAAATGCACAAGTACATCTTGCTGAAAGCGGTAATCGTCTTATCGAGTTGGATTCTCGGCTATTTCGGCATGAAACATCTGCCATTGACCATTGTAGGTCCCATCAATGCCACACGTCCGGTGATGGTACTGGTTGGTGCTCTGTTAGTGTTTGGCGAACGTCTGAACATCTGGCAGTGGATTGGTGTGCTCCTGGCGGTAGCATCGTTTCTCTTGCTCAGCCGTAGCGGCAAAAAAGAAGGTATCGATTTCAAGCACGACCATTGGATTTACATGATTGTGGGGGCAGCAGCCCTTGGAGCTTTAAGCGGACTCTACGACAAATACCTCATGGCGCCTATGGAAAGCGGAGGCGTAGGACTTGACCGAATGATGGTGCAGTCGTGGTATAACATCTACCAATGTGTCATGATGGGGCTGATGCTGTGGCTCCTCTGGTGGCCGAAACACGAAGAAACAACACCATTTCACTGGTCGTGGTCGATACTGGGTGTCAGTCTCTTTCTCTCAGCCGCCGATTTCATGTATTTCTATTCTCTGAGTCTGCCTGATGCGATGATTAGCATCGTTTCGATGATCCGACGGGGTAGTGTGGTGGTGAGCTTCATGTTTGGGGCGATGTTCTTCCACGAAAAGAACCTCATGGCCAAGGCTTTCGACTTGGCGTTGGTATTACTGGGTATGGTATTCCTCTATATCGGAAGTCATTAGTCGCGATAAATCCATGAGAGGATGGCATTAATCCAACGGATGGAACTGCGGAACCATCGCACGGTACTGACAGGTTTGCCACCGAAACTCAGGATGAACTCGCGGAAAGAGTTTTTGCGGAAAGGCAAACCTACGTCCATAAAATTGATGTGATTATAGCCGTGCTGATGGGCGTATTTAATGGTGTGCCAAATAGTCAGTGTGTCAGGATGCAGCATGACATAGGTCTTACGCCGGAAAGCCGCATACCACAGGAAGGCGTCGCCCTGACTATACACACAGGCAGAACAACCGATCACATGCTGCTGGTATTTGGTGACGAAGAGCCGACAGGAATCAGTCTTTGCTGCTTCTATGAAGAACTGATTGTCAGGAATATATCGCTTTGGCTTGAACCAGTGGTGCTGGCGCAGCAATTGGGCGAAAGCTTTAAAGTCTTCGTCATTCTCCACTTCGCCGGTGGTCAGACCACGCGAGTAGGCATTGTCGATGCGCTGCTGCATTTTCTCGCTAATGCGCTCTTCGGGCAGACGACTATGAAGGGAATTGTGGATACTCATCCAATGTACAGGGAAATATCCCTGCTGACGGAACCACTTGTGGCCGAAGGTCTTCTGCGTCAGGTGACTGAACTCGATATAAAGCGTCTTATTGCTCATCTTCTTGGTGAGGACCTGCAGCATCTCGCCAAACAGGTCTTCCTTGCGCCATTCGCTTTTAGCATATTCGCCTTCACCCATCACACGGCCATGCATGAAGAAGAAAGGGGGAAGGATGGACGCTCGGTAACGGACGATGGCCAGCAACTGACTCAGCACATGCCCGGAATCATCGGTACACACCACCATATAAGGCTTCATCCTCGGCGTTTTCGCACTGATGGCGAACAACTTTCGGCTGTGGAAGAAATTGTCGTCGCTCACGGCTGGCAACTTCTCCAGATGGGTTATGATGGTTGTTGAGATTCCTTTCATGCCGCAAAAATACAATATTTTTCAGACATAATGACATAAGAACTTATTTTTTTTGTTTCTTTTGTTCTTTTGTCTAAAAAAATAAGTAACTTTGCCAAAATTTTAAGAATGAACGTATGACAAATTTCAAAGATCTGGCGCAGTTGCGTCGCAGTCACCGCAAGTTTACGGAACAGGAGATTGATGGTGATGACCTTAAGTTGATTCTTCGTGCCGGTCTGATGGCACCTACTTCTAAGGGCCAAAGGGCTTGGCAGTTCGTGGTTGTCGATGACAAACTGGATCTCGAAAAGCTCTCCGATGCCAAGAACCTTGGCGGACAGTTCCTCAAAGGGGCTCCCGTGGCTATTGTTGTGCTGGGCGACCCCATGCAGAACGACTGCTGGATAGAGGATGGTGCCATCGCTGCCATCTCCATGCAATATCAGGCTGAGGAATTAGGTTTAGGTTCCTGTTGGATTCAGATGCGTGGAAGGGGACTTGACGACGGAACCACTGCTGACACCGTGATTCGTGGTGTGCTCGATATCCCCGACAATCTTAATTGTCTCTGCATCCTTGCCGTTGGCCATAAGGCCGACGAGCGTAAGCCGCAGAATGAAGATAAGTTAAAATGGGAGAATGTTCATCTGAACAAGTTCAGAAGTGAATAATAAATTGTGATTAGTGATGATTAATTACGACCTCAAGAAGATCAGGGCGATTATCTTTGATATCGATGGCGTGTTGAGTGCGGAAACTATCACACTGTCGTCTGAGGGTGTGCCTTTGCGCACTGTAAATATCAAGGATGGCTATGCTATTCAGTTGGCCATGAAACTTGGTCTCCGCATCGTCATCATGACGGGAGCCAACGTATCGAGCATCTGTCGGCGTTATGAGGGCTTAGGCGTTGAGGATATTTATGTGGGTTGTGCCGTGAAGATCAAGGCCTACGATGCATTTCTAGAGCAATACGGCCTGAGTGACGACGAGGTGATGTATATGGGCGACGATATCCCTGATTTGCAGGTTATGCGACGTGTAGGCTGTCCGGTGTGTCCTAAAGATGCCTGTCCTGAAATCAAGGAGGCGAGTCTCTATGTGAGCGACTGCATCGGTGGTCATGGCTGTGGTCGCGATGTGATTGAACAGACGCTCCGTGCCCAAGGCAAGTGGGTGATGGACGAGAAGGCCTTTGGCTGGTAAATCAATCGGTTTATGCTTGAGAATTATCATATCATCCTTGCCAGCAACTCACCGCGTCGCCGACAGCTACTCAGCGGACTAGACCTCGACTTCGAGGTCCGTGTGTTGCCCGACATCGAGGAAAACTATCCGGAACATCTGACCACTCCAGATATTCCCGTCTATATCGCTTCAGAGAAAGCTGCTGCATATAAGAACCTGATGTCAGACCACGATCTTATTATCACAGCCGATACTGTCGTGGTGTTGGGGAATGAAGTGCTGGGCAAACCCGTGGATCTTGATGATGCCAGAAGAATGCTGCGCGAACTAAGCGGGCAGACGCATCAAGTAATTACTGGTGTCTGTCTGATGACGCGTGAACGCCAGCGTAGTTTTGCTGTAACCACTGATGTCACTTTCAAGGCGCTCACAGAAACTGAGATCGACTATTATGTCGATCATTATAAGCCATTGGATAAGGCGGGTGCCTATGGGATTCAGGAATGGATAGGCTATATTGGCGTGACAAGCCTATCAGGCAGTTACTTCAATGTCATGGGCCTGCCTGTACAGCGCATCTACAATGAACTCCGACAGTTCTGACAATTAATGAAGAAACGCCGCTATTCTGTTTCTGTGATTTCTACGGGGAGGATAGCTTGGAACTTGAAATCGTTCTCTGAAAGGTAGCGAACATCGTAGCGGCCGGCGTTCTTCTCAGTATAGAGATTGCGCATCTTAACATATTTCTTCTCAGCCTCCTTACGCGTCAGTCCGAAAGAGACGATGCATGTACGGTGGGGCATTTTAAGTTTCTCGGTAAAATAATAGCGCAGTTGGTCAGAATAGGCGTCGCGATCCTTCAGAAACTTGGTCTTTTTTAGAATGGTGACATTCTCAATTTCCTGAATGTCAGTGAAATAAACAACGGAGTCGGTAAAGTTAGCTACAAAGCCGAAAAGATATGCCTTAGTGGTCTCGGGCTTTTTATCCTTTTTATCCGCATGGACGGTAAGGAATGCCGACAGGACGAAGGCCAAAGCGATAAACTTGAGATATTTCATTATCCTAAAAATGTTTTTAATATATGTTTTTTTGTACTGGTGCGGAGACGGCGGATGGCTTTCTCCTTTATCTGACGCACACGCTCACGGGTAAGACCGAACTTAGCACCTATCTCCTCAAGCGTCATCTCGGGCTGGTTGATACCGTAAAAGGCTTCTATCACACCACGCTCACGGTCGTTGAGCACCTTGAGGGCATTATTAATCTCAGCTTTGAGCGACTCCATAAGAAGTGTACGGTCAGCCATCGGGGCATCGTCGTTGATGAGCACATCAAGCAGGCTGTTGTCTTCGCCATCGATGAAAGGTGCGTCAACGGATACATGGCGGGTGTTGACGCTCATCGCCTCGTCGATCTTTTCCTCTGGTAAATCCAACGACTCGGAAATCTCCTCGACGGAGGGGCGGCGCTCGTTTTCCTGCTCAAACTTATTAAGCAATTTGTTGATCTTATTGACAGAGCCTACCTGGTTGAGTGGCAGACGGACGATGCGGCTTTGCTCAGCAATGGCTTGAAGAATGCTCTGACGAATCCACCAGACTGCATATGAGATGAACTTGAAACCGCGTGTTTCGTCGAACTTCTCTGCTGCCTTGATAAGTCCTACGTTCCCCTCGTTGATGAGGTCGGGTAGGGAGAGACCCTGATTCTGGTATTGCTTAGCTACAGAGACAACAAATCGCAGATTGGCCTTGGTGAGGCGCTCCAGTGCTTTCTTATCACCTTTACGGATACGCTGTGCCAATTCCACTTCCTCTTCCACCGAGATCATCTCTTCCTTACCTATTTCCTGCAGGTATTTGTCAAGAGCTTCACTCTCTCGATTAGTGATTGATTTGGTGATTTTCAGTTGTCTCATGTCGATAGTCGTTTATAGCCAAGGCGCAAAGTTATGCCTTTTTTTTGACACGACCAAAAAAAAAGCCGCAATTTTTACTTTTGCGGCTCTTTTTTGTGGTTTTAGGGCTTATTCTTCCTCAAGCGGCACGGCAAAGTAGCCTTTCTTGCCAGTCGGATAGACACCCTGGATGTAGAGCACTGGCTCCTTCGACTTTGAGGCGTCTTTGACAATATTCTGCAGATCCTCGATAGTCTTGACACTCTCGTCGTTAACACGCTGGATGATGAATCCCTGAGGCACACCGGCATCCTTCAATTTGCCACCGCTGATCTTGATGACCTGCAGACCGTAGCCAATGTTCATTTGTTCCTTCTGAGCGTCAGAGAGGGGCTTGAACTGGCCACCGAGAATATCGAGGTCGACAGTACCTTTGACCACCTTCGTATTACCCTTCTCATTCTTCAGGGTGAGGGTAGCAGTCTTCTTGCTCTTATTGCGCAGATAGTTGATGGTAATCTTGTCGCCAGGACGCTTCTGAGCAATGATATTCTGCAGTTCGCCGAAGGTCTTTACTTTCTGATTGTCGATATGGGTGATGACATCGCCCTCTTTCAGTCCAGCGTCGGCAGCAGCACCATCGTCGATGACTTTGGCAATATAGATACCCTCCATTGTGCCGAGGTCGACCTCGTTACCCTTTTCCTTCTCATTGTCGACATAGGCGTTCACATCAGAACCCTGAATGCCGATCATGGCGCGCTGTACGGTACCATACTTCTTGATATCGTCTACCACCTTGTTCATAATTGTGGTAGGAATGGCGAAGCCATAGCCAATATTCGAACCAGTTTGAGAGTAGATCATCGCATTGATACCAATCAGTGCGCCTTGGGTATTTACTAATGCACCACCTGAATTACCTTGGTTGATGGCGGCATCTGTCTGGATCATCGAAGATACACCCTGTCCCATGCTGCGGGCCTTGGCCGATACAATACCAGCGGTTACAGTGTTGTTGAGTCCGAGGGGATTACCCACAGCGAGCACCCATTCACCAACCTTCACGTCGTCGCTGTTGGCAATCTGAATAGCGGGCAGGTTCTTGCCGTCAATCTTGATGAGGGCCAGGTCGGTGGTAGCATCGGCTCCAATGATACGTGCAGAATATTCCTTATTGTCGTTGAGCGTCACTAACAGTTCGTCGGCACCGTCGACCACATGGTTGTTGGTCACAATATAACCATCAGCAGAAATAATCACACCTGAGCCTGCAGCCACACGCTTCGGTGTTTCTACCTGACGCTGGCGACGACCACCATTGCCATTGCCTCTTCCACGTCCGAAGAATCCACCGAAAGGATCAGAGAAGAAATCTTCGAAGGGGTCGGCATACTCGACGGTCTGAACTTTTGAGTTCTGCGTGTTCTTGATATAAACCACTGAGGGCAGAGACTTTTCTGCAGCATAGGTCAGGTCTACAGGTTGGCCTGCTGTTACGTTAGCCACTGCGGGAGAGGGATCGGGAGTTGTTGCAGCATTAGTTTTGTTGAAAGCAACAACAGAGAGTGCTAAAGCAACCACGCATACTGCCGGGGTTGCCACATTTACAATCTTCTTCATATTTGCATTCATTTTTGTTATGATTTAAATTCATTGATATTGTTAACTCTGAGCCTTTGCTCACGAATTCGAGTGCAAATATAGTAGACTTTTTTCTGATACTGACAAAATGTCACGAATATTTGTCCCATTTTAACACTTTTACCATTTGGCTTAACGGCTCTTTGCGTTTAACACTCTGATTGTTAAGCGGTAGACAAATTTAAGATTTGTCAGATGTTTTAGTTGTGTATATGGAATTATTACCAGACTTTGGTCGTCAGAAAACCCTCAATGTTCTCGTAACGACGTTTCATCATTCGGTTATAGATATTCCGCATCCACAAAGGGTAGGTGACAATGAAGGCCAGGCCAAGCACACACATGAAGATATAGGTGGCCGTAAGTCCTATGGTAAAATAGCCGAGACCGACAATTATGCCTGGTATGATAAGAGCTACCAACTCAATGACAATTTGTATGCCGTTTTCGAAATTGCCCTTACCCGTGACTTTCAGCTGCAAAGGGATGCTTTGCTTGTTATAGACTGCCAACTGGAAGATGATGAAATGGATAAATCCGGCCACCAATAGCATGTAGCCAAACAGCATGAGCAATGTAAACTTGCCCGTGAAGACAGCTGGCAACATTATGAGGAAGGGAATGATGAGCACCACGCAGTAAAACCAATACTTGGCCTTAAGTAGCGACAAAATGTTTTCACGCTGCGTCATCAGCAGACTTATATAGTTACCCTCCTGGCCCATAATCTTGATGAGTGCTGTCATGCCATAGATTGAGAAGCAATACAGACACCAGAAATTGGTCATCATAGGATTGTCGTAAGTACTGGTATAGGCAACTATACTCGAGAAGACCACTACCAAGGTGAGACTCATAATGCAACGCTGCTTCATCATCTTATTGCGGAGGTTCGACTTAAGCTCGATTTTCAGATACTCGCCGATAAGGCCAAAGCGATTGAAGAATGCAAACTGAGAGACTTTCCTCAACTGCTTCTCTTTCTGCTTGGAAATCTCCTCATAGACATATTTGAACTGGAAATGGCGGTTCACCATAAAGAGACCACATAAGCATAGCAATACAAGTGGCAGGAGCCACCATGCTGTACTGTTTTTCTCTACAAGATCGAGTGTATCGCCAAGTGTCTTGGATGACATCGTGATGAGCGAGGGGAGGAAAGGTATACAATAAAGCAACAGACCAGGAATGATCCACAGCACATTGCGATTAATCAATGTACGGAAGAATAGATAAATCTGGCTGTTGAGCATAATGAGCAGTTGTGCAAGCACCACCACGTAAAGGGTCATGAAGAAGCTTGCCCCTGCACACACAACGATGATGGCAAAGGGAATAAACAACCCCAGCCACAGGAAATTGAAACCACTCAAATGTGAGGATATCAGGAAACACTCGATGGCCGAATAGCGGGATATAGGCAAAAGAATATACGGCTTTACCATCATGGCGGGTGTCGATTGGAATATAAAACGCAAGAGGAAGTCTATTGGCAGGATGATGATCATCGCGGTGATAAGCATACCTGCCTCACCATTGGCTGCCATACCAATGAGGACGCCATATAGGATAAGGTATAAAACAAACATTACTCCACCAAAGCCCATCAGGACCTTGGCCCAACGATTCTGTTCAAAGGCAGGACTACGTCGATAACTTAGGTTGATATTCTTGCGTAAAAGCTTGTAAAGTTGCAGTTTGTTCATCTTAAGTCAATGATTTCGGCCTTGGGGAAGTCCTTGGAATTAAACTGGAAAAGATCGTCGCTCAGAGTCGCCGTCTTCAAATCGCTGATGATAATGGTACTCCACTTGTCCTTCTGTTTCATCTTGACATGAGTGGGGTGATAGGAGCTTTTGTCGACGATGATATACATCTCCTGGATCTTTTGTTCCTTCTTATTGGGCACCAGGTGAACCTCATAGGAATTGTTGACTTCCTTTGCCGACAGTTTGAAGCCCTTCTTATAGATGTTAATGAAGTTATAGGGGTTGATAGCCTGTAACTGTGCTTCTGTGGGGTTACTGATGTTCACCTCGTCGTTGCCCTTCATATAGGTCCATTGCGTCTTGCCATCAAACCAAATGGTGGCATCAGGCGTGGTGGCGTGAAACTTGTTACCCTTCACGGCTATTTCACCATTCGTGGATCCAAATTGTTTGCTGATCATCTGAAAGTGCGCCTTCACACCACCAGGATTGCTCACGGTGGCGGCGGCTTTGTCGAGGATGCGTTTGGCACTCTCTGCTTGAACCCCTGCACACATCAGGAGCAGGGCTATCATTGCAACATACTTTTTCATATCTTTATAAATCTATTAGTTCCTATCTGATTGAGTTAGTTTTTATCTGATCGAGGCTAGCAGGTTATTCAGGCTCACCTCATCCTGGATCATCACCTCACGAGGCTTCGAGCCCATCGCGGCACCTACGACTCCGGCTTTCTCTAACTGATCCATCAAGCGACCTGCACGGTTATAGCCGATGGCAAACTTTCGCTGGATAAGCGAGGTGGAACCGCTCTGGTTGATGACGATCAGACGTGCAGCATCTTCAAAGAGAGGATCAAGATGCTGCATATCCACATCCTTATCGCCACCATCGCCGAAGTCTGCCTCAGGCGTATCGGGTTCAGGCAGTTCGAATGGCATGTTATAGCTCTGCTGTGCAGCGATGAACTCATTGATGCGCTCCACCTCAGGCGTGTCGACGAAGGCACACTGTATACGGATGGGTTCTGCACCACCGAGATAGAGCATATCGCCCTTTCCAATCAGTTGCTGGGCACCTGTACGGTCGAGAATGGTCTTCGAGTCAATGCCGGCACTCACCTTGAAGGCGATACGGGCGGGGAAGTTTGCTTTGATATTACCAGTGATAATAGTCGTCGTAGGACGTTGGGTGGCAATAATCATATGGATACCAACAGCACGCGCCAACTGGGCAATACGAGCTATCGGCATTTCGATTTCCTTACCAGCCGTCATAATCAGATCACCGAACTCGTCGATAATAACAACTATGTAAGGCATATAGCCGTGTCCACCGCGTGGTGGAATCTTACGGTCGATGAATTTCTTGTTGTACTCCTTGATGTTCTTTGCGCGGACCTCTTTCAACAGGTCGTAACGTGTGTCCATCAGTTTACAGAGGGAATTCAGCGTGCGCACCACCTTGGTTACATCAGTGATAATAGGATCAGCATCCTCATCGGGCACCTTGGCCAGGAAGTGATTGATCAGTGGGTTATAGATTGAGAACTCCACCTTCTTGGGGTCAACGAGCACAATCTTCAACTCTGCGGGATGCTTCTTATATAATAAAGAGGTGATGATGGCATTCAGTCCGACAGACTTACCCTGACCAGTTGCACCTGCTACTAAAAGGTGTGGCGCCTTAGCCAAGTCGAACATAAAGACCTCGTTGGTGATGGTTTTACCCACAGCACAGGGTAATTCCATCTGACTCTCCTGGAACTTTTTCGAATTAAGGATTGATTCCATCGAAACGATCGAAGGCTTGGCATTTGGTACCTCGATACCTACCGTTCCTCTACCAGGCATCGGCGCAATAATACGGATACCTAAGGCTGAGAGACTCAGTGCAATATCATCCTCTAAGGAGCGGATCTTGGTGATACGCACGCCAGGAGCGAGGGTAATCTCGTAAAGGGTGATGGTAGGACCGACTGTTGCTTTGATACTCGAAATCTCCACACCAAAGGTGCGCAGTACATCAACGATGCGGTTCTTATTGGCAGTCTGCTCAGCCATATCAATATAAGGTTTACCGTCGTTATCGTATTTTTTCAGCAAGTCAAGAGTGGGGTAACGATAGTTCTCCAGATCTTTCTTAGGATCGAAAGGACCTTCGGCTTCTAAAATGCCGAGAATATCAGAATCGGCCGTTTCATCGTCACCCTTGGCTATCTCTACCTTCATGTCAACCTCATCAGCAGGCTTAATGCGTGGTTTCACCACAGGTGTGACGGGTGTGTCCGGTGTATAGCCATCATCAATGATGGTAGCCTTGCCATTGTCAGAAAACTCCACTCTCTGTGGAGCGGGATCATCGAATGTGGTGGGGTCTTCTTCGGTCAGAATCTGGTTTTCATAAGAATCCTTCGGCTCGTTGGGATCATTGTTGGTAATCTTAAACTTTACCTTGTCGAAAATCTTTGAAGGGTTAAGGATTTTGCGGATAACGAAGATCGTCTCAGCACTCAGATATGTAAGGAAAGCGATGGCCGTCAGCGCTAAGATGGCTGTTAGGCCAGGGGCACCAAGCAGGTTCTCTATAGCCTGTTGGATATATAGACCGTGATCACCACCGGGGTTATAGCAGGCATCATTGAAAAAGGGCGACAGGAACTTGGAGAACGTCACGGAACTCCAAATCATCAGAATCATCAGCGCCATGAACCATTTCAGCAGGTTGACGCGATAGGCCTTGATAAGGTGAATACTCACCAGAAACAGGAAAATAGGGATGAAAAAGGCGGAGAGTCCAAAACTGCGCTTAATGAAATACCAAGCCGCATAAGCACCCACACTGCCACAGGTGTTGCTGAACTCATGGTGCTCGTTCAGAATCTCACCCTCACGAGGTGCCTCAATCATACTCTGATCGGCAGCGCCCGTTGTGAAATAGGAGATGAATGCCAATGTGAGATAGCCGGCTACGAGGAACAATAAGATGCCCAGGAGAAAGCCTAACTTCTCATTCGCAAAGAAATTTTTAAAACCTAATATATCTAAGAATCCGGATGGACGATTCTCCTTCTTTTCCCGCTTTTTCTTAACCATAATTCGAATGCTTCCAAATTTTTTCTGCAAAAGTATAGTAAAAAACTCACATTTCATCATTTTTTCCCGATTTTTTATGTAATTTTGCACCTGATAATGAAAAAAATAATCTATAATAGGTTTAATAAAGCTTGGCTGGAGGATTTGCCCAGGGTGGTTTACAATGGTAAAATCATCGTGGTGACCTCTCCATACGAAGCCGAAAAAGCAGTCGATTACCTGTTGTCTATGCCCATTTTGGGGGTAGATACTGAGACGCGGCCTTCGTTTACCAAGAACCAGCATTACAAATGTTCGCTGCTTCAAGTGGCCACTCACCATAATTGCTTTTTATTCCGTCTGAATTATCTGGGCATGTCACCTGCCATCGTCAGATTCTTGGAAGATACCAAGGTGCCCAAGGTAGGGCTTTCATGGCATGATGACATCCATTCCCTGCATGAATTGGGACCGTTTGAACCAGGTAATTTCATTGATCTGCAGCACCATATGCGCGATATTGGCATCGAAGATCTCAGTCTTCAGAAGTTGTATGCCAATCTTTTCGGTGAGCGTATCAGCAAGGCAGATCGCCTCTCTAACTGGGAGCGCGACGTGCTTCAGGAAAAGCAGATGACCTATGCTGCCATCGATGCGTGGGCCTGTATCCGTCTATATGAAGAACTGATCAGGCTTAAAGAAAGCGGGGATTATGAGCTCATTGATGAGCAGACAGAGTTAGAGATAGAAGAAGATTTTAAGTTATATGAAGAACTTGCTGCTCAAAAGAGGTAAGGAAGAAAGCTTGCTGCGTTTCCATCCCTGGGTCTTCTCCGGTGCCATTCAGTCGGCTGACGAGGGCTTGAAAGATGGCGACTTGGTGCGCGTCTTAAATTCTGAGGGCCGTTTCATCGCTGTCGGACATTATCAGAAAGGCTCCATTGCTGTGCGTGTGTTGTCGTTCCGTGATGTGGAAATCGACGATGAATTCTGGTATTCCCGTCTGTTGTCGACTCTGAATATGCGTATTGCCATCGGATTGGCTGATAATCCCGAGAATAACACCTACCGGTTGGTTCATGGCGAGGGTGACAACCTGCCAGGACTGGTAATCGATATTTATGGTCAGACGGCTGTGATGCAGGCACATAGCATCGGTATGCATCTTTCTCGTGTGAGCATTGCCGAGCAGTTACAGAGAGTGATGCAAGGCCGCATCGAGAATGTCTATTATAAGAGCGAGACCACTTTGCCCTTTATGGACGAGATGGAAAACGGGTTTATCATCGGTGGTGGCGGCGACAATACGGCTGTCGAGAATGGGCTGATGTTCTATGTAGACTGGCTGCGTGGCCAGAAGACGGGCTTCTTCGTAGACCAGCGTGAGAACCGTTCGCTACTTGAAAAATATGCCAAGGATAAGAAGGTGCTCAATATGTTCTGCTACACGGGTGGTTTCTCGTTCTATGCCATGCGGGGTGGGGCAAAGCTCGTTCATTCTGTCGATAGCAGTGCGAAGGCCATAGAGCTGACAAACCGCAATGTACAGTTGAATTTCCCTGGTGATGCGCGTCATCAGGCTTTCTGTGAAGATGCCTTCAAGTATCTGGAAGGCGCCGACCGTCAATACGATTTGATTATTCTCGATCCGCCAGCCTTTGCCAAGCATCGGGGGGCGCTGCACAATGCCCTGAAAGGCTATACCCGTCTGAACAACAAGGCGTTCCAGATTATTCAGCCGGGTGGTATCCTCTTCACCTTCAGTTGTTCACAGGTGGTCACCAAGGATCATTTCCGCAATGCTGTCTTTACAGCTGCTGCCCAGGCAGGGCGAAAGGTGCGCATCCTCCATCAGTTGCATCAGCCGGCTGATCATCCCATCAATATCTATCATCCCGAAGGCGAGTATCTGAAAGGTCTGGTGCTCTATGTTGAGTAAAGTTGCCGATTTCATCGGGAGGCATCAGCTTCTTTCACGCGATGGTCTTCACATCGTGGCACTAAGCGGTGGTGCCGATAGTGTGGCGCTTCTGCTGGTGTTGAAGCAGTTAGGTTATCACATTGAGGCTGCCCATTGTAATTTCCATCTTCGCGGTGAGGAGTCGGACCGCGATGAGGTCTTCGTCTGCCAGCTATGTGCAGAGCAAAACATCCCAATCCATCGGGTTCATTTCGATACGAAGGAGTATGCCTCCCTTCATAAAGTGAGCATCGAGATGGCAGCCCGTGAACTCAGATACCGTTATTTCGAGCAGCTGCGTCAGGACATCGGTGCCGATACCATCTGTGTGGCGCATCATCGTGACGATGCGGTAGAGACCTTGCTGATGAACCTGATGAACGGCACTGGCATTCACGGCTTAACAGGTATCCGTCCTAAGAATGGCGCCATCGTACGTCCGCTCTTGGGTGTAAGCCGGATGGAGATCGAAGAATTCCTCCATTCCATCGGCCAGACCTATGTCACAGACTCTACCAATGCCATCGATGATATCCTCCGAAATAAGATTCGTCTCCATCTGATTCCGCTGATGCAGCAGATTTTGTCGAAATCATCGGAGAATATCGCTAAAACGGCTGCTTATATTAAAGAGGTGGAGAAGGTGTTTGACGATGCAGTCAAATCAGAACTTTCCCAAATTGTAACAAAGTTACAACCCTCTCTCGGTTCTGCTGATCATCGTGAGGCAGAAGCTGTCAATTTGGCTGATCTTCGGAATCTGCCTTCCTCTGAGTGTTTCCTCTTTGAATGGCTGCGACCTTTCGGCTTTACCTCCTCACAGATTCTGCAAATTGCTGAAAGCCTTGATGCACCCTCCGGCAAGACCTTCAGTAGTGCGTCCCATGTACTTTATATCGACCGTGAAACATTGGTCGTCGCGCCCCCATATCAGCCTGCATTGCCGATGAAGATTCCTGAGGAAGGTGTTTACAACTATCAGGAGAATACGAAATTTAGGATTGCTTTCTCAAATAACATAGAGATTTCAAAATCAGATAATTGTATCACAATTGATAAAGAAAAGGTGGAATTTCCTTTAACCGTTCGGACCATCCAATCTGGCGATCGTTTCGTGCCCTTTGGTATGAGCGGCTCGAAGCTGGTGAGCGACTATTTCACCGACAAAAAAGTGAGCCTTTGGGCCAAGCGCAGTCAGATGGTAATTACTGATGCCAGCGGTCAGATTCTTTGGCTCGTCGGCCATCGCTCTGCCCATCCTTTCCGTATCACCCCCTCCACAAAAACAGTTCTAAGACTTGAACTATTGTCTTGAACCCCTTGCTCGTGCTCTGCTCGCATACTACAGAAGGGACGTAAGAACTCCTTGAACTCCTTGTCTCCCTATTCTCCTAAATTTCTCCAAAATTGTTTGGAGGTTTCTATTTTTCTTTGTACTTTTGTGCCCGAAAGCATTAATAACAAATGACACTCATCATTGTCATATTATTAATCTGTGGATATCTGCTGATTGCGACAGGTCATCTGACGGGTGTTAACAAGGCCGCTATTGCCATGTTTTTGGGCACGGTGGGCTGGGTGCTTTATGTCTGTTGGGGAGCCGACTATGTGATGTCGCAACATCCGCATGAATATGCCGACTATCTGGCTGGAGAGGAACCTTCGAGCAGTGCTGTGAAAATCTACATTTGCAATGAGATCTTCCTGAATTATGTGGGTCGTGCGGCCAGTATCGTCATGTTCCTGCTGGCTACGATGACTATCATCGAGATCCTCGACAATAACGGCTGCTTCGATTTCGTCCAGAAATGGATCAAGACGCATAACCCCAAACGACTCCTTTGGACCATCACTATTGCCACCTTCATCATCTCCGCCAACCTCGACAACCTTACGACAGCTACGATGATGCTGGTCATTATGCGTGGTATAGTTCAGAACCGTCGTCAGCGGATGCTCATCGGCAGTGCCATTGTGATAGCCGCCTGTTGTGGTGGCTGCTTCACGGTGATAGGTGATCCTACGGGCCTGCTGCTATGGGGCAATGGGGCTGTCACAGCCACACACTTCTCGGCCTATCTGGCCTTGCCTGCTATCCTGGCGTGGGTGATACCTACCATCATGATCAATATCCAGTTGCCTGAGAGCCTCGATACCCAGTGGTCGCCGATGCCTTATCGTGGCGATGAAACCAATCTGAAACCTTGGCAGCGTATCATGATGCTCTTTGTGGGCATCGGTGGACTGTGGTTTATTCCCACCTTCCATAATATCACCAAACTTCCCCCGTTCCTCGGTGCCCTTTGTGTGTTGAGTGTTCTGTGGGTGGTCAACGAGGCCTTCAATCATAAGTTGATGCTGTCTGATCGCATGTCTGAGCGTCGTATGCCGCAAGCCCTGAAATACGGTGCCATCCAGCAGATGCTTTTCGTCATGGGCATCATGCTTGGCATGGGTGTGGTGATGGAGACGGGCGTCTTTGGCGATGTCTCTGCCTGGATTGACTACAACATTCATAACATCTGGATTGTTGGTGCGATTTCTGGTCTTCTCTCCAGTCTGGTGGATACATTCACCATTGCCATCAGCGACATCTCGCTCTATCCGGTATTGGAGTATCACCAGTTAAACCGTTGGGCCGATGCCGATTATATGAGCAACTTTGCAGTTAATGGTGCCTATTGGCTGGTCATCGCTTTCTCAACAGCCGTAGGAGGTTGCTTATTGTCAGTGGGCTCTACCAGCGGCATCGCGCTGATGAAGATGGAGCATGTCAAGCTGGGCTGGTATCTGAAGAACATCTCGCCCAAGGTTTTGGCTGGATGGCTCGTCGGCTTTGCCATCCTTTGGCTCGAACTCTATTGTTTTTAATATTATTCAGAATACTCCAATTACTATGCCTGATATTAAGAAAATCGTTCTAACAGGTGGTCCTTGTGCCGGAAAGACCACAGCCTTAGTGAAAATCACGGAATATTTCTCCGGATTCGGTTATAAAGTGTTTAATGTGCCTGAGGTGCCCACCATCTATAGCACAGCGGGCTGGAACTACCTCACGCCCAATCGCGACCTCTACTATCAGGGCGAACGTGCCATTCTTGAGACACAGCTGGCCCTCGAGGATCAGTTCTGCACGCTGGCAGAGGTATGCACCAAGCCCGTGCTTATCGTTTGTGACCGCGGAACGATGGATATCTCGGCTTATATCAAACCTGAGGAGTGGCTGGAGATTACAGCGATGGCAGGCACTAACCCCAACGAACTGTTGGAACGCTACGATGCTGTGCTCCACCTGGTGAGTGCGGCTGATGGTGCTGAGCAGTATTATACCACCGCCACGAATGCCACCCGCTATGAACAAGCTAACGAAGAGGGTCTGCGCATCGCGCGTGAGCTCGATAAGAAGGTCATCAAGGCATGGACAGGCCATCCCCATCTGCGTGTCATCAACAATCACGATGACTTCGAGAATAAGTTGAACCGTGTGCTCAAGGAGATTTCGAAGGTTGTCGGCCTGCCGCAGCCTGTTCAGGAGGAGCGGATCTTCCGTGTGGAGATTGTAGGCGAGATTCCCGAGTGCTCTGAGAGCGAGATCACCCAGACCTACCTCGTGGCCGAGCCAGGCTGTGAGGTGCGCTTACGCCGTAGGGTATTCAGTGGTGGCAAGGTGGTCAACGTCCATCGCTCCAAAAAACGTATCTCTGAGACCGAGGACATCGAGACGGAGCGTCAGATTGACAACAACCTCTACGAGCAGATGCTCCAGCAGGCCGATCCTTATCGCGTCACCATCCGCAAGCGTCGCCATAGCTTTATCTGGAAGGGCCAGTTCTTCGAACTCGACACTTTCCTCTCGCCGTCAGCAGGCCTTGTGATGATGGAGACCAAGGGCATCGCCCAGCAGGAAACCATCAATTTCCCGCCTTTCGTCAAAGTGCTTGAAGACGTCACCGGTAATCCTCGCTATCTCAATTACAACATTGCCCTGGCCCGTTGACAAAACGCAAATGGATAGCGCACAGAACTACGAAAGAATCAATCTGGCCGACTACGACCTGCGAGGTGAGGGTAGCACAGCTCAGACTTACTACAGTAAGGATGGTCAACGGCTGGCTAAGCTCTTCTACAATCAGTTGGGAGCCGATTCGGCCACTCGCGAATTCCATATCGCACAGGCTGTCCACCACATGGGTATCGATACACCTTGCCCTGTCCGTCTCATCACTGATGGAGAGCGCATCGGCACTGAGTTCAAGATGTTTGCCCTTGTGGGCAAGCGCTCCTTTGCCCGTATTGTCAGCGAGGAGCCCGACTTGGTTGAACCGATTAGCCGTGAGTTCGCCCAGCGGGCGCGGAAACTGCATCAAACACCCGCTGATACAACCATTCTGCCGTCGATGAAGTCGCTTGTCAAAAATTGGATAGACCGTTGCCAGCAGATTCCTTCCGATATCCTAGACCAACTGATAAAGACGCTCGATGAGACGCCCGACCAGACGACCTGTCTGCATGGCGACCTGCATATGGGCAATATCATTACCGACGGTGAGCAACGCATGTGGATCGATGTGGGCGATTTTGCCTACGGTGTTCCTGAGTGGGACAACTGCATCCTATATTATATGGGTAACTTCATATCCGAAGAGCGTTGCCAGCATCTCTTCCATTTCAGTAGCGACATCATGCACCGCCATTGGCAGTATTTCGTCAACGAATACTATGGCTTGACAACTCCCCAGGAGTTCCATGATTTAGAGCAGTCAATGCGACGTATAGCCGCCGCCAAGCTCTTCTACATTGAGACAAAGAATAACAATGGTGCTCCCGTCAGCGAGCATCTTGCTAATACGATTCGCAAACTCAATAATTAATAGCATTTATTATTCAACTTTATTATTCAACAAATTAATCAGTAAAAAAATGAAGAAGGTTTATTTAGCAGCATTGCTTTCCATCTCTATGATGACAGCCAATGCACAAGAGCCTAACATTCCCATGGGAGGTGGAATGTTTGGTGCAAGGCAGAACATCGACGTGAAGTTCGATGAGTACAAGGCTGCTCCTCAAGGCTTCGACCAGGAGCGTTCAGGAATCGCAAAAGGTACTGTGAAACTCATTGAGTACCAGTCAGAATCAGTAGGCACAACCCGTAAGGCAAACGTCTATCTGCCACCAAAGTACGATGCAAAGAAGAAGTACAGCGTGCTCTACCTGCTTCATGGTATTGGTGGTGATGAGAACGAATGGTACAAGGATGGTGGTGTGCCAAACATCATCATGGACAACCTCTATGCCGATGGAAAGGTAGCCGATATGATTGTCGTGATGCCTAATGGACGCGCTCAAAAGGACGACTCACGTGCAGGAGGCATGGGTTCGTTCAGAGCATTCGGTGAGTTCGACAAAGACCTCATCGGAAGCCTCATTCCTTATATCGAGAAGAATTTCAGCGTGTATACCGACAAGGATCACCGTGCCATCGCAGGTCTGTCGATGGGAGGCGGTCAGTCACTTAACTTCGGACTTGGCCACATGGACGTATTTGCATACGTAGGTGGATTCTCTTCTGCTCCTAACACCATGCGTGCGGCACAGCTCATTCCTGATGTAGATAAGGTAAAGAAGGAAAACAAGCTTCTGTGGATGGTATGCGGTGGTGCAGACGGTCTGATGAACAACAGCGCACAGCTCAAGGCCTTCTGCGATGATAAAGGCATTCCCTGCACCCTCATCAACTATCCTGACGGACAGCACAACTTTGTTGTTTGGAAGTATGGTCTCTACAACTTCGCGCAGCTGATTTTCAAATAAAAAAGACCTCGACTTACTAAAAAAAGTTATCAGTATTAAACCCTCTATCCCTTTGATCGTCATAAAGGTGTAGTTAGTTTTGCATACATTGTTTTTTTTAGTTAGTTAGTAATAAGGTTTTAAGTTGGAAAAAAGCTCGCAGTGATGCGGGCTTTTTCAAGTAAAGCTAATGGAGATCAATATTTGAGGAATATGGAGAATTTTTAGATAGGTATAATTAATAATTTGAAAAGAAAATGAAAAAAGTATTTGTAATCACCATCGGCCTTCTGATGGCTGTTTCCACCTTCGGACAGAGTATCAAAGTGACACCTGCGCTTAAGAAGGGTATGGTGAAAACCTACATCAAGACAACTTCCACTACAGCCGCGGGGCAGACGGTGAACATCACTTCTGAACAGACGTACACCGTGACAAAAGAGACCTCCGATGGTTATGAGTTGACGTTGGTGACGAGCAATCTGAAAAGCGACGGCAATAACGAGAATCTGGTGAGCCGTATAGCTCTCCTCGGTGAAGAAATGATGAAAGACAGTAAGATACAGCTTCGCCTCGACAAGGAAGGCAAGGTGCTGAGTATCATCAACTACGACGAGGTAAAGGCAAAATCGGTAGCCACTGCCAAGCAACTCATCGACGAGCTGTTTGGGTTAGCGCCTGAGATTGCGCAGCTGATGAAGAAGGAGCAGATGGAGGAACAGATTACAGGTGAGCTGACACCAGAGTTGTTGACAAAGAGCATGACGCTCAGCTCATCGCCCCTGTCGCTCTTCGGACGTACCATCGTGAGCGGCATGGAGGAGAAATATAACAACAACGTGGTGAACCTGAAGCGTATCTGGCTCGTCACCGGCAAGAGACTCGGAGCCTCGGCCAAGACGGACATGAGCCGCGAGGAGCTGAAGGACTATGTCCTCAAACAGGTAGAGAAGGTAGCTCCGCAGCAGGCTGACATGATCAAGGATAACATCGACACAGTGCTCGAAAGCGGATTGATAAAACTGGATGTAAACGAGAAGTCGAGCTATGAGCTCGCCGATGACTTCTGGGTGAAATCGATGGAAACCACTGTGGAAAACGACATGATGGGACAGAAGAGCACCTCCAGCGTCAAACTTCAGCTGAAGGACTAAGAAATGAGTATCAGAGGGGCAGGTCGTTTGATTCAGATTGGAATCAGCGACCTGTCCTTCTGTTTTCGATTTGTCGCTAATTATGTCGGAAATGTATTTTTTTGGATTTTTTCGGCGAAAAGTTTTTTTGTTCCGAAAATAATCACTATCTTTGCAATCGACTTAATTGCCAAAACGATTTATAACTTTAAATATTAACAAGCGTATGTCACAATTAACTGGACACATTTCGCAGATTATCGGCCCTGTCATCGATGTCTATTTCGATACCGAAGGACAAGAAGCCGAGAAAGTGCTGCCGAAAATCCATGATGCCCTGAAGATTGACCGTGGCGACGGACGCGACCTGGTAGTCGAGGTGCAACAGCACATCGGCGAAGATACGGTGCGTTGCGTGGCTATGGACAATACCGACGGTCTGCATCGCGGACTGGAGGCGATCCCGATGGGCACACCGATCGTGATGCCTGCCGGCGATCAGATTAAAGGTCGAATGCTGAACGTGATCGGACAGCCTATCGACGGTATGAACCCACTCGACATGACGGGAGCCTATCCCATCCACCGCGAGGCTCCCTCGTTTGAGGAGCTCTCCACGAAGAAGGAAATTCTGGCTACGGGTATCAAGGTGATCGACCTGCTGGAGCCCTATATGAAGGGTGGTAAGATCGGACTTTTTGGCGGTGCCGGTGTGGGTAAGACGGTGCTCATCATGGAGCTGATTAACAACATTGCGAAGGGACACAACGGATTCTCGGTGTTCGCTGGAGTAGGAGAGCGTACCCGTGAGGGTAACGACCTGATCCGAGAGATGATTGAGAGCGGTGTGATCCGCTATGGAGAGAAGTTCCGCAAGGCGATGGACGAGGGAAAATGGGACCTGAGTCTCGTAGACCCTGAGGAGCTGAAGAAGAGCCAGGCTACACTGGTGTATGGTCAGATGAACGAGCCTCCTGGTGCGCGTGCCTCTGTGGCATTGTCGGGACTGACGGTGGCCGAGGGCTTCCGCGACGGTGGCGGTAAGGACGGTGGTGCAGCAGATATTCTGTTCTTCATCGACAATATCTTCCGTTTCACTCAGGCAGGTTCTGAGGTGTCGGCTCTGCTGGGCCGTATGCCATCGGCCGTAGGTTATCAGCCTACGCTGGCTTCTGAGATGGGTACCATGCAGGAGCGCATCACTTCGACTAAGACAGGTTCTATTACCTCCGTACAGGCTGTGTATGTGCCTGCCGACGACTTGACCGACCCTGCTCCTGCTACGACGTTTACCCATCTGGATGCCACAACGGTGCTCGATCGTAAGATTGCTGAGCTGGGTATCTATCCGGCTGTGGATCCGCTGGGCTCTACCTCGCGAATTCTTGATCCGCTGATTGTGGGCAAGGCACACTACGACTGTGCCCAAAGGGTGAAGGAGATTCTGCAGCGCTACAAGGAACTGCAGGATATCATCGCTATCCTCGGTATGGACGAGCTCTCTGATGAGGACAAGCTGACGGTGAACCGTGCGCGTCGCGTGCAGCGATTCCTGTCGCAGCCGTTCTCTGTGGCCTCGCAGTTCACAGGTCTGCCAGGCGTGATGGTGCCCATCGAGGATACCATCAAGGGCTTCAATGCGATTCTCGACGGTGAGGTGGACGACCTGCCCGAGCAGGCATTCCTCAATGTCGGTACGATCGACGATGCGAAGGAGAAGGCGAAGAGGCTGCTCGAAGCTGCCAAAGGCTAATGGTCAATGTTCAATGTTCAATAATTGAATCATGTTAAAGCTGAAGATAGTTTCGCCCGAGAGGATAGAATTCACTGGAGAGGTGGAGAGTGTGAAGGTGCCCGGTACGCAGGGCAGCTTCGAGATTCTCAAAGACCATGCGCCCATCATCTCGACGCTCTGCAAGGGCATCGTAGAGTATGACGGGCAACAGTTGCCTATCCTCGGTGGGTTTGTAGAGGTACAGAAGAACCAGGTGTCGCTCTGCGTAGAACGTCAGGCCTAATGGTCAATGTTCAATGTTCAATGTTCAATGTTCAATGTTCAATGTTCAATGTTCAATGTTCAAAGAACTTGTTCTTTCCGCCCTCTTCTTCATCGTGTTAGGCGTGGCCTACGTGAAGGGCTATGACTTTGTCAAGAGACACTCGCCCGACCATCTGGTCCACTTCTATCTGATCATGGCAACGATACGTATGCTGCTCGTCGCAACGATTGTCGGGCTCTACGTATTCTTCACCGAGAATAGAGAAGATGCCATCCATTTCGCCGTTATATTTTTAATAATGTACGCGATAACGATGGTGATAACACTGAAATTAAGGCATTAATGATGCATATATGAAATATGAATTGAAATTACGACTGCTTAGCGTGGCACTGCTGATGTTTGCACTGGTGCCTGCGATGGCGGCAGAGGGTTTCTCAGCCAAGGAGGTGGTGCTTGAGCATATCAAGGACTCACACGAATGGCATGTGACCGACCTCGGAGAAGGGAAGCCGCTGGTGATCCCGCTGCCCGTCATCGTCAACAGCTCCACAGGCTGGCATGTGTTCAGCTCCTCGAAGTTCGAGCACCATGCCGATGCCAACGGATTGCGTCAGGGCCCTTACGGTCTGGCCATTGCGACTGAGGGTGACAACGCTGGCAAGATAGTTGAGAACGGTGAGCCCGTACTCGACCTTTCTATCACCAAGACAGTGGCCGTGATGTTCATCAACGTCATCATCCTGCTATGCTGCATCCTGTTCAGCGCCCGCTGGTACAAGAAGCGCAAGGCCTCGGATGGTGCGCCTGGTGGCTTCGTCGGCTTTGTCGAGATGCTCGTGATGTATGTGGTGGATGAAATCATCAAGCCAGGAGTAGGGAAGGGCTACGAGAAATACACGCCCTATCTGCTCACCTGCTTCTTCTTCATCTTCACGTGTAATGTGATGGGCCTGATACCGTTCCCGCCAGGCTCTGGTAATGTGACGGGCAATATCGCTGTCACGTTCTTCCTCGCTTTCTGCACGTTCATTGTCGTGCAGTTCTCAGGCAACAAGCACTATTGGAAGGAGATCTTCTGGCCCGATGTGCCCACATGGCTCAAGGCCCCGATTCCCATCATCCCCGTGATTGAGTTCGTGGGTATCTTCACGAAGCCCTTCGCGCTGATGATCCGACTTTTTGCCAACATCATGGCCGGTCATGCCATCGCTGTAGCCATGCCATGTATCATCTTCCTCGTGGCCACGATGGCAGCAGGCATATTCTATAGCATGAGTGCTGTGAGTATCATTATGAGTATCTTCATGATGTGCCTCGAGTGCTTGGTATGCTTCATCCAGGCCATGGTATTCACCCTGCTCTCATCAGTGTTCATCGGTATGGCAAGAGCTGTTCCTGAACACGAGCATTAATCTTTCAAGAAACAATTAAGTATCAAAAAATTAAATAACAAATTAAAACTTTACGATTATGATTACATCATTATTAATGGACATTCAAGGTGTCGCTCAGTTAGGCGCTGCTGTCGGCGCTGGTCTCGCAGCCATTGGCGCAGGTATTGGTATTGGTAAGATTGGCGGTTCAGCCATGGACGCTATGGCCCGTCAGCCAGAGGTTATCAGCAAGCTGATGACCAACATGATTATTGCTGCTGCTCTGATTGAGGGTGTTGCCCTGTTCGCAGCCGTGATTGCCTTCATGTGTCTGTAAGCAGAAAACAGTGAATAACTAATAGTGAATAGTTAAAAACATTCAGTCTATGGATTTATTGATTCCGAGTACTGGTCTGTTGTTCTGGATGACCATCACGTTCCTCGTGGTGCTGTTCCTCCTGTGGAAGTTCGGCTTTCCTGTCATCACAACGATGGTGAAGGAGCGTCAGGCTTTCATCGACGACTCACTGCGCAAGGCGCATGAGGCCAACGAACGACTCGCCAATATACAGAAAGAAGGTGAATCCATCTTGCAGGAGGCTCGTGAGAAGCAGGCTCAGATCTTGAAGGAGGCTGCAGAGACCCGTGACGCCATCGTAGAGAAAGCCCAGGATAAGGCTCGTCAGGAAGGTGCCCGGTTGATGGAGGATGCCCGCATCGCCATCGAACAGGAGAAGAAAGCCGCCATAGCCGATATCCGCAAGCAAGTAGCTACCCTCAGCGTCGAGATTGCCGAGAAGGTGCTTCGTCAGAACCTGAAGGACGACAAGACGCAGATGGATTTGATCGACCGTATGCTGGATGAGGTTTCTGTTAATTAAGTGATTGCGTATGGATATAGGAGTCATATCGGTTCGTTATGCCAGGGCGCTGCTGAAGAGTGCCACCGACGCGAAGATCGAGACCGACGTCTACAAGGAGATGCAGACGCTGGCCAAGAGCTATGCCGAGGTGCCACAGCTGAGGCAGACGATTGACAACCCGATGCTCTCGAAGGACACGAAGCAGGCGCTCTTGCTGACAGCCGTCGGTGAGAAGCCCAGCGAACTGACCAAGGCCTTCGTCAGCCTGGTGCTGAAGGAGGACCGCGAGAACGTGATGCAATTCATCGCCCATTCGTACGTCACGCTTTATCGTCAACAGAAGAACGTCATCCGTGGCAGACTTATTACTGCCGCTGCCGTATCGCCTGCCACCGAGCTGAAGATGCGCCAGATGGTGGAAAGCAAGACTAATGGAACTGTGGAGTTTGAGACCGAGGTGAACCCCGATATCATCGGTGGCTTCATCCTCGAATACGACACCTATCGCATGGATGCAAGTGTCAAGTCGAAACTCAACTCAATTCTTAACACACTTAAGTAACTATTGAACATTGAACATTGAAGATTGAACATTATATGCGAGCAGACAATCAAATACTGGTCATCTCGAAATCTTTTGCTCTTCGGATAATTAGGCTTTATACCTATTTGAAGGAAGAGAAAAGAGAGCATGTTATGTCAACTCAATTGTTGAGATGTGGAACGAGTATTGGAGCTAATGTTCGCGAGAGTATAAACGCCCAGAGTAAAGCTGATTTTATCAATAAGATGAATATTGCTTTAAAAGAAGCTGATGAAAGTCAGTACTGGCTGGAACTCTTGCATGAGTCATCGTATTTAAAAGATTCAGAATTTGTGTCTTTGAATGATGATCTTGGCAAAATACTTGGAACACTCACAAAGATTATCAAATCTTCAAAATCTAATGTTCAATGTTCAATCATCAATGTTCAATAAAAATTTAAAGCAAATGTCAGATAAGATTAAACCAAGCGAAGTGTCCCAGGTTCTGCTCGACCAGCTGAAAGGTATCTCCAATGCAGAGAAGTTCGATGAGGTGGGAACCGTGCTGACCGTCAGCGACGGTGTGGCCCGCATCTACGGACTCCGCAATGCAGAGGCCAACGAGCTGCTGGAGTTTGAGAACGGCACGATGGCCATCGTGATGAACTTGGAGGAAGACAACGTGGGTTGTGTGCTCCTCGGAGGTACATCGGGCATCAAGGAGGGTATGGTCGTCAAGCGCACGAAGCGTATCGCCTCTATCCGCGTGAACGATAACATGCTGGGCCGCGTCATCAATCCGCTGGGACAGGCTATCGACGGCAAGGGCGACATCGATCTGAGCGACGCGTTTGAGATGCCGCTCGATCGTAAGGCCCCTGGTGTGATCTACCGTCAGCCCGTGAAGGAGCCGCTGCAGACAGGTCTGAAGGCCATCGACTCGATGATTCCTATCGGACGTGGACAGCGTGAGCTCATCATCGGTGACCGTCAGACGGGTAAGACCGCCATCGCCGTGGATACCATCATCAATCAGAAGAGTTTCTATGAGGCAGGCAAGCCTGTCTATTGTATTTATGTCGCCATCGGTCAGAAGGCCAGTACCGTTGCTGCGCTCGTCTCAACGCTGCAGGAGCACGGAGCCATGCCTTACACCATCGTGGTGGCTGCCACCGCTGCCGATCCTGCTGCCATGCAGTACTATGCACCGTTTGCAGGAGCCGCCATCGGTGAGTACTTCCGCGACAGAGGTCTGCCCGCACTTGTGGTCTACGACGACCTGTCGAAGCAGGCTGTGGCCTATCGTGAGGTGTCGCTGATCCTGCGTCGTCCCTCAGGACGTGAGGCTTATCCGGGCGATGTGTTCTATCTGCACTCCCGTCTGTTGGAGCGTGCAGCCAAGATGAACGAGCAGCAGGAGGTGGCCGAGCAGATGAACGACCTGCCCGAGTGCATGAAAGGTCATGTGAAGGGTGGTGGCTCGTTGACCGCTCTGCCCATCATCGAGACGCAGGCTGGCGACGTGTCGGCTTATATCCCCACGAATGTGATCTCCATCACCGATGGTCAGATCTTCCTCGAGAGCGACCTCTTCAACCAGGGCTTCCGTCCTGCCATCAACGTGGGTATCTCCGTATCCCGTGTGGGTGGTTCTGCTCAGATTAAGTCGATGAAGAAGGTGGCCGGTACGCTGAAGATCGACCAGGCACAGTATCGTGAGCTCGAGGCCTTCTCGAAGTTCTCCAGCGATATGGATGCTGTGACGGCCATGACGCTCGACCGCGGACGTAAGAACAACCAGCTGCTGATTCAGCCGCAGTACAGCCCGATGCCCGTAGGCGAGCAGATTGCCATCCTCTATTGCGGTGTGCACGGACTGATGCGCGATGTGCCTATCGTGAAGGTGCGCGAGTGCCAGACGGCATTCCTCGACAAACTGCGCAATGCTAATCCAGAGGTGATTGAGACGCTTGCCAGCGGTAAGATCGACGATGAGACGACTGCTAAGATCGAGGCTGTGATGGCAGACATCGCAGGAACGTATAAATGACATTGAAAATTGAAGATTGAACATTGAACATGGGCTGCGTGCCTTTGCTCGGTGTTCCGTCTTCGATAAAAATTCAATGTTCAATGTTCAATGTTCAATAAATAAAAGAACATGCCAAGTTTAAAAGAAATTAAAGGCCGCATCGCCTCCGTCAACTCCACGCGCAAGATCACGTCGGCTATGAAGATGGTGGCCTCCAGCAAGCTGCATCATGCACAGGTGGCAATCCAGAACATGCTGCCTTACGAGGAGCTGCTGGAGCACATCCTCAAGTCGTTCCTCGCTGCCGAGGCAGAGGCACAGACCATCTACGACCAGGAGCGCCCCGTGAAAAGGGCCGCGCTGGTGGTCTTCACGTCGAACTCGTCGCTCTGTGGCGGCTTCAATGCCAACACCATCAAACTGATGACGCAGGTTGTCAACGAGTACGACAAGACCATTGGCCGTGACAATGTCGAGATCTATCCCATCGGCCGAAAGGTCTATGAGAAGGCCAACAAGATGGGTCTGAAGGTCCAGGGTGAATTCTCGGCCTTGGCTGATAAGCCCAATGTGCAGCAGTGCATCGAGATTGCGATGGAACTGGGCAAGAAGTTTGCGGATGGTGAGATCGACAAGGTGGAGCTCATCTATCATCACTTCAAGAGTGCCGGATCGCAGGTGCTCACCCGTAAGACTTTCCTGCCCATCGACATCGAGTCGGAGCTGCAGGCTGATCACGAGCGCGACCTGACTACTGTGATAGCCACGAAGGAGTCGCAGGAGTATCTCAAGAAGCGCGGTGAGCGGGAGACAACCCATGAGCAGGAGGAGGTGAAGCCGTTGAACGACAACTTCATCGTCGAACCTGATATGGACACGGTGCTTTCACAGCTCATCCCCAAACTCGCCCATCTGATGCTCTATACGGCCCTGCTCGATTCGAACGCCTCGGAGCATGCCGCCCGTATGGTGGCCATGCAGACCGCTACCGATAATGCCGACGAACTGCTCCGCGAGCTGAACCTTCAGTACAACAAGAGCCGTCAGCAGGCCATTACAAACGAGCTTCTCGATATCGTCGGAGGCTCGAGCAACTAAGTCCTACGCTTCCCTAAGCGTCCGACTGATTGTCACACAAAAATCCCCCTGCAGAGCGATGCTGCGGGGGGATTTTCTGCGTTTTTAGAATATGATGGGTCCGTAGCCCATGCAGCTCGTGGTCGTGATGGCCGTCAGGAAGGCCGTGAGCGCGGCTACTATCACCTTCGCCGCAATCTCAATCACCCGCTTCTTCATAGGTCACCTCCTTTCGTTAGTCCTTGTCGAAGCCGTCATCACCCTCAGCCGTGCCCGTGTTGATCACCAGCGTGCTGGCCTGTGCGGGCATCGCGAAGTTACCGGTATACACACCACCGCTCTCAGTGAGCTCCACCTCAGAGCCGTTCAGCGTAGCCG
>JAGCDZ010000096.1 GCA_017650905.1 Prevotella sp. | reverse complement strand
CAACCGCTCATTGTGATCGATGGTGTTATCATTGATCAGCAGTATGGCCGATCCATGCTGCACGACGGATTCTACAATGACATCCTGTCGAACATCAATCCCAACGACATCGAGAAGGTGACTGTGATGCGCAATGGTACGGCACTCTATGGTGCGAAAGGTGCCAATGGTGTCATTCTCATCCAGACACGTCGTAACAAGTCGATGGCTACGCGTATCACGGCTAACGTGTCGGCTGGTGTGGTACTCGAACCGAAGTTCCTCTCCGTGATGAGTGCCGAGCAGTATCGCGGCTATGCATCAGAACTGTTGAAGACCACCAATACAACCATTCGCGAGTTCAAGTTCCTCAACGAGAATCCTGACTACTATTATTACACCCAGTACCACCAGAATACCGATTGGAAAGACCTTGTCTACCATACAGCCCTGACCCAGAACTACGGCATTAACGTGGAGGGTGGTGATGATGTGGCCAACTACAACTTGTCGGTAGGCTATGTCAATCAGCAAAGTCCACTGAAGTATAATGACATGGGCCGTCTGAATATCCGCTTCAACACGGACATCAATCTCACCGAACGCTTCAGCGTGCGTTTCGATGCGTCGTTTGCCAAAACCACACGCAACATCCGCAACGACGGTGCGCCGGAAAGCTACGACGAGGGGACACCGACGTCACCAGCTTTTCTGGCTTATGTGAAGAGTCCTTTCCTAAGTCCCTACAGCTATGGTCGCGGTGTACTCAGCAGTTCGCACTTCGACATTGAAGAAGAGTCTTATCTGACAGAAGCGCTGGCAAACTATAACGGTTACAACTGGCAGTTGGGCAACCCCGCCGCCATCAATGAGTATGCCGACGCAGAGAACAAGAACCGTTTCGAAAACTCCATGCTCAACCTGACGGTCATCCCAAAGTACCGGTTCAACAAGAACCTTTCATTGTCGGAGCACTTCAGCTACAATCTGGTGAACACCAGGGAGATGTTCTACATCCCCATCAACGGCACGCCCAGTTACTATGTCAGTTCCATTGGTGCCTATCGCGACAACGAAGTACGCTCACTGGCCTCGAAGCAGAACTCCGTCATGAGCGATACACGCATAGACTGGCAAAACCGCTACGATGCCCATTTCGTACACATCTTTGCCGGAGCCCGCATCAACTGGGAGAGTTACACCATGAACTCACAGTTAGGCTATGATACCGGTAACGATAAGACACCATTCATGAGTTCCAGCTTAAAGAATGCCAACGATGCCAGTGCCAATGACAACTGGAACTCGCTGGCCTGGTATGCTCAGGCAGCTTATAACTTCAGGAACCGCTACTTCCTGCAAGCCAACCTCACCGTTGAGGGTTCTTCACGCTTCGGACAGGACGGCGGCGACCTCCGTCTGTTTGATGCCGCATGGGGGCTATTCCCTGGTGTACAGGCTTCATGGGTCATGAGCAATGAGCCTTGGCTGGCCAAGGTCAAAGGCATTGATTACCTGCGTCTTACTGCCGGCTACGATGTCAGCGGCAACGATGATATCGACTACTACGCTGCCCGCAGCTATTTCCGCGCACAGCAGTATCTGCATGCCATTGCAGAGCTGTCGTTCAGCGGCATCGGTAACACCGAGATACAATGGGAGACCACACACCGTCTCAATGTAGGATTGGAAACCAGTCTGCTCAATAACCGAATGACCCTGTCGTTCAACGCATTCAAGAGCTGGACAAACAACCTGCTGACACAACAGTCTTTGAGTTTCCTCTCCGGACTGGACAAGAACTGGTCGAACGGCGGCAAGTTGGAAAATACCGGTTTCGATGTCAATGTCACCTTCAAGGTGCTTAATCTCAAGGACTGGCAGTTGCAGGTGGGCGGTAGCCTGGGGCACTACAAGAACAAGATTACCGAACTGGCAGACAATGCCCAGTATATGGACAGCCAGGTCTATGGAGCCACTGTTCGCACCCAGGTAGGCCAGGCAGCCAATGCCTTCTACGGCTATAAGACATTGGGTGTGTTCTCAACGACTGAAGAGGCACAGGCCGCCAGTCTGTATGTCTTGGGCGACAATGGCGTTGACAAGAACTACTTCGGTGCCGGCGACATCCATTTTGCCGACCTCGATGGCGACCATCAGATTACAAAGGCCGACCGCACCATTATCGGTGATCCGAATCCCGACTTCTATGGTAACATCTCCGCAACCCTGGCATGGAAGCGGCTGAAATTCGACATGCGTTTCAACTACTCTGTAGGCAACGATGTCTACAACTACATGCGCGCACAGTTGGAAAGCGGCTCGCGTTTCATGAACCAGTCGACAGCACTGCAACGCCGCTGGCGGGCCGAAGGACAACCGGCTGACATGCCGCGCATCACCTTCCAGGACCCCATGGGTAACTCCCGCTTCAGCGACCGATGGATAGAGGATGGCAGCTACCTGCGACTCAAGAGTATCAAGCTGAGCTACGACCTACCTCTCAAGTCGGTATACATACAGGGTCTGCAATTCT
>JAGCDZ010000095.1 GCA_017650905.1 Prevotella sp. | reverse complement strand
TTGGACAACTACCGAGGCTCCGATGATGGGCTCGCCGTCTTCCTGAGAGATGACGGTTCCCGTAACCTTCGTTTGTGCCAATGCCAATCCCACATACAGGAAAAGGCTGGCGAGAATCAAACTAAGTCTTTTCATCATAAAAATTGGTTATTAATTAGTTAAAAATCTGTTCACATTAGGGCGCAAAGGTAAACAAAAATTTCCTAAAAAACAAATAATTTTATAAAAATGTGAGATTTTTGCACAATTTGTTGTATCTTTGCAAGCAAATACAACAAAAAACAATCTCAAAAATATGGAACAACAGAAACGTTATGGTCACTTCGACGACCAGCATCGCGAGTATGTCATCACAGACCCGCAAACACCTTGGCCCTGGATCAATTATCTGGGCAACGAAGACTTTTTCTCACTGATTTCTAACACCGCCGGCGGCTATAGTTTCTACAAAGATGCTAAATTCCGTCGCATCACACGTTATCGCTATAACAACGTGCCGATGGACAATGGTGGGCGATACTTTTACATTAAGGATGGTGATACCGTATGGAATCCGGGATGGAAACCTTGCAAGACACCGCTTGATTTCTACGAGTGCCGTCATGGTATGAGCTATACCCGCATTACAGGTAAGAAGAATGGTGTGGAGGCCAGCGTGCTGTTCTTCGTGCCACTGAAGAAATGGGCAGAGGTACAAAAGTTAACGCTGAAGAATGAATCGTCAGAAACAAAATCTCTGATACTTTTCTCGTTCGAGGAGTGGTGTCTTTGGAATGCCGCTACCGATATGGAAAACTTCCAGCGCAATTTCTCTACGGGTGAGGTCGAAATTGAGAATAGCACGATCTACCACAAGACAGAATATCGCGAGCGTCGTAACCACTATGCCTTCTATCATGTGAACGCTCCCATTCAGGGTTTCGATACCGACCGCGAGACATTCGTTGGTCTCTATAACGAGTTTGCCGATCCACAGGTCGTGTTGGATGGGAAACCCCGTAACAGTCACGCCCACGGCTGGAGCCCCATCGCTTCGCACTATATCGAAGTGACGCTCAAACCAGGTGAGTCTCGCGACTTTGTGTTCCTCCTCGGCTATATTGAAAATGAGCAGGATGAGAAATTTGAGGCGCCTCAGGTGATTAACAAAAAGAAAGCACACGCCCTTATTGCCGAGCTCGACACCACTGAGAAAGTGGATAAAGCTTTTGCTGAACTCTGCGAGTACTGGGATGCCCTGCTTAATATATACAAGGTACGTACGGGCAACGATAAACTCGACCGCATGGTAAACATCTGGAATCAGTACCAGTGTATGGTCACCTTCAACTTCTCTCGAAGTGCCTCGTTCTTCGAGAGTGGTGTTGGTCGAGGCATGGGCTTCCGCGATTCTAACCAGGATCTGGTAGGCTTTGTTCATCAGATACCCCCACGTGCCCGTCAGCGCATCATCGACATCGCCTCAACGCAGTTCCCCGATGGCGGTTGCTACCATCAGTACCAGCCCCTCACCAAGCGCGGCAACAATGATATCGGCGGTGGCTTCAATGATGACCCATGTTGGCTCATCTTCGGCACCGTAGCTTATATTAAGGAAACGGGCGACTTCTCTATTCTCGACGAGATGGTGCCATTCGACAACCAGCCTGGTAGTGAGGTCACCCTTTTCGAGCACCTCAAGATCTCGATGGATCACGTCATCAAGAACCTGGGTCCACACATGTTGCCACTCATCGGACGTGCCGACTGGAACGATTGCCTCAACCTCAACTGCTTCTCATGGGATCCTAACGAGAGTTTCCAGACCACAGAGAATGTCAGCGAAGGCACCAAGGCCGAAAGTCTGATGATTGCAGGCTTATTCGTGGTCACAGGCAAGGATTATATTGCCCTTTGTCAGAAAATTGGCAAGAACGACGAGGCTGAACGTATGCAAAAGGCCGTCGACGCAATGATCGAGGCTGTAAAGAAGCACGGTTGGGATGGCGAGTGGTATTTACGTGCCTACGATTTCTATGGCCGCAAAATCGGCTCTAACGAGTGTGAAGAGGGCAAAATCTTCATCGAGAGTCAGGGCTGGTGTACAATGGCCGAAATCGGTGCTGAGGAAGGGATGGTGGCCAAATCGCTTGACTCTTGTAAAAAGTACCTCGAATGCGAGCACGGTATGGTGCTCAACAATCCTGCCTTCACCAAGTATATATACGAGTATGGAGAAATCTCCTCTTATCCCGAGGGCTACAAGGAAAACGCCGGTATCTTCTGCCACAACAATCCTTGGGTCATCATCGGTGAGTGTATCGCAGGTCGTGGTAATGATGCCTGGAACCACTACGCTAAGATTCTCCCCTCATACGTCGAGGAAAAATACCAAACGCTGCACAAGGTAGAGCCTTACGTAAACTGTCAGATGGTAGCCGGTAAGGATGCCTTCCGCCCTGGCGAGGGTAAGAACTCTTGGCTCACGGGTACAGCTGCTTGGATGTGGTACACCGTCAGCGAGTTCATCCTTGGTATCAAGCCTGACTACGATGGTATCCGCATCGATCCATGTCTGCCCGAAACGGCTACAGACTACACTGTTAGCCGTAAGTTCCGCGAGGCAGAATATGAAATCACTATCCATCCCAACGGCGCTCAAAAGGGTGTCAAGAGCATCATGCTCGATGGCCAGCCTATCGATGGTACCGTAATCCCCTACTCTGCTGGTAAACATAGTGTAGAGGTGACGATGTAATAACCCTTTCTAGCAAAACTAGTAGAGCTAGAAAGACTAGCTTCAACAGACAAAATGGCGGAAAACTCCGCCATTTTGTCGTATTCAGAGCTAACGGCACAATGTTTGAGCCTCCGATAATAGATAAAAACATAGGAGGATCAAATTATGACATTAGACAAATTTACAATCAAAGCACAGGAGGCTGTTCAGCAGGCGGTAAATACTGCCCAGTTGAACGGCCAGCAGGTGATAGAACCTGTACATATACTGAAAGGTGTATTAGAGAAGGCGAAGGATGTAACCAACTTCACCTTCCAGAAACTTGGAGTGAATGCCCAGCAGATAGAGATACTTGTATCGCAGGAGATTCAGCATCTGCCGAAGGTGCAGGGCGGACAACCGTATCTCTCTAATGATAGTAATAATGTACTCGTGCGCGCTCAGGATACTGCTCAGAAGATGGGTGATGAATTCGTCAGCGTGGAGCCGATATTACTGGCCTTGCTGAACGTGAACTCGACGGCAAGCCGTATCATGAAGGATGCAGGCTGCAATGAGAAAGACATGCTAAAGGCAATCCAAGAACTGCGTCAAGGACAGAAGGTGCAGTCGCAATCAGCGGACGAAAACTACCAGAGCCTGGAGAAGTACGCTAAGAACCTCGTGGATCTCGCCCGCAAGGGAAAACTCGATCCTGTGATCGGACGCGACGATGAGATACGTCGTTTGTTGCAGATTCTCTCGCGAAGAACGAAGAACAATCCTATCCTGATAGGTGAACCTGGTACAGGTAAGACCGCCATCGTGGAAGGTCTTGCAGGACGAATCGTACGTGGTGATGTGCCTGAGAACCTGAAGGACAAGCAGCTCTACTCGCTGGATATGGGTGCGCTGGTGGCTGGCGCCAAGTACAAGGGTGAGTTTGAGGAGCGACTGAAGAGCGTCATCAACGAGGTGACGAAGGCCGAGGGACGCATCATCCTGTTTATCGATGAAATCCACACACTGGTTGGAGCCGGTGGTGGTGAGGGGGCAATGGATGCCGCCAACATCCTGAAGCCTGCACTGGCCCGTGGAGAACTGCGTGCCATCGGCGCTACAACGCTAAATGAATACCAAAAATATTTTGAGAAAGATAAGGCCCTCGAAAGACGATTCCAGACGGTGATGGTGGATGAACCAGATGAATTATCGGCCATCTCTATCTTAAGAGGTCTGAAGGAGCGTTACGAGAACCACCATAAGGTGAGGATTCAAGATGATGCCTGTATCGCCGCCGTACAACTCTCAGAACGTTATATCTCAGAAAGATTCCTGCCTGATAAAGCCATCGACCTGATGGATGAAGCTGCAGCGAAGTTGAGGATGGAGCGTGACTCTGTGCCAGAAGAACTCGACGAAATTACACGTCGTCTGGCTCAATTAGAAATCGAACGAGAGGCCATCAAGCGTGAGGGCGATGATGTAAAAATCGCGCAACTGGATAAGGATATTGCAGAGTTGAAAGAGCAGGAGACGCAGTTCCGCGCCAAGTGGGAAGGAGAGCGTCAGCTGGTGAACAAGATTCAGCAGGACAAGCAGGAAATTGAAAACCTGAAGTACGAGGCTGAGCGTGCTGAGCGCGAGGGTGATTATGGAAAGGTGGCAGAAATCCGCTACTCGAAGCTGAAAGCCCTCGAAGATGATATCAAGCAGATTCAGACCCAGCTGGCCAATGCTCAGAATGGAGATTCGTTGGTACGTGAGGAAGTGACGGCAGATGACATCGCAGAGGTAGTATCACGCTGGACAGGTATCCCCGTGACGCGTATGATGCAAAGCGAACGTGAAAAACTGCTCCATCTGGAGGAGGAACTGCATAAGCGTGTAATTGGTCAGGATGAGGCCATCACAGCTGTATCGGATGCTGTACGTCGGTCACGTGCTGGGTTGCAGGACCCCAAGCGCCCCATTGCAAGCTTTATCTTCCTCGGCACGACTGGTGTGGGTAAGACAGAACTTGCCAAAACGCTTGCCGACTATCTTTTTAACGACGAGACGATGATGACGCGTATTGATATGAGCGAGTATCAGGAAAAGTACAGCGTTTCCCGTCTGATCGGTGCACCTCCAGGATATGTAGGCTACGATGAGGGTGGTCAGTTGACGGAGGCCGTCAGGCGTAAGCCTTATTCAGTAGTGCTCTTCGACGAAATCGAGAAGGCCCATCCGGATGTGTTCAATATCCTGTTGCAGGTGTTGGATGATGGACGTCTGACGGACAACAAGGGACGTACGGCAAACTTCAAGAACACCATCATCATCATGACCTCGAATGCCACGCGTGAGCAGTTGAAGGCTGCCATGCGTCCAGAGTTTCTGAATCGTATTGATGAGATTATCACCTTTACGCCGCTCACAAAGGAGCAGATTGCCGATGTGGTACGTCTGCAGATGAAGAAGGTGACGGATATGTTGGAGCCACAGGGTATCCGTCTCGAATGTACGCCCCAGGCTATCAACTACCTCGCTGAACAGGGCTACGATCCGGATTTCGGTGCAAGGCCCGTTAAGCGTGCCATCCAGCAGTACGTGCTCAACGATCTCTCGAAGAAACTTCTCGCCGATGAGGTGGATCGCTCAAAACCGATCATCATTGACGAGTTTGGAGAAGGATTGGTCTTTCGCAATTAGCGGAAGACCTTTTTCGTGGTGCCATCGGCATATTTGATGATATAAATGCCGGGGGACAGCGTGTTACCAAGTGGCAAAGCATGTCCACGCAGGTCGTAGACAGCAACGGGGACTGTCTCTGTGGAAAGAGGTACGATGGCATCAGGTGTATCTGAGAAGTGGAAACTAATCAAACCGTCGTTTTCCCTTATCTGCGTGATGGGCTTACCCATAAAAAGGCTACCTTCACTATTTGCGTGGAACAATGAAGCTGCCGGCGAAGTATTATCCGTGAGGGCATCGTGAACCACTCCCTCAGCATCGGTATAGGGATAGGCCGAACCCTTCAGACGAATGCTACGGCCATATTCGTCACGTCTGTTCGCTGTACCATAAATGCTTTGGTAATAGTTGAAGCCAAGACCATCGGCATGGATATAATCAAAGCGATGGTGATTAGGGTTATTATTCACTATGATGCTGCTCCAGGCAGATTTTAAATAGTCGACATGTGAAATTAACAGGCCATGACCTGGTAGCATAAAATCCCACCCTATTTGCTGACGATTCTCAAGCAGATAATACTCAGAGGGGTAGGCCTCGTTGACAATGCGATAGGCAACACCACTCTCATTAAAAGACGGCATGTCAGTAATATCGGTAGAGACAGTTAGGTCGACAGGTGACTGCCATTTCAATAGTTCCCGTTCGTGAATGGAAAGATTGACAGGAAACCAGCCGTCGCCAGCATAACAACCACCATCCATCAGATCCCATTCATCGAGCACAGAAAATTCATCGCCGGAAGTGGGATAGAAATCGGGGAGGCCAAAAGTATGGCAGTACTCATGGCAGATGGTACCAATACCACAGCATTCATTATTCGACCACATTTCGTTGCTGATAGAATAATATTGGAGTCTCACACCATCAACAGTCTTATTGAGTCCACCCGTGTTGGGATGGATACACCCTGCTACAATCGATTTCAGTTCATTGCCACCATAGCCGGCATAGATAAAAAGGACTGCAGGTACTTTGCCGTCGCCATACCAATCGTATTCAGAAAAATCCACCAGAGAATTAACGGCCTGCACAGCCTCATTCATTTGTGGTCTGCCATCGTTATAACCGCCACCGCTTAACTTTTGTTGCGATGTCAGTTTGACAGGACCGATGATATCGAACTGGACATTGAAGAGACCACGAGACTGATCACGAAAATAATCGGCCACACAGCCAGGTCCCCCACCGAGATTATAACCGTGCTCATTAAACATACGGTCATAAAAAACTTTAGGATTCTCACAACTGAAATCGCAATCGGTAAAGGAGAACAGAATCACAGGCACTCGATAGACCTTGCCAGCATCCCATGGTTCAGCGGGCACACTCCCAATGGGCATTACTACCTCGTGACGCTCAAAACACAATACCGAACCATCGCGCATGCGATGCGTCTTGTAGCCTCCTGCATAGGCAGATGTCACAAGTAATCCAAGAGCGAGGATGAATAGTAATTTTCTCATCTTACGACCATTTTACGACCATTTATTATATAAAATCCTTTTTGATGAGGACGGTCCGACAATTGACGTCCCGACAAATCATACCATTGCTGTGTCTGAAGAGAGGAACCTTCCATTGTCAGAATCGCTGACGGGTCGTCCATGAAATCGAAAGAGGCAAGACCATCGCTGTTGACAGTAATGTTTGTCAGAGACTTCGACATCAGCACGTTGCCATCGGAACGGGCATGCCACAACTCAGCAGCAGGCCATGAAGTATCCGTCAGACAATTGTTATCCTTATAGGGATAGGCCCAATCATATTGATAAGAGACAGAAGTCTTGTTGTTGGCAGGGAAGATGGTATAATGCTTAGTATTTGAGTTATTGGGGCCAACGAAATAACTCGTCCATATTGACTCGTCATAATCGATATGGAAAATGACAACACCTGCACCCGGCAACTTCGCATCAAATCTGGAAGGCTGACGATTCTCAACGATATAGTATTCATTGGAATAGTCGTCGTTACGAATCAGATAAGCCAAGCCTTCTTCACTGAGGGGTGGGAAATTAACAATTTTCACAGACCCTATGAGTTCGATAGGTGTGAGCCAACCCATTAACCAACGCTCATGGGCTGAGTAGCTGGTGGGACAAAAGCCATTGCCTGAGTTGTTACCATAGTCCATCAGATCCCAATAGCCCACATATTTCGTTAAGTCGTAATAGAAATCGGGAAAGCCAAAGCAGTGCGTATATTCGTGGCAAATAGTACCAAAGGCATCATAGCCGCCATTAACACCGATTTCCTGAACAGCGCAATAAACATCAACAATATAGGTCTTTCCACCCCGTTCGAAAGAACGGGCATCACGGTAATCACCAGAAACATCTGTCGTCAGATCCATATGCTCATTGAGTCGCCACTGATGGGGCCAGATGGAATTGGCGTCACCGCCATAGCCGCCATAGGAACTACCCCTCCCTGCATAAATAAATAGCAATTGGTTAATATAGCCGTCACCATTCCAGTCGTAAAGGCTCCAATCAATATCACGCTGCAACAACTCATCGAGGGCATCATCCACCATGTATTGGGAGTTCTCATCTTCACTTTGGGTACTACGATATTTCTTGCACGAATCAGGAAGTTGGACAAACTCCAGGTCAAAAATCACATCGAACTGACCATAGCTTTGGGCATAAAAATAATCACGTACAGAGCCATAAAACGGATATTCCGAGAGATTCTGAGTATTGAATATCTTATCCCACTGTTGTATCGTTTCGCTCTCATTACCCCTAAACTTTCGGTCCTTGAACGAAGCGAGCACGACAAGTTGGTGACGGGTGCCCTTATAGAAGTCTCCCCCGCATTGTTTCTGCGGATACGGGGCACGACGCATCATCGATGCAGGACGTGGTGTGCCTCGCCGACATCCCATAGGTGGACGAAGAGAATCTTCTGCCGCTACTGTCAAGGTGACAAACAGCAGCAGAAGAATCACAAAAATATCCCTACGTCCTTTCACTATTAACTATTCGTTATTCACTATTTATTTCCCACACGGCGTCCAAGGCTTGAGCGTCTTGAAGAAGTCGTTACCCTTATCATCGACGAGGATGAAGGCGGGGAAGTCTTCTACGTCAATCTTCCATACAGCCTCCATGCCGAGTTCAGGATACTCTACGCACTCAATACTCTTGATGCTGCTCTGAGAGAGCACTGCAGCTACACCGCCTATGCTACCCAGATAGAAACCGCCATACTTTTTACAAGCCTCTGTCACAACATCTGAACGATTACCCTTGGCAATCATCACGAGCGAAGCGCCCAATGACTGGAACTCATCCACATAGGGATCCATACGGTTGGCCGTTGTCGGACCCATTGAACCACAAGGATAACCCTCCGGTGTCTTGGCAGGACCAGCATAGAGCACAGGATACTTCTTGAAGTAGTCAGGCAATCCCTCACCGGCATCCAGACGAGCCTTCAGCTTGGCATGAGCAATGTCACGGGCTACAATGATGGTACCCTTCAGGTTGACACGAGTACTTACAGGATACTTGCTCAACTCTGCACGAACAGCGTCAATACCCTCGTTCAGGTCGATGGTGATAGTGTTAGCACCCTCACCAGCCTTGGCGTACTCTGCAGGAATCAGCTCAGAGGGGTTCGAATCCATCTTCTCGAGCCAGATACCATCAGCATTGATCTTCGCCTTGATATTACGGTCGGCAGAGCAGCTGACGCCCATACCAATCGGACACGAAGCACCATGACGAGGCAGACGAACCACACGGATATCATGAGCCAGATACTTACCACCGAACTGGGCACCAAGACCAATCTTATGAGCCTCCTTCAACAGTTTCTCCTCAAGGTCTACATCACGGAAGGCACGACCTGTCTCATCACCAGTCGTAGGCAGTCCATCGTAGTATTTAATGGAAGCGAGCTTCACCGTGAGCAGGTTCTTCTCTGCTGACGTGCCACCAATCACAAATGCGATGTGATAAGGCGGACAGGCAGCTGTACCCAGACTCTTCATCTTCTCTACGAGGAAGGGTATCAGGGTTCCCTCGTTCTGGATAGTAGCCTTCGTCATCGGATAGAAATAGGTCTTGTTGGCACTACCACCACCCTTTGCCACCATCACAAACTTATACTCAGCACCCTCTGTAGCCTCGATATCAATCTGAGCAGGCAGATTACAACGGGTATTCACCTCGTCGTACATGTTCAACGGCGCATTCTGTGAATAGCGCAGGTTGTCCTGAGTAAAGGTATTGAACACACCCAGACTCAGCGCCTCTTCATCTTCAAAACCCGTCCAGATCTGCTGACCTTTCTCACCATGGATAATAGCCGTACCTGTGTCCTGACAGAAAGGCAGGATGCCACGTGCAGCCACCTCGGCATTGCGCAGGAACTGGAGAGCCACGTACTTGTCATTCTCAGAGGCCTCAGGGTCGTTCAGAATCTGAGCCACCTGAAGGTTATGCTCACGACGCAGCATGAACTCCACATCGTGGAAGGCCTGCTGGGCGAGCAGTGTCAGCGCCTCCTTCGAGACCTTCACAATCTGCTTTCCTTCAAACTCGGCGGTCGTCACACCTTCCTTACTCAACAAGCGGTATTCCGTCTTGTCCTCGCCCACCTGAAACATCGGGGCATACTTAAATTCAACTGTCTTAGCCATAATTATATTCTATTAATATCCAAATACTTCTTCTGTTTTGAGACGGCGGATGGGTCCGATCTTTTCGAGAGCTTTCATGTCGAGCTCCTTCTCATCGCCTAAGATGATATAGCGATAGGGTTTGTTAGCAATCTGCTGCTTGGCAAAATCAACGACATTCTGCAATGTGATCTGTGGCAGTTGCTCGTAGGTCTTGGCATTCAGATCATAGTCGAGCCCCAGCTTCTTGGCAGCAAGATAGTTCCAAATGATATTCATCTTATTGATACGCTCACTGGCGATTTGCTTTGTCAGCGCATCCTTCGCAATCTGGAAGGCATTCTCACTGGCTGGCATCTGGTTCATAATCTCATTGAAGTGGTTCACGGCATCCATCATCTTATCGTTCTGCGTGATGATATGCGTCATAAACGACTCCTTACGGCCCTTCACCGTCGGGCGGTTATATCGGGCATAGGCATTATAAGCCAGACCACGGGTTTCACGCATCTCCTGGAAGACGATGCCGTTCATGCCGCCACCAAAGTACTCATTAAACAAGGCACGTACACCCGATTCATCAGGATTCCAGTCGCGCCCTTCATTATGATACATACGCATGTAGATATTCTTGGCCTCATAAGGTGCTATCCAAATCTCATTCTGATTAGCCAGCTGATCCAGATAAGGCTTGTTTTCAGGTCCGGCTTTCAGATCCTTTGCAAACAGCTTATTGACTGACTCCGATACCTTTGTCTCATCCAGCGGACCGTAATAGAGCACCGCATGCTGATACTGGGCCAGGTCCTTCAGCAGATCGACAAACACCTGCGGATCGGTATTCTTCAGCTCCTGTTCTGACGTCATGTCGCGATAGGCATTACGCTCACCCTGAATGCCGTATCTGTACAGGAATTCAAAATAATTACGCTGGTCCTTCTTAACATCATTCCTACGCTTCAAGGTCACGCCCACCATCTCATTGTAGGCCTCCTTGTCCACCTTCGCATTCTGCATCACATCCTGCAAGAGTGCTAATGCGGGTTCCATATTCTCGCTGAGGCCAGAGAGACTAACGTTGATATTCTCTTCACCCACACTCACGTAGCAATCGCAGGCCAGCTCGTAGAACTTCTGGCGCAGGTCAGCGGCCGACAACTTATCAGTACCCAGATATTTGAAATAGTCAGCGGCCACGTCATAACGACAATCTGCACTCTGTCCGAAATCGTAGTGGAACACCAGTTCGAACAATCCGTTGGTGTTGTTCTTCACATAATAGAGTGGCTGATCGTAACCTGTCTTGCCGGTGGTCATATCCTTCTCAAAATCCACAAACTTAGGCTGTATGGGATCCACCTTCGCTTCCTGAATCGCTTTCACGAAGTCGCTCACCTGATCGCGATTAGCCTGAATCGGGGTGATGGCAGGCTTGTCAATCTTCTTCTGGTTGGGATCGATACCCTGTTTCTTAAACACTGTGACATATCCCTCGGTGAAGAACCGGTTGGCAAAGTCAACTAGTTCCTGCTTGGTAATCTTCGAGATACGTTCAATACGGCCCACCTCCTGCTGCCAGTCTATCTCGTTGATAAAGGCATCGACAAACATGTCTGCCCTACCCTCGTTATGCTCCAACAGCTCGTAGTGGTTACGTTTCATGTTGTTGATAATGCTGGGCAACAGGTTGTCGGGGAAGTCGCCCTTCTTCAGCTTGCCGATCTCTTCCATCAGCAGACTTCTCACCTCCTCCAGTGTCTGTCCCTGCTTGGGTGTACCCATCAGCAGGAAAGCACCGTGATCATGCATCAGCTCGCAGGTACCGTTGGCCCTTTGCATCTTCATGGTCTGCACCAGGTCGAGGTCAAAGAGTCCTGCCTTACCGTTACTCAGCACATTCTCCATCAGGCTCAGCGTGTCTGCCTGAAGACTGTTGGCCTGCTCTGCACGCCATCCCATCCAAATCTGCTCAGCCTCCTGACCAATCACCGTCGTATCCTTGGACTGCGAGAGTTCGGTGAGCGGTTCGAATGTTGGCTGACTGACATCGTCACCTGGCTGCCAATCGGCAAAGTATTTCTCGATGGTCTCGATGGTCTTGTCCGGATCCAGGTCGCCACTCATACAGATAGCCACATTGTTGGGCACATACCACTTCTTGAAATAATTCTTGATATTGGTAATCGAGGGGTTCTTCAGATGCTCCTGCGTACCGATGGTAGTCTGTGTGCCATAAGGATGGTTTGGCCACAGCATCTTACTGATGGTGTAGTACAACTTCCGCATGTCGCTGGTCAGTCCGATGTTATACTCCTCATACACAGCCTCCAGTTCGGTGTGGAAACCACGGATTACCATATTCTTAAAGCGGTCGCTCTGAATTTTGGCCCAGTTCTCCACCTCATTGGCGGGGATATTCTCTGTATAGCAGGTCACATCGTTCGAGGTGTAGGCATTCGTTCCCTCTGCACCGATGGCCGCCATCAGCTTGTCGTACTCGTTGGGGATGTTATACTTGGCAGCCAGCTGACTGACAGAGTCGATTTCGTGATAAGCCTGCTTACGGGCCTCCGGATCGGTCTGCTTGCGATAAGCCTCATAGCGCTTCTCAATCTCATCCAGCAGGGGTGCCTCAGCCTCAGGGTCATTGGTTCCAAACTGACTGGTTCCCTTAAACATCAGGTGCTCCAGATAGTGCGCCAGTCCGGTTGTCTCTGCGGGGTCGTTCTTCGAACCCGTACGCACAGCGATATACGTCTGAATACGGGGTTCATCCTTGTTCACACTCAGATAGACCTTCAGTCCATTCTCCAGGGTATAAATGCGCGTCTGCGCCATATCCCCCTTCACTGTCTCATACTTGTACTTGCTGCACGAACTCACCACAAGCACCACTAAACCCAAAAACAATAATACCTTTTTCATCTTACTTATAGCATTTGTCTTGAACTCCTTGTCTCCTTGACATTAATTCTCATAATCTACCTCATGATCAAGCTTCTCGAGGAAGTCGTCAAACACCTCGCGCTCCACATCACCCATGGCATACTCCTTCTCAGCATCCTTGCGGATCTCTGCAATCCAGGCACGACGGGCCTTGACATAGTCCTCATGGATACGCTCACAGGCAGCATCATCCAACTCATCCAACTTGTAGTAGTCGAGAATCATCTGATAGCTCCAGGTCCAACGATACTCGCTGTAATGGTTATGGATATCCGCAAAGCGGTCGAGCACCTGCTGGATATTATCGATAGCACCGCTCTTGATGTCATTAATCAGACGCTGCTCCTCGCTCTCAGGCAGCAGCAGACCGCTCAGGTCCACCCATTTGCCCTGTCCAACAGTACTTACCGGTTTGCCGATATAGCCCTCCTTCTGGGCACGCTTCAACACGGCACCCATATAGATACGCAGGGCGATATCATAATACTTCAGACCTTTTGTCAATGAAGAACAGGCAATCACATACTCATGGAAATTATATCTCGACACATTTTCACCAGAGGCATGACGCAGGTCTTTCAGGATCTGGATTCCCTCGATAATCTCACCCACCGTAAACGGCGACAGCCAGTCGAAGTTGATGATACTCTTCCTCGACAGCTTCGAGCGCTTATCACGCTTCGGCCATTTCTTGATATCACGGTAGAGTCCCACGGTGGTGATATTTCTGCCAGGCACCAGCACCATCTCATCGCCATAGGCTATCAGATAGGCAAAAGGCAGGTTACGGGTATCAGGATGGTGCATCAGCTTACCAAAGCAAACTGAGAAGGCACCGATCGTGGCAGGCATCAGGATATAGGCGCCTGAGGCGGTCTTGGTACCGCGCTCCAGCGTTCCCCAGTGCATGGGGCCCATCTTATAGGCATGGTTCGAGAAGTTGGTGTTAGAGCCGGCGTTATAGAACGAATACTCACCACCAATCAACAACGAACTCTTATGGTGTGAAGCACAGAAGGGGCCGCAGAATGCAGCACAGGCCTCACCATTGGCCATAAACGAGTTGGCAAAAAACAGGCTGGCTTCAGCCGTAAAGCCATTGGTAATCTGACAGGCCTCACCCACGAAACAGTCCTGCATCTTCACGGAGTTGTTGATCGAGCAACCGTCACAGATAATCGAGTTCTCACAGATTACACCCGTTCCGATGAACACAGGGGCATCCGTCGAACTCATCACAGTACACTCTGAGAGGCGGGCCGTACCACTGATTTCACAGTCACCCTTGATGATGGTATTCGTGATATCCTTGGCATTGATGATCTTCACATTATTACCGATATAGCCACGGTCAGGACGCGACACCCGCAGTTCATCCTCAATCATCTGCTGCATGGTATGCTTCAGCTCCTTATCGCTGTTGTATTTCACCATGAGTGCAGCCAATTGGCTGTTCAGTTCACGGAAAATCGTCACGTTGCCGTCACCCATCTCATTGAGCACGGAAATAACGGAACCCTCGCCGTAGGTGGCATCGTCGGTCGTCTCCAATGTGCAGATATTCGAGATATAGCAGTCGTTGCCGATGGTGTAGTTATTGATATAGTTACCCACCTTCTCAATCAGACAGTCATTGCCTACTGTGACATTTCTCAACGTGGCATCGTTGATGCCGGAATGCTTCACGAAGCCCTTGCTCACCTCAACCATCTTATGGAAGGAGCCAAGGCGGATATCGCCATAGAAGATGACTCGGTGGAAATTATAAGGTTTAAAATCTTCTGCTACCATCACCCGCTGCCAGTCCTCAGCCCAGCAGACATTATTCTCTAAGACTTCAATTTCAGTCTGTGTTAAGTTTCTGTAGTTACTCATAATCTTTGTATAAGAAATCGTTATAAGGATATTTCTGAACGTGCAATTCGCGCACCCGCTTATAGAGGATGTCGCGAAGCTCGTCAATGTTTTCTTTCTCTCTCGCCGAAATGAACAGACACTCAAGGTATTGAGAGGAGCGGGCCATCCAGGTCTTCTTCAGATCATCGAGCGTATAATTCTCCTTCGTCACAGGCGTCAGGTCATCCTCTTCCTTCTCCACCCAGGTATAGGCGTCGATCTTGTTGAACACCAGCATGGCGGGCTTATCGGCACATCCCAGTTCCTTCAGGGTTTCCTCCACCACGCGGATCTGCTCCTCGAAGTCCGGGTGCGAGATATCCACAACATGCACCAGCAAATCAGCTTCTCTCACCTCGTCGAGAGTACTCTTGAAGCTCTCCACCAAGTCGGAGGGCAACTTACGGATGAATCCTACCGTATCCGCCAATAAGAAAGGCAGATTGTCGATGGTCATCTTTCTCACGGTAGTGTCGAGGGTGGCAAAGAGCTTATTCTCCGCAAACACCTCACTCTTGGCCAGCAGGTTCATCATGGTGCTCTTACCCACGTTGGTATAACCTACGAGGGCCACACGAATCAAACGGCCTCTGTTTTTGCGCTGCGTGATCTTCTGCTTATCGATCTCTGCCAGGCGCTGTTTCAGCAGGGTGATACGCTGGAGGATGATTCTTCGGTCCATCTCCAACTGCGTCTCACCAGGGCCACGAAGTCCCACGGAACCTTTTCCGCCGCCGGAGCCTGATCCACCGCCCTGACGTTCCAAATGCGTCCACAGTCGCTGCAACCGGGGCAGCATATAGCGGTGCTGGGCCAGCTCCACCTGAGCCTTGGCCTCAGCGGTCTGCGCCCTCATGGCGAAGATGTCCAATATCAAAGAGGTACGGTCGAGGATCTTCACCTGCAGTTCCTTCTCGATATTCCGCATCTGCTTGGCACTCAATTCATCGTCGAAAATCACCATACCCACGGGCTGCGGGGCGTTGGTTTCATCTAACAATCCCTCAGCGAACAGCGCAGCATCCTGGGCATCCACCCAATCGTCGTAGGCGTCCTGACACTGTTTGATATAGGCCTTGATTTCCAACAGTTTACCACTACCGACATAGGTAGTCTGACTGGGACCACCTACCTTCTGGGTAAACCGCTTCACCGTGACTGCTCCGGCCGTATCGGCCAGGAACTCCAGTTCGTCGAGATATTCTTTTGTCTTGGCTTCGTTCTGATCCTTGGTGATGAGTCCTACCAGCACCGCAGTCTCAGCCTTCGCCTCTGATATTACAAATTCCTTCATATTGGGCACAAAGATACGAAATAAAAGTAAAAAGGTAAAAAAGTAAAAAGGTAAAAATGAAAAAAGTAATGTCCTTTAACTCCTTTTAACTCCTTTCACTCTTTTATCTCCTAAATTATTTTGTATTTTTGCAGCAAATTTTTACGAACCAAAAACAAAAACATTATGAGAGTTATTATTCAATCAGACTACCAGAAGTTGTCTCAGTGGGCTGCTGAGCATGTCATTAAGCGTATCAACGAGTTCAAACCGACCCCGGATCATAAGTTCGTCCTCGGTTTGCCAACTGGTTCATCGCCCGTAGGCATGTACAATGCCCTGGTATCAGCCTGCCGCGAAGGACGCGTATCTTTCAAGAACGTACTGACCTTTAACATGGATGAATACGTTGGCCTGCCCGAGACTCATCCAGAGAGTTATCACGCCTTCATGGCACGTAACCTCTTCGACCACATCGACTGTCCGAAGGAGAACATCCATATTCTGAATGGCAACGCCCCCGATCTAGCAGCCGAGTGCGCTCACTACGAGGAGATGATTCAGGAAGCTGGCGGCATCGACCTTTTCATTGGAGGTATCGGTCCCGATGGTCATATCGCATTCAACGAGCCAGGCTCTTCACTGAGTTCAAAGACACGTATGAAGACGCTTACCACCGACACCCGCATTGCCAACAGCCGTTTCTTCGGCGGCAATCCTGAGAACGTTCCCGCCCATGCCCTCACCGTTGGTGTAGGCACCGTGATGGCTGCCCGCGAGGTGATGATCCTAGTGAACGGCCACGCCAAGGCCCGCGCCCTTCAGGCTGCCATCGAGGGAGCCGTGAACCACATGTGGACCATCAGTGCCCTGCAGATGCACGAGCACGGCATCATCGTCAGCGACGAGGATGCTGCCGACGAGCTGAAGGTCAGCACATATAAGTATTTCAAGGACATCGAAAGCGATCAGTTGCTGTAAATCTCCGGCTCCGGGATGACCTTTCCACGACAGAAACGGTACTCTATCTGGCGGTCGTCGCCCAGATAGATGTACCGCTCTAGACGTTCCAGTAGTGAATAATGGTCATAATTCAGGACGCTGTCGTCGATGACCAGCGCATCGAACTCATAACCGGGTTCGAAACTACCTACTTTGCCGAAGAAACTGCCTGCCGATTTGGTAGCAATCCAGAAGATTTCAGGCAAGGTCAGGAATGCTTTATTGTGGTCTTGCTGATAATGCATCTTGCTGACTTGAATGGCATAGACCAACATACGGAACATGTTCAGGTCGTGACCACCACTGATGTCACTCCCTAAGCCGATACGCACCCCTTCGTCGAGGAAAGTACGAAGGGGGGCCATTCCCGATGCAATATTGAAGTTCGACGTAGGACAGTGAGCCACCATGACACCATTGCGTTTCATCAATTCCAACTCCTCATCCTTTGTCCATACGCAGTGGGCCATGATGGTTGGCGTTTGTCCGAAGATACCGTAACGGTTGTAGGCATCACCATAACTCCTGCTTTCAGGCTCCAGCTCAGCCACCCAGGCTATCTCTGACACGTTCTCCGACAGATGCGACTGAACGGGCAGCTGATACTTGTCAGCCAACTGGCCACAGGCTTTCAACAATTCTGGCGTACATGAGGGCACAAAACGTGGCGTGATGATGGGCCGTACCAGTGCATTGGGCTGATTGAATTCGGCTATCAGCCGTTCATTGCCCTCTACAGCGGCCTCTACATCTTCACAGAGTGCCTCAGGACAGTTGCGGTTCATAGCCACTTTGCCGACCAATGCCCCCATGCCGGCCTCCTGATAGAGTTTCATCAACAGACGGGTGCTCTCCGTATGGACGGTACCGAATACAACACTACGCATGGTGCCGAACAGCCACTGTGTATGCAAGAAACGACGATACATGCGCTCAGCATAATGGACATCGGCATATTTCGACTCTTCAGGGAAGGTGTAGTTCTGCAACCATGGCAACAGTTCCAGATCCATCGCCACGCCCTGATTACGCACTTGCGGCGCATGCACATGCATATCGTTCATGGCTGGTATCAGCAGACGGTCGCCGAAGTCAACGACCTCCGCACCCCCGCTGTCAAGCGATGCCAGATCCGTCGACACCCCTATCACACACCCGTCGGAGCCAACAGCCACATAACCGTTCTCCAGCACCTCGAAACTGTTTTTCTCCTTCGTATAGAGAATATGAGCCTTATAGATCTTCTTCATCTTAATTAATTTTCGTGTTAATACTATTGTTCCATTGTTAGTTTCTGGTTGCAAAGATAATACAAAATTTCGATTAGGCAAAGAGAATGTGTATTTATATCTCTTTTTGTTGTATATTTGTTGTAAAAGTATAAAAATACAAGTTTGAAGCGTTGGAAATAATAAAATTTTTGTATTTTTGTGCCAAAATTATGAAGACAGGTATGAAGAAATTAACGTTTTTATTTTTGGCTCTGGCTTTTGCAGGACTCGCAAAGGCAGAGGATGGCCACCAGTTGTGGCTGAGATTTGACAAAGTTCAGAAAGCACAAGTGACGGGACCCGAATGCCTCGCCGCCGAAGAGTTGCGTAACTACTATACCGGCGCAAAGGCTACGCTGGTGACAGACCCCACGATGGCAGATGATGCCTATCGGATCAACGGGAGCACTATTACCGCCAAGAACGAGATGGGCCTGCTTTACGGTGCATACGCCCTGCTGAGAGGCGAGAAAGGTTACTCGGCTCCTTACTATAAACTCCGCCTGCTGAACCACTGGGACAACCTCGACAGCAGCATTGAGCGCGGCTATGCCGGACTCAGCATCTTCTGGGCACTGGAAGATCCGAGGACAAGGAGAAACAGCGACCAGTGGAAGCCCAAGCCCATCAACGCAGAACTTATTAAGGAGTATGCCCGTGCCAATGCCTCAATCGGCATCAACGGCACTGTGCTCAACAATGTAAATGCCTCGCCAAAGATGCTCTCCACCCTTTATCTTAACAAGGTGAAGGAAATTGCTGATATCCTGCGCCCATATGGCATCAAAGTCTATCTGTCTGTCAACTTCGGCTCGCCGATGACGATACCAGCCAAAGGTGTCAACGGAGGTAAGCCACTGAAGACAGCCGATCCATTGAATGCCCAGGTGAAGAACTGGTGGAAAGCGAAGGCCAAGGAGATCTATGCGCTGGTTCCCGACTTCGGCGGATTCCTGGTGAAGGCTAATTCTGAAGGTCAGCCTGGTCCTTTCGACTATAATCGCACCCATGCCGACGGTGCCAACATGCTGGCCGATGCGGTGAAGCCCTTCGGAGGCATCGTGATGTGGCGCTCGTTCGTGTATGGCGCTGCCCATAAGGGTGAAGACCGCGTGAAACAGGCTGTATCGGAATTCAAGGACCTCGACGGACAGTTCCGCGACAATGTCATCCTGCAGTCGAAGAACGGTCCACTGGATTTCCAGCCCCGTGAGCCCTACGCCCCCATCTTCGACACTATGCGCAAGACCAAGCAAATGGCTGAGCTGCAGATTACACAGGAGTATCTCGGACAATCGCGCCATCTGGTCTATCTCGCCCCAATGTGGCGCGAGTTCTTCGGCTTCGTGGAGCCTTCACGACTGGTAGGCATCGCCGGTGTGGCGAACATCGGACTCGACAAGAACTGGTGCGGCCACCATTTCTCACAGGCCAATTGGTATGCCTTCGGCCGTCTGGCATGGAACCCGAATCTCACCAGCGAAGAGATTGCCACTGAATGGTTGCAACAGACCTTCGGCCAACCTGGTTATCTCTCTCCGCTCCCTGCTCCCCTATCGCCTCTATTGAACATGATGCTCCGCAGCCGTGAGGCTTGTGTCGACTATATGATGCCCATCGGCCTGCACCATATCTTCGCTTTCGACCAGCATTATGGTCCCGAACCCGACGGATTCATTGCCCGCTACCCCATCGAGTGGTGCCCTGTTTACTATCACAAGGCCAATAACGACTCGATTGGTTTCAATCGCACGCATACGGGATCGAATGCGACAGCACAATATCGTGAGCCTTATTGTACGCTCTACGATGACCTGAACACTTGTCCGGAGCGCTACCTATTGTGGTTCCATCGCGTACCATGGACTTATCGTATGAAAAGCGGCCGCACCGTCTATGAGGAGATGCAGTACTGCTATGGTCGCGGCGTGAAGGAAGTGGAGGATTTCGTCCGCATCTGGAACGAAGCCAAGCCGTTCATCGATGAACAGCGCTGGAAGGAAACGGATGCTCGGATGCAGCACCAGCTGGAGAATGCGAAGAAATGGCAGAAGACCTGCCTTGACTACTTCGGCTCATTCACCAAAAAGTAATTTTTTAGAAACAAATTATCCTAAAATATTATATAGAAACGAATTACCCTAATTAATCCTTAATTTCCTTAATAAATAATTAGGAAAATTAGTGGATAAAATTATGAAAAATTAGGGGAATTCGTTTCTAAAAAATTCATTTCTTTTCTAAACCGTGATTTCACCGGAGCCGAGGCAGCGGTGATGGTCGGCGTCGTAGATGACACAGAACTGGCCAGGAGCGACACCATGGATCTTTTCCCTCGAATGAACGATGAATTCCTGTGGGCTCTTCCATTCGAGTGTCGCAGGATGATATTCGGGCGTGTGGCGGATTTTGAAAGTGACAGTATCCATCACGGATTCTGCCGTCAACCAATGAAAGTCGTGGACGGGGAAATCCTGCTTATAGGCCGTCTCGGGGTCATAGCCGTGCGAGACGTATAGAATGTTGTTAGCAACATCCTTCTTCACCACAAACCAAGGGCCGCCACCAAAGCCCATGCCCTTACGCTGGCCGATAGTATGGAACCAGAGGCCGCGATGCTCGCCGATGCGCTTACCGGTTTCGAGCTCGATGACATCGCCAGGCTGCTCACCTAAGTAGCGACGGATATAGTCGTTATAACTGATTTTGCCCAGGAAACAGATGCCCTGCGAGTCCTTACGTTTGGCATTCACCAGATGCTCGCGCTCGGCAATCTGACGCACCTCGTCCTTCACATAGTGTCCGATGGGGAAGAGCGCCTTCTTCAACTGCCAATCGTAGATCTGGGCCAGGAAATCGGTCTGGTCCTTCACGGGGTCAGGACTCGTACAGAGCCACTTGCGGCCTTCTGCATCGATCTCCGTCTGGGCATAGTGGCCTGTGGCAATGAGGTCGTAGTCGTGCCCCCGTTTCTCATCGAAGGCACCGAACTTAATCAGGCGGTTGCACATCACGTCGGGATTCGGTGTCAGACCCGCACGCACCTTTTCCATCGTATAGGTCGTCACCTGGTTCCAATATTCCTTGTGACAGTCGATCACCTCCAGCTTACAGCCATACTTATGCGCCACCGCCGTCGCCATCTCCAGATCCTCCTCCGACGAACAGTCCCATTCCTCATGCTCCTCCGGACCTATCTTGATATAGAAACAGTCGGGGTGGAGTCCGATTTTGGCGAACTCATAGACCACCACGCTGCTGTCGACACCTCCCGACAACAGCACCGCAATCTTTTTTTCCTGTATCTCCTCAATATTCATTATCCACTATTCACTAAAACCTGAATCCCAACGATGCATTCGCGGTCCAGTCAGTCACACGCCCTGAGACAAAATCATTACCATAGCGGAACCGATTATAATGACCATATACGCGCAGATACCAGCGGTCGAAATTATAGACCACGCTCAAGCGCGCATCGAAGTTCAGTTTCACTTTATTATTGGACGTCTCTGCCGTCTCGTCGACTGTCATGATCTTGGTATCCGGGTCAAACACCCATTCCAGAATCTCATCTTCCGAAAGCGTATCCCAATCCTCCACGTTAGGATTCACCAATTCACAGTCATACACATACTTCGTGGTGTGATTATAGAAGGTAAGCATCGGCATGGCCATCGCGCTGACGAGCCATCCGCGAGCGGGTACCCAGTTGTAGGCATAGCCTGCGCCAATGCTGCCTTGCGAGAATTTCACTTTTCCAACACCCTCCATCAATGCTGTCAGCAACCAGTTGGAATCGGCGCTATAATCTGCACGGCTATGGCAATACATCCCTCCCACGACAATCGATCCGGCCGAGCGTTTCTGGATGAGCGAGTTATCATAGGCAGCGGCATAAGAGAAGTGCTTGCCGTTGAGCATATAATAGCCGTCGAGGAAGAGCGTACGTACTTTGATAGGATCCTCCAGACGGTCGTCGTCTTCATCATAGGATGTCAGTTTCACCCCATCAATATAAATGTCGGGCATATCACTGTTATAGGAGCTGATGCGCAGGTTGATACCGAAGCTGCCGCCCATGGCTCCGATGGATAGTGTAGAGCCGCTGGTCTGACCGACCTCTTTGGAATAGCCGAAACCATAGCCGCGATATCCCAGCCACAGACCTGCCGAAGTGGAGAGACCGTTCTTGCTCTTCGCCCAAAGATTCATGTTGCCATCTACAGGGTCCTCCCATGTGGTCTCCATCTTGAGCGTCGACTGATTCAGAGAACTCCTGGCCTCTATAGCCCAAGCGGGCTTAGGCTGTTCGATATAATTGCGGTCGACGGTAGCGACGGCCGAAGAGTCAATCAACGTCTTCACCCAATAGAGCGGCTGCAGCAATACAGGCTTTCCCTTGGCCGATTCGGAAGCATAGGTAAAAAGATTCCTTGACGGCTGGGTCACACCGATGTTGGCGTTCATATGTTGGGCCGCCACCGGAAGGGGCACCAACATCAGCAACAGATATAGGATTTTTCTTACCATCGTTTCTACATTTTACAGATGCTTCTTGGGGAAGAGGGCGTCCCACCATGAGGGATCGTCCTTCAGCCATTTCTGGAACCACGCCATCTGCGCACCGAGCCACTTGATCTTCTTGTTGTAGTCGAGCACATGGTGGTTCTCGCCGGCAACTTCCACAAGGGCCACATCACGGCCAAGGAGTTTCAGGGCGGTGAACATCTGCAGGCTCTCAATAATGGGCACATTCGTGTCCACCGTACCGTGCAACAGCAACAGCGGTGTGTGGATCTTATCGGCATTGAAGAGCGGACTCTGGTCGACATAGAGCTCCCGATGGCTCCAAGGATAGCTGTTGGCCATGCTGACCTCACTGTAATTATAGCCCCAGTAGCCCTCGCCCCAGTAACTGGTATGGTTGGCGATACCGGCATGTGATATCGCCGCAGCAAAGATATCCGTCTGCGTCTGGAGATACATGGTCATGAATCCGCCGTAGCTGGCACCCATACACCCCACCTTCTTCGCGTCGATGAAGGGGTGCTCGGCACAGATGCGCTTGACACCCTCAATGATATCCTCCGCCGGACCCCGTCCAGCCGTATTCACATGGCGCGAGGCCCATTCCTGTCCAAAGCCCGAGGCTCCACTGGGCTGAAGGATGTAAGCCACATAGCCCAGCGAGGCCCAATAGTGCCCGGAATAGACACCGTCGAAATAGCGGCTAACGGGCGAGCAACCGCCATAGTAATATACAATCATCGGGTATTTCTTCGTAGCATCGAAATCCTGCGGCAGATACATCCGTCCATAGACCGTCTCGCCCTTCGCGTTCACATAATTCCAGTCTTTGCAGTCGGCCACAGCGATATCATCCATGATGCTCTTACCGTCATACAGCCGCACCTGTTTCATCGGGGCCTTGCCCTTAGCAGTATAGGCCGCAAAGGCCGAGGCGTATTCGGAAACACCGTTGCTGATATAGCCGACCACGTTCGAGTGCGCCGACACATTCATCCGCGTCACATTGTCGCCCGCATGTTCCAGTTGCACAATCTTCCCGTTTGCAGGATTCATCTGGTAAAGACGCACAAAGTCGCGGTCCTCAGCAGTAAAATACACCAGCCCGTCGCCCCACGCCCAGTCGACGGTCTGCACCGAAGGGTTAAAGTCCTTGGTCAGCGGTGTGACATGCTTTGAGGCGATATCGTAGAGATAGAGCTGATAGTCATACATATTCGGCGTCACACTAGCGGGCAGCGTACAGCCGATACGGTCGAAAGCCTCGGGCGAGCCCTTGAAAAGGATCTGTGTACCGTCGGGCGAGAACGAGGCGTTGGCTAAGAACCCACGACCTACAAAGATGGTATCAGCCTTGAAGGTCTCGGCATCGACCACCATCACGTCCATCACCTCTGTCGGGCGCTTGGCAAGCCGCGAGTACGACTGCGCCACGAGCAGTTTCTTTCCGTCCTGCGAGATATCCATCAACATCGTCTGCTGGTGACCGAAGGTAATACGACGGGTGAGGCCGCTGGCGATGTCGTAGCGGGCGAGATAGTTGCGGTTGCGCCAGCCGGGCTGACGGTCGTCCATCTCCAACACCTCAAACATCTCCTTGTCCTCCTCGGGACCCTTCTCCTCGATGGTCATCACCAGATAGTCCTCCGTAGGCGCCACACGATAGCTGCCGTCGGGCAGACCGCTAATCCAACGGGTACGCTCGCCAGTAGGTTTCACCTGATAGAGCACACGTTTCTTACCTTCGCGTTCCTCCTCTATCCAGGCGATGGTTTTGGGCAGCCAACGGGCCTGCCGCTGCGGCAGCATCAATGTGTGATTGGTCTTCACCTCACGCAGTTCGTAGTTCCAACGGTTACTGCCGCCGCGCTCCGTGGTCTGCCAGGCTATGCAGGCATACTGTCCGTCAGGCGATATGGAGATATCCCGCACACGCTTACCATCGGTAATATCGTGCACCATAAAGGGATGCCTGGCATCGAGCGTCGTTGCCACCTCACGAGGGGCATCGATCACCACACGGATGGAGTCCGTATCTTTCGGCTCGGCCAGATACTGAATGACGAAGGTATGGTGGTCGGGAGCGAGTTTCAGTTCAGGCATAGCAGGCTCACCGTCGATAAAGAGCTTGTAGTGCTTGGGCCCTTTCACCTCAATCTTACCCTTCAGGTAGTCGCGGTTGTTCACATAAAACGACAGCAGCCCCACGCTTTTCTTGTCTGGCAGCGAGGGCAGCACCTGCCCTTCAAAACGCCCCGTTACCGGTGAGGTGAGGGCGATGCTGCTCATCAGCGAGGCATCGTCGAATTTGTTTCCCTTTACATCCACCGTATCAAGTCCCAACGGTGCACTCACGGCGTAGGGACCCGTCTGGTTAAACGTCTTTATCTCGGTTTTTATCTGCGCCGTAGCGGTCATCGCCGCAGTCAGCAGGAGTATTGTCAATGTCTGTCTCATATTATTCTTTATTTTTCGCCGACAAAGGTACAAATAAATAAGTAAATATACAAATAAATGGAATTGAATCTTCAGTTAGGCCCCGTGCCTATCATAAGGAGGACCAAATAATGAGACAAGGACGCACAGTAAAAAAACATAAAAGAGAATGGCGAATTCAAAAATCTGAAAATGTTTCAGAGTTTTGCTATTTTTGATCGAAAACTTAAGCTGTCTTTCGTGATTTCTGGCCGATATATTTGGTAAAATCGAAAAAACAATGTATCTTTGCAACGTGGAAAAAGTATTTTCAAGCCATGAAACAGAATTTTCAGCCCGTGGAAATAGAATTTCCGCACGTAAAGATAGAATTTCCCGTGCTGAAATAGAAAATTCACGACGGGAAAAAACATTTGCCGTTAAGATCCATGACTTTTTCCATTAAGAGTAAAATCTTTCATTGTTAAGACTGGAAATAATTACAAAGAAGATCGGAAAGATAAGAAGCGAAGAAAAAAAACAAAAAGCAGGAAAGAATAAAATTGTAATCAATTAAAAACAATTAAGAAGATGGCAAAGGCATATTACATTTTAAAGGAACTCCCAGGGGAAATGACTGAGGGCAGGACCGTGATTTATCCAAAGATGCAGAGATTCTCGCTGTTTGACTATGATATGGTCATCCAGCACATGTGCAAGTTATCCGCAATCCTTAACGAGGGAATCATCCGAACCGTCTTCAGTGCGCTGAAGGATGAGATGCTGACGGGTATGTCTGCAGGGCACAACATCAAGATTGACGGACTGGGGGTATTCTCCCTGTCCTTAGGATTCGATACATCCAAGACTTCAGAAGAAGAGATTGCGCAGCAACAAGAGTGGGATGACGGTGCCGATCCCAAGCTGAAATACAGGCATGTGTGCGTCAAAAGCATCAATTTCAGACCCGACCCGGAACTGCTGAGAGAAATGAACAGGGTAGCGAAGTTCGAAAGTGCTGGCGTAGAGGTTGTACCTCAGAGCAAAAGCAAATACAATCGCGAAGAGCGTCTGGCAAAGGCCCATGAGATTATTGACAAGCAAGGATTCATGACGTTACCTGATTATGCTGCGGCAACCGGCTTGTCCATGAGCGGCGCCTCAAGAGACCTTAGACAACTGGTGGCCGACGGCAATTCTGACATCGTCATCTGGGGAAACCGCACGCATAAAGTTTGGGTAAGAACGAAATCGAAATGATTACAAAGAATATTTGGGAATAAACTCATCGGGGTCAGGAGAATCTGTGACATTCACAGAATACCCTGACCCCGATGAGTTACAGTAGGAGTTCTTGCGTCCCGTTGGTAGCAAGCGAGCAAGCTCGAGCGCTTGCTGAGAAATATTTATCTGCGGCCGCGGTTGCCTCCACGGTTGCCACCGCCACGGTTGCCACCGCCACCACCGTCGTTGTTACCCCATTTCTTGTCGTAGCGACCTTCGGTGTCGACCTTGCCGCCGAACATGTTCAGACGGTAACGCACATGGAGCATGGCGTAGGAGTTGATACTATTGTAACGCGACTCGCCGCGGCCCGTGGCGTTGACCCAGGCGCTGAAGTTGGACTGCTGACGCAACAGGTCGTAGAAGTTGAGCGCCACGATGAGCGACTTATTCTGGAGGAACGACTTGGAGATCTGTCCGTTCCAGATCAGCTCGTTGGTATTCTGCGAGGGGTCGTTGTAGCCTCGGCGGGAGTTCTCGTGGATGTTGGTGGAGAGCTCAAAGTCGAGGGGCAGACGCACGAGCACCTGTCCACCGTAGTTGAACTGCCAGGTATCCTGGTCGGCTGAGGGCTGGAGTTCGTTGCGGGAGTGCTGGTAGTTGAGCCAGCCGTCGAGCGAGAGCTCGAGCCAGTCGTTGCGGTAGCTACCGGTGAGACGCTCGGTCAGGTTGGTAGAGCGGGTGTAATTCTTCTGCGACTCTTTGTTATGCTCAGCGTAGTAGCTCACATAATTATTATATCGCACGCGTGTGTCGGCACCTACATTGAAGTGGGCAGCCGAGTCGAGGGCGGTGCTGAAGTTGAAGCCGCCGTTCACGTTCCAGTTGCCGTTGATGTTCTCCGGCCGCGAGATGCTTCCACCGGTCTCGGGGTTGTAGCGCACGAAGTTCGAGATGGAGTTACGCGTGTTCGAGTAGTTGGCGTAGACCACGATGGAGCGCTTGTGGCGCTGAATGTAGTTGTTGTAGTAGACATTCAGCGAGTTGGTGAACTGCGGTTTCAGTCCTGGGTTACCCTGCGTGATGTAGAGCGGGTTGGAGTCGTCGGTGATGTCGAGCAGCTGGGTGATATCGGGCTGACGTGTGTCGCCGCGGTAGTGGAACCAGATATTCTGCTGATCGGAGAACTTATAGTGGAAGTCGAGCGTGGGGGCGACGTTGGTGACGTTGCGGATGGTGTCGACGTAGATGCCGCGGTAGTCCTGAATGTAGTTGGAGTGCTGCGGCTGCACGAGGATACCCACGTTGTAATCGTACTTCTCCTCCCAGTAGCGGAGCACGAGACGGATGTTGTGCGTGTAGTTCTTATACTCGGAGAATCGGCTCAGGCTTTTGTCGAGATGGTCGGCCATGAACTGGTCAGAGAAGCCGCCAAGCCAGGGGTCCCACTCGCGGTAGATGGGGTGGATGCCCTCGAAGGGGTTCTGCGGGAGGCGGCTGAAGTCGTAGGTCTGGCGGTCGCTCTTGTTCTGGTTATAGCGCAGCTCGTAGCTGGCCTGCAGATGGGCGCCCTTCCAGAGGGGCTCACTATACTGGGCGTTGATCACGTAGCCGCTGTTGTCTGAGGGCGTGAGGTTGTAGCGGGCGGTGAAGTAGGTGGAGTCCTGTCCAGCCTGGTTCTTCAGAAGGTAGAGATGTACCTCGTTGTTCGAGGCGTTGTTGTTCTTGTTATCGCCCATGCTGCCCTCGAATCTTAACGTGACATTTCGGCCACGTGCATTCAGACGGCGGTAGAGCTGGAGCATACCCCAGAAGTTCTTGTTCTCGCCGTAGGTGAGGCTCGCCTGACGGTTACGGTTCACGGCGAGGTTCCTGGCGCGCATGGTAGCGTTGGCCTCGTCGGAGAGCGGATCGGTGACGTAAAGATAGGGATCGGCATTGAAGGTGGCCGAGAGCGAAGTCGACGTACCATCGTTGGTGCCGGTACTACCGTTGGCACGGATCAGGATGTTCGAGAGGGTGTCGGGCTTCCACTCGAAGCGGATATTACCATTCCAGCCATTGTTGCGCGAGAGGCTCTTCGAATTCGAGTTCGAGAAGGTACGGTTGGTCTCGCTGTAGAAATTCTCGCTGCTGTTCTCGTTGAGATTGTCGCTGCCGCGGTGGTTCCAACGGATACTGCCGTCAATCTTAAGTTTTTCGCCATCGTCGTAGTTAAGGTTGGCACCAAGCATCTTACGGCTGTTAAGTCCACGACGGTTCCACCAGCCAGCATTCTCCTCCTTATTGTTGAAGTTGCCGGTAACCATGATACGGGTGTTGTCGGTAAAACTCGAGGCCATACCACGTGAGGCATAGCGGTGTTGCGTACCACCGGCCAGGTCGAGGTTGGTCATGTAGCCGTGGTTCATACCCTTCTTGATGGTGAAGTCGAGCACCGTCTCTTTGTTGCCGTCCTCAATACCCGTGATACGGGCCTGATCGCTCTGCTGGTCGTAGAACTTCACGTTCTGAATGATGGAGATAGGCAGGTTTTTCAGCGCCGTCTCTGTATCGCCGAGCATAAACTCTTTACCGTCGATGAGGATTTTCTTCACCTCCTTGCCATTAACGGTGATGTTACCGTCTTCGTCGACCTCGGCACCGGGCATACGCTTGATCAATTCCTCGATGGCAGAACCTTCAGGCGTGCGGTAGGCATCGGGGTTGAATACGAGCGTGTCCTTCTTGACGATGACCTGTGCGGCGCGACCGGTGATGACTGCCTCCTTCAACATGATGCTTTCGGGCGACATCAGCAGCGTACCGAGTTCCTGGTTCTGGTTGCGACGCAAGGTGACGTCGCGCTCAATATGTTGGAAGCCTACCGACGAGATCTTCAGACGGAAGGTACCGTTATTCGGCGCCTCTACCGAGAAGTTTCCACGGTTATCACTGACGGTACCACCTACGAAGACCGAGTCAGTAACGGTAAATAACTGGATTGTAGCTTGCGCCATAGGTTCGCGGAACTCAGCATCTATGACCTGACCGCTGATGGTGAGGCGACGGGGTTCGTTATCGTCGGTCTGAGCGGCGGCTGATGCCACCAGAAAGAGAAGGAATCCGAATACTCCAAGTATTCTGAGTTTTCCAAGCACTCCAAATTGATGATTCTGCATCTTTGCGTGATATTATTTTGGTGAAACAATGTTTTTCAGCGCGGAGCCGAAGATGATATACTGTGTATTGCCGGCGATAGTGCCCTCGTTCTGTCCCCAGAGGAAAGGCCAGTCGTCGTAATTCTCGAAATGGTCGGGCTTGCGGAAGAGCAGACCAGGTGCCACATTGCCCGGGATAGCGGAGAAGTCGGCACGATTGTTTCCATAAAACACCTGCTTGGGTCGTGTGGCACCAACCACAGCAACAAACGAGTAATTATGATAGGGATGACAACCATAGAGCCAGTTGCTCACGCGGTAAACCTCATCTTTCGCAATGATGTCGGGGAAATAGATGTGGGCGTAATTCACGGTGATGCCGAAGTTCAGAACGGCATTCACACCCGCCCAGTTACCCAGTCCGATGGGCACGCCGTAGGGATTCTGCTTATCGAAATCCTTGATATAGCTATTGTATTTCTCAACATAGGGACGGAGCTGCTGCTTATAGGCGGCATCCATGTAGGGCACAGCATCGAGGGCCGTCTGCATGGTGTTGTTGACGTTACGGTCGAGGGCCTGCCATATCTGCTCCAGGAAACGGTCACGGTACTGCTGTTCCTTTGTGGCGGCATAGAGCTGCAGGTTTGTGCCGAGGTCGCCGCCGCGGTTGTTGCGACGGTTGTTCATCTGGCGATTGTTGGCCTGTCGCTGAGCCATCAGTTCGGTGGCCTCCTGCATCAGTCGTTTCGACTGCGTGAGGGCGCGCTGAGCCAAGTCATCGTTGTAGCCCTTCAGTGCACGACTGGCGGCGGCGAACATGGTGGCTGCCTGGAAGTCAAGGCTTGGGTTACGGTTAGTGAAGGCCCACATATCGTCGGGCGTTCCCGAGCGCTTGCCGTCAGCAGAAACCTCGTAGGGCTTTAGACTTGGGTCATAATGCAGACCGTCGGTGATGCTTGCAGCATCGCCCAAATGGTGGTAGTTGTCGAGGATAGAGTTCGAAAGCGTCGAAGCCATATGACCAATCTGTTCGGCCTGTGCCACGAGGTTCAGCGTACCATGCTCAATGAACTGCAGGATATCGGGAACGCCATCAGGACGATGGAGATCTACATAACGCTGCTTCTGACTGACAAAGGTCTCGTCGCGCTGGGGTTTGAAGAGTTCCCACGTGCGGATGAAGTTCTGCACCACGCTTACATTCGACCCCGTCTCGATATCGAAGTCACCGGCATCAAAGAAGCCGCCGACATTCAGGCCGGGGATGAGTTCGAGAGGCTTATATTTCGTGTCGGTAGAAGGTCCTTGACGATGCAGGTCGAAGTGATCGCTCTCAGGAGCCTGCAGATAACCCTCCTTAAACGGTTCACCGTGCCAGGTGCGATAACCTTCGGTCACGTACATGTGGTTCATGTGGATAGGTACCCACACATCGGTGGTGGCATCGGTAATCTTATCGTAGACATGGGCATCGATAAGGAAGTCATTGCTCTTGGTATTGCCGTATTGGATAAAATAGACACCAGGTTCCTTCACCTGTGAGAAATCAAACTTCACATAATTATACTTAAAATAAGGTCCCCACGCCTTAATATTGCCCTTGAAGGCCTGTTCGGTAGTACCGTCGGTCTTGATGCGCATGAGGGTAGCCGTCGGTAACATACGGTCGTTTTTGTCAAGCTCGATCACGGCCACCTTCGGTTGCTCAGGGATATAGCCAATCTGTGAAAAACCAATGTTAGGCTCACGAATCCAATTGGGGATAGCGTGGGGCTCTACCATCCAGGTGACAACCTTGCCCGTCTTACCCTTCGGCAACACGCTACGCAGCACAAACCAACCGTTCTGGGCAAGCATGCGGCCGTCATAGAGTTTCAGTTCAGCATCGTCGCTGCTGATACGAATCATGCGCGAGGGATCATCGGTAGCCACGATGAGCTGATGACCTGTCTCTAAAGGCAGCGGGTCAATGAAACGGTCGGTGCCACGATCATCGTAAGTCTTGAAGCCTTTGAACTGACGGGGCTTTTCACTATTCGGACGCGTGATGGTCTGACTGGTGGCATAACGGGGGAACCGGTTCAGGCGACCGTCCATCAGGAAGGTCTTCAGCCAATACTGCGAGGGCAGGAACTCGATGTTGAAACCTGCCTCACCCGCCAGTTTCTCTGGTACGGGTTTGTCGAGATAGACGGCTATCTCCACGGCCTTGCCCTTGGCAGTGACTACCACACGGCTATCGAAGTCGTAGTCGTCGTAGCGCATGCCTACTTCAATGCTACCCTTCTCGCGGTCCACCTTACGGTTGGTCATCTTTGGTACGAGGTCCCATTGCTCGGGGGTGTTGTTCAGACGCACGGCGCCGCCCTGAACGGTGCGCACACCATGATGGATAATTTCAATGCCCGAGTTCTTCTCATCGTTGAAACCGCCGTTGAAACTATTGCTGAACACCAAAACGTTGACTCCCTGACGCTCGAAATACTCGCGATCGTTAAGTTGCAGGTCTTGACTCATCGCCGGCATAGCCAGCAGAACTGTAAATAAAAATATTGACTTTTTCATTTTCCAATGTTTTTATGTTGTTGACTTTAATATCGGTATGGTAAGAGTAAAAGAGGCGCCTTCACGACTCTCGGAATCGAGCACAAGATCACCACCGATGCGCTGAGCTGCCCGCTTGCTGAGAGGCAGGCCTAAACCGACGCCTTCGGTAAAGAGATCGACCTTAGCAAACTGTGAAAATATCATCTGACGGTCTGCCTCGGCAATACCGATACCCGTGTCGCTAACGGTGATAGCCAACTTTTGGTCGTCAGGCTGACTACAAGCTACGGTGATAGTACCTTGGTGAGTAAACTTGTTCGCATTGTCGAGCAACTCCTCTAAGATAAGTATTACACGCTGTTTGTCGGTACAAATCATAAAGTCGTCGGGCAACGTGGTCTCGAAACGGAGCTTGACAGTATAGGGGCTGGTAAGACGGAAGTTGCTTACCACCTCGCGGCATAATTCATTACAACTAAAAGTATCCTTCGTCATTGCCAGGTGGCCTTTGGGGGATGCAAAGCCAACAAGCATCCTCGTAATGCGCACGATCTTACGCACATTCTCCTCCATCATCTGGATGATATTTTTCGACTCGTCGGCAGGCATCTCGTGGAAACTATCATTAAGAACTTGTGAAAAACCGCCAATGATATTGAGAGGCGTCCGGATCTGGTGCATCATATCTTGTAAGAAGGCCGTCTTCTTACGGTCGGCCTCAAGAGCCTTCTCGTTGGCAGCGAGGAGTTCATGATTGCGATGCTCCATCTGGGCGTTGAGCAATCGTATGTTACTTACATAATCCGACAATGACTGTTGCATATCGACGAAACTGTTCTGCAACTGTCCAATAGTGTCGCGGCGCGATGTCTTGGGCAGACGATTGCTATAGCGCCCCTCAGCAATATCACGAGCCTGATGAGCCAGCAGATGGAGGGGAGATATGGCACCACCAATGGCTTGATAACAGAAAAGTAGGATAACAAGCAGACCAATGAAGACAGTGAGCCACACATTGTAGAGCAAACGGTTGTAGCCACTGTACACATCGTCCTCAGGACAGACGATAGCCATGCTCCAATCAGCCTTGCCAACAGGACGATAGAGCACTAGCGCATCGTTGCCGTCAACCACGAGCTGATAAACACCGCTCTCGCCGGCAATCATCTTTTTACCCAAGGAATCTACTTTTCCCCTAGCCTTTGGGTCTGGATCGGAAAAGATAGTCTGACGAATAAGCTTCAACGTATCGGGATGTACAAGGTACTGGCCCTTGCTACCTATAATGATACTCGACGAGTTGGGATAGGGCGCAACGGAGGTTATCTCTTGCGAAAGCCACTTCAACTTCAGGTCGATAGCGATGACCCCGATAAACAGACCGTCGCGGTCGAAAAGCGGACGACTATAGGTGGTGATGACATCCGTCTGATACTTGGCATTAGGATTGGTGTTGAGATAGGGATCTATCCAGCAGCCTTGACGAAGACCTTGAGGCTTCATATACCAGTCGAGCTGGAAATACTGGAAATCATCGCTGCCATACTGGGCCGTACTAATAGAGTCGGCATCCCGCACGGAATAGATGGAGAAATAACGACCATAACGCTTGAAGTAATTGGGTTCCATCGAAATGGAACAACTATGGAAATGAGGATTGTTGAGGAGTATCTCACGAGTATCACGAATGAGGGAATCCGGATCCTGACAACCATCCACATACCATGCTATATTGTCGGTGGCCGTCTCCACTTCACCCATAATATCAGTGATGCGCAAGGCCGTATTGTCGAGTATCTGAGTTGCCCGCACCACAGCACTTTGACGGACATAATCTTTGGAGAGAGCAAAAAGGAAGCCTACGGAGATAATGAAAATCACCGTCACAATCAAGACGATGGCAAGACCGAGTTTAATCGACAACCGTTGTAGGATATAATTCCACAATTTTTTCATTGGGTAGTCGTTTTAGAATCATTATTATCACTGTAGGACGTCGCACCCCGCGAGGTAATCAATGTCTGGTCAATCAGGGTTGTGATAGTGTCACTATGAGCACTTATCTGCTGCTGCAACTGACTCATTTCTTCTTTCGTGAAATTCTGATAACGCACACTCAAACGGTCAGTAGCAGCATAGATTTCGTTCACAGGCACCATAATCTGCTCGGAGATGCTACTCAGGAATACCGTTTTGGTGCGCTCATCCTCGCGTCCCCGCTCATAAGCCACCTGCAATGCCTGATTACGCTCCTGCAACTCGGTCGTCTTTTGGTGCATCTCAGTGAGATGACTCACCAAAGCCCGCTGCATGGAAGAAAAACCTCGCTGCAGTTCACCGATTTCATCCTGACGGTTATTAGCAGGGATAGGGTCGTCAAAATAGTTCTGCGAGATACGGCGCACCTTTGATGACAGGAGATCAAGTGGTTTAAGATTATGGTCGATCACAAGCCTGCAGATGAGGAGCAACAACAGTAGAACAACCACCATCACAATGATTCCAATGGTCTGCAAACGGTTGTAGTCGGCCATGATATCACGCTCAGGACAGAGCATCGCTATACCCCAATCAGTGTTACTGAAAGGACGGTAGTAATGATAAGTATTCGTACCATCAATTTGTTGCGACCGGTAGCCGCTGGTCTCCAGACGGTAGAGACCGCCTAAACCCTGCAGGAAACAATGTGCATAGGGAATCTGAGTCGTCAACTCAGAATGAGTCTCCCTCCAGTCAATCTGCACATCGATGGCGAGTGTCAGACACGACTCACCCTGATCGTCATACATAGGCAAATAATAGGTCATCACCATCGGCCTCAGTGCCACACTGTCAGAAACAGAATCCAACAGAGGTTCCTCCCAACGAGCCGTCTCAACCTTCAACTGACTGACTGGCATCACATAGCAACTGTCAATCCAAGGATTCGACTGCATCACCTCCTGACACAGATCATGTACGATCGTAGTCTGAGCGAGATGCTGGCGTATCATCCAACTCGCCGTCTTTGCCGTCATCTCCGTCCGATGAAGTATCCGATCCACCCGCAACGCAGCATGCTCGAGCACCTGCATGTTTTGCTCAAGCGACTCGTCCTTGACCACTGCCAGTGAGAAACGGAAGAGCAGGGTCAACGCCACCACGAAAATGGCAGTTACAAACCCTGTCACCCACAGGCTGAGTCGTGCGGAGAAGGAACTGCGGAGATATCGGAAAACGTTCATGTTCGGCCACTTGTCAAATATCAATCCTCATCCATCGGGTATCTCACACCCCATTTCTGACGGAAGCCATCCATGAGTTCCATGATATACAAGGTCTCATCGAGCGGCATCTCACGTGGCTCCAAAAGGCCGTCAATTAGTGCCTGGCGACAAGCTATGAACTGGTATTCATAGCCCGTAATCTGCCGAGGGACAAGGATATCTTCCACAAACTCACGGTCGTGAGTGTTTACTGTAATCTTCTGGGGATTATTGATATTGTCGATAATCAAATTGCCGTCGGTACCCGCAATTACACCTATATTGTCGCCCACGCAAGCAGCACTTGACTGGAGATTGCACAACAGTCCATCGCTAAGCACCAGAGTCATGGCATTTGTTAAATCCATACCCGTCTGGCTCTTCACACACTGACTCTCGATACTGACAATGTCAGCTGGGAAAAACATACGCACAAAGTTGAGAGCATAGACGCCTAGGTCGAGCAAAGCTCCACCACAGAGATCTGGACGCATAATGCGAGGCTTATCACCCATAGAATAGCCTAAAGTGGCCGTCACGAGCCGGGGCGTGCCGATGCGTCCATTACTGATCAAGTCGCGCACGATACCGACTGCCGGCTGATAGCGCGTCCAAATGGCTTCTGCCAAAAAAACGCCGCGCTCGCGAGATAGGTCGACAATTTCTTTTGCCTGACGATAATTAGCCATGAAAGCCTTCTCCACCAAACATGGCTTATCTGACAGTAATGCCTCACGCGTCACATCATAGTGATGAGAGTGGGGCGTAGCCACATAAACCAAATCCACGTCAGAATCAGCTATCAACTCTGAATAAGAGCCGTAAGCCTTCTTCATTTCCCATTTTTCTGCAAAAGCCTCCGCTTTCTCGATTGAGCGGGAAGCAATGGCATAAGCCTCGCAATTAGCAAGGCCGTTCAAGGTGATGGCTGCCTTTTCGGCTATCCATCCAGCACCGATAATACCGATGCGCAATAATCCATTTTGTATCATTCTATCCGTTTTAAGTTGGTTATAAGTTAGACGAAGTCTAAAAGAAAAAGTTAAATTATCATCTCCCTATTTATAAAATATTAACAATTTGCCTTAAAAAGCCTCGCGATATTTACTCTCATCCTTGTCGTTGAGCATAGAAAGATAAGACTGATAACGACTAGGGGCGATGAGGTGGTCCTCGATGGCCTTGAGTACTGCACAGCCAGGCTCATGTGTATGGGTGCAGTTGGAGAAACGACAGTCTTGGGAGAAATGAAAGATTTCTTTGAAATAACTTGTCAATTCCTCAGGTTCCATGTCAAAGGTTCCAAAGCCTTTAATGCCCGGAGTATCAATAAGCCACCCATCACCCAAAGGAATCATTTCTGAGAAGGTTGTGGTGTGCAGGCCGGTGTTGTGGGCATCGGATATCTCAGAAGTGCGGAGATTGACACCAGGGACAAGACGATTGATGAGGGTGGACTTCCCCACCCCGCTATTGCCACTGAGGAGGGTTATCTTGTCTGGCAGCAGCTTTTTTAAGGCATCGACACCCTCTCCTGTCTCCGCAGATATCGGTAGACATTGGTAACCGATGGTCTCATAGAGTGTAATCATCATCTGCTGATAATGAGCCTCGTCGGTATTGAGAAGATCGGTCTTGTTAAAAATAAGGATAACGGGTACACGATAAGCTTCAGCAGAGGCAAGAAAACGATCGATAAAAGTGGTGGAAGTCTCGGGATAATTAATAGTAACGACAAGCAACGCTTGATCGACATTAGCAGCGATAATGTGGCTCTGCTTGGAAAGATTGATACTCTTACGGATGATGTAGTTACGACGATCCTCAATCTCAGTAATGAAGGCAGTACCCTCCTGATTGGTGATAATTTTAACACGATCACCCACAGCAACAGGGTTGGTACTACGAATACCTTTCAGGCGGAAGTTTCCCTTCACCTTACACTCAAAAAGCTGGCCATCGTCCGTGCGGACGGTGTACCAGCTGCCTGTATTCTTAATGACGAGGCCGCACATTATACGGTCATGATTTCCTTGTTCTTCGCAGCAAGGAGTTCATCAATTTTCTTGATAAATTTGTCGTGAATCTTCTGCAACTCGAGTTCTGCATCTTTCTCGTTGTCCTCAGAAAGACCATCCTTGATGGCTTTCTTCAACTTATCCTTGATGTCACCACGTACATTGCGCACCTCGACTTTGGCCTTCTCGGCAATCTTGGCACACTGCTTGGTGAGATCACGACGACGCTCCTCGGTGGGAATAGGGATGTTAAGACGGATCACCTCACCATTGTTCTCTGGAGTAATACCCACATCAGAGTCCATAATGGCCTTCTCAATGCTACGAATCTCCTTGGGGTCCCATGGCTTGATGGCTATGGTACGGGGATCGGGCACACTCACGTTTGCAACTTGATTCAGAGGCACCTTACTACCATAAGAATCAACCCTTACACCAGAAAGAATGGCTACATTGGCACGACCTGCGCGAATGCGATTTAGTTCTTCCTCAAGGAACAACGCTGCCATCTCCATTCTCTCTTCACTCTTCTTCAAAGTTTCTTTTACGTCTAACATAAATCGATGGTTTTAAATTTTTCTGTTTACAAAAGTAGGTATTTTCCTTGAAACGACCAAATGTTTTACACTTTTTATCACACATTTTTGCTATATATAAATAAGGTGAAAGGACTTTTTGGGGCAAAATACCATAAATGTGGTATATGAAATAGCACTATCATGTTATTGCCAGATACAAATTTTTGCCGTACCTTTGCACCCAGAAACAATTATTCATTAAAAGGTAAGGATTATGACAAAGATTGCAAAGCAGCTGATCGAGCTCGTCGGCAACACCCCACTTCTGGAGCTCAATAAGTATTCACAGGCAAAGGGTCTTGAGACACCTGTAATTGCCAAAGTAGAGTTTTTTAATCCTGGCGGCAGCGTGAAGGACCGTATCGCACTGGCAATGATTGAGGATGCAGAGGCAAAGGGCATTCTGAAACCCGGCGCCACCATCATCGAACCTACCAGCGGTAATACAGGCGTAGGACTGGCACTGGTATCGGCCGTTAAAGGCTATCACCTTATCCTTACCATGCCTGAGACCATGAGTGTGGAGCGCAGAAACCTCGTGAAGGCCTACGGTGCAGAGGTTCGCCTCACCTCTGGAAAAGACGGTATGCCAGGTGCCATCCGCGCTGCCGAGGCATTGCGCGACTCCATCCCCGGAGCCGTGATTCTGCAGCAATTTGAGAACGCCGCCAACCCTGCCAAGCACTATGCAACCACAGGGCCTGAAATTTGGCGCGACACCGACGGACAAGTAGATATCTTCGTAGGCGGTGTGGGTACTGGCGGCACCATCAGCGGCACAGGCAAGTATCTGAAAGAACAGAATCCTAATGTGAAAATCATCGCCGTTGAACCAAAGTCGAGTGCTGTTCTTAACGGACAACCAAGTGGTCCCCATAAGATCCAGGGTATTGGCGCCGGTTTCATCCCCAAGACCTACGATGCCAATGTCATCGACGAGGTGTTTGACGTGGAAAACGATGCAGCAATCCGTACAGGCCGTGAGGTTGCCCAGCAGGAAGGTTTACTCGTAGGCATCTCTGCAGGTGCTGCTCTCTATGCTGCCATCGAGGTGGCTAAGCGTCCGGAGAACAAGGGAAAGAAAATCGTGGTGTTGTTGCCTGACACCGGTGAACGCTATCTCTCCACCATCCTTTATGCTTTCGACGAATATCCACTTTAAGCACATTCTGACTCTTTTTTTGCACAAATTGCCCCAATCACGGGGTAATTTGTGCTTTTTTTTGACGAAACATTTTGTAATCTAAACTTATTATCGTATCTTTGCGCATGATTACTACAAGACTGGAAGCCATATTATGCGCATATATAATAATCAACAAAGGCTTGTATACCTATGTGCAGCACTCATACTGCCCATCATGGCGCATGCCCAGATAGAAAATATAAGTGCAGCTTTTGATGCCCGACACCTTGTAGTTCACCTCGTAGCAGCATTTTTAATATCCGTGTTAATAATGTTGTTCTATAATCGCGTATACTACTACCGCGAAAAGCATATGAACATCAATGCAGAACGGCTGAATGCCCAACTAGCAATGATTCTCGAATCGAGCAAGATGCAGACCTGGACCTATGATGTTAACAAAAAGACATTCACCAGATTCTCGGAGCATGGCCATAAAGAAACTGTTTACATTCCTTTTGACTTCTCACAATTTTATGACTATGAAGATTTCAAGGCTATACATAAAATCATCCAGGATATTAGCAATAATGAATCTCATTTCGGCTCGCTTATTGTGAAAAGCGCTCCCGACAAGGAGGCCGACAGCAAACGGCACATCTATAAAGTCACCATCTCAATTCTACGCTATAACCAACGCAACAAACCAATAGTGCTTCTTGGTACCCAGCAGGACATCACTGAAGACGAGGAGAAGGCGGAAAAAACAAGAGACCTGGCACTCATGTATCACACGGTGTTTAACACCTCGCTGATTGACATGATATATTTCGATGCCAACGGCTTTATGACAGAAATCAACGACAAGGCCTGTGAGTCGTTACACATTAAAGACAAGCAGACACTGATTGATTCGAAACTAATAATAGCAGATATGACCTCCTTAACTGGCATAGACTTCAAGACTCTTGATAAGATGTACTCGTCATCGATTACCAACGTAAAGGACATTACCAATCACATAGGCGATTTCGAAGAAGGAACAGACAAAGTCTACTATGAACAGTACGTGACCACCATTCACAACCACCAGAAAGACCTATCAGGTGTAGTAATAGCCAGACGAAACATCAGTGAAATGGTGCTCTCGCAACACCGCCAGAAAAACGTCGCCAAACAACTGAAAGAAACAACGGAAGCCATTGAGTCATATATCCGCAATATCAATTACTCGTTGAAGGTGAGTGACGTACATCTGATGCACTATGACCCCAACACCCATGTTTTGGAGGTTTCGAATGACCTTAAACGGGCTCAATACCGTCTGACACAGGTGCGTGCTCTTTCACTCATTAAGCCCGACATGCGTCTCAAGGCCAGAGGCATGCTCAATCGTATGGACAACCGTAGGAAAGGCGTGATTTCAATGACCCTCGAAACCATACTACGCGATAAAACAGGTCGACACATCTTCCTGAATTTCAACTTGATGCCTATTACCAATGAGCAAGGTGAAGTAACACACTATTTCGGCATGTGCCGTAATGAGACGGAAATAACCTATACGGAGATGAAACTGCAGGAAGAGCAGGCTAAGGCTCAGGAAACAGAACAACTTAAGAACTCATTCTTGCTTAACATGAGCTATGAACTGCGTACGCCGCTGAATGCTGTGATTGGTTTCGCTGGTCTATTTAACGGTGAACACAGTGAAGAAGACGAACCCGTGTTTGCCGAGGAAATCAGAAAAAATACGGGTACCCTGCTGCAACTTATCAACGACATCTTATTCTTATCCAGACTTGACGCCCGAATGATTGAGCAGAACTACCAACTATGCGATTTTGCCCTGCTCTTTGATGGTTGGTGCTATATGGGTTGGACCAACATCTCACCCAACGTAAAAATCATTGTGGAGAATCCCTATAACCAGTTGATAGTCAATATCGACCAGCAAAATCTAGCCATGATTATCGAAAAGCTGTGTGCTTTCTCCGCCAAACATACCCAAGAAGGTTCGATACGCGCCAAATACGAATACAGGCATGGTGAACTGATGATCACCATCGAGGATACGGGCCATGGACTCTCGGCTGAGGCACTTAATAAGATATTCGACCGTTTCGTACACGATGAGAGCGTTGATGGAAATGGCACAGGTCTTGATATGCCCATCATAAAAGAACTCGTTGAACAAATGAATGGCACTATCGAAGTGCTGTCAGAACTAAGTAAGGGTACTTCCTTCTACATCAGTATACCTTGTGAAATGGCTGGTTTCGACAAGAAGACAGAAATCCTGATTAAACGTCAACAGATATGATTTTATACCTATCCGCCATAGAACATAACGCCGGTATCGATAGCATATCGATACTCATCATCATACTGATATTCTTTCTCTTTGTACTCATTGGGGGATTCAACCGTATCAGTATCCTGCGCATCAGACGTAAATCAGAACAAGCTAAAGATCTTTCGGTCATCATGAAGCATACGCTCAACATGAGCAATAACTGCGTGCTGAGACTCTCAATCCAGGATCAATATGCAATGAACATGCATGGCAATTTCCTCCCCGAGACCGGTTTAGGCTATAAAGAGAGCCTCAACTACATCCATCCTGATGACCGTCATTTTTACATAGACTTCTGCAAGAAACTGGTGTCAGGTGAAAATACGTCACAATGTCTGTTCCGATGGGATGTCAATCGCGGCAAGGGACAGAAAAACTGGCACTACTACCGTGACTTAGGTGTTGCCGAATATGCCAACCCCAAATTAAAAACTCCCACAAATATATTCTGCGTACTGACAGATATGACAGAGCAGACAAAGCAGGATCAGAGAAACACCGAACTCACCGACAGATATCGCAATATTTACGAGCAGCCGATTGTGGGCTTAGCATTTTATGACAAAGACGGATATCTGCTGAACGTCAATGAGAAAACACGCGAGATATTGAAGTTCCAGTCGGAGTATGACCCATATTACTTCGACAATACGCTCTTCGATATGCCCTTATTCCACGAACTGATTAACAAGAAAAAGCTGGAAGACCTGTTCTTTTGCACCAAGAGCGTGATTTTAGAGAGAGGTGTAAACTGCTATACAGAGATGTGCGTTCATCCCATCCATGACGAACAAGGGGAATTGTTATATATTACGGTCTCCATCCGTGACTTGACCCAAGAGCGTAACCTTTTTATCAAGAACAGGGAGGACGAAACATATATCCGTCAACAGAACGAGGAGATACAACAATATGAGAATGAGTTGCAGTATCTGATGAACGAGTGCGATATGCGGTTCTGGCGCGCTGACATCACCAAGAACGAGATTGCCTTCTATAAAAAACTCTCCACACCCGAAAAGGTAATGAGTTTCAAGGAACTGGAGTCTTTTTTCATCAATGACAGCATGATTGTGAAAGGTCTCTACCAACCTGAGCTTTATTTCGACAAGCCAGTGGCTCACCTCTGCTGGACAAGACCCATTTTCCACGATTGCGAAGAGTCACAATGGAACATGCTTGACAGTCTTCCCCATTACGATGAGAATGGCAAACTTGTGGAATGCTATGGTGTGATTCGTAACATGACACCACTTATGAAGAAACAGGAGTTGCTGAAACAAGAAACAGAACGCGCCATGCAATCGGGTATGATGAAGAGTACATTTATGGCCAACATGACCCATGAGATTCGTACACCGCTCAACTCGATTGTTGGCTTTTCGGATTTGCTACCCATGTTGAAGACAAAGGAAGAAAAACAGGAAATTATCCGTGTGATCATGAACAACTGCGACATATTGATGCGACTGATCAACGATTTGTTAGCTCTCTCGACAGAGAATGCAAGCGGCATTTCCCTCGTATCCGAGGACATCGACTTCTCAAAGACCTTTGACGACATCTCCACAACTGTAGCAGAAAGAATTCAGAACCCACAAGTAACGTTTATCAAGGACAATCCGTATAAAACTTTCCCCGCTCATCTGGACCCGGACCGCATCCAACAGGTAATCACCAACTTTGTGACCAATGCCGTGAAATATACCCCTGAAGGGCATATCAAGGTAGGCTACGCAAAACAGGGCGACGGCATCCGCATCTACTGTGAGGATACTGGAGCAGGCATTCCCAAAGAAGATCAGGAAAAGATTTTTAAGCGTTTTGTCAAACTCAATGACTACGTGCAAGGGACGGGTCTCGGACTGAGCATCTGCAAGGCCATCAGCGATAAATGCGGTGGCAAGATCGGCGTAGAATCGGAAGGCAAAGGAAAAGGCTCTACTTTCTGGATGTGGATACCCACAACAATCAAGGCCATAATTCTGTTATTCGTGCTCAATCTCACGCCACTAGCAGCACAGGCACAGAACGACAGCACGACGGTATTCTCTGTAGAGCGGCCACTAATCTACGAGGATGCATGGGACTTATGGCCATATACATTCTTGAATGAGAACGGAGAACCCGATGGCTATAACATCGACCTGCTGAAGATGATATTCAAGCGGCTCGATATCCCCTATATCATCAAACTGAAACCCTCAGTAGATGCTTTCAACGACCTCAAAGAAGGCAGATCGGACTTGATCTTTGGCATGGAGGCCAGTTTCCACCATGAGATTGGAAGCTATGGAAAGTCGGTCATCCATCTGTTTACACATAGTGTGGTTCATGAGAAAAACAAAGCACCAACCATCAAGTCGTTCCAAGACCTGAGCCATCACAAAGTCATCGTACATACTGGCAGTTTCAGTCACCACCTTATGCAGGACAAAGGATGGGGCGACAATGCAGAGGGTTTCGAGGACATGAAGGAAGCTATACAAAAGGCAAGTTCTGACCCCAGCAACGAAATCGTTTGGAACACAATGTCGCTGAAATGGCTCATTCACAAATATCAGATTAAGAATCTGGAACTGTCGCCTATCGACATCCCTCACGGCGAATATAAGTTTATCTCAAAGAACCAACGGCTATTGAACCAGTTGGACAGTATTTATACTGTACTTCTTTCGGAAGAAAAACTGCTAACTATTCAGAATAAATGGTTCTATCCAGAGCACATCGAGACCGGTATTCCTTCATGGGTATGGCAACTGGCAGCCGTCATAGCCGTCTTTTCACTCTTTTTCTTGTTCTATTATCTCTTTTACAGAATTAAGGAACAAAAGTTAACGAAGGATGTACGAAAGAAGAACGACCGTCTATCGCTCATACTTAAAACCAGTAATGTCCGCTTTTGGATCTACAACATCCCTAGCAAGACTTTTACGCTGTTGGATGAGAATGGTATCCCTACACGCAATCTCTCACTGCACGAAGTAGCCCAGCAATACGTCAAAGAAGATTTTGAACACATGGTGGAAGTCATCAATCACATTGTTCGTGGCGAAAAAGAGAATGATACCATTAACCTGCGGACCAAGAAAGAAAAAAACGATGAAGCCCGTGAGTATACCATGGCTCTGTCGGTGCTGCGCTATCATAAAAACGGACGACCATCCGTCATCATCGGCACCCGCAGCGATATCACCGAAGAAAACAAGATGCGCCTTGTGACACAGGACAACATGCTAAGATATCAGGCTATCTTCAGTTCTGTATTGGTGGATATGGCCTACTACGACAAGGAAGGCAATTTACGAAACCTTAACGAGAAAGGCTGTCGTACTTATAAGATGACACTTGAGACTTTGCTTGCAAGAAACATCAATATTCGCGACGTATTGGGTATGCCAGACCTCGATGTGGAAAACATGGAGTACACCTATCTCACCCAACTTTTCAAAGCAGGCAAAGAAGAAAAACGCGTATTGAGTAGCTTCATCAATGGTGAGAAAGTATACTATGAACTGCAAATTGTTCCCGTGAGAGACGAGAATGGCCACTTGATGGGCATCTACAGTTCTGGGCGTGATGTGACCGAGGTGGCCAACTCATATATGCAACGACAGCAAAACCTGCAGCAACAGATTAAGGCCAATGAGGAGGTTACCAACTACATCAACAACATCAATTATGTGTTAAAGGTGGGTGGCGTTCGAATGATGAACTATTATCCCGATACACATCACTTGGCTATTTACAGTGAGATTGGGCATGTGGAATATGAGATTACTCAACAACGTGCTTTCACATTGACCCATGAGAGTGACTTGCAGACTGTACGCCGTATTCTTATAAGTATGGACAATCACTCAGTTACACCTATTGAAGCCACCATCCATACCAATCTGCGTATCAAGGGCGGCTATCAGTTATGTCTGCAGATGCATATGGTGCCTATCATCGACGATGATGGCATGGCCAAATATTATTTCGGTATGTGTCGTGATGTCAGCGAAATCATGCATACCCAAAAGGAGCTGATCAAAGAGACGGCTAAGGCTCAGGAAGTGGAAGTGGTAAAAAACGCCTTCCTCCGGAATATGAGTTACGAGATCCGTACACCATTGAATGCGGTAGTAGGATTTGCAGAACTCTTCCAGATGGATCACTCTAGCGATGATGAGGGAATTTTCATCGAAGAAATCAAAGAGAACTCGCGCGAATTGCTGAAACTCATTAATAATATTCTATTTCTATCGCGTCTCGATGCCAAAATGATAGAAATCAAACCACGACTCACGGATTTCGCCCATACCTTCGACCTGATCTGCCATACCAGTTTGGAAACGAACCAAAAGCCAGGTGTACAGTATATCGTGGATAATCCCTATGAACAATTGGTGGTGGAAATAGATGCCCGGAACGTCAGTGTTATCCTAGAACAAATCATCCTAAATGCCTGCCAACATACGAGCCAAGGGTCTGTGCATGCAAGAATTGACTATATCGGTGACCGTCTGATTATAGCCATTGAGGATACAGGTGAAGGTATCGACGAGGCATTGTTGCCAACTATCTTTGAGCGTTTTGCGACAGGAGCCAATAGCGGTTCAGGACTGGGTCTCAGCATTTGTTATGAACTGATTCAGCAAATGGGCGGTACTATCAATATCAAATCGAAACCTGACAAGGGGACTACCGTATGGTTCTCCATCCCCTGTAAGATGACTGATGTGGTGAGAAAAAGAAGTAAAACATGAAATGTGGAAAACTAATGAAAAAAAGAATTTATTACATACATAAGAGGGTGAGCATACTCTTTATGCTTTTCACACTTCATGGTGCCCTATTGACTGCTGCAGCACAACAGATGCATGAATACACAGAGGAACAGCCACTCGTAATTGTCAGTGACTGGGAGTTTCCACCTTACGAGTTCAGCAATGACAAAGGCGAACCTGATGGTTATAATATTGAGGTACTCAATATCATCCTTGACCGTCTGCACATTCCCCACCGCTATGTGATGCAAGAGTGGTATATGGCCACAGAAACCTTCGAGCGCCGAGAAGCAGACCTCATCTTCGCCCTCTCTTTCAATTATATGAAAAGCCCCTATGTCATGACGCGCAACTTATTACACTTCTATCGTATCGTTGCCGTCAGGCGTCCTGATGAGATGCCATTGGAAAAAATCAATCTTCTGGGACAGGAAGATACGCTTATCATGAAGTCCAATGACTATGCGCCTATCCGTATCTTGATGACAAACCCCAACCCTCCTTTTACCATTGAATACCACTCACCTAAGGACGCTCTGACAGGTATACAACGGGGCGTATATGAGTATTTTCTTTGGGGAGAGATTCCCATCCAAAGAAAACTAAAGGAATTCGGTCTTGATAGTCTTGTTACAGATGTTACCGATATTCCACCAGGCGAACTGCGTCTGATAGGCTATGACAAGGATCTGATTGATGCCATCGACGATGAATATGCCCGTCTAGAACAGGCAGGACAACTGGAGAAGATCTATGATAAATGGTTCCATCCTGAACGGGAACATAATGACACATCTCCTATTCCCATCTTTATCATTGTAGGTGCCATCATCGTAGGACTGATTTCACTTTTGCTGAGTCGTCTGATCCGCATCCGTGTACAAAAGGCCATCAATAAGAGTAAGGATATCAACAACATGATGACTCAGGCATTAAGTATGGGTAACTACTACGTGATAGAGCATGACCTAAAAACCCATCAAACGCATAATGTTTATGGCAATTTGCTACCTGAAAAAGGCATGACGACAGAAGAGTTCGTCGAGCGCATTTTTCCAGACCAGCGCGATGACTTTAAGAACGCCATGCAGAAGATTACGGAAGATATGAAGAGTGCGGAACTGAAAAAGCGATGGAATGCAGGAACAGCTGAGAAGCCAGACTGGCGATACCTGCATGGCAATTCTATCGTGGAATTGGAGAATGGCAGCCCCCGCTATATCGTCAACTCCGTAAAAGACGTTACCCATGACATTATGGAAGAGCGCGCCACCAGAGAGACTGGTGAACGATACATCAAGATCTTCCAAACCAGCCTCATTGCCATGTCGTTCTATGATGCCAACCAATACTTCATCGATGCCAATGATAAGATGCGAAAGATAAGTGGTATTAATGTGATTGGAGATGATATATACCGTCAGATGCGTTTGGTAGACATGCCTCTCTTAAAGGAAGATTTTACACCGGAAAGCCATGAAGATTTCCATGTATGCCAACACCTTGTCATTCCGCAGGCCGGTATCGATAGCTATATCGAGTTCCGTGTCTTCCCAGTCATTGAAAACGGTAATATCATTTACTATATCATCACGGCACGTGACATCACCAACGAACGTCTCCTCTACCTAGAGCAACGCAAACATGATTTAGAAATGCACAAAATCAATGATGCTGCCAACACTTATGAGAACCAGTTGCAGTATTTACTGGAAAAGAGTAAGATGTTCGTGTGGAGATTTGGCATTGAGGATAAGATGATCCATCTGTCAAAATCGCTTCGCAAAATAGATATTTCTTACAATTATGCAGGCTATTTGGAAGGATTGGATTCAAAAGATCGTGACAGTGCTGAAGACAACCTGTTGCAGATCATAATGAAAGGCAAGGAATTCAGCAACATCCGCCGTTTTGACAAAACACCCATCAATCAGGAACCCAGCTGGTACGCCTTCAGCGGCATTCCCATTCGCGACAACAAAGGCAAACTGACAGGGTATTTCGGTGTAGCACGTGACATCACCGAACTGGTTTCTATCCAGCAGAAACTAAAAGAAGAAACCATCCGCGCAGAAGATTCTGGTCATCTGAAGAGTGTATTCCTTGCCAATATGACACATGAAATTCGTACGCCTTTGAATGCCATTGTTGGCTTCAGCGACTTACTCCAAGTCATAGATTCTCAGGAAGAGCGTTTGGAGTTCATCCGCATTATTCGAAATAACTGCGATATGCTGTTACGTCTCATCAATGATATCCTTGAGGCATCAAGCATGGGACAGGCCCTTACAATCAATCCAGTGGAATGTGACTTCGCACAGGTATTCGATGATATCTGTCAGACATTAGCTCAACGCGTCCAAGAACCTGAAGTCGAGTTCATCAAAGACAATCCTTATACGACCTTCCGTACAGCATTAGACAAAGGGCGCATCCAACAAGTATTGACCAACTTCACCACCAATGCTGTAAAATATACCCATAAAGGATATATCAAGGTGGGGTATCGTCAGGAAATGCGCTTTGCTGGCAGTAACAATCCGCGGAATGGTCTTTATTTTTATTGTGAAGATACAGGCGCTGGTATCCCCAAAGAAAAGCAGGCCTCAGTCTTCGATCGTTTTGTCAAACTCAACGACTTTGTACAAGGTACTGGTCTTGGGCTCTCTATCTGCAAAGCTATTGCCGAACGCTACGGCGGTGAAATAGGACTAACCTCAGAAGGTGAAGGTCATGGTTCTACATTCTGGTTGTGGATTCCTTGTGAAAAATTAGAAGATTAAAAAAAGAAAAAGATGCAGACAAGTAGATATTTATTAGCAAACGAACGCGATGCCCTCTGGGGTCTCACAGTCAGCACTGTAGGTTATGAAGAAATCTCCCCTGGAGAAGACTACCCCACAAAGGGTCATGCAGACGGTTATTATTTCAACATCGAGAAAGGAAGAGTGCTCGACGAATACCAATTGCTATACAATCCCGAAGGCGAGGGCATCTTCCAAAGTACTCATTGCCCAGAGACACCAATCAAGGCTGGCGATATGTTTCTACTTTTCCCTGGAGAATGGCATTCCTATCACCCCAATCCCCGTACAGGCTGGAAGAGTCATTGGATTGGTTTCAGAGGAAAGAACATGGACGACCGTGTGACGGCAGGATTCCTCACACTAGAAAAACCCATTTATCATGTCGGTTATTCATTCGTACTGGAATCGCTTTATCAACGGGCACTTGATGAGGCCACGAAGGAAAATGCCTACTCCCAGCAATTAATGGCCGGCATTGTGAATCACCTCATTGGAATGATGTATTCTTTAGAGCGTAACATCGAGCTCAACAAGAATCATCTGCATGTGGATATGATCAATCGCGCCCGCCTTCGTATACGTGAATCACTGGAAAGCGACCTCACCATTCAGAAAATCGCAGAAGATTTAGGTGTCAGTTACAGCAATTTCAGAAAACTTTTTAAAGAATATACTGGCCTTTCACCTGCCACTTATCAGCAGGATTTACGTTTGTTACGTGCCAAAGAACTCTTGTCAACTACAGATCTCACTATTAAAGAAATAGCCTACCGACTCAATTTCGAGTCGCCAGACTATTTCTCTGCCAAATTCAAGGCGAAGATGGGTTGCAAACCAAGTGAGGCCCGCAGTCAAGTTTAGAAGAACAGCATACGTTCTACCCAATAGACCAATATACCAGCCAGATAACCCGCAAAGGCTATCCAGGTAATTTTCTTCATATACCAGCCGAAGGTGATTTTCTCCAGTCCCATCACAACCACACCTGCTGCAGAGCCGATGATCAGCATCGAACCACCTACACCGGCGCAATAGGCCAGCAGTTGCCAGAAGATACCATCCACAGCCATTGCACCCTCTGCAGCAATAGGGTACATGCCCATACAACCAGCCACAAGGGGCACATTATCGACAATACTTGACAGTACACCAATAATACCATTGATCAGGTAATAATTGCCTGCAAAGGCTTCATTCAAGCCTTGTCCAAGTGCAGTCAGAACACCGATCTCCTGTAGCACAGCCACAGCCATCAGGATACCAAGGAAGAACATGATGGTAGACAGATCTATTCTGGAGAGCAGATCGCTCACACGCTTGGCCATGGTATCATCTTCAGAAGTGTTATAATGGAATATCTCTGTGACAGTCCAAAGAATACCTAATACAAGCAGGATGCCCATAAACGGGGGCAAATGAGTAAGGGTTTTGAAGATAGGTACAAAGCACAGGCCACCAACACCGAGCCAGAAGATAATATCACGCTGAGCTTTCGTAAATTGGCTAACATCAGCCTTAGGCAGATTCTGCTCCTTATCAAACTTTCCCTTCAACTGACATTGTAGGATGAAGGCGGGAATCAACATCGATACTAACGACGGGATGAAAATCTCTGTAATAACGCCTTGGGTCGTTATTACACCCTTGATCCACAGCATAATAGTAGTGACGTCACCAATGGGTGAGAAGGCTCCACCAGAATTGGCGGAAATCACAACAAGTGCAGCATATATCAAACGATCGCCTCGACTTTGAACAAGTTTACGAAGCACCATAATCATCACAATACTCGTAGTAAGGTTATCCAAAATGGCCGATAGGAAGAAGGTCATAAAAGCCATTCGCCACATAAGTTTGCGCTTGGAACGGGTTTTCATCGTGTCGCGCACAAAATTGAAGCCACCGTTGGAGTCAACTATCTCCACAATGGTCATGGCACCCATCAAGAAGAAGAGCGTCCCTGCAGCATCACCCAAATGATGTTCGATGACCTCAGCAATATGATGAATCACGTTGCCCTCAGCTACAGAAGGATAATACATGGCAGGACCTGTCATCAGCAACGTCCAGCACAACACACACATCAACAAGGCAATTGCGGCCTTGTTAATCTTCGTCAGACTTTCCAGGGCGATACACAAATAGCCTATACAGAAAACGGCGACAATCAAAATAGTCAAAATAGACATGGCTTTTACTAATTAATTAAGTGATTGTTTGGAAATCTGCTGCAAAGGTACAACATTTATTCGACAGCGCCAAAACCCGTTATCAAAATTTCGAGATGAAAAATCAAATAACAAAGGTAGAGCCTTTATATTCTTAGTACCTTTGCAATCGCAAATTACAAACTGCAGAAACAATCACTGAAAACAAATATGGATCAGAAACAATATTTCTTTGCTGTCGACTTAGGCGCCACCAGTGGCAGAACCATCATCGGCTGCATTGATGAAGGACAGTTCCATTTAGAGGAAGTAACCCGCTTCCCCAACAACCTCATTGAACAAGGTGGCCATTTCTATTGGGATATCTATGCCCTGTATTTTGAAATTATCCGCGGTCTGAAAGAGGTTGCTCGACGCGGATTGGAAATCACCTCCATCGGCATCGATACTTGGGGTGTGGATTTTGTGATGATTGGCGATGACGGTGCCATTCTCAGAAACCCGCGTGCCTATCGTGATCCTATTACATTTGATGCGATGGACGACTACCTACAGCATATCATCTCGCGAAAGGAGGTTTATGATATTACGGGTATCCAATTGATGAACTTCAATTCCATCTTCCAACTCTATGCTATGAAACGTGAGGGCAACTCTGCGATGAAATATGCGCAGAAGATTTTGTTTGTGCCTGATGCCTTGAGTTGGATGCTCACTGGTAACGAGGTGTGCGAATATACAATCGCATCCACTTCACAATTATTAGACCCTCGCACCAAACAACTTGACGAACGCCTGTTGGCATCTTTAGGACTAACGCGTTCAAAATTTGGAAAGATGGTTTATCCTGGCACCGTCATTGGCGTACTGACGGATGAAGTACAAAAGATGACTGGTTTAGGTCCAGTACCTGTAATAGCCGTTGCAGGCCATGATACTGGCTCTGCTGTGGCTGCTGTACCTGCAAAGGATGAGAAATTTGCCTATCTTTCCAGCGGTACATGGAGCCTGATGGGTATCGAGACAAAAGATGCCATCATCAACGACTTGAGTTATGAACGCAACTTCACTAATGAGGGCGGTATCGAAGGAACGACCCGTTTCCTGAAAAACATCTGCGGTATGTGGCTTTACGAACGCTGTCGCAAGGAGTGGCCTGAGGAAGTACGCAGGCTCTCTCACCCAGAACTGCAAGGTTCTGCTATGCAGGTAGAAGCCTTTCGCAGCATTATCAACCCCGATGATGCGCAGTTTGCGAACCCCGTCTCCATGATTGCTGCCATCCAGCAATATTGTCGTAACTCGAATCAGCCCATACCTGAAACACCTGCAGAAATCTGCCGTTGTATCTTCGACTCGCTTGCCCTGCGTTATAAGCAGGTATTCCAGTGGATGCAAGAGTTCGCGCCCTTCAAGCTTGAAGTGCTTCATATCATCGGTGGCGGAAGCCTCAACAAATATCTGAACCAGTTTACGGCTAACGCCACAGGCGCCACCGTACTGGCTGGTCCTCAGGAAGGAACTGCCATTGGTAACATCATGCTTCAGGCAAAGGCAGCCCACTTGGTGAATAACATTTGGGAAATGCGTCAGATTATTGCCAATTCGCTGGAACTTGTGAAATACGAGCCTGTAGACGAGGAAATCTGGAATCAGGCTTTCGACAAATATCTGAGAATTACAAATAAAAAATAAATACATCATAAAAAACGAATTATGAAAACAGAACTGATTGAAAAAGCTTATGCTGTAGCGAAAGAGCGTTATGCAGCCGTCGGTGTAGATACCGATGCAGTACTTGACCAGCTCCAGAAGCAGCAGATCTCACTGCATTGCTGGCAAACAGACGACGTAGTAGGTTTTGAGCGTAACGATGCACTCTCGGGAGGTATCCAGACTACAGGTAATTATCCTGGCCGTGCACGTAATATAGATGAGGTACGCAAGGATATTGAATTCGTGAAGACCCTTATCGCTGGTAACCACCGTTTGAATCTCCATGAAATCTATGGTGATTTCGGCAATCAATTCGTAGATCGTGACCAAGTAGACGTAAAGCACTTTGAGAGTTGGATCCAGTGGGCCAAGGAAAACAATATGAAACTTGACTTCAACTCCACCAGTTTCTCTCACCCAAAGAGCGGTAACCTGACATTATCGAATCCTGACAAGGGTATACGCGATTTCTGGATTGAACATACCAAACGTTGTCGTCGCATTGCTGATGCAATGGGAAAGGCACAGAACGACCACTGCATCATGAATATCTGGGTACATGACGGTTCGAAGGACATGCCTGTACAGCGCAAAAAATACCGTGAGATTCTCGCAGCCTCGCTCGATGAAATCATGGAAGAAAAACTCGACGGTGTGAAGAACTGCTTTGAGGCCAAACTATTTGGTATCGGACTGGAGAGCTATACTGTCGGCTCACACGATTTTTACACAGCCTACTGTGCAACCCGCAAACAGATGTTTACTCTCGACACAGGTCACTATGAACCCACAGAGAACGTATCCGACTTCATCTCCACACTTCTGATGTACGTCCCTGAACTGATGCTGCATGTGTCTCGTCCTATTCGTTGGGATTCAGACCATGTAACGATTATGAACGACCAGACTTTGGATCTCTTTAAGGAGCTTGTCCGTAGCGATGCCTTGGATCGTGCCCATGTAGGTCTTGACTATTTTGATGCCTCCATCAATCGTATTGGTGCTTACATTGTTGGCACCCGCGCTACCCAGAAATGTATTCTTCAGGCATTGCTCGAACCGAAACAGAAACTGCGCGAATATGAGGATAATGGTCAGAACTTCGAGCGTCTCGCCTTAATGGAAGAGGCCAAGAGTCTGCCGTTCGGTGCTGTGTTTGACTATTTCAACCTGAAGAACAACGTGCCTGTTGGTGAAGAGTACATTGCTGCCATCCAGCAATATGAAAAGGATGTCACATCAAAGCGTTAATCAGTAAGAGATATGGCAAAGAATAGCGGAAGTTTGAAGAGCACGATAGCCGTGTCTCTGACGAATTACTTAGATGCAGGGGCCATTGTTGCCGGTGCCAGTGGACTGACGCTCTGGCAGAACTACCTCGGACTCTCTGAAGTACATTTGGGCTGGCTCAACTTCATCAGTGCAAACTGTTTGGGAGCAGCGATTGGTGCTATCATCGGTGGATTCCTGGCAGACAAATATGGTCGTAAGTTTATCTTCACCTACAACCTGTTGGTTTATATGCTGGGTGTGTTGCTGATTATGTTCAGTATGAATTTTCCCATGCTGTTATGCGGATTCCTTGTGACAGGTATTTCCGTAGGTGTGGGTGTGCCTGCTTCATGGACCTATATCTCTGAAAGTAGCGAAATCAATAACCGTGGTCGCAATATCTGCATTTCCCAGATGTCATGGGGTGTTGGTCCTATGTGTATCCTGCTTTTTGGTATGCTCTTTGCACCTGGCGGCTATCTCTTTGGATGGGTAGAAGCTGTTGCTCACCTGTTTGGGGGAGCCGACATGTTACAAGAGGCTGTCAACGCCTTCTCTTCACGTATTGTATTCTTTACTCTCTTTGTGGTGGCTTTCATTGCATGGAATCTACAGCGTAGGTTGCAGGAGAGTTCAGAGTTTACTGCCCAGAAGGATTCTGCTGAGAAGACTGGCCTGATGGAGAATATCAAAGTGTTGTTCTCCAACAAGATTGCTGTCCGCACGGTCATCTTCCTCGCTACCATCTATCTTACATGGAACCTCGTCGCCTCTGTGATGGGATTCTTCCAGCCGCATATCTACGAGACAGCAGGTGGTGTTAGCAACGAAACGGCCAACTGGATGAACTGCATACAATGGGCCATCATCGTGGGCATCACATTCATTGTTTCGAAACTTATCGACAAGACCTCACATAAGGCCATTTACACCTTCGGCCTGCTCGTGGCTATTGCCGCTTGGCTGGTGATTGTCACCATTGGTGTCAATGGTATGGTAGGTCTCTGGCTCTTTGCCATTTTATGGGGTATTCAGGGAGGAACATCACCACAGATTTTCTACGCTCTCTGGGGTAGTGAATTGTTCCCTGCCAAGTTCCGTGCAGGTGCGCAGGGACTGATGTTTTTCATCGTTCGTGGCCTGTCGGCTGTCTGGGGACTGATCTTTACCTATATCTATGGTGAAAATGGCGAAGGCTTCACCATTGCAGCCTTCTGTATGATTGCCTTGCTCACCATCTCGCTCATCGTAGGCTTCATTGGTGTTCCAAACACCCGTTGTCGTGCCCTCGAGGATATTACCAAGGAACGTTACGGCGATAACTATTAAAAGTAATATTATGGCAAGTATATTAAACGGACGTGCCGAGTTGAAGGCCGTCATTGATCAGATTGCTGAGGTGACCGGATACCTGTGGCAAAAAGGCTGGGCTGAGCGTAACGGTGGTAACATCACTGTTAATGTCACTGAATATATGGACGATGAGTGTAAGGCTCTGAAAGCCATCGCTCCCGTGAAGCAGATCGGTATGGTTCTGCCCCAATTGAAAGATAAATATTTCTATTGTAAAGGTACAGGCAAACGCATGCGTGACCTCGCCAAGTTCCCTATGCAGAATGGTAGTATCATCCGTATCTGTGATGATTGCGCCTCCTACGAGGTCATCGCCGATGAGCCCGTTGTACCGACATCTGAGTTACCCACACACCTCGCTTTACAGAACTATCTACTTGAAACAGGCTCATGTTATAAGGCTACACTCCATACCCACCCCATCGAACTCGTGGCAATGAGCCATATCCAACGCTTTCTGAAAGGGGATGAGATGACGCGTGTGCTTTGGTCAATGATTCCAGAGACCCTCGCTTTTGCACCACTCGGCATCGGTATCGTACCTTACGCTATGCCTTCTTCTGTCGAGCTGGCGGAAGCTACCCTCGAACTGATCAAGACTCACGACGTAGTTCTATGGGAAAAACATGGTACGGTGGCAGTTGGCACAGATATCATGGATGCCTTCGATCAGACCGATGTACTCTGCAAGGCTGCCAACATCTATATGTGTGCTCGCAGTATGGGTTCTGAGCCTGATGGCATGACCTTCGAACAGATGAAGGAAGTACAGGATGCCTTCAACCTTCCCAAGAAGCGTCCTTGCTAACAATTACCCTAAAACAAAAATCCCCGATGCCGGCATCGGGGATTTATTGTACCATTAAATGGTATTATGTAGTCAGTAGTTTTGTTTCGTTTGCAAAGGTACATCGTTTTTTTAGTATCAGCCCCCAATATTTGATATTTCACCCACAATTTATGATTTTCCACTTGATTTATATCAATTCCGACGCAAAATGCAAAAAAATCCTTTATAATTTGGTAAAGTCCCCAAATTAATGTAACTTTGTAGCCTGATATGAACAACAACGAACAGGATATAAAATGGAGTGAAAATGTGATTCTTGTTGACGCAGACTACGTTGACAAAGTGGCATTCAACCTCATTGTTAACTTTGAGCGCATGCTAGGACGGCGCATCCCGCAGGCAGACCTTGCCCGCTGGATAGACTGTGTGGCGCTTGACGGTGGTATCAGAAATGGAGAACAAGAGACACAGGTGGTGCTTCTGCACAGTGCCGAGAAGCAGCAGATGGAGAACTTCATGCCAGGAAAGTATAAAGAACTCTCTTCAAAAGCCTTCAAAGATCATCTGGGAGAGTTCCTGATTAACGCCTATCCCGTTGAAAACATCGTTGGGAGAGAACAACATTTCTGCGATATGCTTCAATTATTGTGCAGCCAAAATGAGGTAAAACGAATAATAATCATTCCTGATTCGGAACAGGACTCTATATATAATAAGGTACGCACGACCCTGAGGCAGGCCGACGATAATAAAAGAATAACCCTGTTAGCTATGCAACCAATGGCAAACTGGAATTTCCGACAGGAGATACTCGGCTATTCACTTCTGGCAGCACTCGGAATCAGTTCGGAAGAAATAAACAGTAAAACGTAATAATATTATGGCAAAAGTTCTAATGATTGGCGCTGGAGGCGTCGCTACAGTAGCAGCATTCAAGATTGCCCAGAATGCTGATGTGTTTACCGACTTTATGATTGCAAGCCGCAGAAAGGTCAAGTGCGACAAGATTGTGGAAGATATCCATAAGGCCGGCTACAAAATGGACATCAAGACGGCACAGGTGGATGCTGACGATGTGGAGCAGTTGAAAGCGCTCTTCAACGACTATAAGCCTGAACTTGTCATCAACCTTGCCCTACCTTATCAAGACCTGACAATCATGGATGCCTGTCTGGCTTGTGGCTGTAACTATCTCGACACAGCCAACTATGAGCCTAAAGATGAGGCACACTTTGAGTACTCCTGGCAATGGGCTTATAAGGATCGTTTCGAGCAGGCTGGTCTGACGGCCATCCTCGGTTGTGGCTTCGACCCAGGCGTCTCTGGTGTCTATACAGCCTATGCTGCCAAGCACCACTTCGACGAAATCCACTATCTTGACATTGTGGACTGCAATGCAGGTGACCACCACCATGCCTTCGCTACGAACTTCAATCCTGAGATCAACATCCGTGAGATTACCCAGAAGGGACTCTATTATAAGGATGGCCAATGGATTGAGACTGAGCCATTAGAGATTCACAAGCCCCTCACCTACCCCAACATTGGTCCTCGTGAGAGTTACCTCTTGCACCATGAGGAGTTGGAGTCGCTGGTAAAAAACTATCCCACCATCAAACAGGGCCGTTTCTGGATGACCTTCGGAGAACAGTATCTGAAGCACCTCGACGTCATCCAAAACATCGGTATGAGTCGTATTGATGAAATCGAATACGAGGCTCCTTTGGCCGATGGCAGCGGAACTGCAAAAGTAAAGATTGTGCCCCTGCAATTTTTGAAAGCCGTACTGCCCAACCCACAGGATCTAGGCGAGAACTACGAAGGCGAGACCTCTATCGGCTGTCGCATCCGTGGTATCAAGGACGGCAAAGAGCATACCTACTATGTCTACAACAACTGCAAACACCAAGAGGCTTACAAGGAAACTGGTATGCAGGGTGTATCCTATACCACAGGCGTTCCGGCTATGATTGGTGCAATGATGTTTGTCAAGGCCATCTGGAAAAAGCCTGGTGTATGGAATGTAGAAGATTTCGATCCTGATCCATTCATGGAACAATTGAACAAACAAGGTCTGCCTTGGCACGAAGTGTTTGACGGCGACCTCGAATTATAAATATTAACTCTTAAATTTCTAAAGCTATGGCAAAGAAAGAAGAAGCTAAGGAGCAATTGACTCCGCAACAGCAGAAGTTGAAGGCTCTGCAGGCTGCAATGGCCAAAATCGAGAAAGACTTCGGCAAAGGCGCTATCATGCGCATGGGCGAAGAGAAAATTGAAAATGTGGAAGTGATTCCCACAGGTAGTGTCGGATTGAATGCTGCACTTGGTGTGGGTGGCTATCCCAAGGGACGAATCATAGAAATCTTTGGTCCAGAATCATCTGGAAAGACTACTTTGGCTATCCATGCTATCGCAGAGTGCCAGAAAGCAGGAGGTGTTGCTGCATTCATCGATGCAGAGCATGCCTTTGACCGTTTCTATGCAGAAAACCTGGGTGTGGATATCGACAATCTGTATATCTCACAACCTGACAATGGTGAACAGGCCTTGGAGATTGCTGACCATCTGATCCGTTCCAGTGCGATTGACATCATTGTGATCGACTCTGTGGCAGCACTGACACCAAAGAAGGAGATTGAGGGTGACATGGGCGACTCTTCAGTAGGACTCCAGGCCCGTCTGATGAGCCAGGCACTTCGTAAACTGACCTCTACCATCTCGAAAACCAAAACCACTTGTATCTTCATCAACCAGTTGCGCGAGAAGATCGGTGTGATGTTTGGCAATCCTGAGACAACGACGGGTGGTAATGCCCTGAAGTTCTATGCTTCTGTCCGTCTGGATATCCGTAAGTCCCAGACTCTGAAGGATGGCGATACTCCTATCGGAAATATGGTCAAGGTAAAGGTGGTGAAGAACAAGGTGGCACCTCCCTTCCGCAAAGCGGAGTTTGAGATTACCTTTGGCGAAGGCATCTCGAAAGTCGGCGAGATTGTAGACCTGGGTGTTGAGTACGATATCATCAAAAAGAGCGGTTCCTGGTTCTCATACGGAAATTCCAAGTTAGGCCAAGGCCGCGACGCAACAAAAGCATTGTTGAAAGACAATCCAGAACTCTGCGAAGAGTTGGAAGCCAAGATTATGCAGGCTATCGGAGACAAGAAGGAATAAAAATCAGGGGGCCACTCAATTGAGCGGCCCCCTGATTTTATCTCAATGATTAATTAAAGAGGCGTACCCTTTCCGCTTTTCCAATTCTGTTTAGATGACTTAGCAGAACTTCTCTTGACAGTTGACTTTGACTTGGTGGTTGTAGCACCTGTATTATAGCTTTCTACACGACCATTTCTACCGAAATGAACGAAAAGCGACTTACCGTTTGAACGGTAGTATACCCAATCATGTTTACCATTGCTACCCTGTACAATCTCATTGGGCTCCTCACCCATAGCGAGTGTCACCTCATCCTCAGACATGCCAATAATCACACGTCCCTGACGGATAGCTGCACGGGCCTCAGGAGTTGTCTGACGCTCTGCACCTTCACCCATAGCGAAGATATAGCCGAAATAGTCCTCAATCTTCACATCACGTTCTGCCAATTCGTCAGGATGCGTAAAGAGAACATCACGATAATAAGGACGACGAGACTCCATCTCGGTAAGTGACAGTGTGACATAAGGGGTACCAGGACGTCTTTGTGCCTGCTCCACACGGAAAGTAGTCATCTTCGGCACATTGACCGTACGCTCCTTACCATCACCCTTGGTCATCATCTTCGAAGGCTGGACGGTATGAAGAACCTTGCCAATATAGGTAGTAAAGTCCCTATTGACTGACATAATGGCATCCTGCAACTCGAATGAGCCATAGAAGGTATGCTTCAGGCTATCCATGATAAACTCATCATCACGCATACCACTATTGGTCTTCGACAGGGCAAATGTCTGATAGAACTCATTACCATTCTCATCTTCTACAATAACCTTAACGGGGAAACTACGGCTACCGACACCTATCTGTGTCACAGTGACGGATAAGTCTTTTGGCATCTTCACCTCACGATAGCCATCGCCATCGTACTCAGTGTCCACACGATAAATTGTGCCCTTTGTATAGAGCTTCTTGCCCATCAGCTTCTCCCTGGCAATATCCACATCGCCGAGATAGGCCAAAGTAGGAACACCAAGTTTGCCATAGCAATAGTCATCGAATGAGCCATTGGGAATCTCAAAATAGTACATCTTGTTTTCGTCCTGACATAAGAAATTCATGCGTGAATGACCATCTGCACTGACTGTATGTCCCCTGTAAATCATAATCTTGTGGCGAAGTGACATACTACTGACCTCCTTGCCGGTAGCGGCATCACTGAAGGTTTTTACAATCAGGTCATATTTCTCTGGCATCACCATAAATTTCATGCCCTCTTTCCAGTCACACAGACTATAGAATCTAAAATTCTGACTGATGAAGTCAGTTGGAGCATTCTCATCTGCCTGACTCTTTACCTCATCACCGGCTGTCTGTTGAGCAGCAGCAGCCTTCTGTTGGGCCGTACGAGTCTTTACGATGTAGGTATTCACCTGTGCCGAGACTGTCATCATCAGCATGGCAAGCCCCATTGTCAAAATCGCTCTTTTCATTACCATGGTTTTATAAATTGTACAATTTCGTGTGCAAAGATAAATAAAATATTTGATTCTTGTGCCAAAATGACGTGACAAAAAACATTTTTCGGCAAAAAAAAGCATTTTGGCACATGCTTTGCAATGTTTTTTGCGGATAAATGTCCAAATTTCATCGAGTATTAATTAAAATAAATAAGAATTATGGGAAAAATTATTGGAATTGACTTAGGAACTACCAACAGCTGCGTTGCCGTATTCGAGGGTAACGAGCCAGTAGTAATTGCCAACAGTGAGGGTAAGCGTACAACGCCTTCTGTGGTTGGTTTTGTAGACAATGGTGAGCGTAAGATCGGTGATCCTGCCAAGCGTCAGGCTATTACCAACCCCAAGAACACCGTTTATTCTATCAAGCGTTTCATGGGTGAGAACTGGCAGCAGACTGAAAAGGAGATTGCCCGCGTACCTTATTCGGTAGTGAATGAGGGTGGCTATCCCCGTGTCGATATCAATGGACGTAAATACACCCCGCAGGAAATTTCTGCTATGGTGCTCCAGAAGATGAAGAAGACTGCTGAGGACTATCTCGGACAGGAGGTGACAGATGCCGTCATCACTGTACCTGCCTACTTCTCCGACTCTCAGCGTCAGGCTACCAAGGAGGCTGGCCAGATTGCTGGACTCAATGTGAAGCGTATTGTCAACGAGCCCACAGCCGCTGCTCTGGCATACGGTGTCGATAAGGCTAACAAGGATATGAAAATCGCCGTGTTCGACCTTGGTGGTGGTACATTCGATATCTCTATCCTCGAGTTTGGTGGTGGTGTGTTCGAGGTACTCTCTACCAATGGTGATACACACCTCGGTGGTGACGACTTCGACCAGGCTATCATCGACTGGCTCGTACAAGAGTTTAAGAACGACGAGGGCGCCAATCTGAAGGACGACCCGATGGCTATGCAGCGTCTGAAGGAGGCCGCAGAGAAAGCTAAGATTGAGTTGTCTTCTTCTATGAGCACAGAAATTAATCTGCCGTATATCATGCCTGTAGCTGGTGTACCTAAGCACTTGGTGAAGACACTCACCCGTGCTAAGTTTGAGCAGTTGGCCCACGACCTGATTCAGGCTTGTCTGGCTCCCTGTCAGAAGGCCATTGCTGATGCCAAACTGACCACAGCCGATATCGACGAGGTGATTCTCGTAGGTGGTTCAAGCCGTATCCCTGCTGTGCAGACACTGGTAAAGAACTACTTCGGCAAGGAGCCTTCAAAAGGTGTAAATCCTGACGAAGTGGTAGCCGTTGGTGCTGCTATTCAGGGTGCTATTCTGAACAAGGAAGGTGGCGTTGGCGACATCGTACTGCTCGACGTGACCCCGCTGACACTGGGTATCGAGACACTGGGTGGTGTATGCACAAAACTGATTGAGGCCAATACGACCATTCCTTGCAAGAAGAGCGAGACCTTCTCTACCGCTGCTGACAATCAGACAGAGGTGACCATCCACGTACTTCAGGGTGAGCGTCCGATGGCTGCACAGAACAAGTCTATCGGCGAGTTCAACCTCACAGGTATCGCTCCTGCCCGTCGTGGTATTCCTCAGATTGAGGTTACCTTCGACATCGATG
>JAGCDZ010000094.1 GCA_017650905.1 Prevotella sp. | reverse complement strand
TTCCGGTCTTGTCTCTGTCTCAGAACGACTATCCAGTATTTCAAGAATTAAACGGTTCGTTTCTTCTACCCAAGTACCTATCATATAATAGGCACTCGCTTCTTGTACTACTTCTGTCTATGTAAATCTTTCAAAGAACTCATTTTTTGCCTCAAACCCAAGTTTTTGGGCGAAAGCGGGTGCAAAGGTACTGCTTTTTTCCGAACCACCAAAACTTTTCTGAAAAAAATTTCAGTTTTTGAGTGTAACATTTCCACTTCTTGATAAAAGTCAAGTCAAAAACCAGCCTACACATTATTATTATATAATATATTAGGGCAAAACAAAAAAGGAAATGCTTGGTTCATCCCTCGTCAGGCATCGCAATCAGAGGGAACCGAAGCCAGGAATACTACGTGCTGAAGAAACAAGCATTTCTAAGTTAATTTCTGATAAAACGATGGTTGTTGACGGAAAAGTTCGTATCTTTGCAGAGTTTTAATAACGACAATAACAATCAATGGAATAAGAATATGAGAAAGATTCAATTATTAGTAGTAGCGGTTGTCAGTATCCTTTTAGTTAGCTGTGGCAACATGAATCAGGTGCTTAGTGCCATACAGAATGGCAGTGTGATCAACGCCATCACAAGTGTGATTGGTCTCGACAAAGTATCAGCCCAGAATCTTATCGGATCTTGGACTTACAATGGTCCCGGATGTGCCTTCACAAGTGAGAACCTGTTGGCCAAAGCCGGTGGTGAAGTTGCAGCTGCACAAATTGAGGAAAAAGTAAAGCCTTATTATCAGCAGGTCGGCATTTCTGCCAGCAACACTCAAATCACTTTCAATCAGGATGGGACCTTCTCATCGAAGATTGCCGGCACAAACTTCAGTGGCACCTATACCTTCGACGAAGCATCTCAGCAGATTAAACTGAAAGGCTTGCTGCTATCTATCAACTGCTATACCAAGAAGGAAGTCAACGGTATTTCTATTCTGTTTGAAGCTAAGAAACTGCTGACCGTTTTACAGACAATGTCTGCCCTCAGCGGTAATGCCAATCTTCAGACTATTGGCGACTTGAGCAAACAATACGATGGCGTACGCGTTGGTTTCGACATGAAGAGATAAGTAGAAAGTAAAAAGGTAAAATTCTATTCCTTCTGCAAAAATATGCAGAAATATTTGGTCGGATGCAAAAATAGTTGTACTTTTGCATCCGATTTTTGAATAAATATACCAAGATGAAGGAAAAGAACAACCGTTTGGAGGCATTGCGACTCATCATTTCAAGTCAACAACTTGGCAGTCAGGATGAACTGCTCATTGCGCTTCAGAAAGAAGGTTTCAAACTCACGCAAGCAACACTTAGTCGCGATCTTAAGCAACTAAAGGTGGCCAAGGCTGCCACAATGGGCGGCAAATATATTTATGTTTTGCCCAACGATACGATGTACAAACGTATAACTACGCCAAGCAACATTAAAGAAATGATGCAGGTACCTGGGTTTGTCAGCATCAACTTCTCTGGCAATATGGGCGTCATCAAGACACGACCTGGCTATGCCAGTGCTATTGCCTGGAACATTGACAGCAGCGACATTCCTGAAATCATTGGTACCATTGCTGGCGATGATACGATTTTCATCGTAATCAAGGAAGGGATCAGACATCAGGAAGTGATTGAAGCCCTGAATGATGTCATCCCCAATATGCGATAGTGTATGGTTTAGAGTTTAAAGTTTATAGTTTATAGACTAATGGAACAAGAAATTGAAATTGAAGTGTTAATAGCTGGGCCGGAGCACGAGAAGTACGTCGACACCATTTTAGAGACGATTGCTGACGCTGCAAAAGTGCGAGGTACCGGTATAGCAAAACGCACACATGAGTATCTGACGAAGAAAATGTTAGAGGCAAAGGCAGTTATCGCCTTAACGAAAGACGGCCAATTCGCCGGATTCAGCTACATCGAGACTTGGGAGAACCAGCAATATGTGACGACCTCCGGTCTGATTGTACATCCAAACTTCCGAGGACATCATGTCGCTAAGCGCATCAAGGATTTGACATTCACACTGGCCCGGACCCGTTGGCCCCATGCCAAGATATTCTCACTGACAAGTGGTGCCGCTGTCATGGCCATGAACACAGCCTTAGGTTATCAGCCTGTCACCTTTGCCGACCTGACGGAAGACGAGGCCTTCTGGAAAGGCTGCGAGGGTTGTGTCAACGTCGACGTATTACATCGTACTGGCCGGAAATATTGCATCTGTACAGCCATGCTCTATGATCCGACAGAGCATCTGCCTGCCAAGATTCCCGATGAAGCCCTCTCGCGTATCCGTCATCTCCAAGAATTAGAAGAACAATAAAAACAACAAAAGATATGGCAAACAAAAAAGTAGTAGTCGCATTTTCCGGAGGCCTCGACACCTCCTACACAGTCATGAAGTTAGCACAGGACGGCTGGGATGTCTATGCTGCCTGCGCCAATACCGGTGGATTCAGTGCCGAACAGTTAAAGACCAACGAAGAGAACGCGTATAAATTAGGTGCCGTTCAGTATGTCACCCTCGACGTGACACAAGAGTATTACGCCAAATCCCTGAAATATATGATTTTCGGCAATGTGCTGCGTAACAACTGTTACCCTATTTCAGTTTCAAGTGAGCGTATCTTCCAAGCCATTGCCATCGCCCGCTATGCCAAGGAGATCGGAGCTGACGCCATTGCTCACGGAAGCACAGGTGCCGGCAATGACCAGATCCGTTTCGACATGACCTTCCTCGTGATGGCACCTGGCGTAGAGATTATCACCCTGACGCGTGATAAGAAACTGACGCGCAAGGAGGAAGTTGACTTCCTAAATGAACACGGATTCTTTGCTGACTTCACCAAACTGAAGTATTCATATAATGTAGGTATATGGGGCACCAGCATCTGCGGTGGCGAATTACTCGACGCCACACAGGGACTGCCCGAAGACGCCTATCTGAAACATGTCACTGCCAAAGAACAGGAGGCCACGCTGAAGATTACTTTCGAGAAAGGTGAAATCGTCGCTGTCAATGGCGAGCAATTCGACGACAGGATCAAGGCCATCCAGAAGATTGAGGAGATTGGTGCTTCGTATGCCATCGGGCGCGACGCCAACGTGGGTGACACTATTATCGGCATCAAAGGTCGCGTGGGCTTTGAGGCCGCCGCTCCCAAACTTATCATCGAGGCACACCGTCTGTTGGAGAAGTCGACACTCTCGAAATGGCAGCAATACTGGAAAGACCAGGTGGCTAATTGGTATGGCATGTTCCTACACGAGAGCCAGTACCTGGAGCCCGTCATGCCGGACATAGAGGCCATGCTGACCTCCAGCCAGCGCAATGTAACTGGTACAGCTATTCTGAAATTGCGTCCTTATGGCTTCGAGACGGTGGGCGTAGACTCTGTCAACGACCTAACCAAGAGCAAGTTGGGCGAATACGGTGAGACACAGACAGGTTGGACCGCCGACGAGGCCAAGGGCTTTATCAAGGTTAGTTCCACACCGCTCCGCGTTTACTACGGCATCCATAAAGACGAGAAAAGATGATTAAGGTAGGCATATTAGGTGCAGCAGGGTATACAGGTGGAGAACTCATCCGCCTGTTACTCAACCACCCTGAGGCGGAGATTGTCTTTGCCAACTCTGAGAGTAACGCTGGTAATCTGGTCAGCGATGTACATGAGGGACTCATCGGTGAGACAGATTTGAAGTTTACCAACCAGATGCCCTTCGAAGACATCGATGTCGTGTTTTTCTGTTTCGGTCACGGCAAGAGCGAGGCCTTCCTCAAGGAGCACACCATTCCTACCGACGTCAAAATCATCGATCTGGCACAGGATTTCCGCATTAAGGGCGACCACGACTATGTCTATGGCCTACCGGAAATCAACAAAGCAGAGATAATTAAAGCCCAACACGTGGCCAATCCTGGTTGTTTTGCTACTTGCATCCAGTTAGGATTGCTACCTGCTGCAAAAATGGGACTGTTGAAATACGATGTTGCCGTTAACGCCATCACTGGTTCCACTGGCGCTGGTCAGAAGCCTGGCGCTACAACCCATTTCTCCTGGCGCAATAACAACTTGAGCATCTACAAGCCCTTCACCCACCAGCATCTGGCCGAAATCCGTCAGTCGCTGATTCAGACACAGGGCTCACTCGATGTCGACATCGATTTCATCCCCTATCGCGGCGACTTTGCCCGTGGTATCTTCTGCACAGAAGTTATCCGCACGAAGGCCAATGCTAATGAAATCATACAAGGTTACAAGGACTTCTACTGTGAAGCCGCCTTCACCCACTACAGCGAGCAGTCGCTCGATCTGAAGCAAGTGGTCAACACCAACAAATGCCTTGTCCACATCGATGCTTTCGACAATAAATTACTTGTCACCTCTTGCATCGACAACCTACTGAAAGGTGCCGTGGGTCAGGCCGTGCAGAACATGAACCTCATGTTCGGTATTGATGAGACTGCAGGCCTTCGCTTGAAGGCATCAGCTTTTTAATATACTAACGATTTATTCACTAAACACGAAACTAAGATGAAAAAGGTTCTTTTCACAATGCTGGCCCTGATGATGATGGGCACGACAGTCAAGGCACAGGATGCTATCCAGCTGCCACAACCCGAAGTACAGAAACTCAACATGTCGCTCGGCGATGCCTTGAAACAGCGTCGTTCCTACCGTGATATGACGGAACAGGAAGTCGACCTTCAGACTGTATCAACCATACTCTGGGCTGCTTGCGGCATCAGTGACCCAGCCTCAGGTAAGATAACAGCTCCCTCGGCTGTCAACATGCAGGACATCAAGGTGTTTGTCTGCTCACAATATGGTGTCTGCCGCTACATGCCCAAAGACAATACGCTGGTACCTGTGACGACGACGGACATACGCCCCAGCCTCGCCGCAGGACAGGACTTCGCCAAAAAGGCTCCTGTAGCCCTGATACTCGTCAGCACGAAAGACAACGAGCGGATGGACAATAACCGCTACGGCGGAGTGGATGCCGGCTACGTGTCGCAGAACATCTATCTGGCCTGTACGGCTCTCGGCCTGCATACTGTAGCACGCGCCATGATGGACAAGGATGCCATCAAGCGTGAACTGAAGCTTGCCGACACCAGCATCATTCTGCTGAACCACCCCATCGGCTTCGGCAAATAAACGCCTATCTTTGCCCAAACTATTTCAAGCATATGCCACAGAAGACTGGCCGAATAGGAAGAGACGCAAAGACACGAAGGAACTATACATTAATAATCCTTTGTGCCTTTGTGGTCAGTTTGTGCATAATTCATGGATTACTATGTCGACAAGTACTACTTGGAACGTTTCTCTGTCGGAGTGATGCCTTTAAATTTCTTGAAGTTGCGATAGAATGCACTACTGGAGGTAAAGCCCGACTTCTGTATTACATCATTGATTGACAACTCAGGACACTCCTCAAGCAGTCGTGAAGCATAGTCAATACGCAGGCCGTTGATATAATCCGAAAACGACACGCCCATTTCCACATTGATGGCGTGATAAATATAGTTGCGATTACTATGAAGTCGAGTGGCCAAGTCACTGACTTTCAGGTTAGGATAAAGGAAAAGTTTCTCGTTGTTCACCAGCTTCTTGATACCTTCCAACAATTCGCTAGCACCACCGTCTTCAGGCATGGACTCTGATTCCTGAAACACCTCAGCTTCGATGTCCTGTACCGAAAACTGCTGGCTCAGACCCACATGCCCTATCAGGAGTAACAGCAAAGAGAACATCATGGACGGGAAGGCTAAGGGTTCTGGTCCTTCGGCAAAACGCTGGCGCCCTATCAGATTGAAGACAAAAGCCAGGAACGAGGTGATGGCAAAAAGCACCAGCAGCGTCTTCACACCTACAATCCGTTTGCCCTCTATGTTCGAATAGTTCGACTCCACCACGGTATTATAAGCCGTAATACGTCGGAATCCAAAGAACAACACCAGAGGTATCTGTATCGCAAACACGATTCTCACAACTGAATGTGCAACCCCCTGCCACCAGGGAAAGCCAGAAAGAGAGGTGAATTCATTTCCATAGAGATATTGCTGGATAAAACGCGTAGTCTCCTCGTCATCCATCAACAGATAAATGATGCTAACAGCCAGGAAACAAAGTACCGACGGGAGCAGACAGAGAATCTGTGCCCTGCGATTCGGACGATACTCCGTCAGTTCTTCTATATATAAGTAATAGAGGGGGAACACAGCTGGATTGCAGAAGTTATAGAGTATATCGGTCAGAGGTATCACGGCCATCTGACGGTTGAAATACACAAAATGAGCCAGATACAACACCGCCGCCGTTAGCATAAACACCAATAGACGCGCCTTTGCCATATTCCTACGACTGAATAGGCTCAGGGCTATCAGCACTGAGAGGACACAGCATACCATCATGGGCAAAGCAGCAATTAAGACGCTAATCATGGCTGCAAAATTAGTGCATTTCCCTCAAAAAAACAAAAAAAACAAGAAAAAAGAGGTCAAAAAGATGAAAAAACGACCATCGGAATCTTAAGCAGTCTTTTGTCATTTCTGGCCATATAATTTGGTGAAATCGAAAAAAAAATGTATCTTTGCAAACTGAAAAAGTATTTTCAGGACGTGAAATAGAGTTTTCTGCACATAAAGATACAATTTCAGCGTGTAAAAATAGATTTTACAGAGCAGAAATAGAATGTTTAGAACGGAAAAGAACATTTATCGATAAGACTTCAGACTTTTTCAGTTAAGAGTTTTAATTTTAGCTGTTAAGAGTGAAAACAATTGTAAGCAAGATCAGATAGATAAGCAGCAAAGACAAAATTAAAAAGCAACAAAAAAATGATAAGTAGAATAGTAATCAATTAAAAACAATTTAAAAAGATGGCAAAGTATATTTTAAAGGAACTTCCAGGGGAAATGACAGAGGGCAGGACGGTGATTTATCCGAAGATGCAGAGATACTCGCTGTTTGACTATGAGATGGTCATCCAGCACATGTGCAAGTTATCCCCAATCCTTAACGAGGGGATTATCCGAACTGTCTTCGATGCGCTGACGGATGAGATGCTGACGAGCCTGCCTAATGGGCACAACATCAAGATTGACGGACTGGGCGTATTCTCACTGTCCTTAGAATTCGACACATCCAAGGCTTCAGAAGAAGAACTTGCACGTAAACAGGAGTTCGACGACGGTGACGACCCCAAACTGAGATACAGGCGTGTGCGCATCAAGAGCATCAATTTCAGGCCCGACCCGGAATTGCTGAGGAGAATGAACAGGGTGGCAACGTTCGAAAACGATGGTGTAGAGTTTGTACCTCAAAGGAAAAGCCGGTTCAGTCGCGAAGAGCGTCTGGCAAAGGCCAAGGAGATTATTGACAAGCAGGGATTCATGACGCTATCTAACTATGCTGCGGCAACCGGCCTGTCCATGAGCGGCGCCTCAAAAGACCTCAGGCAACTGGTGGCCGACGGCAATTCTGGCATCATCGCCTGGGGAGACCACACGCATAAAGTCTGGGTAAGAAGGAAATTGAAATGATTGCTGGCCTGCTACGAAGGCGGTGGCGGTGACAGCAGAAGGCCCAAAAACGATAAGTGTACGTTTACCCATCTCAATTTGTAGTTCTACCGATGAAATCGTTGTTTTTGGCCAGATTATTGCGATTTCGGGAAAGATTTATGCATTAGGATTTTCAAGTATTGCGAATTCGGGAAAAGTTTCTGTGAATAAGATACGTGCATTTAAAAATATTTCCCTTATCTTTGTAGTCAGATTAAGCTCAAGCAATAATCAAAGCATATTTATTAACAAAACAATCACAATATGAAAAGAAAACTACAACTATTATTGTTGCTGCTGGCGTTGCCAATAGGGATGCTGGCACAAGGAAATTCGTGGCAGACGGCCACGCTCATTAAACAAGGCGGATCAGGTAACGGTACGCTCGACAAGAACAACGAATCTGCCTGGTTTAAGATTGAAGTGCCTGAAGAAGGGCGAGTCGCGATAACTTTAACGCTAAGTGGCGATCTCAGCATCAAGTGGCTTGACTTTAAATGGGTTGCAAACAATGCCGATTATTCTCGCTCCTGCAAGTGGTATATGAAGAACAACGAGAGTCTTATTGTCGAGGATGCCGGCTCGGGCACCTATTATCTTAAAATTCAGCGTGACGGTGGTGCCGGATCTTATTCTCTGAATTACCAATTTACAGCCTGTGCTTATGCGAACGATGCAGAAAAGAATGACGAAGAGGGGCAGGGCTCTGAAATTGCAGTTGGACAAAGTGTACAGGGTCGAATAGGCTACCTTAATGCCAACGACTACCGCGATAACAACGATTGCTATAAGATTCAAGTGCCGCAGGACGGTCATGTTCAGTTAATCGTGAATTGCGAAAAAACCTATGACCTGCAAATGAAATGGCTGGACGTCACACGTTATGATCAAAACAATAAAACTTATTATTCCCGTAAAACGAAGTGGTATATGAGCAACGACACATTGACCATTGACGACGCTGGTGTGGGAACTTATTACCTGCGTCTGAATCGCGACAAAGGTCATGGCGGCTACTCTATAAGATATGTTTTTACGCCCAACAATTACACCAACGATGTCGAGCCCAATGATAAGGACGGGCAGGGTGACGAGATTGCTATCGGACAAACCGTACAGGGACATATTGGCTACCTTGATGCCAACGATTACCGCGACAATGACGATTGCTATAAGATTCAAGTGCCTCAGGACGGACGAGTGCAGTTAATCGTGAATTGCGAAAAGACCTATGACCTGGAAATGAAATGGCTAGATGTCAAACGACTGGATCCGAATACGAGTTATTATGCCCGTGCCAACAAATGGTATATGAGCAATGATACATTGACCATAGATGATGCTGGTGTCGGCACCTACTACCTGCATTTGAATCGCAACAAAGGTCATGGTGGATACACCCTACAGTATATCTTCACGCCTAACCGCTATGCTAACGATGCCGAGTCTAACGATAAGGACGGAGAAGGCACTGAGATTGCCAATGGGCAGACCGTGCAGGGACATATTGGCTACCTTGATGCCAACAACTACCGCGACAATGACGATTGCTATAAGATTCAAGTGCCTCAGGACGGACGAGTGCAGTTAATCGTGAATTGCGACAAGACTTATGACCTGGAAATGAAATGGCTGGATGTCAAACGACTGGATCCGAATACGAGTTATTATGTCCGTGCCAACAAATGGTATATGAGCAATGATACATTGACCATAGATGATGCTGGTGTCGGCACCTACTACCTGCATCTGAATCGCAACAAAGGTCATGGTGGATACACCCTACAGTATATCTTCACGCCTAACCGCTATGCTAACGATGCCGAGTCTAACGATAAGGATGGAGAAGGCACAGAGATTGTCAACGGACAGACCGTGCAAGGACATATCGGTTATCTTGATGCCAACGACTATCGCGACAATGATGATTGTTACAAGATTCAAGTACCACAGGACGGCCGTGTGCAATTGGTGGTGAATTGTGAGCCGACATACGGATTGCAGATGAAATGGCTGGACTTCAAACGTTATGATCAGAATAAAGAGACTTATTATTCCCGTCAAAGTAAGTGGTATATGCTCAACGATACGCTGACCATTGAGGACGCGGGTGTTGGAACCTATTATCTGCATTTGAATCGTGATAAAGGCTTTGGCGGTTACAGACTGAAGTATATCTTCACGCCTTATAACTTCCCAACCGACACAGAGCCTAACAACGAGCAGGCAGAAGCAACCGATTTGCTGGAGAACAATGCTTCTATTTCTGGTCATTTGGGCTATCTCGACGCCAATGATAAGCGCGACAACGAAGACTGGATTAAGCTGGACACCCAAAATGCCACCACAATGATGAACATTACCGTATCGCCCGACACCACATCAACACTAAAGTTGAAGTGGGTTGATATTGTACAAATAAAAGGTGATCAGTCAAAAGTTGTTGCCAATAAGTGGTATATCAATGAACCCTATACATTCAATATAGATAAAATAGAAGAAGGTGCCACCTATTATGCACATCTCTGCCGGGATGGAGGTCATGGCGGCTACACCCTGACCTACGGTACCATTGAGCGCGCAGCAGACTCAAAGATTCGCATTACATTCGTTGGAAGAGACAAAGTTCGTCTTGGTGTTCCTACAGAATACACTGTGAAGATTGAAAATATTGACAGTCGCCCAAGCACAAAGTTCTTCCTGCTGGTTCATGCCACAGACGATATCAAATTGCTGGGATGCAAATTACCTGGTAAAAACGGTGTAGAAGAACTGCCAATGGACAGCATCAGTTACGATGGTGATCCTGCCATGGTATTCGTCGTACCAAGCATGGCTCCATTTGAGACCTACTCGTTCAATATTATGGCCGAAGGACTGGTTATGAAGGATGCTCGAGAATTTATGATTGACACTTCTTCTAAAAAATCTCAGTCGCATCGTATAGTCATCTCAGGAACGACTTGTCTCATCATAGCAGGACTTGTGGCTCTCGATTATGCAGGCGATAAAGTGACAGAGTTTATGACAGACGTCATTCATGACCATATCGACCTAGACGAAAAAGAGTTGGCATACTATCGCGAAAAGGTGAATAAAAAGGTAGACTGGGGCTTAGTCGAAGAAAAGACCAAGACTGGCGAAACTATTGTTGTGGCAAGGCGTGCAGTCAAGACAGTAGCCACCAAGTGGCTTGAAACAGTTCCAGGCGGTGGACTCATTAACTTTGCCGGAGAACTGCTGGAAACAACTAAGGCATTCAGTGGTGCCATCGTCCGTCGCTGGCTCTGGTTTACCACAAAGGACACAGATGCAAATTACAAAGAATGGGAGAGAAAATATAACGAAAAACTGCTTGATGCAAAACAAGGTATCAATGGTGTTGTAAGATCGTTTGACCCCAATGAAATGGTAGGTCCAATTGGCTATGGTGACGAGAATTATATCAGCGAAGCAAAGACCATGGACTACCAGATTCTCTTTGAGAACAAGAAGGATGCCACGGCTCCTGCCTATCGCATCCGCATTAGCGACGAACTCGACGAGAACATCTTTGATCTCAACACTGTCCGCTTTGGCTCTACCAGCCATGAGGGCGTTGGGTACAACTGGAAGATGAACCGAGAGGGCAACAAACTTACCTGGGACATTGAGGGCATCGAACTGCCACCCAACGTGAATGCTCCTGAGGGCGAAGGCTACGTGACCTTCAGCGTTGACCTGAAGCCAGGTCTGAAGAATGGTACACAGATTAAGAACAAGGCTTCTATCAGGTTCGACTACAACGAGGTGATTGAGACCAACGAGTATGTGAACACACTGGATCTCGTAGCGCCCACGACGAAGATGAAGAGTGTCGCCAAACAAGATGACGGAAAGTTCTTAGTGACCTGCGAGGGTATTGACAGCGAGTCAGGTGTCAGCCACTATCAGTTCTATATTTCCAAGGATGGCGAGGACTATGTGTTCCTGGGCAATAATATTGAGCCGAGTCTCAGCTTTGAGATGGATCAGACCAACGCGAACTATAGCATCATCGCCTATGCCGTGGACAATGTAGGCAATGCCCAGAAGTCGGCTCCTGAGGCCCTTGTCTTCAACCCGACGGGCATCCGCATTGTCAATGCCATTGCTGACGACCAATGGACCATCAACCGACTGAATGGTACCAGCGTTGCCAAGGGCAAGGGTGCACCCAATCTGGATCTTCCGGCTGGTGTCTACATCATCCGTCAGGGCAACAACGTTCGCAAGGTGATTATCAAGTAAGATCAACGAACATCTCATATACAATAGGTGGGAGTGGCGATGGCTGCTCCCACCTTTTTGCACAGCATATTTATGCCTGCCTTATGCATAATAAAGGGCATTTTCTACAATTTTATGCAAAAATACGAGCGAAAGTGACGGTTTATCGGAATTTTGCAGTAACTTTGCACGCGATTATATAAAGACTTGACAATATGAAACTATTCGACGTATATCCGCTCTTCGATGTAAACATTGTAAAGGGCAAGGGCTGTAAGGTATGGGACGAGAAAGGTCAGGAGTATCTGGACCTCTATGGTGGACATGCCGTGATCAGTATCGGGCACTCTCATCCACACTATCAGGAAAAAGTGACTGAACAACTCAGTAAGATAGCCTTCTATTCCAACTCGGTAATTAACAAACTGCAGGTGGAACTGGCTGAGAGACTGGGTAAGATCTGTGGCTATGACGACTACCAGCTGTTTCTGATTAACAGCGGTGCCGAAGCCAATGAGAACGCCCTGAAACTGGCATCCTTTAAAACAGGCAACACACGAGTGCTGAGTTGCGAGAAAGCTTTCCACGGACGTACTTCACTGGCTGTTGAGGTGACGAATAATCCCAAGATTGTCGCTCCCATCAATGACAACCACCATGTACGTTTCCTGCCGATGAATGACCTGGAGCCCTGGGTGCGCGAGTTATCGAAGGGAGGTGTTGCTGCTGTGATTCTGGAATGCATCCAGGGTGTGGGTGGCATCCAGATGGCTACACCCGAGTTCGCTCAGGGATTGGCTTATGCCTGCAAGCGCTATGGTGCTGTGCTGATTTGCGACGAAATACAATGTGGTTATGGACGAAGTGGCAAGTTTTTTGCTCACCAATGGCTGGGCATCAAGCCTGATATCATCACGGTGGCTAAGGGCATAGCCAATGGATTCCCCATGGGAGCTGTACTGATAAGCCCAGATTTCGAACCCGTCTATGGACAGTTGGGAACGACCTTTGGCGGCAACCATCTGGCCTGTGCAGCTGCCCTCGCTGTGCTCGACGTGTTCGAGGATGAGGGATTAGTTGAAAATGCCCGTGTGATAGGCGACTACCTGATGGAAGGCATCAGAAACATTGGAAGTTCTCACATCAAGGAGGTGCGTGGTCGCGGACTGATGATTGGCATTGAGCTGGATATGCCTCACGCAATGGTACGCAAGCCTCTTATCAAACATGAACACTGCTTCACTGGCTGTGCCGGACAGAATATTCTGCGCCTGCTACCGCCCCTTTGTCTCACGAAAGCAGAGGCTGATGACTTTATAGAGAGGCTGATAAGAGTTAAACCAGAAGAATTATGAAAATAGCAGTAATCGGTGCAGGCGCCATGGGCGGCGCCACCGTAGAAGGCCTTATTAAAGGCCAGCAGTTTAGAAACGAAGACATCACCGTGAGCGATCCTTCGCAAGCCGTAGTAGAAAAATTTGCGAAAACAGGCGTCAGCGTGACAACTGACAACAAATTGGCTGCTGATACAGCCGACATTGTCTGTGTTGTCGTCAAGCCCTGGTTGGTAGAGCGTGTGCTGACGGACATCAAACCAGAACTGAATCCCCAAAAGCAGATACTGATTGTCATTGCAGCAGGCGTATCGTCTGAGAGCATTAAGGGATGGTTGGGTGAGAACTGCCCTCCCCTGTTCCTGGTGATTCCCAATATCGCCATCGCAGAAATGGCATCGATGACCTTTATCGTACCCGTAGGCGCATCAGAAGAGGATACTCAGACAGTGGTAAACATATTCGATGAAATGGGCAGCACCCTGATTACTGACGAGCAACACCTGGCAGCAGGTACAACACTCGCCTCCTGTGGCATCGCTTATGCTATGCGTTATATCCGTGCAGCCTCCGAGGGCGGTGTGGAGTTAGGTTTTAAGGCCGACGATGCCAAGACCATAGTGATGCAGACGATGAAAGGGGCAGTGGAATTGCTCGAAGCCAGCGGGCTACACCCAGAGGCAGCCATTGATCTGGTGACAACCCCAGGTGGTGTCACTATCAAGGGCCTCAATGAGATGGAACATGCCGGGTTTACTTCAGCCGTCATCCGAGGCCTCAAGGCAGGAGCGAAATAACAATAAGTTTACAGTTGACAAAAATAGATTATGGACGAACAATTAAAACAAATAGGTGAGCGTTTACGCGGACTGCGCGATGTGCTCGACATTCCAGTGAGTGAGATGGCAGAGACCATCGGCATTAATGCGGAAAAGTATGAGAAGATTGAGGCAGGCGAACTTGACATCACGATTTCGAACCTGATGAAGATTGCCCATAAATACGGTGTGTCGACAGAAGAACTGATCTTCGCCGAGTCACCACACATGAAATCATATTACGTAACACGCAAGGGACAGGGTATGAGCATTGAACGCACAAAGGCTTACAAGTACCAGTCGCTCGTAGGTGGTTTTGTGGGGCACAAGGCCGATGTCTTCATTGTAACGGTAGAGCCTAAACCTGGGGTTCGCACTATCTACAAGAATTCCCACCCAGGACAGGAGTTCAACCTGATTCTGGAGGGTAAGATGGAACTCTACATCGGCGGAAAGACCATCATTTTAGAGGAGGGCGATAGTATTTACTTCGACTCAACAAAACCTCATGGTATGCTGGCCGTCGGCGATAAACCCGTGAAATTCCTAGCATTCACAGTAGAATAAACTAGACAAACATGATAGAGAGATTTTTAAAGCAGACGAAGTTCACGTCTGTTGAGGATTACAACAAGAACCTGGAGTTCATTATCCCTGAGAATTTCAATTTCGCCTACGATGTGATGGACGCGTGGGCTGAGGAGGCACCTGAGAAGCTCGCCATCCTTTGGACAAACGATCAGGGCGAAGAGATACGCACCACATACGGACAGCTGAAAGAACAGACCGATCAGGCTGCCAGCTATCTGCAGACATTAGGCATTGGCAAAAACGACCCTGTGATGCTGATTCTGAAGCGTCGTTACGAGTGGTGGGTGGTGATGCTAGCCCTCTGTAAGATCGGTGCTATCGTAATTCCCGCCACCCACATGCTGACAAAACATGACATCGTATATCGTAACACCCGTGCCTCAGTAAAGGCCATCATCTGTGTAGACGATCCCTATGTCGTTAGTCAGATACAGTTGGCCATGGCTGAAAGCCCCTCAGTGAAACAGTATATCGCCATCACAGATCACGGCAAGCCCATTCCAGAGGGATTCCGCGACTGGCAGAGTGAGTGGCAGCAGGCGCCGAAATTCGTACGCCCCGCCTTCGTCAACGAAAACGATGACACTATGCTGATGTATTTCACTTCTGGCACCAGCGGTGAGCCGAAGATGGTAGCCCACGACTATCTTTACGCCATGGGGCATCTGTCAACAGGTGTCTTCTGGCATAACCTCCACGAGGGTTCGCTCCATCTGACAGTAGCCGATACCGGTTGGGGAAAGGCTGTATGGGGTAAGTTCTATGGCCAGTGGTTTGCTGGCGCAACAGTGTTCGTGTTCGACCATGAGAAGTTCAATGCCGACACTCTCCTCCGACAGATGGAGAAATACCACGTCACTTCATTCTGTGCCCCGCCCACCATCTACCGCTTTATGATACGCGAAGACCTGTCGAAGTACGACCTGTCAAGCCTCGAATACTGCACAACGGCTGGTGAGGCTTTGAACCCGGCCGTCTACGATAAGTTCTTTGAGAAGACTGGCATCAGGATGATGGAGGGCTTCGGACAGACGGAGACCACTATGACTCTGGGCACCTTCCCTTGGATGACACCGAAGCCTGGTTCTATGGGCATCCCTAATGCTCAATACGACATCGACCTCATCCGCGCTGACGGCACGCCATGTGAGGATGGTGAAAAGGGTGAAATCGTGGTTCGCGTAGGCGATCGTAAACCCATTGGTCTTTTTAAATATTACTATCGTGATGAGGAGCTCACCCGCGAAGCCTGGCATAACGGGCTCTACCACACAGGTGACATGGCCTGGCGTGATGAGGACGGCTACTACTGGTTTGAGGGCCGCATCGATGATGTAATCAAGTCTTCCGGCTACCGTATTGGTCCGTTTGAAGTGGAAAGTGCTCTGATGACCCACCCAGCTGTTGTAGAATGCGCTATCACTGGTGTGCCTGATGATATCCGCGGTATGGTGGTTAAAGCAACTGTCGTACTCGGCAAGGAGTGGAAGGACAAGGCTGGTGAAGATCTCATCAAGGAACTGCAGCAGCACGTGAAGCGCGAGACGGCACCCTATAAATATCCACGTATCGTGGAGTTCGTCGATGAATTGCCAAAGACGATTTCCGGAAAGATCCGTCGCGTGGAAATCCGCAAGAAGGATGCGGAGAAATAATGTATGGCGGCGCATAACGAACTTGGAAAGTGGGGAGAGGACCTGGCTATAGCCTATCTGCAAGAAAAAGACTATACCATCATCGAGCGTGATTGGAAATCTGGGCGTCGCGACATCGACATCATCGCCAAAGATGAAACCGGAACCATTGTGTTTGTAGAGGTGAAGACACGCCGCAATCGGGTGTTTGGCGAACCGGAGGAAGCCGTCGACTATAGGAAAATGCAGAGCCTCCAACAGGCCATCAACCACTATATCAAGTTTCACCATATCAATAGCGAGGTGCGCTTCGATATCATCAGTATCGTTGGCACGACAGACTCAGAACCAGAAATCAACCACATCATGGATGTAGCAATTATATGAAGAAAAGACGTATCGTTATAAAAATAGGCTCAAATGTGCTAACACGCCAGGATGGCAAACTCGACGTCACCAGGATGTCGGCACTCGTCGACCAGATAGCCTGGCTACGGAAACATGATATAGAGGTCATTCTTGTATCCTCCGGTGCTGTGGCCTGTGGACGAAGAGAATTAACCGTAGATCACTCTTTGGACTCCGTAGAACAGCGCCAGCTCTTCTCTGCCGTAGGACAGGTGAAACTCGTGGGACTCTATTATGACCTCTTCCGTGAGTTCAACATTCATGTTGGCCAGGTGCTGACCATGAAAGAGAACTTCGAGCCGGGCGAGCAATACCGCAACCAGCAGGCCTGTATGATGGTGATGCTGGAGAACAATGTCCTGCCTATCGTCAACGAAAACGACACCGTATCCGTTACTGAGCTGATGTTTACGGATAATGATGAACTTTCCGGCCTTATCGCCCAAATGATGGAAGCAGACACACTGATTCTGCTTTCTAACATTGATGGTATTTTCACCACCCATCCCGATGACCCTACTGCAGAACTGATCCGAGAAGTTGCCCCGGGTCGTGACCTCTCTGAATACATCCAGCCTGAAAAGAGTGCTTTTGGCCGCGGTGGCATGCATTCCAAATACACCACAGCCAGCAAGGTCTCCCAGTCTGGCATCCGTGTCATCATCGCCAATGGCGAGCGCGAGAACATCCTTACAGACCTGATAGAACGCAAAGACCAAACCCCACATACCGAATTCCTGCCATGCAACTGAAAGAAACTTTTGAAAAAGTAAAGCGGGCAAGCAAGACGCTGCCCCTGTTAAGCGACAAGCAGCGGAATGAGATTCTGCTGGCCGTGGCTGATGCCATCATCAATAATCAGGAAAGAATCCTTAAGGCTAATAGCGAAGATCTGGCCAAGATGGATCCATCAAGTCCTCTATACGACCGTCTTCAGTTGACAGAGAGCCGCTTAGAAGGCATCGCTGCCGATATGCGCAACGTCGCCACCCTGCCCTCGCCCTTAGGACATATCACCAAGCAGAAGACACTACCCAACGGTCTGCGCCTCTGCCGCATTAGCGTGCCCTTCGGTGTGATTGGTATGATCTACGAAGCCCGTCCCAATGTCACCTTCGATGTCTTCTCACTCTGTTTCAAGAGCGGCAACGCCTGCGTGTTGAAGGGTGGTAAGGACGCCGACTGCAGCAATCGCGAGGAGGTGGCGCTGATTCATGAAGTACTGGAGAAATTCGGTATTTCGAAAGATGTCGTCGCATTGCTGCCCGCCACCCACGAGGCTACGGGTGAGATGCTCAATGCTGTAGGCTATGTAGACCTTTGCATCCCCCGTGGCGGTCGCAAGCTCATCGACTTTGTCCGCGATACGGCCCGCATCCCAGTCATCGAAACGGGTGCAGGCGTGGTGAATACCTATTTCGACAAAGACGGCGACCTGGAAATAGGGCGCGCCATCATAAACAATGCCAAGACTCGCCGTGTGTCAGTCTGCAATGCCTTGGACTGCCTACTAGTCCATCTAGAGAGACTAGATGATCTAGAAAAGCTAGTAGAGCCTATGGCCGAAAAGAACGTCATCATCTATGCCGATGAAAAGGCCTATGCCAGCCTCGACGGAAAATACCCTTATCTGGAGCATGCCACTGCCGACAGTTACGGCACAGAGTTCATGGACTATAAGCTCGCTATCAAGACCGTCGCCTCTTTGGAGGAGGCACTCGACCATATCGACCAGTATGGTTCCGGCCATAGCGAGTCCATCATCACGATGAACGAAGCCACAGCTCACCAATTCCAGATGCATATTGACGCTGCCTGCGTCTATTGGAATGCCCCTACTTCGTTTACCGATGGCGCTCAGTTCGGCCTTGGTGCCGAGATCGGCATCTCCACCCAGAAGCTCGGTCCTCGCGGCCCAATGGCGCTCGAAGAAATTTGCACCTACAAATGGCTCATCGAGGGCGAAGGGCAAATTAGAGAATAATAATGAGTTTTGAGTTTAAACAATATGAAAACTTTCATTAACGTACAAGACCTCGGCCCGCTGGACAAGGCGATGGCCGAAGCATTTGAGATCAAGAACGATCGCTACAAGTATCAGCATCTTGGCAAGAACAAGACCCTGATGATGATCTTCTTTAACAATAGTCTGCGCACCCGTCTGTCTACCCAGAAAGCTGCCATGAACCTCGGCATGAACGTCATCGTGCTCGATGTGAACGCCGGTGCCTGGAAACTCGAGACCGAGCGTGGTGTCATCATGGATGGCGACAAGAGCGAGCACCTGCTCGAAGCCATCCCCGTTATGGGATGCTACTGCGATCTTATCGGTGTACGTTCATTTGCTGGTCTCACCGACCGTGAATACGACTATGCCGAAACAGTGCTTAATCAGTTCATCAAGTACAGTGGCCGCCCTGTCTTCGCCATGGAGACCGCCACCGTTCACCCTTTGCAGGCTTTCGCCGATCTGATTACCATCGAGGAGCATAAGGTGGTAGAGCGACCCAAGGTCGTCCTCACCTGGGCGCCTCATTGCCGTGCCTTGCCTCAGGCCGTACCCAACAGTTTCGCTCAGTGGATGAATGCCGCGCCCGATGTGGACCTCGTCATCACCCACCCCGAAGGCTATGAGCTCGATCCAAAGTTCATCGGCGATGCTCAGGTAGAGTATGACCAGAAGAAGGCTTTTGAAGGTGCTGACTTCATCTACGCCAAGAACTGGAGCAACCCTGGTGTGACCAATCCTGCCGACTACGGCAAGATCACTTCAAAGGATATGTCGTGGACTGTCGACACTGAACACATGTCGTGGACTAACAACGGCAAGTTCATGCACTGTCTGCCCGTCCGCCGCAACCTCATCGTGACCGACGATGTCATCGAGTCACCCAATTCCCTCGTCATTCCCGAGGCTGCTAACCGTGAGATTTCCTGCTCCGTCGTCATCAAGCGGATGCTCGAAGCCTTATAAGGGCAAGAAAGTTTATTGTTTAAAGTTTATTGTTTATAGATGATTTCATTCGAGTGTGACTACAACAACGGCGCCTGTCAGCAGGTAATCGACAATCTGGTGAAGTACAACGACACCAAGCCGACACCATACGGTTTCGACGAATTCTCTGAACGGGCCAAGGACCGCATCCGTGAGGCCTGTGGACTGCCCGACGCACAGATATTCTTCCTCACCGGCGGCACCCAGACCAATGCTACCACCATCGATTCGATGCTCTATCAATATGAGGGCGTGATCTGTGTGGGCTCGGGGCATATCAATGTGCATGAAGCCGGCGCCGTAGAGTTCACCGAACATAAGATCATTACCCTGCCTGACACAGATGGCAAATTGGAAGCCAGAGTACTCGACAAATACCTCGACGACTACATGCACGATGGCAACAAGGACCATGCCGTGCATCCGGGACTCGTCTATATCACCTTCCCCACGGAGTTCGGTACGCTCTACAGTGCCAGGGAATTGGACGACATCTACCAGGTATGTAAGAACTATGAGATACCCCTTTATATCGACGGCGCCCGCCTCGGATATGGTCTGATGGCCGTTGGTAACGACATCTCACTACCCTATCTGGCCCGCCACTGCGACGTCTTCTATATCGGTGGCACGAAGATTGGAGCCCTCTGTGGCGAGGCCGTGGTCTTCACCAATCGCAAGGCTCACAAGCATTTTTTCTCCATCCAGAAGCAGCATGGAGCTGTGATAGCCAAAGGTGCGCTCATCGGTTTGCAGTTCGAGGCACTGTTCACCGACGATCTGTATTTCCGTCTGTCAGAGCATGCCATCAGGATGGCCATGCGGATGAAGGAAATCTTCACTAAAAAAGGCTTCCGGTTTCTGGTCAACTCCCCCACCAATCAGCAGTTTGTCATCATCGACAACGAACAGGCAGAGCGTCTCAGCCAAAAGGTGCAGTTCACCCATTTCGGTCAGACAGACCATTATCATACCATCTGTCGGTTCGTCACCAGTTGGTCGACGACGGAAGAGGAGATCGATGAACTCGAAAGAATCCTGAACACATAAAGGATAAGACATCCTTTTTAACGTAAATAGTACCAGGTTTCGCCCGTGTACTATTTACACTTATTCGCTATTTTAACAGGGAATAGCAAAAAAGTATCAACAATAGTCAAATAAAGTTGCAAACAATTCAATGAACCAATATACCTTTGCAACGATTTTCTAACTATAGGACTCCAATTCTAACATTAATAACTCAAGTATGAACAAAACTTTTAGGAAAACAGCGCTGTTGGTGGGTGCATTCTCCCTATTGGGATTGTGTTACTCACCTGATGCCTATGCCGCTGCTTCCCCGCAGGAAGTTCAGCAGGCAAAGAAGATCACAGGAACTGTGGTCGACGCTATGGGCCCCGTTATCGGAGCCAGTGTTGTCGTGAAAGGTACGTCGAATGGTGTCGCCACCGACTTCGACGGTAACTTCTCACTGAACGCCAGCCCGGGTCAGACCCTGGTTATCTCTTACATTGGTTACCTGACTAAGGAGATTAAGATCACCGCTGCCCAGAGCAAGTACAACGTCACCCTCGAGGAGGACAAGAAAGTATTAGACGAGGTTGTAGTCGTCGGTTACGGTACGATGAAGAAGAGCGACATCTCGGGTGCTTCTGCAACAGTTGGTGAGAGTGCCATTAAAGGTTCTCTCATTACCTCACTCGACCAAGCCCTGCAAGGCCATGCTGCTGGTGTCAGTGCCGTATCCACCTCTGGTGCTCCCGGCTCCGGCTCATCTATCCGCGTTCGTGGTACAGCCACTATCAATGCCAATGCCGAACCTCTGTACGTCATCGATGGTGTGATTGTCCAAAGCCAAGGTCTGACAGGCTATGACTACGGACTGGGTGACGCCCTTGGTAATGGTTCGGTATCAACCATCTCCCCATTATCTACCATTGACCCACAGGACATTGTCAGCATGGAGATTCTGAAGGATGCCTCTGCCACCGCTATCTACGGTGCCCAAGGCGCCAACGGTGTCGTGCTGATTACGACTAAGCATGGTAAAGCCGGCGAGGCCAAGTTCTCTTATAGTGGAACGATTGCATTAAATCGCCAGACCAAGCGACTCGACATCCTTGATCTGCGCGAATATGCCGACTATTATAATGCCTATGTGGAGATTGGTGAAGCCACGGCAAACCCGATATTCCTCGACAAGAGTCTGCTTGGCAAGGGTACGAACTGGCAAGACGCCGTTTTTCAGACAGCCTTGATGCATCAGCATCAAGTGAGTGCACAAGGCGGTACTGACAAGGTTCGCTATTACGTCAGTGGTTCGTATATGAAGCAGGAGGGAACCATTATCGGATCGGAATTCAATCGTCTGTCGGCTCGTGCCAATGTTGATGCAGATCTGAAGTCCTGGCTGAAGATGGGTATTAATGTTGCTTTCTCTGATTCTAATGATGATCTGAAGCTGGCCGATGGTGAAGAAGGCATCATCAACTACTCTCTGACCACTACGCCAAACCTGCCTATTTACGATATGGACGGCAACTACGCCTCCAGTTCTTATGAAGGTTCTTCAAGCCCGAACCCCATTGCATTGGCTTTATTGAACGAAAACAAACTGAACCGTCAGAAGTTGAATGGTAACATCTTCTTCGATGTCAAGTTCTATAAAGATCTGACGTGGCACACAGAATTGGGTTTCGACCTTGGATGGAGCAAGGCAGACCGTTATCGTCCTATTATTAGCCTGGCAACCTATCATCAGAACAATAACACTGCTTCCACTCAGAAGAACTCTAATAAGTTCTGGCAGATTAAGAACTATGTAACATGGACTCACACCTTTGTCGGCAAGCATCATGTGACGGGTATGGTGGGTCAGGAAGCCTGGGAGTCGTCATGGGACTATTTAAGTGCCTCCAATACCGGTCTTCCCAACGATAAGGTTCACAATGTCAAATTAGGAACGGGAAACCCCACTGTTGATTCCGGTTTCGGCGAAGCTTCCATGGCTTCATTCTTCACACGATGGACTTATAGCTACAACGACCGTTACAATGCCACCTATACATACCGCTACGATGGCAGCTCAAATTTCGGTCCGAACAAACGTTGGGCAGGATTCCATTCCTTTGCTGCCAGCTGGCGTTTCAATAATGAAGTCTTTATGAAAGACCTGACTTGGCTCAGCAATGGTAAGCTACGACTCGGATGGGGACAAACTGGTAACTCCAGTATCGGTGCCTATAAGTGGGGCGTGGCTTTGAAGACACAGACCTCAGCACTTGGTTCTGGTAACAGACCTGCAAACATTGCCAACACGGCCATTCAGTGGGAAAGCCAGGAGCAGTTTAATGTAGGACTTGACCTTGGCGTCTTTAACAACCGCGTCAATCTGACCGTCGACTGGTATCGCAAGGAGTCGAAAGACATGCTGATGGGTCTTCAGCTCCCAGCATATATGGGTACCAGCGGCAATAGTTCTTCTGCCCTCGAAGCACCTTCAGGCAACTATGGCACCATCCGCAACACTGGTCTTGAGATAACACTGAACACCCATCCTATCGTTGGTAAGTTTGAATGGGATTCAGAGTTCCAGATCTCATTTAACAAGAACAAACTGGTTGCTTTGAACGATGGAACCGGTAATGCGACCTTGAAAGGCTGGGGCCAGTGGGGTGACCAGGAGCCTCAAGTGTCGCAGACAGAAGTAGGTGGCTCATTATTCAGTTTCTATGGTTATGTCTGTGATGGCTACTATACTTCCAAAGAGGATATTGAGAATTCCCCCACACCAGTTCATCCTGGCGTCGACGGCGTCTATGCCAAGAACAGCACCGTATGGGTTGGTGATATCAAGTACAAGGACCTGAGCGGTCCTGACGGTGTGCCCGATGGAAAGATTGATGCATACGACCGTACTGATATCGGTTCGCCTTTACCCAAATTCACCTTCGGTTGGACCAACACTTTCCGCTGGAACAACTTCGACCTGAATATCTTCATCAACGGTTCTTATGGTAACAAGGTCGGTAACTACAACAAGTACAAGCTCACCCACATGAATAACACCTGGATCAACCAGCTCGATGATGTTCTTGGTGCCACCCGTCTGGAGCCCATCGATCCTAACAAGGACTACTCTGCAGGTGTAGACCGTGGTGACGGCCAGTTGATTTGGAATTGGTACGATGATATTAATAATGTACGTATAGCTAATCCCGGTGCATCTCTGCCTCGTATGTCAATGGGCGACCCCAATGACAACGACCGCTGGAGCGACCGTTATATCGAAGATGCAAGCTATATCCGTCTTAAGAACATTTCTTTAGGTTATACATTCCCCAAGAAGATGGTTCGCAGACTCTCGTTGGAGACGCTCCGTGTAAATGTCAACATCCAGAACCTGTTAACTATTACCGGCTATGACGGATACGATCCTGAGGTAGGTACCAGCACCCAGTCCAGCTTCGTTGCCGGACTCGACAATGGTCGTTATCCCTCCCCGACTACCTATTCATTTGGTATTAACGTAACATTCTAAACACTGTAGCATTATGAAATTCATGAATATAAAGACCGTTGCACTTGTTGCGTTCATTGGCTTTGGTCTCACTGCCTGTGAGGACTTCCTGGACAAGCCGACAATCGACAACTATAATGCCGACAATTACTATGGCTCTGATACAGAATGTCTTTCTGGAACATCCTACTTGTACAGTTCTCCATGGAGTGACTTCACACGAAACTTTATCAATGTTGGTGAGGTCTTGTCCGGAAACTACTATCCGGGTACAAGCCCATACTTGGACTTCTCGCTGAATGGATCTGACTCCGAACTTGGCGCCATGTCGAACTCTTTGTGGTCGGCAGTAGCTCACTGTAACACCGTTTACAACTATATCAAACAGGGAGGTGCTTCAGAAGCCGGCAAAAACCAGACCATGGGCGAATGCCTGGTATGGAAGGCTCTGGCATATTTCTTCCTCGAACGTACCTTTGGTGATATTCCCATTATCCACGACAACACCGCAGAACTTGAATCCGGCAGCTATAACACGGCCGTCAAAGTGAAGAAGGCTGATGTCATGGAATATATCATCATGACATTGGAAAAGGCCATCGAAATCCTACCTGAGACCCCCATGCAGGCTGGCCGCATTGACAAGGCTGCCGCAGAAGGTCTCTTGGCCAAGGTTTATCTGACCAAGGCAGGTATCAGCGGTTCTATCAGCACCGACGACCTCAACAAAGCCGTTGAATATGCGCGCTTGTGTCTTGGACATGGCAGTCACTCGCTGATGGAGAATTATGCAGATGTGTTCCGTCTGGCCAACAATATCAATCCTGAGTGTCTGATTTCCTGGCGTTGGAATGCCAACAACAACCAATGGACTGATCAAAGCTTTATGCAGAACGACTATGCACCGAAAGGCATGGGCGATGATGACTGTTGGGGACAATGGAAAGGCATGAGCACGGACTTACAGGAGGCTTTTGGCATCAAGGTCTTGGAACAGACGCCTGACATCTGGCTTAACCATCGCGACGCCCGCCTGAAGGCAACCATGATGCTTCCGGGTTATAAGTATGATTACTTCTGGACGGACAAGGGTGGTTTCGACTTCATTCGCTTTGTTTATGATCAGGAATACAACCCCTCTGTTGAAATTGAAAACGACAAGCCGCATCTCGTTTGTCCTACGGGTGCTTATCCTGTTAAGCACATCTATGGCAACAATGCAGACCATACAGCAGGTATTGGTTATCCCGCAGCCCGTATGGCCAACAGCTTGGCAACGCCGCTGTTGCGTGTCGCCGACGTCATGCTGATTCTTGCCGAGGCAAAGGTCATTCTCAGCAGTCCTGGCAATCCTCAGGCCGCCTCTACCACCGATTCAGAGGCACTCAATGCTATCAATGCCGTTCGTCAAAGAGCTGGCCTGACCGCATTGACCCGCGTATCCTTTGACGATGTTTGGAAAGAGCGTCGTTTAGAGCTGGCCTTTGAAGGTGACAGATGGTACGACTTTGTACGTATAAGCTATTATAATCCGCAGTTCTGTATCAACGAACTGAAGGCCCAGAAGCGTGACGTGATCGGAAACGGTACACTCAATGAAATCTACGAGAATTATTACAAGACCGGCGACTGGGTTGTTCCTGCCACTGCCAAGTATCCGGAGAATACGACAGCACCTCTTGTAGAGCAGCTCATGCGCGACGATCCCGACTCCGGCAAGAAGTATTTTGCCATTCCGATGACGGAACGCGATGTGGTGTTCAACCCCAATCTCGCAGCAAGTGCAGAAGCTCAGCATGTTGATATTCGTGCTACTTACAGTTACTAAATAATAAAAGGTTTAAGATATGAATAGGATTAAACAATATAGTAAAGGATTGTTGCTGGCAGTTGCTGCCATCAGCACCATGGCGTTGACCTCTTGTAAGGACGAGCCCGACAAGTTTGAGCCAACAGATGGAAAGCCCACTATCAAGTATATTCGCTGTATGTCGTCTGAAATACACAATTGGGATGACGAACCTGACACGCAGTATACTGATGGTCAATTGGTTACCAGCGCAAGCCCTGGTAGCACACTGGCTATCATCGGCGACAATTTGCGCAGTGTATATGAAATCTGGTTCAATGACCTTAGAGCATCACTCAATCAAAGTACATTGACAGATAATAGCCTTTTTGTAACCATACCTGGTAAGGTGCCAGGAGAGGTGACCGATAAGATTTACTTCATAACAACAAGTAGAGACACGGTCGCTTATGACTTCAAGGTCGTTATTTCAGCACCTATCGTCAACTCCATCGCCAATGAGTATGCCGCAGCAGGTTCCAGACAGACTCTTAAAGGCAATTATTTCATTGATGATCCTGGAACACCTCTGAGTATTTCTTTCCCAGCGGCTGACGGGTCATTATTACCTGCAAAAGTGATCGATATTGCCCAAGATTTCACGTCTGTCGACATTATTATTCCTGATGGTGCCGTTTCTGGTCCTATCGTAGCCACCTCTGTCTATGGCACCTCGAAGAGTTCATTCTGGTATAAGGACAATCGCGGTCTGCTGTTCGACTTCGATACGCCTAACGGCATTTCGGATGTGGTGCTTGACATGCATGCCTGGAATGGTCATACCATGACTGTGGACGACGGGACAGGTATTTCCGGCAACTACTGGCAGTTTGGTAGCGGAACCTCAAATTGTCCCGGTACTGCAGACAACGGTTGGCCCGACGAAAGCTGGCACTCGTTTGCCTACTGGCCTGGCAACTGGGAAGATCCCGAGACATTCAAGGTTTATCCACGTCTCTACGACCTGGTAGACATGTCAGACTGGTCGAATATGACCATGAAGTTCGAAATGTTCATCCCTTCCAGCAATCCTTGGACGGGTGGTGCCATGCAGATTGTATTTGCCGGTACTGACAAGACCACATACGGAGCTGGAGGTGTAGATGCATACGGCAATGCCATTCACGTACAGAGCAATGAATATCTGAACGACAAGTCAGTGCCACGCGCCCTGTATCGTCCTTGGACGGCCACTGGTAGTTATGATACTGGTGATGAATGGATTACCGTTTCTCTCCCCCTGGCAGCCTCGTTTGTCTACAGCTACGACGGTACGCTCTGTGGCAATCCAATGAGTAAGGACTCCTTCGCCAGTCTCTGGATGGCCCTCTATGGTGGTGGTGTCGAAGGAACCGACTGTACGCCCATCATCAAGATCGACAACATCCGTATTGTTCCTAACAAATAATAAAGTATTAAAGGTATGAAAAAGATATATAATGTATTCGCCCTGTTAGTGGTAGCCCTCGTCGGGCTATCCCTGACAGCCTGTAGCGAGGATGACTACGATACCAATCCATACAACAAGTCGGGTGTCAACCTGCTTGCATTTGGACCGTCGCCCACCACACGTGCTCAGGAAATCCGCATTACGGGTACCAATCTGAACAGTGTCGACAAGGTGGTATTCCCTGGAGGCACCTTGGAAAGAGCAGGAAAAATCATCAACATCACAGGTGCAGAAGTTGAGAAAGCTGCTTTCAATTCGGTTGACAATGAGAATATCTACGTCAACATCCCTGATGAGTCTGTTCCTGGAAAGATCCGCCTCATAGCAGGTAGCGACACAATTGTCTCAGTAGGCACGCTCACTTTCCAGGAGCCTATTACAGTGACATCAGTATCCCCCACCACCGGTCTGAACGCAGGTGACGAAATATCGATCAAGGGTGACTATGTCTATAATATCGCAGAAGTGATATTCCCCTCTGGTGTATCAGGAGCGCCTGTCTTGGCCGAGGACTTCACTTATGTGTCACGACGTGAAATACGCGTGATTGTTCCTCTGGCAGCCGAGTCCGGAACCCTGACATTCAATGATGGCGCAGACTGGGAAGAAGAATTCAAGACACCATTGGAAGTGGTCACGGCTTCTGTAAGTAGCATAACAGAGAAGACCGACTTCGGACAGCAGATTCAGATTGTCGGTGTCAACCTGCACACGGTTGAGAGCGTCATCTTCCCAGGTGGTGTGACAGCCGACTTTACCGTTTCTGACGATCACACCACAATAACGGCTACCGTTCCCGCAGAGACCAAGTCCGGATCGGTTTCGCTGTTACTCTATTCCGGCGATGCTATCACGACAAAGGAAATCAGCGTGCCTACGATTGCCATCACCGGTGTCTCAAAGGAGAAGGATGTCAAGATTGGCGATGTGATTGTGATTACCGGTGAGAACTTCGACCGCATCGAAACCATCACCCTTCCGGGCTATGGCATCCTGGCCGACGATGAGTACACCATTTCTGGCAATACGCTGACTTTCACCGTTCCCGAGGGCATGTCAGACGGTAACCTCGAACTCTACCAGAACAGCTTCATCACAGTCACCCAGAAGTTCATGATGTACAGTGAGGCGCCTGAGACCGTTATCTGGGCTGGTAACTTCGAGATTGGAAGCTGGAATGCTGGCATGCAGGAACTGGCTTGGGGCGGCTATGACTGGTCGACTGTTAAGCCCGGACAGGTGCTGACCATCTATCTCAAGCCAAACTGGGTAGAGGGCTGGTCGCAGATCCGCGTCGGTAACGGATCTTGGGCAGCATTACCTGGTACGGCCGATGTGAATCCATTGGCAGAAGAGGATACCAAGTTCACGGTGACACTCACACAGGCCATGATCGATGAGATGGTAGCCAATGGCGGTCTCGTCATCTGCGGTGCATGGTTCACCATCACGAAGATCACGCTCTCGGTTCTCGAGGATGTCATCTGGAGCGGCAACTTTGCCTTAGGAAGCTGGGCAGCAGGTCTGGGCGACCTCTCATGGGGTGGCTATGACTGGAGTCAGGTCTCTGCAGGCACAACCCTGAAGCTCTATTACGAGGTTGACCCGTCAGTAGGCTACATCAACATCCGCTTCGGCAATGGCAGTTGGGCTGCCCTGCCTTCCACACTGAGTTGGGGCAATGATGGTAATGCCTCTCCCGATCCTTCTGAGACAAGTATCAAGACGGTCCTCACTGAGGCTGACATGGATCAGCTGATCAACAGTGGCGGTCTGGTCATTTGCGGTGCTGGTATCATCTGTAAGAAGATCGTTCTTCAATGAGAAAGGTTCTCCTATTAATAATAGTCCTCTTCGGCATGGCAACAGTCCATGCCGAAGACTATTATTATCTGACCATCGTTGAGACCGACGGCACCAAGACCTCGCTGACGGCCGTGGGACTGAGTCTGACCTTCAGCAGCGATAAACTGACCCTCACCAATGCCTATACCGACGAGTCGAAGACCATAGCCCTGAGCGACCTCGCCTCGATGAACTTCTCGAACAACGATGAGACAACGGGTATCCGCAGCATCCAAACCGAGGAATCAATCAGTATCGAGGATGCCGATGCCGTCTTTACCCTCCAAGGCCAGAAACTGCCTGCAAGCGCACCGCTTAAGAAAGGCGTCTATCTCGTTAGGAAAGGCACGAAAACCCAAAAACTGCAAGTCAGATGAAGAACAGACTCATCTCCCTCATAACTACAGCGCTTTGGGTGGTCAGCATGACGTCCCAGACCATCAGTGTGACCAATGCCGATGGGAGCACGAAGCAGATCAGTGCCGCGACTGCCGGAACCATGACGTACAATCAGACTGACGGCACGCTCACCATCGGAGGACAAGCCTATCAGGTCACGAATATCGACATCGACACCGAGAACGCCAACATCGCCACCACTCCTGTGGCCGGTACGACAGAGGCCGCCAAGCGACTCTACCGCTACTTCCGCAACAACTATGGCAAGAAGGTGATATCGAGTGTGATGGCCGAGGTGGCCTGGAACAACACGTGCGCGAATAACATCAAGAAGAATATCTCCGGCAAGTGGCCTGCCATGAACTGCTATGACTTCATTCATATACAGGTGCCCGACGGCAACGGCTGGATTGACTACTCCAATATCACACCTGTAACAGATTGGGCGGATGCGGGTGGCATCGTCCAGCTGATGTGGCATTTCAATGTGCCGAAGAGCGAGGACACCACTGTCGGCACCAACGGCAGCGGCGTGACCTGTTCCCCAGGTGAAACCACCTTTAAGGCCTCGAACGCCTTAGTAAGCGGTACTTGGGAAAACAAGTATTTCTATGCCCAGATGGACCGCGTCATTGCCGTCATCCTGAAACTTCAGGAAGCCGGTATCGCCGCTACCTGGCGTCCCTTCCACGAGGCTGCCGGCAATGCCACCGCAAAGCAACAGGCCAACTGGACGAAGGCGTGGTTCTGGTGGGGCTACGACGGCGCGGAGACGTTCAAGCGTCTTTGGATAGCCATGTATGACTACTTCAAACAGAAAGGTGTCAACAACCTCATCTGGATCTGGACCACCCAAAACTACAACGGCAACAGTGCCAGCTATAACCAGGACACCTACTGGTATCCGGGTGACAACTATTGCGACATGATAGCCCGCGACCTCTACGGCTACACAGCCGCACAGAATGCCCAGGAATTCAAGGAAATCCAAGCCACCTACCCCAACAAGATGGTGGTGCTGGGCGAGTGTGGCTGGGACGGCAACGACAAGACGGGCAAGCCTCAGGGCGATATCGTAGAATGCTGGAATGCCGGTGCCAAGTGGGGACACTTCATGGTGTGGTATGACGGCAATGCCGGCAATAAGTCGGGTACGATGGTCAGCGACGCCTGGTGGTCGTCGGCCATGAAGAAAGCCAATGCCGACATCGTCATCACCCGTTCGCAGGTAAAATACTAAATTGTAGCCGTCAGGAAGGTGGCGTTTCCGAAAATATAAAGGATATTCTCGCAGGCGGGGACTAATATGGTCTCGCCCTGCCGGATATGGATGCCATTGATATTGGCTTCGCCCCAGAGACACATCACGATGATAAAGGAGTCGCAGTGGAAGTCTATCTGCTGAGCCACCTGAACAACCACGCGATGAACCACGAAATAGGGACAGTTGATCAGCTGACTGGTGGGCTTAGTAGAGTCATAGGAGGTACGATATTCCGGCCATACCTGATAGTCGATCGCATCGCGAGCCTGCTCCACATGCAGCTCCCGCGGATTGCCGTGCGCATCCTTGCGCCCGAAGTCATAGACACGGTAGGTGATATCGCTCGTCTGCTGGATCTCCGCCAGGAAGTTACCGGCGCCAATGGCATGCAGGCGTCCTGCAGGAAGGAAGTAGAGGTCGCCCTCATGAGCCTCATGGGTAGCCAGAACGTCCTGCATGGGCGAATGGCCATTGACGGGTTCGGTATAGGCCAGCTGCTCATAGTCATCGGGTGTAATGCTCTTCGACAGTCCCGCATAGATTTTTGAGCCAACATCGCTCTTGATGACATACCACATCTCCGTCTTGCCGGCACAGCCGTGCCGCTCCATCGCCAGTTTGTCGTCGGGATGCACCTGAACGGAAAGGTCCTGACGAGAGTCGATAAACTTCACCAGCAGCGGGAACTTGTTGCCAAAACGCTTATAGACCTTCTGACCTATCAGCAGTCCTTTGTATTTGTCGATGAGCTGGGTAAGATTCAAGCCTACGTCAACATCGTCGACAAGCCCACGCTCCACGGCAATGCTCTCATGACCTGGCACACCACTGATTTCCCAACTCTCGCCGATATTCGGCTGCGCCGTATAGATGCCCTTGAAGGGAGCAATCTGATAGCCACCCCAGATGGTGGTCTTGAGATAGGGTTCAAACTTGTAGGGTTTCATATCATTTATTGGCGAGTTGCCTGTTCTTTTCTATCAGCTTCTTGATCGTTTCCACACTGGCACTGGTGGTCAGTCCATCCTCGGGCGTGTTCATGCAGTAGTCAATGAGGCGGTCGACGGTAGATACAGCCACATGCAGGCGGGTATCGGCCGAAGCATAGTAGATGAGCACCCGCCCGTCATCATCCTTGATCCATCCATTCGAGAAGGCCACGTTCATCACGTCGCCCAGATACTCGTCGCACTCCGGCACGAGGAAGTAACCACCAGGACGGGCAATGACGCAAGTTGGGTCGTCAAGTGCTGTCATATACATATACAACACGTAGCGCAGGCCATCGGCCGTGCCGCGCACACCATGTGCCAGATGCAGCCAGCCCATGGGAGTCTTGATGGGATGCGGACCCTCACCGTTCTTCACCTCGGTGATGGTGTGGTATTTACGCTCATAGATAATCTTCTCATCCTTCACCTCTGCATGGGTGATATCATCGACCAGAGCCCAACCGATACCGCCGCCCGAGCCAGTATCGATGAAACCGTCCTGAGGTCGGGTATAGAAGGCGTATTTCCCATCGACGAACTCCGGATGCAGCACCACGTTACGCTGCTGACTCTTGGCCTTCAGGTCGGGCAGACGTTCCCAGGTCTTCAGGTCCTTGGTACGGGCGATGCCGGCCGTAGCCGTCGCTGCAGAGAGATTCCCGGGCTGTGAGTCGTCATGGCGCTCAGCACAGAACACGCCATAGATCCAACCGTCTTCATGCTGGGTGATTCGCATATCGTAAACATTCGTGGCAGGAATTACATCGTCGGGCATGGTGACAGGCTCCTCCCAGAAACGGAAGTTGTCGATGCCGTTAGGCGATTCGGCCACAGCGAAGAAACTCTTGCGGTCGGCACCCTCTACACGGCACACCACGAGATAGCGGCCGTTAAATTTGATGGCGCCGGCATTCAACACAGCATTCATCATGATGCGCTGCATCAAAAAGGGATTGTCCTGTTCTGAAAAGTCATAGCGCCACTCCAATGGCGTATGCTCGGCCGTCAGCACAGGATAGCGATACTTCTCATAGATGCCATTCTGTGAAAAACGGAAGGTGCCAAGACTGCTGTTTCCCGCCGTTACAGGTTCATTCTTACGCGTCAGCAATTCCTCATGCTGTTGATACAAAGCTTTTGTTTTCTGTTCAAATGTTGTCATCGCATTATAACAATTGAGTAAGTGTTTATATCCAGATGCAAAGGTACAGGGTTTCGGGCAAAGAAGGATGCACAATCTTTGCCAATGCTGATACTATATAATCCAGAATGGTCAGACAATGATTTTTGTCTTCTGGTATTTCTCGCGAAACTCGGTGGGAGTACATCCTTTGCGACTGCGAAAGAGGCGGTTGAAGTTACTCAAGTTGTTGAAGCCACAACTCCAGCAGATCTCACTGATACTATCGATGGTGTCGACCAACCGGCGCGCAGCATGTCCCAAGCGGATATCAATGATATATTCAGAGAGGTTCTTGCCTGTGCGCAACTTGAAAAAACGACTGAAGGCTGATGGCGACATTGCAACGAGGTCGGCCAGCTGATCCAATCGCAGGTCATCATTGATATGATGATTAATATAGTCCTTCACCTTCAGCACCCGACGCGACTCGCTGCTTACCGCAACCTTGGCAAAGGTGGAGGAAGCCAGTTCGCGGGCATCATCGAACTTCGACAACTCATAGAGAATATAGAACCATTCCTGAGCCATCAGAAACTTATCTTCAATAGAGACCAGGTTTACCAGGCGCTGGTATACCGTCATGATGGCCTGTCGTGAGAAAGCCAGGCCATGCTTGGCCCGCATCATCATCTGATAGATGCTCTTATAGGGATTGGTATGAAAAGGAGAGCGTTCCTCCTCGAAATAGATATTAAACTGAACTGTTATCTCATGGATGTCATCACTTTGACACTCGTGTTGCTCCCAAACGTGTTCCAGATTCGGACTGGTAATGAGCACCAGGTCGATGTCGCCTATCACTTCACTGCAATCGCCTACTACGCGACATGCTCCCGCCGCATTCTCCAGGAAGTTCAACTCCATCACATCGTGACAGTGAATGGGGAAGTCGAATTCCTTTTTGTGACGGTCGGCCACATACATAAAGTCGTGCTCACCCAACGGGGTGATTTCGCGTAATACTCCTGTTTCCATCAAAACTCCATGATTCTGATCATGGCGCAAAGATACGAAGAATTTACGACATGGCCAAATTTGGGGACAAGAAAATCCCGCCATCGGCGGGATTACTTATTTCAGGTCGGCATACTCGTGAACGACGTTCTTGATGCAGGGACAATCCTTCTGAGGATTCAGATCGTGATGACCTACGATCACGGCGCGGGGGTAACGCGCGTGCAGTTCCTCAAGCAGTCGTCGCATGGATGCCTTCTGCGCCTCAGTGCGCGTGTCGGCGGGTTGACCGCGGATGTCATACCCGCCCTCGTAGCAGACGCCGATCGAGTGGGCATTGTGGTTCTTGCAGTGGGCACCTGTTAGCCATTCCGGACGGCCTGGCTCTATCGTTCCGTCACGACGGATCACGTAGTGGTAGCCGATGCCGAGCTTCCAGCCCTGGCGGCGATGCCATGTGTCAATCTGAGCGGCCGAGCTTGTCTGGTCGGGCCTCACTGCAGAACAGTGAATCACAATCATGGTGATGGTTCTCATACTGGTCAGTTTTGACGTTCACATGCAGCTCACCGTTGTGATGGCTGTCAGGAAGGCCGTGAGCGCGGCTACTATCACCTTCGCCGCTACCTCAATGAATCTCTTCTTCATAGTGTTGTTTTTTTATTGTCACACAGATCTTCACGGATCTTCACAGATTTCATATTCCTTCGGAATAACAAGATCTCATTTGTTCGCTCGTCCCGTGAGGGACACAATCTGTGAGATCTGTGAGATCTGTGTGCCATTCACAAACTCAGTGCTTAATCCTTGTCGAAGCCGTCATCACCCTCAGCCGTACCCGTGTTGATGACCAGCGTGCTGGCCTCACCGGGCATGGCGAAGTTACCGGTGTAGACACCATCGTTCTCAGTGAGCTCGATCGTCGAGCCGTTCAGGGTAGCGGTGGGCACCTGGCCCTCTGCGGGCGTGATGCTGATGGCCACCTCATCGTCCTCACTCAGGCTCGAACCCGAGGTCACGGCATTGCCGTTGAGCGTCACGGTAGCGGAGCCGCTGCCGCTGGTCGAGATGGTCAGCGCAAAGCCATCGGAGTTCTCTGAATTACTCGGAGTGTTCTGAGAATTCTGACTGCCGCCGTTACCGGCATCTGAGCCTGCCGAAGACCCGCCATCTTCCTCCGGCTCCGCGTTCATGGCGTTGTCGTGCGTCTCCTCGAAGACCACGTCCTTCAGCAGCGTGATGGCGTTGACGTACTTCTGCTTGACGCTGCCGTCAGGCTTCTTCTCCTGACCCACCACGACACGCTCCGTCTCCGGCTGGAACAGTACGCGGCGTGTGGTGATGGTGGCCGAGGTGCAGTCCTCGATCCTGGCCACGCCGATCGACGAGAAGCCCACCTTCATGATGCCGATGCCGTCGAGCTTCACCTTCTGGCCCAGTTCGAAGTAGTGCTTCATGGCAGCGCCCAGCTCGTCGAGCACAGCCTTGATGTCCGACTTCTTCACCGACGCCTGCGTCTGAATGAACTCGGCCAGCTCCTCAGTGCCGATGAAATGGTTGTCGTAAACGGCAGTCGCGTAGTACTTGCCGTAACTCTTCGCATTATGCGAATTCCTGTTCTGTGATTTAATGTACTTCTGTGACATAAATGATAATTGATAAATGATAATGTTTTGGGCAGCCGAGGCGGGAGGGGGTCAACTACGCGTCGTTTAAATAGTCTCTTCGTGCTATCCGGATAGTCTCTATG
>JAGCDZ010000093.1 GCA_017650905.1 Prevotella sp. | reverse complement strand
TGTAACAATGGTGTCTTCGATGCAGATGTCCTGTAGCACCAGCATGAGCGAATCGTTGCGATAGGTGAGCAGCTGGTCTGGATGATGCAGGAGCATGGTGTCCTGCCTGATGATGGAATTGATCGGGTATTCAAGAACCACCACGTCATTGTTCTTGACGATGACTTTCTCGTTTCCAAAATTACAAGTATATTTGTTTTCCGGAAGCATAATGCTGTAGTCGCCCAAGTCAACAGGTTTCTTCCTTTCATACCAATTACCATTATCATACAGGTTCTTGGACTTGTTGTAATTGAAACCATATTCAGGGTGCGACCATTCTCCATACTGCTTCTTGAACTCATCGTTTCCTATTTCATTGCGGACATAGTTGACTACGCTAGTGAAATCCATGTATTGTTCGCACAGCAGACTGTCTTGTTTGATACGTCTTATGTCGATATCATCGCTTAACTTTCCAGTTTTGGCATCTGCCAGTTTGAGTTCACTGATGAGCTGGGTGAGCCGCTGCTTCTGACAACTCAGTCCGATACTCTTGGCTGAAATGTCAGGGATGTAGGTGAAGAGGATGATAGCTGCGCCGAAGATAAGTGCCATGAGCTGATATCGGCGTGTACGCTTCTTCCATAGCATCAGCACGAAGAGCGTCATCAGCACACCAGCCACCATCAGGTAGAAACGGCTTTCAGTAAAGCTATAAAGGCGGATGCGGTAGATGGAACCTATCCAATACATGATGAGCGGAGGGATGGCTATCAGCGTGAAACGGTTGTAGAACCAGTCGTAGTATCGCTGGCTGAGAATCGACTGTGCAACACGTCCAACCAGTGCTACTGTGATGAATCCCATCACCATCCATGCTACACCGCCTTTGGGCAAGTCCCATTCGAAAACTATCTTAATGAAATAGGTATAGAGGATGACGGTATAGATGATAACGGCTGGCGAGAGAATGAAGTTGAGGATGATCCGGAGTATCTTGAAAGGTTCGGTGACTTCGTCCTCGTTCTGACGTATCAGGGTGCAGCACACTTGCGGAGCCAATACGAACCATACAAACTGATAGATATGCTCATAGAGATGCATGGGTTCTTCGATGCCGAAGATGTAGAAGAACGAGGCCACAATGGCCATTACCGCCAAGTTGAGGATGCCTGTAATGAGCAGTCCGAAGAACAACTGGGTGACCACATGCAGGGCATGAGCAGCAAACGGACGGTTATCCATTCTTTTATTGCCTACGATGAGCAGAATGGCTGCCAGAACGTAGGTAAACCCAAAGCCGTATGTCCATAGGAACGGTTTCAGGTCGAGTGCCATCAGGGGCAGGAATAGGAAGAACGAGGCGAAGTAAGCCCAACGGTTAACTCGATGGAGCCAGAATGTCAGCACCATTAACGGAACGAAGAACCACAAGATGTCGCTGTTAACTGCACTCTCCTCCCGAGCCGTTGTTTCATTCCATGTGAATGTTTCACTATGCCATACTGCTATGATAAAGAACACTATTCCCAGGGCGAACTCAACAGGAAAGCGCCGTGGGCTTTGCTGCAACTGCTGTATCAATGATTTCAGTTTTGTATTCATCTCAATTTTTTATGTTATTTGGTTGCCAAAGAAACAATCCCTCAGAACCTGCCAAAGAGCCTATTAACTCCAATACTTCCTCTGTCGGATTATAGACAGTCATATAGGTGTCATCACAGCTTATTCAAATACTCTTCTATCGTCATTTGGTTTACTCTGCCTTTCCACCATATTCGTTATACGACACGTTTTCTGGCTTCCACTTGTCTTTAGGTTGTGGGCTCTCTGCAGGATGGCCGATAACGATGGTGCAGAGGGGGATGAAAGCCTGTGGCAGCTTAAGCACCTTAGCCACTTCTGCGGAGCGGTTTTCGTCTGGATAGAGACCAGTCCAGACTGCACCAAGTCCGAGGGCATTGGCAGCAAGAAGGATATTTTCAGTAGCTGCCGAGCAGTCCTGAACCCAGAAGCCCTGTGCCGGACCTTGTAGTGCCTTGTCCATGTTGCCACATACAACGATGGCCAGCGCAGCCTTCTTCAGCATACCGCCACGTGGGTTGTTTCCTGCAAGTTCGGCGAGTTTCTCCTTGCTGTTGATGACCACGAAGTGCCAGGGCTGCCTGTTGACGGCTGTGGGCGCAGCCATACCGGCACGCAGCATTGTCTCGATGTCAGCCTTTGAGACAGGCTCATTGGTGTACTGTTGGATGCTGGTACGCGTCATGATGTTGTTGATGGCGGCCTGAGCATCGCTATTTTCTGATTTCTGTTGTGCTGAAGCCCCCGCAGTCATGGCAAGTGCCAGCATAATGGTCATTAACTTCTTCATAATATTAATGTTTTAATTACATTTTTGTCATGTGATAACCCATTCGCTTCAGTTGCATGGCGGCACCGAACAAATAAAGCTGGTGCAGACAGGCAACGTAGCCGTTGAACGCCTCCTTTGTTCCTGGCTCCAGATGCTGGTGCATCAGGGCATTGTAGACACGTGAGGCACACTCGCCAGTCATCTTTTCCAGAACAGTGTAGTCTACGCCTTGCAGCAAAAGCACTTCCTCACGGATGTATTCATCCATACTGTCATAGCCCCGCTTGTCGCGCATGTAGGCATAGAGGTCTTCAATCTTTGAGTAGATTTCCCATTCCGTGTCCCACATCTTGGCTACGGCCATGCCGATATACATCATCCAGCCGAGGGATGCCGATGGGTAGTCCTGGAACTCCCTGATGCCATCAGGGATGTATGCCTTGGCAATCTCTTCCCATTTATCTTCGACATCGGGACATTCCGGCAATCGCTCGTCCACCTCGTTCATCGACAGCAGGAACTGGTGCAGGTCTTTTTTTAGTATCTCTTCAAAATTCTTATCGTCCATTTCACAAATACTATTAAATCAAAGGACAAGGACGGTGCAAACCGAATGCAATAAAGCTCGCTTGAATTCTTGCGTCTCTTCGGTAGCAAGCGACACCCTTCGGGATATCGAGCGGTTG
>JAGCDZ010000092.1 GCA_017650905.1 Prevotella sp. | reverse complement strand
TTCCGGTCTTGTCTCTGTCTCAGAACGACTATCCAGTATTTCAAGAATTAAACGGTTCGTTTCTTCTACCCAAGTACCTATCATATAATAGGCACTCGCTTCTTGTACTACTTCTGTCTATGTAAATCTTTCAAAGAACTCTTTCTTTCATGCAAATCGCCCGAAATTGGGCGAAAGCGGATGCAAAGGTACAACTATTTTCAATACCCTCCAAATTTTTCGGCAACTTTTTTTCGAAAAACATGAAAATTTTCGGGATTATTGACAAAATGAAAGGCCTACACCTTATTAGTATATATAAGGGCAGGCCTTTTTTGATGGTTTTTTATCAAAAATCACTCTCTCTTACCCAATATACGGAGCAGATAAATAAAGAGGTTGATGAAGTCGAGATAGAGCGACAATGCACCTACCAAAGCCAGCTTCTGAGAGGCCTCACCTGCATCAGGAGCCATCTGCAACATATTCTTGATTTTCTGAGAATCGTAAACTGTCAGACCAACAAAAATCAGCACACCAACATAACTGATAATCAGATCAAAGCCAGTGCTCTTCACTAAAAAGACATTCACCAGCGAAGCAATTATCAATCCGATAATCGCCATCAGCAAGATCTTACCCATCGATGTCAGGTCCGTCTTTGTGGTATAGCCAATAAAAGCCATAACTGCAAATGTACCTGCCGTGATAAAGAACACACTGGCAATTGATGTCATCGTGTAAATGAGGAAGATGGAGGACAGTACCACGCCATTAATCACGGAATAGAGCACGAAAAGCAGCGTAGCCGTCGACAGCGACAACCGGTTGATGGCTCCACTGATTGCAAACACCAGTGCCAGTTCAGCAATCACTAGTCCCCAGAAAATAATCTGGTTGCTAAAAATGGCAGACATGATACCAGGGCTATTAGCCACACCAAAGGCAGTAATACCCGTAATAGCCAATGCCAGCGACATCCACACATATACCTTTCGCATTAACACAGGAAAAGCCTGCGACATCGAGAGCTCACGCTCCCGAGTCATTGTCGAATCAAAATTAAGTTCGTTGTTATAATCCATATTCTTCTAAATAAATTGGTTTCACATTGATAGACATACAAATATTATGCCACAAAGGTACGCAAATACTTTTAATAAAACATAAAAGCACATCAGAAAATGGGAAGAAATGATGTTTTTTGATTATTTTTCACTATATTTGTAGCCTAAAATGACTTGAAAACTTATAAATATATATACTAACGATATGAAGATCGGTTTATTTATCCCCTGTTACGTAGACGTGGTTTATCCTCAGGTAGGAGTGGCCACATACAAGCTATTGAAGCATCTTGGTCTTGATGTGGAATATCCCCTCAACCAAACATGCTGTGGACAGCCGATGGCAAATGCCGGCTTTGAAAAGCAAGCCATCCCTCTTGCAGAGAAATTTGAGGAGAAATTCAAGGATTTCGACTATGTCGTCGCCCCATCTGTCAGTTGTACAGCCTTTATCAAGATCAACTATCCCCGTCTTTTAGAAGGCAAGCACGAGTGCGTGACCTCTGGCAAGATTATGGACGTCGTTGAGTTCTTGCATGACGTCATCAAGGTGAATCATCCCCTCGGCACCTTCCCGCATAAGGTGAGCCTGCACAATTCGTGTCATGGTGTCAGAGAATTAGGACTGAGTTCTCCGAGTGAAGAGAACATTCCGAAGTTCAACAAGATCAAGGACTTGCTGAATCTTGTGGAGGGCATCCAAGTTCTGGAGCCTGAGCGTAATGACGAGTGTTGTGGATTTGGAGGCATGTTCTCTGTAGAAGAAACAGCCATCAGCGAGCAGATGGGCATTGACAAGGTTCAGCGACACATGAAGACAGGTGCGCGATTCGTCACGGGTCCCGACTGCTCTTGCCTGATGCACATGGCCGGCGTTGCCAAGAAGCAAGGTCTGAATGTAGAGTTCAAGCACGTGGTTGAGATCCTTGCCGCAGGGCTTTGATGAAGTGAATAGTGAATAACGAATAGTGAATAGTTATGAGTACAGGACATAGTAAAGCAGCGAAAGAGTTTTTAAAGAACCAGACATACGCCAAATGGCATGATGCCACATTCTGGGCAGTACGCACCAAACGTGACAATATGGCATACGGACTCGAAGAATGGGAGCAGCTGCGTGAGAAAGCCAGCGCCATCAAGCGCCATACAATCACCCATCTCGACGAGTATCTCGATCAGTTTGCAAAAAAAGCCGAAGAAAACGGCTGTATCGTTCATTGGGCCAAAGATGCCCACGAATTCAATGAGATCGTCTATGGTATTCTCAAAAACCACAATGTGAAGAAACTCGTCAAGTCGAAGTCAATGCTGACCGAGGAATGCGAGATGAATCCCTATTTGGAGAAGCACGGCATCGAAGTGGTAGAGACCGATCTTGGTGAGCGCATCATCCAGTTGAAAGGGCAGGCACCAAGTCATATCGTGATGCCCGCCATCCACCTGAATCACGACGACGTGGGCGAATTGTTCGAAGAAAAGCTCGGTAGCGAAAAGGGCAACCACGATCCCACCTACCTGACATATGTCGCTCGTCTGAGTCTGAGGAATGAGTTCCTGACAGCCGATGCTGGTATGACCGGCGGCAATTTCGGTATTGCGGAGACAGGCGACATCGTTGTCTGCACCAACGAAGGCAATGCCGATATGTCGACCTCATGCCCCAAACTGCATATCGCAGCCATCGGTCTGGAGAAAATCATCCCCAATTATGATTGTCTGGCTGTGTTCCAGCGTATGCTCTGCCGCGCAGGCACAGGCCAACCCACGACCACTTTCACCTCCCACTTCCGCAAGGCCCGTCCTACGGCCCATCCGATGCACATTGTCTTGGTAGACAACGGACGTTCTGAGTGGATTGGCAATCCTGAGCACTGGGAAGCCTTGAAGTGCATCCGCTGTGGTTCGTGCATGAACACCTGCCCCGTCTATCGACGCAGCGGCGGCTATTCTTACAGTTACTTCATCCCTGGCCCCATCGGCATCAACCTCGGCATGCTCCGCAACCCACAGAAACATTCCGGCAATGTCAGTGCCTGCACACTCTGCAACTCATGTCAGACAGTCTGTCCTGTCAAGGTCCATCTGGGTGACCAGATCTATCTGTGGCGCCAGCAATTAGACGACTTCGGCACCGCTAATCCCCAAAAGAAGTTGATGTGTAAGGGAATGAGCATGGTCTATGGCAGCGAGGGTATCTACAACCTCGGCACAGCCTTGGCTCACTGGGCGAACCTGATTCCCTCGCCACTCATGAATTGCGGCCTGAACCCCTGGGCTGAGGGCCACAAGATGATGGAGTTCCCCAAGAAGCCGTTCCACAAGATTTTCAAGGACATAAAATGATTAATAAACCACGAAATTTGTAGTCATAAAAAGATCGAATATGAGCAACAAAGATGATATCCTGAAGAAATATAGGGCAAACGTCAAAGAGAAATTCGACATGCCCGATTTAAGCGACATCAAAGGCATCACCTACCCTGACCCGCTAGTGCAATACATCACGATGACGGAGAGCGTAGGTGGCCACGTCATCGAAGTCAAGGAAGGTCAAAATGTCAATCAGCTGATTAAAGATCTCTACCCTGATGCCAAGGAGTTTGCCTCGAACCTGCCAGAGATAACTATTGCCACGAGGAATCCTGATACCGTAGGCCGAGCCCGCGACCTGAATGGTACAGACGTGGGCATCATCCGAGGCAAGTTCGGTGTGGCCGAAAATGCCTGCGTATGGATTCCCCAGACAATGAAGGAGAAGGCTGTATGCTTCATCTCCGAAAACCTCGTCATCCTGCTGCCCAAGAGCCAGATCGTGAACAATATGCACGAGGCCTACAAGCGCATCGAGTTCGACAAGGAGTACGACGGCTACGGCACCTTCATCAGCGGCCCCTCGAAGACTGCCGACATCGCGCAGGTATTAGTCATGGGCGCCCAGGCTGCAAGAAGTGCCACCATACTGCTCTTACCTGAGTAGAAGAAGCTATAGTCTAAGAAAAGCCGCCCCTTCAAAAAAGAAGAGGCGGTTATTCTTTCCAGACCATATCAGTATACCTTAAAAAGGTGTAATAGCGAGATTGATTGCATTGCTGTTGATGGTTACTATGTGCGCATCAAAGGGGGCAGGTCACATAATTCAATTCTCTGATCCTCTTTCATCCTCGGTGCATAATAAAACTCAAAATCCACAAAGAAGCGCTTTAGTTCAGCAGACAGAGATTTATCTTGTAAAGTATTGACTTGGGGATCAAACACCTCAGTCTTGCCATCGCCATTAGGAACATAAGCCAACATACCAATACAACAATCCCGGTATTTGATATAAAACGTACCCTCTGCCTCCTCAAACTTAAAACATTCACACACTTTAGACGAATCGTGAGCTGGCAGAAACATCCACTCCCTTAGTACCTTCATGGCAGCTTTCTTGGCATCTGCCTTGGGAATCGTGAAGAAATAATAGCACACCCCAAGTAAACCTATATCGCTCATATAGCAATGCTCTATGAAGGATTTGTCTGCGACCCATTCTTTTAGCAAACTTTGCTGTTGATCAAACGTCTGCCTGGCATCACTCAGGGGAATCTGAATGGTCTTCGTAATCATCATCAGTTTTTCCCAGGGATGATATTCATACGTGATGTGGTTTTCTTTGTCGTCCGCATAGTAAGACTTGGGCTTGACTCCTAATGTCTCTACTTTAACATTTACACTGCCCATGAGCCACTTGATTCTGCGCTCCAGCCATGTGATCGGCGAAAACAAATAGAAGAGAGTCATCAACAAAACCAAACAGAATATAAAGTATACGACGACATAGGTGCTGGCATCCACATCAGTCATAAACGGCAGCATAACTGCTCCAATACATATAACAACAAAGGCAAAAGCCAGGAAAAGATACCCTACTACTTTACCCACCCTGTTGACGGGTTCTGGCGGGACTTGGACAGGGCTACTCGTCTGATAGTAATTGACTGTCTGATCTTGATAGCGCTTTCTGACTGACGAGAAATCTTCTGCAGAGATTGTACAGAGATCTTCGATTTCCTCATTTTTGACAGTCTTAAATAAGTCATCCAGCACCACATAGGACTCATAGAGCAAATCACGATTTTGTCTTTCCAAAGATCCCGCCCAACCGACATATACCTCATCCGCCTTACCATCAACATAATGAATGTAATAATAGTCTTCAGACTCCTTATCTAAAAAAGACAAATAGGTATCCGTAGAATCCAGTGTATTTTTATCTAAAGGCGTTGCTGAAGCAAGATCGATGAAACCCGTTTCGTCTTCTTCCTTTTCTATTGGCTGCTCAACGATCTTTGGTTTCTTTTTCCTTTTCAGAAAATGTGTTGGATCCATCGCCAGCATCAGCAATGCGATAAATAGCATTCCCATCCATTTCCGAGTATTGCCATAGTCCATCTGAAGCCCAACAATCAGTACGACCACAGCCACTATGACTAAAACTAAAGATACTATCTCGATTTTCTTCATATGACGTTTCTCACACGGTTCCATTGTAGTTCTGTGACTTCTCGTTGGCAAAGATACGAAAAGTTCTGGAATGAAAAAAGAAAAGGGCGAGATTTTTTGAAAACCCAGCAATCTATAGCGGACAGCGCGGCCAACGACGCGGCTCAAAAATACGAATAAAAACTGATATTGTATACAATTATGTGACAATTAATCGAAAAAAAGCCGTTTAGGGTTTAGTAAAACGGTTTTCGTGTGTATTATAAGTGTATGACAGACAAAAAGGAACTCCAAAAGCTGTTCAAACAACATTATCGTCAGATGTATCGGCTGGCCACTATACTTCTGCACGACGATGCTGAGAGTAAGGATGTGGTGCACGACATCTTCGTCCGTCTTCTTGATAGTCACATCGACCTCAAGGAAGATACAGCTGAGTCCTATCTGCTTACAAGCGTACGAAACCGATGTCTGAACGTGGTCCGCAGCCGTCATATTCAGGAGCGAATGGTACACCTCTACCTTCTTGATCTCGACACGACCATCATGCCAACAGAACATTTTGAGGAAGAACTGAGAGCCTTGTATAAAGGAATAGATCAGTTGGAGCCGCACATCTATCGCGACATCATTGTGCAGCATTTCCGAGAAGGAATCACTTTTAAGGAAATTGCCACTCGCCTAGGTGTCAGCGAGACCACCGTTTATAAGCATCTGCGCCATGCGCTGAGTCAACTACGTACACATCTTAAAAACCAATGAGCGTATGAACAAGACCGACCTATTATTCCAAATGCTGGAACAGCCCCACCGATATACGGCCGAAGAATGGCAGGAGATACTTGCCGACGACGAGTGCCGTGAACTCTATACGCTGATGTCAAAGACACAGAGTGCCGTTGATGCCGCCTATGCTGACGAGATAATCACTGACGACATGATCGAAGAAGAATGGAAGAATTTTAAAATTGAAGAATTGAAGAGAAAAGACTTCAATCCTACAATCCTTCAATCCTTCAATTCTATGAGGAAGTTCGCCGCCATGATTGTTGGCATCCTCATGCTCTCTGGTATCGCATATGCAGCCATTCATATAGTGCGTCATGCTACAAAAGTTGAAGTGAATCTGAATTCCCCGACAGAGGAGACACGTTATATCAAGTCACATCCACAAATAGTGGAAAACGATACGACAACTAGCACCCAGCCAAAACTCTACGACAATGTTCCTTTGGAGCAGATTCTTTCAGAACTGTCAATCTATTATCATATAAAGATCAGATACAACAACGAAGCCGCCAGAAAGATTCGTTTATTCTACCAGTGGAAACCAGACTATTCCAAAGAGAAAATTGTTGAGATGCTCAACAACTTCGAGTGGCTACAATTGGAATTGGAAAATGATTCCCTCTTTGTATCATCAACCGTTGAACCACAGCCATGAGACATTTGTTAATTACTTTGTTGTGGTTAATAGGTATGACTGTCAACGCACAGCGTATTACTCGGAACTTTCATGACATATCGCTTTCCGATGCCCTGAAATACATTCAGTCGCAAACGACCAACTATGATATTATCTTCATATACGACGAGTTGGAAAACTTCCGAGTAACTACAGATGTTCACCATAAGTCTGTCCTTGATGCCATTACACAAGTTGTCGGCTTCTATCCTGTCCGTATCTATCAGAGGGGTGAAAGCGAAATCTACGTAGAATGTACCCATAAGACCGACCGCCATCTGACAGGCACCATTATCAATGAGCAAGGCCAGTCCGTAGCCTACGCTAACATCGCCATTCTTTCACCTCAGGATTCAACCCTGCTCAGTGGCGGTGTTTCTAATGAGAGCGGCTACTTTGCCATTCCTTACGATGCAGGACCTGTCCTTGTCCGCATCTCATACGTCGGCTACAAGACCGTCTGGCGTTTATGCGATAAAAGCGATGTGGGAACAATCAAAATGTATCCCGAAACACTGGCGTTGAAAGGGGTGACAGTAAAAGGTCAGACACCTATTTTGCGGCGTAATGCCGGTACCATTCTCCTTGATGCCCGACAGATTGCAGGAGCCATAAACGTAACTGACCTACTCCGTTATTCGCCTGGAGTCCATCTGTTTGGTGACGACATTAGCCTGTTTGGAACAAGCGGCATCATATTTTGCATAAACGGCAAGGAACAAAGGATGGGAACGAAAGAGATGTTGCAGATGCTCAAATCATTTCCAGCTTCCGATGTGGAAAGAATCGAGATTGTCCAAAGTCCGGGTTCCAACTATTCAGCTGAAGGCAATGCCGGAATAATCAACATAGTTCTGGGGAAACATGGTAACGATTATATTGGCGGTTCTGCATCTTATGCACGGACGCAATATGAAGAATATGGTGACGAGGCTAATGCCAGCATAATTTATAATAAAGGTAAGATTTCTACATCCATGAACCTGTCAGGTTTATGGGATCATACAATCTATCGCGAGACTAATGCTATTGACTTTACAGAAATGAAACGCACAGACATTGATGACGGGCATATCGGTAAAGACAATTATTCACTACGATGGCAGATGGACTACAATGTTTCGAACAAACTGAATTTTGGGGCATATATGATGTATTCAGACGGAGAACGCAGTTTGTCCATAGACGGACTCTATGACTTTCAACCGAAGTCTATCCACTCTATCAACGGCATCGTTACACAAACCCGTAGGCAGGAAGACACTAGGACGTTGGCCGTAAACTTTAATGCTGCCCAGGAATTGGGTGTCAAAGGAGCAAAGATAGACTATAACCTCGACTACTATCGAATGAGGATGGGGGATGAGCGTCACTCGATGAGTAACAATACAATGATTGGAAACAGTCTGACTGAAATCGTGCAAACTGACACAACAGACTTCGACTATCAGAATCATATTGCACAGAACGTCGACTACTACTCCGCAAAAGTTGATGTCAGTTATGCCAACTTCCGATTTGGTACTCAATATGCATATACCCGCAGCCATAGAGACTTGGATTTCTCTGATGCAAGAGCATACAGCCAAGCATCAAACACCCACAACGAACAAATAATGGCTGGATATGTGGAATATGATAGGCATTTTGGTCATTCGTGGACTGTGAATCTCGGGGGACGTTATGAACATACATGGACTAAAGACGAGAATCTGCCGGTTACAAGTGAAAGCAAAACAGACTACGGAAAACTGTTCCCCTCGCTCCGTGTTGGATACAATCCTACCCCGTCGCACACCTTCAATTGGAGCCTCAATTGCCGTATCACCCGTCCGAATATTATCAACCTCAATCCAAACAGGGTATGGAAAGATGTCAACCACGTGTCTTATGGAAATCAGAATCTGAAACCATCTTATCTCTATAAGGCGATGATGGGCTATACATATAAAGGCACGTTGAGTTTTGACCTTTATTATGCGTACGAATCTGATAGAATTGATGCTATCTATCTGGTTGACAAGCAGATAACCTATAATACATGGGACAATATCACCAATGTACATGATTTGGGTATCAATTCCTTTTATTACTTTAACAAGTTGCGCTGGATGACGGCTATCCTTATGCAGGGCGTATGGTATTCGAAAACTGTTAGATCACAAAAGGAAACCGTTATGGGAATTGTGCGACAGTATCTGTATCCCAAGGTCGAAAATTTCTCATACGTTGGAATGCTTCAAGCCACATTCTATTTGGACCGTGACCACAAATGGACTTCCAACCTCAATGCTACCTATAATTCACCTGAGAAAGATGTCACAAAGTCTCTTGATGCCCGCTATATGGTTGATGTAGGGATGCAATACCGCTTCTGGAAAAACCGTCTGAGCGTTGGGTTCACATGTCGCAACCTGTTTGCCTCGCGAATTAAGGGTACTGAGTATCTCGACACAACGGCAATGGATTTCAACAACAAATACAACTACCAACAGTTTCACCTTACACTTGCCTACAATTGGGGTGCCCAATTGCACCACAACAAACGCCGTTATGAAAGTGATGAAATGCAAGAACGCATTGTAAATGATTTCTAAGAAGCATGAATAAAACTATGATAAAAGCAGATAACAACGTGGCCGTGCTACTCATCTTCTTCACACGCACGGAAACACTGAAGCAAACATTTGATGCCATCAAGCAGGCGCGTCCCTCACACTTATTCCTCTATCAGGATGGTCCGAGAAATCAGGAAGAGGCCCACAAACTGGCAGCGACAAGAGACATTGTAGCCGACGACAAAATTGACTGGCAATGCGATGTGCAGCGAAGCTATCACACTGAAAATGCAGGGGCATGGGCCGCCAACTATCAGGCACAACGATGGGCTTTCTCGCTCTACGACAAATGTATTGTACTGGAGGATGATTCTACGCCGGCAGTATCATTCATCCGATTTTGTACCGAACTGCTCAACTACTATGAGTACGATGAACGCATAGCCATGATAGCAGGTTTCAATCACGAAGAATATACCAACGCTCCCTATGACTATATTTTCACTACGGCGATGCCGGTATGGGGATGGGCTTCCTGGCGACGGGTTATTGACTGCTGGGACAGCCAATATGCTGTGGTCGATGACACCTTCAACATGCACCAATTGGAGGCAAATGTGTATAATCGCAAAGAGGGATGGAAGGAAATGCTGGTGAAGATCCGTAAACACAAGCAGGGAGGTCAGCCTATTTATGAAACCCTGCTTTGGTCTGCGTGTATGCTTAGTTCTGGTTTAACTATCGTGCCGACGCGCAATATGATACACAATAGTGGTGTCTCGTTGGAGTCGGCACATTATCGACGTTCGCTTCAAACCCTTCCTAAACGAATGCAGAAACTGCTCACCATGCCTTGCCATGAGATGGATTTCCCCTTGCATCACCCGCCATATGTCATAGAGAACGTAGAGTACAAAAAACGTGTGTTCCGAATCATGGCATGGGAACACCCATGGATTAAAGTAGGTCGCAGCATGGAAGAGCTGTATCGCAATCTGCGCTATGGCGACATTGCCCAAATAGGACACTCCGTTATCCATCGATTCAAGAAAGCAACAGGTCATTACGATTACAAATAGAAAACACAAGGGGCAGGAATAAGTGTAAAGAAGCACAAATGTGTGGGAATGTCAAGATTGTTATTTAATTTGAGTTAACTCAGAGTTTTGGGGGAGTTAACTGGAAAACCACAAGGTTAATAATTGCAAATAGTTAACTGAAAAAGAAAATTCTCATAACAAGGAATGAAAAAAATCTTAACAGGAAAAGAAAAAACATTTAACCAGGGAAAAAGATTCTCATAAGCAGTTTTTCAAAAACTCTTAACGAGAAATCTGAAAACAGTTAAGCAAAAAATATTTTTTCCTTAACCAAAAATAAATAATGGTTAAGATTTTCCTTAATTGTAGTTAAGACGGCGCAAAAACTGCTTAACAATAAAAAAATCCCGGCGCGCCGGGACTTTTAAATTAGTTGTATTCAAATGTGACGATGGTATATTACTTAAATCTGTAGTATACGCCAATTGTGCCATAGATGGGATAGAGTGTCTGTTCTACGGTCTTGAAGTCGCCTGGGAAGATGCCAGTCAGTCCCCAGTTCAAGTCGGCCGAGACACCTATACGCTTGTGTACCTGCCAGTCGGCACCAATACCAATACCAAACTGCACGCTGCGCATGTCGTCGTCGAAGTCATAGGTAGCCCATTCTCCCTCCTTGTTGCCCATCAGAATCTTGGCTCCCATAGGATTGTCCTTTCTCAAGTAACCATCAGAGGCTATGCCACCGAATTCCTTATTCAGAAGGAACGACACATAAGGTCCGCCCTTCAGCATCACCTTGTGACTTAATTTCAGCGTAGCCTGCACGGGCACGGTCAGCATCCATTGCTTTACCTCCTGCTCGACATGACCTGTAAAAAAACCCGCCATCTGCTGGTTGCCCTTCACCACTTCCATGAAATAAGCTTTGGTGGTGACCGCTGCTTTCATACCTTTGTTCTCGAAACGCAAGCCTGTCATGATGCCCCATTGCTGAGTGAGTGGCAGCAAAGCGTCGAATCCCACCATGAACGATGGCGTCAGGCTAAAACTTTCAAGACTGCGAATCGTCTCGGGCAATGGAATGGGCGAAGTGCCGCCGATGTTGTAGCCCACACGGGCCTTCAGTTCCAAACTGTCGAGTGTGACAGCCTGTGCCTGCCTGCCGATAAATAATGACATTATTATAATAATGTATGCGATGTTCTTTTTCATATTCTCTCCTCCTCGTTTATTTTTCATACGACACTTCAACCTCATCAATATAGAGTGTACTGCCTACGGCTCCCTCAAACTGAGCTCCTCTCTTGCTCGACGAGAATACCAAAGCCAGATTACAACCTTGGGCAGCAACAATATCATCAGGAGTATCCCTGCCTTCGAAGAACATCTCCCAGCGCGTCCACGTGTCGGTAGCCGGCAGCGAGGCTACGCGTGCCACCTTATACACCTGCGGATTTTCCAGCAACTTATCAAGGTCTTCCACATCATGGCCATCAAGGACATAGCTGTTCTTCTGGGCGTCCGTATTGAGATAGTAGACGGCATAGATGCTGGCCTCATCCTTACGGTCGGGATATTCCTTCATGTCCTTGTCAGTGAACTTCTCGCCAGGCTGATACTTGTACCAGCCAGTGATACGTACAGGCTCCTTACCATTGGGTATGCCGAATTGCGTAGATTTCAGTGCATCAGACAACACATGCTCAACTAGGAACTGTCCTAAGAACAGGCTTCCAGCAGCTATGGGTTTCTTCATATATTCTCCCAAAGCACCTGCCGACTGAGTGTTCAGACAAACACCCTTTCCCTCTTTACCGTCAGGTATGGAATAGACTGGGAAATTCTCAGGCTTAGAACCGTTCATTGTAAGGGCTGAACCGGAATTGCCTGTTGCCCAGCAATATCTCCGCCCTACACTGCTGCCGCTATCCGATGAAGATGTCTGTTCATAGAAAAAGTGGATCTCGTTAATACCACCAAGCAAGGTTTGCTCTGTCCGCATTTCCACATTCTCGAAACTGAATTTCTCAGCAGGCAGCGATACTTCTGTAAATATCACGTTGTATGTGCGATGCCATTGTCCGTCTTCTGAGGTAACGGTATAGGTGACAGGGCCTTTCGTGAAGTCCTGTGGAGAGCCGTTGGCAGGCTCAATGGTAGCACCGGCGGTAATCTTCAGCTGCAACGGGATCTGTGTCGACAGCGAGAGGAGCGAACGTACAGAAAAGATAATGTTCGACTCTGTCGTACTGATGTTTTCCTTACGCATTTCTGTGGGTTGATAAAAAAACTGTTCGAATTCCTCGCCTTCAACCCATGCACTTTCGATGTCACACTCCTTGTTCGGAGCTTCATCCTTAATACAAGAAGTCATGCAGCAACAGCACAAGGCGATTGCAATCACTTTTTTTCTCATTTCTTTTATCATTTTTGCTTTTGTGTATAATTTGTGTATATTGTCATCGATTACATCTTGTCAAATTCAGCTTTTAGCCATTCAAATCTTGAGTTAAGCCATTCTTTCATGGACTGAACTTCGTTCTGATAGCTACCCCAAATATCATAATTAGGCCATGTGAATTCATAAAACGTATGCCATCTGTTTTCATTTTCCTTAACGGCATATCTCAGATATTGAGCGTTCTCATTGATTGTCCGCATAATATCATCCTTACGACCATAGAAATAATCAAAACGCTCTTTTACCTTGCTTACAAAGACTGGGTCGTCGAACATCCGGTTGATCCATTCTGCGTATCTCATCCATAATCCATCATAGTAACAAGTCACATTATAGTAGAGATTACCCATTGCAAGGTCAAAATCCCACAGGGGACCCATTTTTATTTTCCCTCCCCTTTTCAGATTCATATAACAGCTGGAATACATGAGAGCGTCATTATTCTTTGTGATTTCATTAATAAGATACCAATCCACAAAAGAATCCATATCAATATATTTCTGCCAACCATTGTCGGGATCAGTGAAATTGGAAGAATATAGCGCAGAATCTGCTTTTGACATAAAAGCCGTGATATAGTTATAATTGTCGTCGCCGACTGAAATATTCTCAGGTTCTTTTATGTTGATGGGCTCACTAATATGGTCAAGCCGGAATGTTATATCCCCATCCTCAGCCTTTGTGTCAACTTCCAATAAGAATCCATCGTTGCCAACATTTACCCGATCTGCTGAAATCTTGATTTTATCGCATACCAGGTAGGTGCCGTTATACTGTCCATTCAATATCAACTCTGCAAAATGGGATTTGGGCGTATAATCCAGGTTACTGATGTATCCCATATAGAAAGCGGTATATACGCGTAACATGGTCTTATCGGCATAGTTACTAAGTAGAACCCAGGACTTATCCATAGGTTCGCCCAAAAGGGATTGTTTCTTGTCGAATTTCAGCCTATATGGCTTTTTGGGCATGCCCCAAGTGGTATTACCTCTTCCTTTGATCAAGACACTATCAATCAGTACATCCCCAGCCCCACGGGTTATCACATTCTCCTGAAGCTTAAAACTGGCTTTAAGGTATTCCTCCTTCGAAATGATTTCCTGTCTCCCTACGGTTTCTATCCAGATAATAGGAAGTCCCGTATACGAATGAACATAGACTGTATAGTCTTTAGACCGAGAGCCACTGGCAATCGTCAGCTTGACAGGTTTTCTGAAGTCTGTTGATGTCGTTCCACTTTCAGCAATGCTATCGTTTAAATATACCTCGTTTCCTTCAAAATAGAAATTAGCAATCAGCTGTTTATTGCTCATGATGTTTTTTACCCAACATTCCACGATACTATCACCAATGATCTCGCATTCTGCATTCTCTACCATTTGTAGAGGATTATCCTTTGCAAGTATTGAGAATGAAATCAGTTTAGGTCCTATGGAATCTGGTGTAAATTGAAACATGAAAGAGGTTCCATCTCTCATAACGATAGTTATATATTTGTCATTGCTCTCTACATTATAGAGAAGGTTATTTCCGACGGTTATAACAGAATGGTCGGAAAAACTAATTTCCCATCCTCTATCATCGTCTAATGATTTGATTCCTGTAATTTTAATGCCGGCATCATAGGCCGATTGTAATATGTCGAGTGCTGTTTGGAGATCTATTATCTTTTGTTCCAAATTGTCTACCCGCTTTTCTATCTCATCGTATTTTGTACATGAAAAGGACAACATTATGAGAGAGAGACAAATAAAACAATACTTTTTCATTTTTATATGTTATAAAGAGAGTATTTCTTTTTGTGTCGTTTATTTTATTGATTATAACAAATGTTTACCTGAAAGCGTTGAGAAGGGCGATGATTCGGGTGATTTCCTCGTCAGTTAGGGCCTGATGGCAGGGGATTGAGAGTTCTTGGGCATGGATTTGCTCAGTAATGGGCAGTGAGAGGGTGCTCCACTCCTTATAGCAGCGCTGTTTGTGGGGCGGAATGGGATAATGAATTTGTGTCTCAACGCCATTTTGGGCGAGGTATTTTTGCAATCTGTCACGCTGAGGACTAAAAATGGGGAAGATATGATAGACACAGTCGCGAACAGAATGAGAGGTCAAAGATGCAGAGTTGCAATCAATATGAGAGGCAGAGCCTACTGAATCGCGAGCGGCGAAAGATGCCTGCTCAGGGGTAGAGAGAAGTAATCTTACGAGGGGATTGCTTACTTCTCGCTCATAGTGAGCAGCAATCTCCTTGCGACGTTGATTGTCAGTATCGAGGTACTTTAATTTTACGGAGAGAATGGCAGCCTGGATTTCATCGATGCGGGAGTTGTAGCCTTGATAGTCGTGGACGTATTTCTGATGACTGCCATAGTTGCCTAAAGCACGTATGATGTCAGCGAGCTGAGAATCGTTGGTGGTAACAGCACCTGCATCGCCAAAAGTGCCGAGATTCTTGCCTGGATAGAAGCTGTGGGCGGCAGCGTGCCCGAGAGAGCCTGTTTTCAGCTGCGTTGAATATGTTTCTGGGGGACAGTCCCCAAGAAACACACAACCATGAGCCTGGGCGTTGTCCTCGATGAGCTTGAGATTGTGGCAGCGGCAGATATCCCCTATCCTATCTGTATAAGCACAGCGCCCATAGAGATGTACAATCATAATAGCCTTCGTACGAGAGGTAATTGTTTGTTCTATAAGTGTATCGTCGATTTGCAACGTATCAGGCGAGGGCTCCACTAGAATAGGATTGAGTCCACACTCTGTAATGGCGAGTATCGAGGCAATATAGGTGTTGGCAGGCACGATGACCTCATCGCCAACCTGCATCACGCCCATCTCCATATTAGCACGGAAGATGAGTTTCAGAGCATCGAGGCCATTGCCGCAGCCAATGCAATAACGCGTACCTATATACTCAGCATAGGCCTGCTCGAACTGGCGCGTAGCTTCACCCTTGAGATACCAGCCACTGTCAAGCACTTTGTTGACCGCCTCACGGATTTCACCATCATGCTGGCCGTTGATTCGTTTCAGATCGAGATACTTTATCATAGCGTCCATTCATAAGTGTCGTAACAAACGGCCCGTGCCCCAAAACCTTCTTTCTGGAAAATCAGATGCTCATTCAAATCCGCGCTGTCGCTGCTGGTGGATTTGCCGAAATCGATGTAGCGGTAGTCTGAATAGACCTGATGAATCAGATGGTCGAACAAGAGATCGATAGCTCCACAAGCCTTGCCCTCAGGCGTGGCAGAGATATACTGGGTATGCAACACCTGCGGCGTCAGGAACAACACTGTGCCTCCAAGGGGTTGCTCACCATCGAAGACCATATAGAGCTTGATCTGTTCAGGGAATCGGCCATGCAAGAGTTCCAACTCCGCAGCCGAGTGAACAGGGCATACACCATATTTGCCAATGAGATTATCGTTGAGTATCTGCCAGAAAGCAGCATATTCCGTACTTTCCTTCACAATCAGCCCTTTATGACGCGCCTTTCGGAGTCCAGACAAACGGGATTCTGTGAAAGGCATCCGACGCTCACCAATTATAGCTGAAGATATGTCACGAATGATTAATCGGGCATGACAGATGCTGGTCAGCGCATACAGATCTTCCTCTGCCGGCTGCTGGTGATAAATCCATGGAACAGCCTTATAGACTACCCTCTGAACAGAGATTGAGCGCAGGAAATCGTTGATGGTAGTAAACACCTCCAGCACACCTTTGGCAGAGCACTTGTCGCTCATAATGAGTCCGCCGTAAGTCAGTCCGCCATGACTGGTTAAAACACCATCCTTAATATTAGCCGGCAGCATGGCATATAAAGTATCGCAACGGTATACCATCAGTGAACAGTCCTCAAAACGGTCGGCATGATATTCCATGAAGCGGCGATCGAAGAGGAACGTGCCATTCTTCGACTGCGCCACGAAGCGATTCCATTCTTCGGCGTGACTACTAGTATATCGTCTTACTTCGAACATCCAACGAATTTCAAGAATTCCTCGTAGTCGTAAATATAGTCATTCTCCTCATAATGCTCTGATGCCAGCACAAGACAGACAGCACCCGATGAGAAGTCATCGAGCGTTCGCCAGGTATTGGTGTCGATGAGCAGCCCCTGCCAAGGATGATTCAAAAGAATGGTCTGGCGCTCATGACCATTGTCGAGCATCACATGGAAGCTACCACTCAAGGCAATAACGAACTGCTTCAGCCGTTTGTGGGCATGACCGCCACGACTCTCACCGCCAGGGACATCATACACCCAATAGGCACGCTTGATGTCAAAGGGCACCATCGTCTGAGCTTCAGCAAAGGTCAGATTACCACGGGGATCAGTAATCTTGGGCAGGTCGATAATCTTGATATCCATCAGCAACAGGCATTTATCTTAACTTCGCATAAGGATCAGTGCCGAGAACGGTCTTTGCCAGACGTTTGGCCTTATCGCGCAGGGCATCTGTATCATCACCCACCTCACCATAACAAAGCACCACACCCATACGGCGGCCCTTGTGAGCCTCAGGCTTGCCGAAGATACGGATACGTGTACGGTCTTCCTTGAGGGCATCCACGAAATTGTAATCAAGCAAAGAACGATCCACAGGCGTTGAAGCCTCCTTGGGTGAGAGAATCACGGCCGAGGCACCAGCATGCTCCAGATGGATCCCAGCAATAGGCAGACCCATCACAGCACGGAAATGAAGCTCAAACTCACTTAGGTTTGTGGTATGTCCCAACGTCACCATACCCGTATCATGCGGACGCGGGCTCAGTTCTGAGAAAATCACCTCACCCTGCTTCGTCAGGAAGAACTCAACACCCCAGATACCAGCACCGGTCAGGGCCTTCGTCACCTTGTCGGCCATCATCTGCGCTTGTTTCAGGGCCTCGTCAGAAATCTTATAGGGTTGCCACGACTCACGATAATCGCCACTCTTCTGCACGTGTCCGATAGGGGGACAGAACAATGTAGGCCAACCATGCTGCTGGGTAACTGTAAGGAGCGTAAACTCAGAATCGAAATCGATGAACTCCTCAATGATTACCTCCTTCACATCACCACGAGAGCCTTCCATCGCCTCCTTGAAAGCCGTTTCGAGTTCATCCTCATTGTGGACATAACTCTGACCATGACCGCTCGACGACATCAAGGGCTTCACCACACAGGGGAATCCGATCTCATCGGCAGCAGCCTTGAATTCCTCGAAGGTCTTGGCATAGAAATACTTCGCCGTATGCAAGCCTAATTCTTTGGCAGCAAGGTCTCGGATGGCACGACGATTCATCGTGTAGTTGACAGCACGAGCCGAAGGCACCACCTGAATACCCTGCTCCTCGAACTTGAAGAGACGCTCCGTACGAATGGCCTCAATCTCAGGCACGATGATGTCGGGCTGATGCTTCCTCACTACTGCCTCGAGGGCATCACCATCAAGCATTGAGAACACTTCACGCTCGTCAGCCACCTGCATGGCCGGAGCATTGTCATAACGGTCGCAGGCAATCACGTACTGGCCTGCACGCATGGCGGCTATCACAAACTCCTTACCGAGTTCACCTGAGCCTAAAAGTAATATCTTCTTCATATCCTAAAAGTTTTGCCGAAATAATAAGGGAGTGCTTGTATCATGCTCATCTCGATTGTATCCGAGGGTACAATTCCGATTGCATGTTTCAACGCATCATAATTTGAATAAACGGACTGGGGAATATCCACTGCCAGTTTCCCGTTTCGTATCAGCCAAAGAGATTCTTTTTTATCATGTTGGTGCTTTGTAATGATTTCCAGAGAAAAATCAAAATCCTCTAAGGAATAGTATTTAACCTTAAAAGGCCACAACAGATACTTCACTTCAAGATTCCCACGCCATATCGTAAGATATTTATAAGGATAGAGCGCAACAATGACAAGGAAAAGGAAAAACAAAGCCACAACCAAACCTATTCCCAAAGAAGACCCTCGTACATATCCCTTCTCGAAATAATCACTGACGGGAACCGCCAGTCCAATCAATACGAACAAGAACAAAAACGAGACTGCCAGCAAGTGTTTCTTTGAAAAAACAGAATCAACTGCACGAGCCGCATCTACTCCCCAAGTCTCACCACCTATTATTGAAAGAGCATTTTTTAGTTCTTCATAATTCTCATAAATATCAGAAGACAATTTCAGTACCCTTTGTCCTTGTCTGAGAAGATACAAATACTCTGTCTTACCCGACTGATATAGTAAGAATGAATCAAACTCGGCAAATCGATAATAATGTTTAGAAGAGGGAAGAATGGCTCGCCTAACCTCTATTTCTTGTTCAGATACGATAATGACCTTCAGCCGGAAGAGCCAGATAGCAACTGCAATTGCCAGAACGATTCCAACAATTACCACAGTGACAATTAGTCCCCGCCTTGACACTGTTCCAATGGTCACCATTGCAAGAGCAGTGAGAAGGTAAAGAACCAGATCGGAGAAAAGCCCTTTCCTGCTAAATTTCGATGTTAGAGTCATTATCTTATCTTTCGTTTCAGCATTTGCCATTCAGGGGTAACGGCCAACTTCCTGACACACTGGTCGATGCGCTCCATCGCATCTTCCTGCGACAACTCCAGTTCTGCGGCAATCTCCTGAAGGGAAAGACGCTGAGAGCCAAAGAGACCATAATAATGCGTCACGGCTTCCTCTTCCTCAGGAGGGAGCAAGTAGAGCAGATGCTCCAGATAGTGCTCCATCTGGGGGGAAATGGACGTGGGGTTGAGACCTACACGAACCAAGAATGAGTGGAGTTGACGGGTCAGATAATCCATTTAACGGTTGGCGTACATATTATCGTAATACTTCTGATAGTCGCCAGAGGTGACATTGTCAAGCCACTCCTGGTTGTCAAGATACCAGCGGACGGTCTTCTCGATACCCTCCTCGAACTGGAGCGAAGGCTCCCAGCCAAGCTCCTTTTGGAGTTTCGAACTGTCGATGGCATAGCGAAGATCATGGCCAGCACGATCAGTCACGAAGGTAATCAAATCCATATCTTCGCCTTCCTTGCGACCCAGCAAGCGATCAACGGTATTAATAACCACCTTGATGATATCAATGTTTTTCCACTCGTTGAAACCGCCGATGTTATAGGTATCAGCAATCTTGCCCTCATGGAAAATCACATCGATGGCACGCGCATGATCCTCGACATAGAGCCAGTCGCGCACATTCTCACCTTTGCCATAAACGGGCAACGGTTTGCGATGACGGATGTTGTTGATAAAAAGTGGTATCAGCTTCTCTGGGAACTGATAAGGACCATAGTTATTCGAACAATTCGTCACAACGACAGGCATGCCGTAAGTATCGTGGTAGGCGCGAACGAAGTGATCACTTGATGCTTTGGCAGCTGAGTACGGAGAGTGAGGATTGTACTTCGTGGTCTCCAGGAAGAATTGATCGCCATAAGCCAGATGATGCTCCGAACTCGATGCTGTAGTTGTGAATGGAGGTTTGATACCCTCTGGATGGGTCAGTTCCAAAGCACCATACACCTCATCTGTTGAGATATGATAAAAGCGCTTGCCCTCATATTTCTCAGGCAAGCTCTCCCAATAGAGTTTCGCTGCCTGAAGCAGACTCAATGTACCCATCACGTTGGTCTTAGCGAAGGTGAAGGGGTCTTTGATGGAACGATCGACATGCGATTCAGCAGCGAGATGAATAATACCATCCACCTTTTTATCCTGCATCAGCTGATAAAATGCTTCGAAATCGCAGATATCCATCTTCACAAACTCGTAGTTGGGTTTGTTCTCAATGTCCTTCAGATTGGCCAGATTACCAGCATACGTCAGTTTGTCGAGATTAATAATGTGATACTCAGGATACTTGTTTACAAACAAGCGCACCACATGGCTTCCAATAAAGCCTGCGCCACCAGTAATAACGATAGTCTTCATATATCTACGATTTTCTAATTTATTATTTCTATATTTGCCAACTTTATTGCTGTTTCTTTTTCAGACGATTGAAGATGCCTATGATGAACATCACAAGGAAGGTTACGCCAAAGGTGTTGGCAGCATCCTGCCACGAATGATCCATACCTATTATGTAAATTAATAACGTTACAACTGCTGCTACTATTGTGCAGAGTACTAATTCAGTAACATATTCTCTCATCTTCTAAACATCTAATTTCCCCCAATTGTAATAACCTCAAGGTCTTTAAATTCCCTCCCGTCGATGGTCAGACGGACGAGGGTTCTCTCTTTGTGCCAACCCTGCAGACCTGCGGCACCTGGATTGATGTGCAACAGGCCGAGGGTCTTATCGTATTTCACCTTTAATATATGTGAGTGCCCAGCCACAAACAACTGCGGAGGATTGGCAAAGAGCGTGGAGCGTACTGAGAAATCATAATTCCCAGGATAGCCCCCAATATGCTTGATGAGCACATCTACATCCTCACACTTGAAACGGTTCAACTCGCGATACATCAGTCTGAGATCACCCCCATCGCAATTGCCACAAACGGCTCTGAAAGGTCTGAAAGCTGCCAGTTTCTCAGCCACCTCGACACTGCCGATATCACCAGCATGCCAGATTTCATCACAGGGCTCGAAGTAATGCAAATACTTATCGTCCCAATAGCTATGCGTATCACTCAGGATGCCTATTCGTTTCATAGATTGAATCGTTTTCTGATATATTCGGCAATAATCTGTTCCGTTCCCATCAGTCCAAGGATACTAGAATCTATGCAGAGGTCATAACTCTCAGCAGCGCCCCATTTCTTACCTGTAAAATAATTATAGTAAGCAGAACGGTTCGACTCTTTCGACTCGATAAACTTCCTTGCCTCCTCATATTCCATATGCTGCTTGTTCATGATTTGCTCAATTCGATATTTCATCGAGGCAGTGATAAAGATATTTACCGTATTTGGGAAATCGCGCAATATATAGTCGGCACAACGGCCCACAAAGACACATGAGCCCTCTTGTGCAGCCTTCTGGATAGCGTCGCTCTGAAACTGGAAGAGGCTCTCTTGCGAGAAATTGGTCTTATACATACTGCCACCGCTAATATGAGAGGTCTGCATATTAAAGAGTCCCTTGAAGAAACCCTTCTTCTCATCGTTCTGCTCGAAGAATTTTTCAGAGAATCCACTCTCCTTAGCCGCTAAATTGAGCAGTTCGCGGTCATAGTACTTCGCCTTGAAATCGAGCGCCAGCATCCTTCCGATGTCGTGACCTCCACTTCCCAACTGTCTTCCTACGTTGATAATAATATGCTTCATACCACTATTCAGTTTTCACTTCTAACTTTTCATTTCTCAACCTCTTCATGTACCACATCAGCATAGGTATCGTCATTGCAAACGAACCGAAGTCAGAGGCCGGCATTGAATACCACACACCGTCGAGATCCCAGAACAACGGGAACACATACGCCATCGGCAGCAACAGGAAAAGCTGGCGCGACAGCGAGAGGAAGATGGAAACCTTCACCTTACCAATGCACTGGAAGAAATTGGTGATGACGGCCTGCGAACCCACAACGAAGAACACCAGCATGTCGATCTTGATGCCTTTCGCAGCCAGGTCGAGCAATGTCTGATCAGTGGTAAAGATGCGGGCAATCAACTGCGGGAAGAGCATCGACAATGTCCATCCTACTAACAGGATTGCAGTAGCGCAAGCGATGGTCAACCACAAGCAGCGGAACATCCGGTCGTATTTCTCAGCACCGTAGTTATAACCTACGATAGGCTGCATACCTTGGTTCATACCCATCACGAACATGAAGAAAACCATCACCACTGAGTTGGCGATTGAATAGGCACCTACAGCCATATCACCACCATAACGCACAAACTGGTTATTCATAAAAATCACGATGACGCAGCTCGTGACATTCATCAGGAAAGGCGAGATGCCAATGGCAATGATATTCTTTACCAGTTGAGATTTCAAACGATAGATACCTTTTTTCAAGTGCAGCAGTTCCTTCTTATCAGAGAATATCCACATCTGCCAGCATAATGCCAGCGACTGCGAGGTGATGGTGGCTAAAGCCGCACCACGGATGCCCCAACGGAACCACCATACGAAAGCAACCACAAGCACAATATTACAGGCCACAGTAAACAGCGTCGCATACATCGCATGACGAGGCTTGCCTGCAGCACGCAACACAGCATTCATGCCGAAATACATGTGCGTCACCATATTACCCAACAGGATGACAATCATAAACTCACGGGCGTATGGCAATGTCACCTCACTGGCACCAAAGAAACGCAGAATGGGATCGAGGAATAGGAGACTCACAACCATAAAGACAAATCCGATAATCAGATTCAACGTCACCGTATTACCCAATAGATGCTCAGCCGTTTGATAGTCTCTCTGTCCCAGTTTCACACTGATGCACGTCGAGGAACCCACGCCCACAGCAGCGCCAAAGGCCGCACTTAGGTTCATGAATGGAAACGTAATACCTAAACCTGCAATAGCCTCCGGACCCACAATCTGTCCGATCATAGCTCGGTCGATAATATTGTAGAGGCTCGACGCCGTCATGGCCACAATAGCAGGCAGGGCATACTGCCAAAGCAGTTGTCCCACAGGCTTCTGTCCCAATTCGAGGGCGGCTTGCTTGTTGTCCATCTATTCCTTTTTATAAATAAACGCTGCAAAGGTACTAATATTTTGCGACATAAGCGAAAAAAAACGAAGGGAAATCACATCCGATTCGGAAATAATTCGTAACTTTGCAACCGAACAACAAATTAACAACAGGAAACGAATTAAATAAACCAGATCACTAGTGTCCACTAAAAATGGACGAGTTTAAAAATTAAATAAATTAGGTTCACTTGAACCGCTTCGGTCTTTGTCATTTTTGAATATAGTTTTGTCGAAGAGATCTCTGAGATGCGTTGTGTCAGTGAGTGACATGCTA
>JAGCDZ010000091.1 GCA_017650905.1 Prevotella sp. | reverse complement strand
CGCTGCTGACGCGTGTGCCTGTGCCGGGACGCTCCAACCAGTAGTCGTACCAGCGACGCACCATCTCAACGGCAAACTGGTCCATGTTGTGGTTGTATTCATAGGCAGGCTTGTCGCGGTAGAGCGGTCCGTCGCCCTCCTGGTGGAAGGGGTAGCTATAGCTGTCCCAGTATTCGCGCAGACCCTCGTCGCGACAGTATTCCATGGCCCACATGGGATGTTTCTTCGACTTGTTGATATAGAGCATCTCGCCGCCATATTCCGCCTCGTCGATATCCAGCATCTCCCGACTGCCGATGGCTCGTCCACCGTAGGGGTCGTAAGTGTCGCGGATCTGTTTCAGTTCCAACATGTGCTCACGCGAGATGCTCTCGTTGCCGCCCTCATAAAATAGGATGCTGGGATTGTTGCGGTTGTAGATGATGGCATCGCGCATCAGTTCCTTGCGCTGTGTCCACCGCGCACCCGTCACATCCTTCTCGGCATCCCCGGCAGGCATGGCCTGGATCAGTCCCACACGGTCGCACGACTCGATATCCTGTTTCCAAGGTGTGACATGCATCCAGCGTACCAGATTGCCGCCCGATTCCACCATCAGGTGATTGCTATAGTCGCTCAGCCAGGCCGGTACCGAGATGCCCACACCAGGCCACTCGTTGCTGGTGCGCTGGGCATAGCCGTGCACCATCAGCACACGGTCGTTGAGCCAGATCTTTCCTTCGCCGAAGTGTGTCTTGCGGAAACCTGTCCTCGTGCTGACACTATCACCCATCACCCAACATCCATCACCCATCACCCAACACCCATCACCCATCACCCCCTCTTCCATGAGGGCAGTCTCGACGGTGTACAGATAGCCATAGCCCCACGACCAGAAATGCAGGCCGCTGACCTTCTGGCTGATATGCACGATACGCGTCTCACCTGGTTGCATGGTAATGCACTCGCCGCTGAAGCGGGTCACTTCGTGTCCGTCGGCATCAAGCATCCTGGCCATCAGCGAAAACGTGTGCGGCTTGCTGTCGTCATTCTTTACCTGCGATTCGGCATGTATCGTAGCCCGGCGGTTGGCGATGTCGAAATCGGTGGCATAGATATAGGTGCCGGTAGTGCCCAGATTCGAATAGAGTGGAAGCGTCTGATAGAGAAGACCGGTGATGTGTAGATACACATTCTTGGGGATACCGCCGTAGTTGGCGTTGAAGTTGCGGTCGTTCCACTGGTAGCGGCTGTCGTGCTGGCGTGAACGGTAGGTCCAACTGTTGTCACAACGCACTGCCAGCACGTTCTCACCCGCCTTGACATAGGGTGTCAGGTCGAAACCGCAGGCCATCACCCCATTCTCGCTGAAGCCGAGGTGGTGGCCGTTCAGGTAGAAGTCGGCACCCTGACGCACACCCTCAAACTCTATCAGCACCTTCTTGTCTTTCAGTTCATGAGCCTCCATGGAGAATTTCTTCCGATACCAGGCAATGGTGTCGGTCAGGTCTACAATGTCTTTCTTGAAGGCCTCGCTGCCATTGAAGGCGTAGGGTAGGGTAACGGCCAGCCAGTTGCGGTCGTCGCAGTCCGGCTCTGAGGCGCCTTTGACATCGCCCACCTGCAACCGCCATCCGGCATTGAAATTCAGTTTCTTGGCATTCGTGCTGCCGCAGATAGCCAGCAGCACCATCATAACGGTGATGTGAAGTTTGTTTTTGTTCATTTCAGAGGTAGAGCAGTTCTTGTCGAGTGTGATACTAATTTGTGTATTTCCGGCCGTTTTGGATGACGATACCTTTCCCGGCTTTCGTATGACGGTGCCCGCCTAAGTCGTAGACGGCACCGTTGTTTTTTTCCATCCGGATGTGACTGATGCTGCTGCTCGTAGTGACTTTGAGTAGGCCTGAGGTATATAGCTCCGAGGTGTCCCAGACGAGACCTTCGCCCGGGATGGCAGGCTGGATGTCGGCAAGCTCACCGGTGGCCTTGCCGGTAAAGACCTTGATCTGGTCGCCTGCCTTGAAGTCGGTTTCCATCATGGCATCGTTCAGTCTGAGGATAGCGCCGCTGTTGAGTTTCAGACCACCGTTGAAGGTGATTCCCTTGTCGGTGGCCAGCGTGTCGCCCACCTGCAGGATGCCGCCATCGTTAATTGTCGTAGCACCTGTCAGCGAGCCCTTGCCGGCCAGTATGGCACCCTTGCGGACGGTGATGCTGCCCTTGCCGGTGTGCTGGCCGTTGACGATGAGTCGTCCGGAGGTGACGGTTGTGGTACCGCTATAGTCGTTCTTGCCCGTCAGTCGCCAGTCGCCCGAGCCTTGTTTCTCGATGCTGGTGGTGCCGGGGTGGGTGCCGGCCTGGTCGTTGTTGTTGATCACACCGTGGAAGGTCTCGTTGGTATTGGCTGTGCCTACCACCCAGGTGCCTTCGCCCTTCTGTTTCACGTTGAAGCCCCAGAGGGCGGAAGCGGCCTCGCCGGAGAGCCCGCCCAGATAGTAGGTTGAGGCATTCTTGGCACCGTTGACGGTGGCGTTGCCTTTCAGTTGGATAGTGGCATTCTTCACGCCCACGCCATTGCGGATGGCAAACTGGCTCTGGCCTTTCTTGCCTGTGCCGTTGATGATGAGGTGGCCCGTAAAGTTGTCCCAGTTGCCCTCGATGTACTCGCGCAGATAGTGCACGTTCCATATCAGGGTGCCTGTGCCGCTGACCTTGCACTTGTTGGTGTTCCATAGGTCGAAGTCGACGGTCGACGTGGTGCCTGCTACGGCCTCGATGGGGAAATTATAGGTCACGCTGCTTTCGTTCTTTCCGATGGTGACGAATTGTCCGCCTGCCATCACGAGTCTGGAGGCTGTGCCGAGGCCCTTGTCGGAGACCGCCTTCGAGGCCAGTTTCACCGACCCGCCCTTCATGATCAGATTGCCGTCGAACTTAAAGCAGTCGGGTGTGTTCACGAGCAGCTGTCCCTCGCCGTTGACGGTCAGGTCGCCCTGACCCTCCAGGCTGCCATTCATGGTCACGACAGCCGCCTTGTCGGCGATGCTGAGTTCGGTGTCGTTGTAGAGCCGTGCCGAACGGTTGGTGGTGGTCGAACCGCCCGTATAGAGCCAGATGCCGCCGTCCATCACCCAGTTCTGGGCAAACTCCTGACTCTTGCCCAGACCGCTGGGTTCGCCGCCGTTCTTGAGCGAGGCGAAGGCATAGGTGCCGCCATGCACGACGGTGGCGCCTTCATACTGCTGGTCGCTCTGGATGGTGAGAGTGCCGTTGCCGGCCTTGTTCATCGAGGCCTGCCCGCTGATATAGCCCTCGCCATCGATGGTGACGTTAGCATCGGTATATACGACGACGGCCGTCTTCGGTGTGGCTTCCGTCAGGGTGATGGTCTCGTCATCCAAGGGATTGATGAGCCATTCGCCCTCGCCATTGCCCTTGAATGTCTCCACGTCGATGATGTCGGCCTGCTCGGGACGGGTCTTGACGGTAAGTTCCGGGGTGTAGTCCGACCGCAGGTCGCCCTTGTAGGCACAGACGCGCACGACATAGGCCGTAGTAGGACGGAGGAGGGGAGAATTAAGAGTGAAGAACGAAGAGCTGGTGCGTCCGACTTCCACGAATTGTCCGTCCTGCTGCATCTCCACGATAAAGCCCTCTTCGCCCTCGGTATAGTCTGCCCATTGCAGGGTGAGGCTGTTGGTGGTGGCTGAGGCCAGCTGCAGCGTGTAGGGCCGGCGCAGGAAAAATTGCCGGTCGTCGCGGGTGATGCCGTTGATATAGTTTTCAATGTTGGCATAGCCATTGCCGGCCATCGTCATCGCATCATCCTTAGCTGGGTCGGTGCCGTTGACCTTCTCCCAACTGTCGGGCATGCCGTCGCCGTCGCTGTCTACCGGTTTCTCGCCCTTGAACCAGCTCCACGAGGTAGGCACGCCGATGGGCAGCTCGTTCTCATTGGTAATCAGGTTGCCCTTCTTGCCAAACGACAACACCTCGTCGATCATATAGCAGTCGGCCAGGTCGCGATAGGGCAGGGATGCGCCCACGTCGGGCATCAGCTTGTCGATCAGTTCCTTGGCAGGCCATTTCTCCAGTACTGGGTAGTCGTAGGGCGTTGCCTGACGATTGCCGCCGCCGTCGCCTGTAAACTCTGTGGGGTTGTAGATGCCGTCGCGGTTCGAGTCCTGCCAGTTGTCAGCTCCGTAGAAGTGGAAATTGCTGTTGCCGCCCGTCAGGCAGTTGCCGCCCACGGCAGGACCGTTGATAAATAGGTTACTCTCGATATTTGCGTACGACAGGCCCTCTGAGTCGCCGCCCATGTTGTAGGCCGCGTTCTTCCAGTTGTACACCAGGTTGTTGGCGTATTGGTTGATGCCCTTCACCTTGAAGTTGCGGGTGGAGTTGTCGACCATCAGAATCCGGTAGAGCGTGATGTTCTCTGCCTGCATCAGTCCGCCGGCAGAGTGCGTCATCAGTCCTTGTCCCACGATCGAGTTCATCAGGGTGATGTTCTTCGGGGCCGTCCCTTTGTTATCCCAGTTGATGGAGAAGTTCTCGTCCTGTCCCCAGGCAAATGAGCAGTGGTCAAAGATCATGCTCTGTCCGTTGGCGATGCCGGCACAATCTTTGTCTTTCGTGCCGACGGCACCCATGCGGAAGCGCATGTAGCGCACGATGCTGTTGTCGGCTCCGGAGAATGATACACCGTCGCCATAAACGGTGATGCCTTCGCCGGGAGCCGTCTGTCCGGCCACGTAGAGGTTGTTCTTGAATACGATGCGTGAACTGATACGGATGACCCCGCTCACGTCGAACACCACGATACGGTTGGGCTGGCTCACGGCATCGCGCAACGAGCCGCTGCCAGAATCGTTCAGGTTGGTCACATGATAGACACTGCCCTTTCGTCCGCCCTCAGCATAGCGTCCCCAGCCCTGTGCGCCAGGAAAGGCTAACTGCTGCGCACTCGCACTTATGTTACCAGCAATGGTCAGCAAGAATATTACAATTATTAATTTCAATTTCATTGTATATGTTGTATTGGTTTTATCGTACTATTCGAACTACTTATGCTTTTTTTATTTTAGTAATCTTCATTTTGTTGGGTATCTTCGTGCAAAGATACGTGATTTTCTGGTTGCTTCTCGGGCGAACATATAATATATTCCGTCCATCCTTCGCCTTCTTTGGGGAAGGGTGGATCTCAAAGGGCATCCCGTCTGTCTTACGTGGCATAGTCGTTGTATTTTATTGGGGCAAAGATAGGCATTTTTGCAGAATAAACAAACTCTTTTCTGAAAAATTTGTGTGATTCGGAAATAATTGCTATCTTTGCCACATGAAAGTGATCAACTGGATAATACTTGTTTGCCTTGTGGCAGTAGTGCTGACCCTCGTTCAGGTTGTATGGCAATGGCTCAGGAGAAGGCGTGACTATGCTTTGCTCTCTGAGCGCGTACACCTACAAAGAGACCGCTATGCTTTCCTCATTGACCGGAATTTCAGGGTGAAGGAGACCAATTTCTATGAGTTGAACGAGGATATCCAGGACAACCAGCCTTATGTATTGGGCAATGTGCTCCACTGCCAGACTGCTATCGATGAGGGCCTCTGTGGTACGGGCATCGACTGCGATACTTGTCCCATCCGTATGGTCATCAAAAATGCATTTAAGCTGAAGCGTGACTTCGACCACGTGGAGGCATCCATGCACCTGTATGACGAGCATCACGAAACGAAGGAGATGGATGTTCGCCTCGACGGCGAGCTTGTCCATGTGGGCAAGGAGCCTCACCTCATTGTGACCGCACGCAAAACCGGCTCTTCTGTAGATCACCTACCATAAATAAACGCGAGTTAACTCAATTCATCGTTTGAGTTAACTTGATACATGATTAGGGTTAATTCACGTTTTTTTGCGCCTTGAGGTCTCTGCCATTAAGAGAAAAAACAATGAAATATTCAAAGATTATGAAACGAAACGGATTCGTACTGGAATTGCCGGTGTGGATGATGAAGACGATCGGCGTGGTGATGCTCATGATGCTCTCGGCAACGGAGACACTGGCCGACAGGCTTGTTGTCAACGTTGGGACTGTGAGCGCCACCACTGACGACGGTGGCTTGCTGTTAGCTAACAAGCCGTACCTTGGCGACGGGGGTGAAGGACACGCACACATCGACTACCTCGACGGTGACAATAGCACCCTCAACACCGGTGCCGAAGGCCATCCCACTGTCTACATCCTCGATGGTACCGAAAAGATACTCGGCGTGAACGGTGAAGAGACGTGGTACGTCGCTCAGAGCATGTTGCTCTATACCAATGATCTCACTCTCGCCGGTGACGTCCGCATTATCTTGGCCAACGGCTCCCAAATGCTTGTTAACGGCAATATCAGTGGCACTGACGCTGAAAATGTCAGCCATGCCATCACCTTCTACGGCCAGTCATTGCCCGTCGGCGCCTCTATCGATAACATCGGCTCGCTCATGGCCCAAAACCTTATAGGTTTCAGCACCCTCACCGTCAATAGTGGAGGAGTAGATGTCACTGACTTTGACGCAGAAACCGGTAATTACATTGGAAAAATCAGCGCTGGCAACATTAGCGTCAACGGCGGAGCAGTAGTTTGCATGGGCACTATGACCAGCACCGGCACCACTACCCTCGGTTGGAATAATGCCGACGTAGACCGCATCCGTGTTGTTGGCTTTGCTGGCAACGTGATTATTGCCAAACGATTCTTGGTCTATACCACCGAAGAGCATAACCCCAGTGCCTATTTAACTCCCGGTGCCACAATCGACATGCCGCTTGGTGATATGTTGCTGATGCCGATGGACGGTTGCACCGTCACAGTTGCCAATGAATACGTCACCCTCAGCGATAATTATACTGGCACCTTCACCCTCGGCGAGACAATTTATTATATTTTTAGCACAGGCGCTACGGTAACACTCACCAATAACCGCGAGGGGTATTTATGCTCTTTTGTCGTGAACGGTCATCGCATTAGCGATGATAGTTTCACCATCGATGCAGATACTGAGGTTACCGCAGACGAGTGGGAGGAGGACTGGCCAAGAGCTATTGCGTATGAGGGTGGTGAAGGCGTTATAGGCGACATCGTTGAAGTTAGGGAAGGCTACATCTTCAACCTTGATGAAAGTACGGGAAGTGCTAATGAGTTGCCAAGTGGCGCAGTCCTGGTTAAACTGACCTATACACGTAAGTTGATAGCTCCTGGTACTGATTCAGGCAGTGGTGAAGTGCAGATCGGTGGACAGGAAGCCAACCTTTATACTATCTGTCTGCCCTTCAAGCCGTTGACAGGCACGAACGTCAAGTATTACACGCTGAGTGGTATCAGCGGCGAGACGGTTATCTTCAAGGAGGTTACGACGCCCGCCGCCAACGCACCGTACCTCGTTGCCGTGACCGGTAGTGACGCTATTGAAGTGAGTTGCAGAGACGTGAGGGTGACCTCGATGAACATCAAGAGTACAACTATTGACGGCTATACCTTCACCGGTACGTTCACTGGTCTGACAAATGTCGAATCTGCAGGTAAATATATTCTCCAGAACGGCAACAGTTGGGGTCTTGTGACGACTGAAAAGACCAATGGCAGAATCCCGCCGTTCCGTGCCTACATCGAATCGACCAGCGGCGCACGCCTGCTGATAGGTAGCATCGATGGCGAGACAACGGGCATCCGGTACATCCGCACCTCAGATACCGACGGCACCAACCAGTGGTATGACTTGAACGGTCACCGCATCGCCAGCCCGACGAAGAAAGGAATCTATATTCATAACGGCAGAAAAGAGGCAGTGAAATGAAAAAGACATATATCATTCCGCAGATGGAAGTGATCGGCTTACGATTGACAATCTTCCTCTGTTCAAGTGGCATAACCGGCGATCTCGGCGGCATTGCCGACGAACCCGGCAAGTCCCGACTGTTTGACGATTGGGACGAAGAATGGAGTGAATGATAAGATGATTTAGGGCGCTCTTCCGCCCTAAATTATTTAGTGAATTAGCAAACTCTTTGATAAAAGTTTGGGAAGTTCGGAAAAACTTGCTATCTTTGCAGTTTGAAACAAAACAAACAGCAAGAACTATGGTATACAATGAAATCGGAAAGACCGGCATGAAGGTTTCCAACCTGAGTTTTGGTGCCTCGTCGTTGGGCGGTGTGTTCCACAGCATCCGCGAGGAAGAGGGTATCAAGGCCGTGTATACGGCAGTGGAGAATGGTATGAACTTTATCGATGTGTCGCCCTATTACGGCCACTATAAAGCAGAGACCGTGCTGGGCAAGGCGCTGAAGGGCATCCCCCGCGACAAGTATTATCTCTCGACGAAGGTGGGGCGTTACGGCCATGGCGGCATCAATACATGGGACTACTCTGCCAAGCGTGTCACCGACAGTGTGTATGAGAGTATGGAACGCCTGAATATTGACTATATCGATCTGATTAATGTCCACGATATCGAGTTTCAGGGCGACCGCGAGGGTGGTCTACAGCTGATAGTTGACGAGACACTTCCTGCTTTGGTTGAACTGAAGAAGAAGGGTGTTGTGGGTCATGTCGGCATCACCGACCTGCAGCCCGAGAACCTGAAATGGGTCGTCGAGCACTGTGAGGAGGGTACCGTGGAGAGCATCCTTAACTTTTGCCACTATAGCCTGAATGATACATTGCTCGCCGATTTCCTCGGTTTCTTCGAACAGCATGGGGTGGGCGTGATCAATGCTTCGCCCTTCTCGATGGGTTTGCTGTCGAGTCGTGGCGCTCCAATGTGGCATCCCGCTTCAAAGGATCTGCGCAATGCCTGTGCCAAGGCTGCTGCTTATTGTCTGGAGGTGGGCTATCCGATAGAGAAACTGGCCATCCAATTCTCTACCAGCATGAATCCACGTATTGCCACGACGCTTTTCAGTAGCGCTAACCCGCTGAATGTGCTGAAGAATATCGAGTATGTCAACGAGCCGATCGACATGGATCTCGTGGCGAAGGTGCAGGAGATTATCGGTGACCAGATGTTCGTGAGATGGAAGAATAGTTAGGATTTTTGTTTATTGTTTAGAGTTTATAGTTTATAGATGATTACAATAGATGCACATTCGCATTTGTGGCTGAGGCAGGATACGAGCTGGGACGGCAAACCGATACGTTCGCTGAAGAACGGGCGCAGCATCTTCCTCGGTGAGGAGGTGCAGATGATGCCGCCCTTTATCATCGACAGCCAGAACTCGGCCGAAGTGTTCCTCTCGAACATGGATTATGCCCAAGTGGGCGCAGCTGTGGTGGTTCAGGAGTTTATCGACGGCTTGCAGAACGACTATCTGGAGACGGTACAGCGTCAGTATCCCGAGCGTTTCTTCTGCTGTGGCATGGCCGACTACCGGCAGCCGGATTTCCTTGCGCAAGCTGAGGAACTGATTCTGCAGCGCGGTTTCCGAGGCATGGCCATCCCCGGTCATCGGCTCTTGGGCAAGCCCCTGACCGGCGACGAGATGATGCAGATGTTCCGTCTGATGGAGCAGCGGGATGTGGTGCTGAGCATCACCCTCGAGGATGGTGACCGTCAGGTGGACGAACTCAGCGAGGTGATCAGCGAGTGCCCGAGGCTGAAGATTGCCATCGGCCATCTGGGCATGGCCAATCCCCCGCAGACACCCTGTTGGGAGAATCCCAGCTGGCGCCGGCAGATAGCCCTGGCCCAGAACCCGAATGTGATGATAGAGATGGGTGGCATCACCTGGCTTTACAATGCGGAGTTCTATCCCTTCCCCTCGGCCATACGTGCCATTCGTGAGGTGGGTGACATCGCCGGCTATGACAAACTGATGTGGGGCTCCGACTATCCCCGTACCATCACTGCCATCACCTACCGCATGTCGTACGACTTCATCCTCAAGTCCTCACAGCTCTCCGATGCCGACAAACGGCTCATCCTTGGTGAGAATGCACAGCGCTTCTACGGCTTCACCAATCTCCCCGATCTGCCTTACATCAAGAATATGTCGGAATAATGTCCCTCTGATCTCTTAAGAGGTTGGTTGCGTCCTGCACTTTGATTACTTTTGTGCCATGATACAATTGCAGACGATGAAAAAGATGACAATGGCAGGCATCATGACTGTACTGATGCTCACTGGAGCCTCGGCCCAGAACCTGCGTAGCATCGTGAGCATAGAACGTGTCAGCACAGAGACACCTGTTGGCAATGTGCCGCAGCTGCCCTATCAGCTATGGGTGAAATATGCTGACGGCTATGGCGAATACCGCCAGGTGAAGTGGCTCAATGCATCGGAAGCGACGGAGAAGGCGGAGGCAAACCCCGCCATCAATCCCATTGGTACAAAATATAAGATCCGCGGATTCATCATCGGCGACAACACAACGGCCAATGGCTACCCCGTATCCGCTGAGGTGACGGTGGTGGGAAGTGAAAAGATGAAAGTGAAAAGTCATAAGCCTGTGGCAGAGCCGCTACCCCTGAACGAGGTGAGCATCGATGGAAAGAACCGTTTGGCATGGAACCGCGACCTCGATATCGACCAGCTCATCAGCCTCCCCGTCAAACAACAGCTCTATAACTACCGCGACACATACGGTCTCTCTACCGAGGGCTACCCTGAGGCTGACGGATGGGACTCGCCTACGACAAAGTTGAAAGGACACGGCTCCGGACACTATATGTCGGCATTGGCGATGGCCTTTGCCAGTTGTCAGGACAAGACGAAGAAAGACATCCTGCGCAGGAACATCATTGAGATGGTCAACGAACTGCGCCGGTGTCAGGAACTGACTTTCGTATGGAACGACCAGCTGGGCCGCTATTGGGAAGCACGCGACTTTGCCCCAGAAGAAGAGCTGAAGGAGATGCAAGGCACCTGGGCCGACTTCGACCGCTACAAGAAGGATTGCAGGAAATACGGCTATGGCTATCTGAACGCCATCCCGGCACAGCACTGCGTACTGATAGAGATGTATCGCGCCTACAACAACGAGAATTGGGTGTGGGCACCCTACTACTCCGTACATAAACAGTTGGCTGGTCTGATTGACATTGCCACCTATATCGACGACAAGCCGACTGCCGACAAGGCGCTGTTGACGGCTAAGGATATGGGACTGTGGGTGTGGAACCGGCTCCACTATCGCACCTACGTGAAGAGCGACGGGCAGCAGGACGAGCGACGGGCACGTCCTGGCAACCGTTACGAGATGTGGAACATGTACATTGCTGGTGAGGTGGGCGGTATGGCGGAGTCGTTGGCTCGACTGTCAGAGATGACGGGAACGGCAGAAGAGAAGCAACGGCTGCTGGAGGCATCCAACTACTTCGACAGTCCGGCCTTCTTCGACCCGCTGGCTAAGAATATCGATGCCATCCGTACACGTCATGCCAATCAACACATACCGATGGTGACTGGGGCCCTGCGCTCTTTCCGCAGCAACAACAACCCCTATTACTACAACCTGGCACAGAATTTCTGGACGATGATTCAGGGGCGCTACCGCTATGCGATGGGCGGTGTGGGCAACGGGGAGATGTTCCGTCAGCCCTACTCGCAAATCGCCTCGATGTGTACGAATGTCACCCATTGGGGCGGTCACGAACAGCATGAGCCTACCATGAACGAGACGTGCTGCGCCTACAACCTGGCCAAGCTGACGAAGGATCTGAACTGCTTCAATCCGGATGATGCCCGCTATATGGACTATTATGAGCGTGTGCTATACAACCAGATTATCGGTTCCGTGAATCCGCGTCAGTACCAGACCGTGTATCAGTATGCGGTAGGCCTTGATGCCTCGAAACCTTGGGGCAACGAGACACCGCAGGCCACCTGTTGTGGCGGCACAGGCGTGGAGAACCATGTCAAATATCAGGAGGCAACCTATTTCGTCAGCGACAACACGATATGGGTGACGCTCTATATGCCTACTACGGCCCACTGGAAACAGAAAGGTGTCATCATCAAGCAGGAGTGTGAGTGGCCGGCAGAGCGTTCCGTTATCCGCATCCAGCAGTCTCAATCCTCGAAATTCTCCATGAAACTGCGCGTGCCATACTGGGCTACAGAAGGCTTCGATATCAAGCTGAATGGCAAAAGCGTTTCCAAAAGCTATCAGCCCAGCAGCTATGTGGAGATTCCTTCCCGCCAGTGGAAAGTAGGGGATGTCGTAGAGGTTGTGATGCCATTCTCCAGACATCTCGACTTCGGACCCGACAAGCAGGAAGGTCATTGGGTGGGAGCCTTCATGCGTGGCCCGCTGGTAATGGCTGCCACTGGCATCAAGACGTGGAATGAGGCCACTGTCGACGTGAACCACGATTTGAGCAACTTTATTCCTGATTATGACGGCGACCAGCACCTGACGCACTATTTCCGCATCATCCTCCCCGATGCCCCCTCGGCAAATCTGGCCGGCAGTGGTGCCGTCGACAAATCCCAACTCCGCGAGTTGCTGCTGATAGCCAAGAGCCGCTGCGATGAGCAACAGGCCTGGAACGCGCTGACGGTGAAAGTGCCGGAATATGCGCCCTGGGCCATTCACGGTTTTACCCGCATGCAGCAGCAGTATGCCAAGGCACAACCCTATATGGATGCCCCTGAAACGCGCTATACGCAGGAGGAGATCGATAATGTGGCCTCGTCGCTGAATGCCATTATCAACACCATGCGACCGGGCAACCTGCCGGAACTGGAAGATTTACACGAACTGCAGGCTTTGCTCGAACAGGCCAAGAAACTGCCTAAAGACGACGAGAAGGCTAATCGTGCCGTTTCCTACGCCGGTATGGTCATCCGCTATGTCAGCGACGGCAGCGGCACGATGGACATGATTCAGCGAGCCACCAACCAATTGAAGGAAGTCATTGGTTTGAATCAGTAGAAAAATCATCAAAACAACAATATGAAAAAGATCCTGTTCAGTTTTTCATTTATCATTTGTCATTTAGCATTTAGCATAGCGCAAACCGGCTACCCCATCACCCCTGTTCCGTTTACGAGTGTGAAGGTCACCCCAGGCACTTTCTGGGGACAACGGCTTGAAGCCAGTCGGAAGGTTACCATCCCTCTTGCTTTCTCCAAGTGCGAGGAGACGGGCCGCTATAAGAACTTCGACAATGCCGCCGCCCACCTCGCAGACCCCACGAAGGTGTTCAAGGTGAATGGAGTGGGCTACTCGTTCGACGATACCGACCCCTACAAGACCCTTGAAGGTGCTGCCTATATCCTTCAGACATATCCTGACAAGAAACTGGAGGCCTACTGCGACTCCGTCATCGACATCATCGCTAAAGCACAGGAGCCCGACGGCTACCTCTATACTGCACGCACGCAGAATCCTGCCGACCCGCACCACTGGGCTGGTGACCGCCGTTGGGTGAAAGAGGAAGACCTCTCGCACGAGCTTTATAACCTGGGGCACATGGTCGAGGGCGCCGTAGCCTATTGGCAGGCTACGGGCAAGCGCAAGTTCCTCGACATTGCCTGCCGCTATGCCGACGTGGCCTGTAAGGAAGTCGGCCCCAATCCTGGTCAGATGTGCGTCGTGCCGGGTCATCAGATTGCAGAGATGGCCATGGCCCGTCTTTACTTAGCCACCGGACAGCAGCGTTATCTCGACTTTGCCAAGTTCCTGCTCGACTATCGCGGCAAGACCACCATCAAGACCGAGTACTCACAGAGTCATCAGCCCGTCATTGATCAGGATGAGGCCGTGGGTCATGCCGTCCGTGCAGCCTATATGTATGCCGGTATGGCTGATGTGGCCGCGCTTACTGGCGATGAAGGCTATATCAAGGCCATCGATGCCATCTGGGACAATATCGTCACCAAGAAACTCTACATCACCGGCGGTATCGGTGCCACTTCGAGCGGTGAGGCCTTTGGCAAGAACTACGAACTGCCCAATATGAGTGCCTACTGCGAGACCTGCGCTGCCATCGGCAATGTCTACGTCAACTACCGTCTGTTCCTGCTTCATGGCGATTCGAAATACTATGATGTGCTCGAGCGTACACTCTACAACGGCCTCATCAGCGGTGTCTCCCTCGAGGGCAACGGCTTCTTCTATCCCAACCCCTTGGAGTCGATGGGGCAGCACCAGCGTCAGGCGTGGTTCGGCTGCGCCTGCTGTCCGAGTAACATCTGTCGTTTTATCCCCTCGCTCCCCGGCTATATCTATGCTGTAAGAAAAGGAGAGAAGGAGGGAAGGAGTAAGGAGTTGAGTAGTGTATATGTCAATCTTTTCCTCTCGAATAAGAGCACTTTGACGGTTGATGGTAAAAAAGTGGTCTTGAGCCAGACCACCGACTATCCCTGGAATGGCGATATCACCGTGACGGTCGACAAGAACGCTGTCGGCCAGTTTGCCATGAAGATCCGCATCCCAGGCTGGGTCCGGAACCTGGCAGTACCCTCCAACCTCTATCAATACTCCGACAACAAACGTCCCAGCTACACCATTAAGGTCAATGGTTCTATGGTCGGCAGTATCACTGCCGACGGCTATTACACCATTGACCGCAAGTGGAAGAAGGACGACAAGGTGCAGATTCATTTCGACATGGAGCCTCGTACCGTTCGTGCCAACCACAAGGTGGAGGCCGATCGCGGCATGATCTCTGTAGAGCGCGGACCGCTGGTCTATTGTGCCGAGCATCCCGACAACAAATTCGATATCATGGGAGTCCTCATCAATCAGGAGCCGAAGTTCACCTTTGGCAAGGGTGAGATTGCGGGAATACCGATCCAGACACTGATTACCGATGCCCAGACGCTGAATTTCAACAAGCAGGGCCGCCTTGAAACGCAGGATCAGACACTTACGCTGATTCCCTATTACGCCTGGTGCCATCGCGGCTCGGGAAAGATGCGCGTCTGGCTGCCTCAGGACCTGAATGCCACCAATCCCTCTCAGCCTGCCACACTCGCTTCAGAGAGCAAGGTCAGCAGCGGGTCAAAGGTGCCGGCCCTTTCCTCTATCAACGACCGTCTGGTACCAAAGGATGAGAACGACCGCTCTGTGCCCTACACCCACTGGTGGCCAAAACAAGGCACCACAGAGTGGCTCGGCTATGAGTTCCCGCAGCAAAGCACCGTCCAGAGCTGCACCGTATATTGGTTTGACGACGGCCCTTGGGGCGGATGCCGTGTGCCGAAGTCCTGGCGAATCCTCTATCTCGATGCACAGGGCCAGTGGCAGCCCGTCAGCGGTGCCGATCGCTATCCCACCGACAAGGGCGCTGCCTGTACCGTCAATTTCGATCCCGTCAGCACCAAGGCCCTGCGCCTGGAAGTCGTACTGCCTGATGACAATTCCGCAGGACTGTTTGAATGGAGTGTCAGATGACCATCATCAGCGTCGACACAGAGGTGCCCCCTTTGTATCACGAACGAACTGACTTCCCTTTCCTATTCTCATCTTTGGGGAACAGATCAAAGAACCGTCCCCGACCCGCCGTTTTAATCCGGATCACAGCGTGCCTCGCGTGAGCTCATCATTTCAATAGCAAATCGGGCAGGTCCTATATTTGAGAGTCCTGCCCGATTGCTTTAAGATGGTTAGCACAATAGTTACAAGAACCATTGCGCCTTGGGGTTAGTGCAACTTTTTGTAAGTGTCATCTGTCAACTGTAATATGTGCTTCCGACACTTCCACTGTGAGAGCATATTGCCAGTGCCTTCCTCGGTCATGCCGTTCTGCAATCTCACATTCACGGCGTCACGATAACAGAACACACCTTCATTGTTGGCAGTTATCTGCTCCAACAAGTTGCTCGGCCCGCGCTTGGAAGTCTGAACATCCTTATTGGCGTCGCGGATGGCATTACCCCAGACCACCATCTTAATCCACATGTCGTAGGTAAAGCTCCAACGGCAGAAATTTTCAATTGTTTTCTCCCACTTCATGCCATTGGCGGCATAGAGGCAACAAGCCTTGCGGAAAGCCGCCACGATGGCCCTGTGACTGATATCAAAGAACTCACGGCTCTGAGACTTGACGGCAAACTCACGACATTCATCCTTCAGGCGCTCTGCAAACCGCTTGGCTTGTGGGCAATTAATGGTGCCACTCGCAGCTTTCAGATTCTCGATGAAGGGCAGGAGCGCCTCGTCGTAACTCTTGTCATACTTACCATACTTGGGGATGTCGGCATCCAGTTCCACCTCGGGGATGGTGGCAAAACAGATACGCGAAAGAGGCCCTTCTATCAAAACCCACTGGAAGTACTTGACCGCCTTGGCGATGGTCGAGTTAGCATTCCAGTTCAGGAAAAGAGTACCTGTGGTTGAGACACTCTGCGTACCGGCGCGATCGCTACCGAAGTCGTTGTCCTCGTCATCGCAGGTCTTCATCACCGAGAACTGGTTGTTGCGGCCTTTGGCACCTTCTATCTGGTTCCATCGCTCTATCTCGTTGAGCTTCAAATAAAGGGGTGCTCCCTGGGCATCCTCCATCTTGGTATAGAGTCCTGCGCGTGTGATGTCATCCATGATATACTGTATTTGCAGATTGTCAGGACGCTTGGGCTTTTCTTCGTTCTGACCCGTTCTGTTGTACTTGTCGTTGAACTGCTTGAGACGATCTCTGTTCACCTTGTCTCGCCGTTTCATGTCGGCCAGGATATGATTCAGCGGCTGACGTACGCAGGTGTCCTTTCCCGAACTGCTGGGTGCGATGGTCAGGCAGTTGATACGGAGCTCACGATCCTGACCATCGATGTATTCAAATCGCAGGTCTTTAGGATACGAGGCCAATGCCGGGAAGATGGCCTGTGCCACCGTCGGCTTCAGCAGGTCGGGTGTACGCGAGATGGCTGTCTTCACTAACTTCGGTAGCGAGGGAGGCATCACAGGAGGCTTCTCACTGGCGAAGATGTCCGACAGCGTCGGGGTTACAAACCTGGTTTCCTTCTTGGTGCTCTTCTGAGCGTTTTCTGATTGTTCAATCATAATCTAAACTGTTTTAATGTGAATAATAAAAATCTTTCCTTACTTCTTTGGCCACAGCGCTGATGTCTATCCCTGCTTGCCGGGCCATATGATAATAGGTAGCGATGCTGGTGCGTCCGTCGGCCTTGTGCATACATTCCTGCCATTTCTGTTCACAGTCAGCGGCACGGTATTTCGGACTCATCGAGCATAACATGTGATAGAGACTGCGGCCTTCGCAGCCCAATCCGTTGGCCAGTGCAAAGCCCAGCTTCAGGTAGTCGCGATAATCATCGGCGATGCTACAACCTCTCTTGGCAAGCTCTTGGCCGACAGCCATAGCCTTGGCCAGCTCTTCCGCAGGTGAAAGAGGCTGGCGGGCTGAGGGCTGCTGATTGGGAGTATCGACAGGCTGCGAGCTTTTGCCGTCCGTCGTGTCCTGCTGACCCAACCAAGCCAGAGGGTCGAATCCTGTGGTATTCTGATTATCCATTTCCCAAACTGTCATCTGTAATCTGTCATCAGGTCGGGATTCACGTACACCTCAGGGTCGTAACAGAGAAAACAGGCTCTCGACTCATTTCTGACCGAAGGATCAGCCTGTTTGGGACCAAGACCATAGGCTGGCGACATCAGATAGTTTCTGACGGCATCGAACCACTGGCGATGACTACACTTCGAGAGGTCGATTTTGAGGAACCATTTCAAACCATCACCTGAAGGCGAACGGAAAGCCATCAACGTCTCGAAGAGGCGATCTGCTATCAGCTTCTGCTTCAGGCCATTTACATCTTGAATATGGTCTAAATCCATGCAAAGCACCTCAGAGGGACTGATCAACGATTGGTCGCTGCAATAGGAGAATACGCCAGCCGGAGTCACGTATGGGAAGTTGAAGCCTTTATACCTACGAGCCTCTACTTCGTCTGCAATCTTACGCAGGGCCAAGGTCTGCGGCTCCAGTTCGGGACTTGCAATGATCCTGGCCACTTCTAGTAAACTTAACTTTGTCAATGGCACCTTGTTTGTGATTGGTGCGCTGAAATACGACATAAGATAATTCATTTCCATAACCTTTAAAGTTTAATAATCAATTCCTTTAAGATACTTCTCATGCGCTCTGGTCCCATCAGGTCGGTCATGATGTCGACCGTTTCTGTGACAAACGCACGCTGCCAGTCGATGGCTTCTGAAGCAAAGCATTTCAATGTCAACTGAAACGCATTGTCCCGCGTTCCGCTTAATCTGCCATGAGCCGCCTTCCGAATCAGATCTGAATTGGCTTTAATGCGAGACTTGTTGGCTGTGTAATCGAACGCGCCGTTGCGTATCTGTTGTAACCTGCCAGTGGTGATACTGCTTTGGTCTAAAACCGGGGCCATCTCATCATCAGGCATGAACTGAATGTTGAACACTCTACCCCTTCTGTCAAGGGTAACGGCAATCTGGCCGTCGATTGTGATTGTCTTATCCATATCCTTATTAATGGTTTGTCAGTTTAACAATGTCGTTTACAATCACTTCCTGATAGGCAGCCGCGTTCACCTCATGCACCTGGAATCGCAGCGAAGCCGCCACCAAGTCACCCTCGTTGAACTTACACTGAGCGAGATTTCCGAACATGGTACATGCGTACTCATTTCCGAATTTACCACCAAACTCTTTGAGTCTGATCATACACTTGGACAATTGTCCTCCTTCTGCCTTTTGAGAGGCAACGTAGGTCACGTCTGACTGTGACACTACGCGACAAATATATGTCTGCATAATCTAAAAAATGACTACCCCCAACGGCATTAAATTCCCCCTGGTTCGTTCAAACCCTATGCGAGGGGTAACTCTGCGTTTTTCGTAAAACGCGGAGATGCAATAAAACGCGGAGTGGCTATGAGTAAATAATTGTTAAGGAGTTGCCATAAAAAGAATATCTTGAACTAAAATATTAAGTCTAAGATATACTAATTATAGTGGAGTACAGAAAAAACGGCCCCTATTAAGTTAAAAAGAACAAAAGAGAAGAAAATGTAACTAGCGCAGAGTAAAACGCAGAGTACTTAGGATTTCTTGTTGTTCTTGTGTGTATGCTGGTTTGGCTTAGAACTAAGATTCGTACCCTTGGGCAAATGCTCTTGATGCTTGTTATCTTTCATGCCTCTCAATTCTGCGCGTTCCAGTTCTTCAGTTTGGATTCGCCTTAATTGGGTCTCTAAATCTTCCATCGCTACTGGCGATGGAGTTAGGAATACTACGACATCATTAACAGCACTCATATCTCCGTCGCTACCAGCATCTTTTATTTCGTTGGCAGTGAATAGTGTGCCGTCAGCCTTTTTGAATCTAGCTGTAAGTATTTGGTTCAAACCGCCAGTTGGCTTTTTTAATAGTTTTTTCTTTGTTACAAGTTGGCTGAACAATTCACGTAGCTGGGAGTTAATACCAATCCACACTATCTTAACATCAAGAGGTTTGCCGCTTAGCAAGGCTTCAAATGTGTCATAGTGGGTATTGCGGTCTATCAATGTACCCCGCATCCTGTTGAAGGCCATTTTCAGCCTGATGTCCCTTTCCTCTTGTTTCATGCCATCTGGCCAATAGGTGAAAGTTTCCCTAAAGGTGTCTGGGTCAAATGCCTTCTTGTCTGCTTTCCCACTTTCCGGCTTTTCTGGCTTTACGTTTTGTGGTGGGGTGAGCGCCATATCAATCTCTTCAATGAGATAGAAATCTGAATTGTCAATGTATTCGTTCACCCAATCATTTAGCATTTGAGAGCATGGAATAATAGCTTCTAACAGTTCTTCTTGTTGCCGATCAAGTTGTTGATAATCGTGCAAGTCCCTTGGTGATGGACGCTTTTCGTCTACGACAGTTAGCAGAGCATCGCGAAGTGTATCACAATAGTATGAATGCCAATGCAGGCTAAAAGATGTAGCTACAAGATGAAAAATAGTTGAGACTATAAGGTAGCGGTCAGCCAAAGATATGCCATTGTTCCATTGGCCAATGTCAGAAACCACATTAGACCAAAGCCCATATGCCAAATTTACGACATCAATATCCTCGTCGGTATCTATAATTTCATCCATCAGCCAAGCAGACTCGCAGAATATATCTTCTGAACGAGCCATCACACTTACAATCTCATCCTGCCGCCCAGGCCACACTATTTTGCATGCTTGGAGCAGGGCATTGTCATGAAACCTTTCGTCGATTAGAGCGGCTTCGCTTGGGTTTAACAGTCTCTGCATCTTTCATTTTTTTAGTTTCCTCTGCCACTTTATCAAGCCATCCCTCAAGCAGGTATTTATTGGGGGCTGAATCCTGCTCTTCGCTGAATAAATTCAATTGCACAGCAGATTCAGCCTTACGTCCCAAATGAAACAGTTCAAGTGAGCCCTCCGGGTCTATGGGGGATTCGTATATACTATCCTTACCGTAGCGAAGCATCACGTTGTCGTCAAAAGTCCAGTCCATGCCATATCCCTGAGGGTCACTGGCAATCAGCGCAATCATAGTCTCTATGTCATGCCGGCGGCGGTCAATCAACTTAGCCCCCATAGGCTTGTTTAGCGTCAGTTCGCCTGAAGCGCCTTCATACTTGTTGATTCTGTCAAACAAGCCTTTCAGATACGGACTGTTCTTTACAAATGCTTCTATTATGGGATTCAGTTGCCCCGTTTTGAAGCGGATAGTCATCTTCTTTAATGTTCGTCCTTCCTTCTTGATACGTCGGCTCGAATAGTCAAGAAAGTCATGGTTTTGCATCTTCGTATATATTTTTATCCTGAAACCGCGCCCATACGACATTAAATGGTGATTAATGCTATTCTCCATCAGTTCGCACACCGTGTCGGTGCTGCGCCAGGCATCCGTCTCTACCTTTACTGCTATCGTGTTCTGTCCCTTGCGGCAATCTATGATGACATAGGTGCAGGGAGTCGATTCATAAAAGTCTTTTATCAGCTCCCCCATCGGGTCATTGGGGTTCTTCACCAGCTTCCAGTAGCTCTGTTCTTTGATGTTAAGCAGTCTTAGAGCCACAATCCGATGATCGTTGCCATATACCTCACAGGTATATTTTTTTGCACTTTCCCCTTCACCCTTTTGAACATGGAATAGGTTTTGTGTCTTTCCAAACAACCGATAGAGCCAGTCCTGGGTTGCATCCATGTCCGTCACAATTACTTGTTCTCCTTGTGTCCAGTCGCCTTCGTCGTTGGCCTTGACAAGCTTGTATGAGTAAATAGCGTAAAGATTCTCCATAGGCTTTTTGTTAATTGTTATAATCCCTCAGCTGCCATCATCATTCCTACTATCTTGTAACAAGCAGAATACTCCATTGTGTTTGAATCCACCAGATGCCCATGCCAAGAGTAGCCATTTAAAAAGATGCATGTACGATATTTTCTCATCACTAAGTCTGGATGCTCAGGCAGTTGCTTATGATTCAGCTGGTATATGAAACCTCGTTTACACAAACCACATAACACCATCATCTCAGGCTTCGTGACCTTGCCACGAATCGCCGCCATGTTTTGATGTCCCTGTTGCGAAGTGAGGTGGTCCATGATCTTATCACTTTGATCTAACTTGAAGATTTATCTTCATAAAGTAATGTCCGTTTTCCTCATAGAGCCATCCATAGTAAAAGTGCTTACTGGCATTGGGGCGCGGATGACCAGGATTCTTCTCGTCTTCACTTGTTGATGGCCTTTCAAATTTTGTAGAATTAAAGAGAAAATCGCGGAAACGGTTCAGTTCATAGATGTGATAACATACAACGTCGCCATTTTCTTTTACTATGATCTGTCCACCTGTAGCATCATAAATGCCAAGCCAAGGCGTTTCAGGAGTCATACCTTGTGCACAATCCTGCAAGAAACGTTTCACCTTATACTCATAGATGTTCCCATGTGTCTGAGTGTTAAATCCCAAAGGATTATTCTTTGTCAGTAATTCTGTACACTTCTTTAAAGAGGTATTCCCATAAATGGCACTTGTCAGAAGTAACTGCGAAAGAATAAATGGCATATGACCGTCTATGGCTTCAAGGTTCTGGGCAAGGCATCTTGACTGAACTCCTCTAAACTCGATAGTAGCATTATAATCATTAATGAGAGACTTTAGACGTGCTGTCAAACGACCTGAAATGGGATAGGTATGCTTGTTGAACTCTCCACAATTTATAGATATTCCTTCAGGCAAAACCACTTCATAGATGAAATTGGTGCCAGAACCTGCGTTGAATAACGTTGAATCACTACCAAGGAATGATTTTATACTAAAGCCTAAGGTTTGAGGCATACCTGTATGAAAATCTTCAATTTTTATGGTAATGTCACGATTATGTCCGACATCCTTTATAGATGTTACTCGCAATTCTTTCAAGAAAGAAGCTATTGCGGGTAGTTGAAATGACCTTCCTTTTGTTTCCTTAATAAGCTGAAGAAGATGGTCTGCCTTTTCAGCAAATACATTTAGTGGGTATGTAAAATTTTCCTCTTCTCCGGTTTCGTTATTACAAACATAAATAGAAACCGTATCAATTCCACGGATATAGTTATTTGAAGATAACGTTTCCTTACGTATGATTTCAAGAATACGATAAAACTCATTAGGTATTGCATTCAATTCATTATCAGCTACATTTAGCTTTCCTGTGTCCAACAAACGAAGAAATACATATATTTCACTCCATTCACCTTTGTTGCCACTTAATTCCTTATTATGTTGTTTTGGTGCCATTTCCTTATGCATTTATAAGTCCTAACAATTTCAATTCATTCTCTGCCGTTGCCTTGATGGCAGGTATTGCTACTGAGTTGCCAAACTGCTTATAGGCAGAGGCGTCAGCAACGACAATCTTGAATTTCTCAGGGAAACCTTGCAAGCGGGCCCACTCGCGAGGTGTCATCTTGCGGATGCCTTCACGATTCACTTCACCCTTGATATTTGTTATAGGTGTAAAGTCTGTGAGGCGTTTGTCAATAATTAGATTGCACTCCCTACCCATGCCACCAACAACAATTGCATTTGCCACTCCGTCGAGATCGATAATTTTGTAGCCAAATCCATGACCTGCTGCCTCATGGCGTGCCTTGTGACGTATCAGCGTTTCCACATAGACAGTAGACAGATAGTATTTCACTGACACCTCATTCTCTTCCATCACATCGCGGAAACGTGGACGTTTATCGCCAACGGTCTGAGGCTCTGGATAGTGGTAATTGTTGACATCAATATGTAGATCTTTGCGGAAACCGATAATGTAAACACGTTCACGATGCTGCGGAACGCCAAAGTCCATAGCGTTTACTGTCTGAGGTGGAACCACATCGTAGCCAACTCTATCAAGGTGTTCAAGAATTGTTCCAATGGTCTTACCTCCCTTGTGAATCATCAACCCCTTCACATTTTCCAAGAAGAACGCCTTTGGTTGCTTGCGACGCAGTATTTCTTCAATTTCAAAAAATAGTGTACCGCGCGTTTCATCCTCAAAGCCTAAACGCTTGCCTGCTAAAGAGAAAGCCTGACAAGGAAAGCCACCACACAATATATCAAAACCATCTGGAATATAACTCTTAGTTATCTCTTTAGTAATGTCACCAAAAGGCATCTCCCCATAGTTGGCAAAATAGGTACGCTGAGCTTGTGCATCAAACTCTGACGAATAGACGCATTTCCCGCCAAGTTCCTGCATAGCAATACGAAAACCTCCAATGCCAGCAAACAAGTCAATGAAAGTGAATTTTGGATTCTCTGGAGCAGGAAAGGGGACATTAAAAAAGTCTGCAAACAGATCATTTTCCAATGGACTTTCAGCAGCTATCCAAATTGTCTCATCGCTGACATCCTCCCACTTGGGGTTTTTCTTTTCTTGCTGATGCTTGTACTCTATATAGTCACGAATCATTTCGAGAATCTCGTCACGTTTAGTGCCTGATACAATATCGTGCTTATCTTTGAGAGAATGCAAATAGTGACTCAGAATAGCTATTTGTGTCTCATAAGAAGCACTACCATATAATTTCAGTCCGTCTTCCGTCACATATTCAGGCAGTTCTGAGAGTTTTATATCTTTTGTTATCATATTTTTGTTTGTACTTGATGGTGCAAAGATACAAATAAAACCTGAGAGTTATATGATTTGCTTCAGAAAAAACACATTATTTAATATAATGCATTCATAGGGAGTAGAAAAAATGAATGCGTGGGGCATGCTTTTCAAACTGAGCCTTAATTCTTGCCATCAGTAGTAGTCAAATATTCTTTGACAACTGAATCCTCTAAAAAAACGCGGGGTCAGGACTGTTGTGTAATTACAAATCGTTCCTGGCTTTGTGTGCACTCAACAGCATTATAAAGGATTAGTGGCGCCCGACCAACCTCTTTGAGTATTTCTAAACGATACAATGGTTACAGACTGGATAATAGTTAATCAGAGTGTCCAAACGGAATCTTAGCAAATTGCCATATATCTGATGCCTGCCACAGGAGCAGTATTCAACAAAAGGGATTTCTTCGCGTTCGGAATTGGGAATTACAAGCCAGGGGACACAGAAGGTGCCAAAACCTTTGTGTCATTCAATCCAACGGGTAGGCGAAAGCATGAAAGCATTCAAACCTACACCTTTTCTAAACCCCTCGAATTCGAGGGGATTAAAACTGGGATTATGAAGTGTTTCCCATATTCCTAGGAATTCAATAGTGTTGCGGTTTCGCATCCAACTACTCGGACACTATTGTGTCATTGTCATTCTATCATTTATAATAACCTATGCGGATGAAGTGGCGAGGCGGAGCGAAGGGATTCCAAGAAATGTGGAGCCAGCCCGATCCCGTGAGCAACTGGTCGGTATAAGGATTGGCCCCCAAGAAGTCCACGAGCGCCGGGAACTGAGCAGGGTCTTTCGGACGGATGTCGGCAGCCTGGCCAAACAGGTGCTGAGAGTTCGTTACTCCTCCGACCTTGCGGTTTACGGCTTCATTGCGAAACCCCGAATTGATAATGATTGGGCCCACCTCTTTACGAGCCGGCTCCAAAAGGAAATGGCAGCCATAGGTCATGTTAGCCACATCCTGCAGCGTGGGGACGTTCTCAGGGTATTTTTTCAGATTAAGGAACTCCGTCAACTTAAAGTGAGGCGAGAGTCTGGTATCATTGATTGGTGTGTTCATGGTAGTGCTTATTGATGATACGGATATACTGGTCGAGGCCGAAGATGGAGCCTGCGAGCAAGAACGACTGCGCTACATAATACAGCAGCCCGCTAGCCACATCGTCGATCTCGATTACCTGATACGCCACCAATGCGATACTGCTCACAATGAGCAGCACCGCACAGGCGTACTGAGAGATTTTGAAGCCTTTCTCGTTCATAATCTGAATGTTTTAACATGGTGAATTATTAAGTTCTCTAACACTCTACAAAGTTACTAAAAATATCCGAGAAAACCAAATCTTTCGACAGGAGATTACAGCATGAAAATTACAAAATGACGGATGACGGATGACAGTTTTGAAAATGTGCCATGATGGATAGATAGAGATAGATATTCTATAGTATTATTGTTAATGTTATATAAAATTAACATTTAAATAAGGTTACAATATATCGGAGGGACGCAGTTTTTAAACTGTCATCTGTCAACTGTCAACGAATGACGATGACGCTAAAGATCACGAGCAGTAATCTCGTCGAGCGTGAGCTCGCAGTTTGTTTTGAAGGTTAGACCTTATGATATTTAATTACTGTAAATCGGAGATTATCTTCTCCACAACAGGAATCATTGACGGGATATCCTCTGCAAGTGTCCGGAAGACGACATCCGTATCGATTTCGAAATAGTGATGGGAAATCTTGTCGCGCATTCCCATAACACCTTTCCAATATACTTCAGGATAATTCTTCAGCAGTTGACCGTCTGATAGCTTATCCAAGCCCTTCACAGTCTCGCCAAGCGCAATCAGATTCATGCAAATGGCATCAAGCCGCAGCATACCTCCGGGTGAACATAGGAAATCGTTAGGCGTCTCTACTACAGATGCTCTTTCTGTAATGAGATCCAGCATAGCCTTTATCTTTTGAAGGCTGTCGAGTGCGATTTCTCTATCAAACGTATATTCCATCTCTGAGGATTCTCTGCCTAAGCAAACTGTTCATGTTATCACGGACGCGAACCAGATCGACCTTGCAATCAAGAAGCTGTTCAAGTTCTGTCTGAATCTTATCCAAGGTAAGCAGCGAGGGCGCCTGGCCTTCGTAACAAACATCAACGTCGCTGTCTGCAGTCTGCTCGCCACGAGCCACTGAGCCGAATATGCCTATTTTAGTCAGACCATACTTCTTTTGAGCCGTTGGTTTATAACGCCTCAATAAGTTTAGTATCTCTGTCTGCGACTTCATCTATTTACCTTTGTAATCTGTTTCGTGTGCAAATATAGGAACTTTTTCACAAACTTCCAAATTTTAAAGAAAGAAAGTAATGGGTAATCGCTGGGAAAGTAGATAAGTAGGAAAGTATTGCATCTATCACGTGTAGATGAAAACGGAATCCGGTAGTCTGAAAACGCCTGTAGATCACGAGCCGTAATCTCGTTGAGCGTGAGCCGTAATCTCGTTGATCACGAGCCGTAATCTCGTCAAAAGGAGGGTATAAACGCCCTGTTCTCGGTTCATAGATTCGGCATCAGAATCTTAGTTGAATATTAACAATTATTTACTAAATTTTTAAACAAATTTGTTTGGTATCTTCAGATAATTTTTGTACCTTTGTAGCATAGAAAGGCAGGAGAATCCTGACCTGGATTATGTCTTACTTAATAATCTTATACCATGAGTAAAATTCTTTACGAGGTTTATCAGAATGACATCAAGGACTCAGAGTCTGTGATGTTCGGGAAATGGTACGCCCGCCTCAAAAGTATCGAAACGCTGAGCACCGAAAAGCTCGCCAAGCACATCTCTGAACACGGCTCCGTGTTTACGGCCGATGTGGTGGAGGGTGTGATGAAGAAGGTCAAGACCTGTCTGGTCGAGATGTTGCTGGAATCGAAGAAGGTGAAGATTGCCGGACTGGGCACGTTCTACCTGACGGCGGAGTGCCAGAAGGGCGGTGCCGACAAGGAGGAGGACTTCAATGTGAACCAGCACCTGAAGGCGCTTCACATCCGCTTCCTGCCCGATCAGGCACAGGAGGACAACCTCTCCAGCCGCGAGTTCATCAAGAAGGCCGAGTTCGTCAACATCAAGAGTCTGCTGTCAGGCAAAGCCGAGACCGAGGCTGAGGGTGGTGACAACGAGGAGAACGAGGACGGCGGACAGAGCCAAGGCGGTTCGCAGAATGGTGAGCAGGGCGGCTCGCAGAATCAGGGTGGTTCTTCGACAGGCCCGGAAACCACTGAGAACTACGCCCTGACCATCACGACCAGCGGTAATGGCTCGGCATCGGTTACCATCAACGGTAGCGCTGTGACCTCGGGCTCCAGCCTGAACGAGGACGACGAGGTGGAGCTGAGCATCACGCCCGCAACAGGTCAGGTGCCGACGGCTACCCTGAACGGTTCGGAGATTGAGCTGACTGAGGATGGTGGTGTCTACACCGGCAACTTCGCGATGCCCGGTCAGGCTTCGACCCTCGTAATCAACACCGGCTCGGCCAGTGGCGACGACGGCTTTGACAAAGACTAAAGCGCTTCGATAGTGAACAGTGAAGAGTGAATGGTCAAAATGATGGCAATCCCTCCGCATTTGCGGGGGGATTTCTGTGCTGAAGTGTCAGTGATTGTTAAAAAAACGATGATTTCGCATACTTTCACAATAAAATGATTACCTTTGCAGGATATTTTGAGAATGACAAATTAAAGCTTTACTAAAACAAAATGGCAAACTATCCAAAAATAGGCATCCGGCCCACGATTGACGGTCGTCAGGGTGGTGTCCGTGAGAGCTTAGAAGAAAAGACCATGGCGCTGGCTAAGGCGGTGAAGAACCTGATAGAGCAGAACCTGAAGAATGGTGACGGCTCGAAGGTGGAATGTGTAATCTCTGATACGACTATCGGTAGGGTGGGAGAGAGTGCCGCCTGTGTCGAGAAGTTCGAGCGTGAGGGCGTGGGGGCGACCATTACCGTCACCTCGTGCTGGTGCTACGGCTCGGAGACGATGGACATGAATCCCTATTACCCGAAGGCCGTGTGGGGCTTCAATGGCACGGAGCGTCCCGGCGCTGTGTATCTGGCAGCTGTGCTTGCCGCCCACGCCCAGAAAGGTCTGCCTGCCTATGGCATCTATGGCCATGACGTGCAGGACCTGGACGATAACACCATCCCCGAGGATGTAGCTGAAAAACTGTTGCGCTTTGCCCGTGCCGCCCAGGCGGTGGCTACGATGCGCGGTAAGAGCTATCTGAGTCTGGGAAATACCTGTATGGGTATCGCCGGCTCGATTGTGAATGCCGACTTCCTGCAGCAGTACCTCGGCATGCGCACCGAATATGTCTCGCTGGTGGAGATTCTCCGTCGCGTGGATTTCGGCATCTATGATAAGGAAGAGTTTGCAAAGGCGATGGCCTGGGTGGAGAAATACTGCAAGCCCCAGGAGGGCCACGACTATAATGAGGACCGGCCGTTGTTCCCCGGTGTGCCCATGACCACCTTCAACGGCAAGGGCAAAGGCAAGAACCGCCAGGAGAAGGATGAGGACTGGGAATTCACCGTGAAGACGATGATGATTATCCGCGACCTGATGCAGGGCTCGGAGCGCCTGTTGGAGCTGGGCTATAAGGAGGAGGCTATCGGCCACAACGCCATCGCTGCCGGTGTGCAGGGCCAGCGTCAGTGGACGGACTATAAGCCGAACTTCGATTTTCCTGAGTCGATGATGTGCACAAGCTTCGACTGGAACGGTCCACGTGAGGCTTATACCCTGGCCACGGAGAATGACTTCCTGAACGGTATGTCGATGCTCTTCGGCCATCTGCTGACCAATCGTGGCGTGATGTTCTCGGATATCCGCACCTATTGGAGTCCCGAGGCTGTGGAGCGCGTGGCTGGCAAACGGCCAGAAGGTGGTGCCGGCGGCGGATTCATCCATCTCATCAACAGCGGTGCTACCACCCTTGATGCCACCGGCGCCATGAGCGATAAGGATGGCAATCCCACGATTAAGCCTTTCTGGGAGATGAAACAAGAAGATATGGAGGCCTGTCTGAAGGCGACCTCGTGGATGCCTGCCGACCGCGACTATTTCCGTGGTGGCGGCTATAGCTCACACTTCGTGACCAAGGGCGGCATGCCGATGACGATGCTGCGCCTGAACATGGTGGCTGGTCTCGGTCCCGTGCTGCAGTTGGCTGAGGGCTGGACCGTGGAGCTCGACCCGAAGACCCACGATATCCTCGACAAGCGTACCGACCCCACCTGGCCGACAACCTGGTTTGCCCCGAGACTCGACCCCGCGAAGGATGCTTTCAAGGATGTCTACTCGGTGATGAACAACTGGGGGGCCAACCATGGTGCCATCTGCTATGGACATGTGGGTGCTGACCTGATTACGCTCTGTGCCATGCTGCGCATTCCCGTCTGTATGCACAACATCGCTGACAAGGACATCTTCCGTCCTTCCTGCTGGAATGCCTTTGGCATGGATAAGGAGGGGGCGGACTACAGGGCCTGCAAGAATTTCGGACCAATTTATGAGTAGAGTTTATAGTTTATAGTTTAGAGTTTAGGAAATGGAGCAGAAAAAGAAACTGATACCGAAGAAGTATCTGCTGACGTTTATTCTCGTCACCTCGCTATTTGCCCTCTGGGGATTTGCCAATGATATCACCAACCCGATGGTGGCGGCTTTCCAGACCGTTATGGAACTGTCGGCTGCCAAGGCGTCGCTGATTCAGTTTGCCTTCTATGGCGGCTATGCTACGATGGCCATACCGGCAGCCCTGTTTATCAGAAGGTATTCCTATAAGAGCGGTATCCTGTTGGGGCTGGCACTCTATGCCATCGGCGCGTTCCTGTTCATACCTGCTGCCAACTACCAGCAGTTTTCCTTTTTCTGCATCTCCCTGTATATCCTGACCTTCGGTCTCGCCTTCTTAGAGACAACGGCCAATCCGTTTATCCTCTCGTTGGGCGACAAGGAGACCTCTACACGCCGATTGAACATGGCGCAGGCCTTCAACCCTGTGGGTTCGCTGAGTGGTATGGCCGTGGCTTCGTTCATCGTGCTGCCACAGTTGCTTTCTGATAAGCGTGATGAGGCAGGGCAGATTATCTTCCCCCTGCTGAGTGAGGCTGAGAAGGCCGACATCCGACTGCATGACCTGGCCGTGATTCGCGATCCATACGTGGCCATCGGACTGGTGGTGCTCATTGTGCTGGCTGTGATAGCCCTGACCAAGATGCCGAAGACACAGAGTGAGGAAGAGAAGGCGGCCGGTAATACCAATAGCGTAGGTAAGACGCTCAGCAACCTCTGGCACAACAATATCTACCGTGAAGGGGTGTTTGCCCAGATGTGCTATGTGGCTGCGCAGATCATGGTGTGGACGTTTATTATCCAGTATGCCGACCACTTGGGTATCAACAAGGCCAGGGCCCAGATGTTTAATATCTGCGCCATGTCGCTGAACCTGACGGGACGATTTGTGGGAACCTATTGCATGAAGTGGGTGAACACGCGTATGCTGCTGACCATATTCGGTGTCTGTGCCAGTATCTTCACACTCGGGGCCATCTGCATCGAGGGGATGCTCGGCCTGTATTCACTGGTGGCCATCAGCCTGTTTATGAGTATCATGTTCCCCAGCATCTATGGTATCGCTCTTGAGGATGTCGATACCAAGGATACTCACCTCGGGGCTGCCTTCCTGGTGATGGCCATCGTGGGTGGTGCGCTGATGCCGCCGCTGCAGGGACTGCTCATCGACCAGGAGGTGATCTTCGGTCATCCGGCTGTCAACGTGTCGTTCGTGCTGCCGCTGATCTGTTTCCTGATCATCATCTGCTACGGCTATCGTTCGTATAAGAAAGCATTAATAACAAAATAAAGAATGAAAGCAATTCAGATTAGTGAGCCTTCGGTGATGAAGGTGATTGAGATGGCCGAGCCGGAGATGGGCGACGGCGAGGTATTGTTGAAGATGAAATACGTGGGCTTCTGCGGCAGCGACCTGAACACCTTCCGTGGCGGCAACCCGATGGTGAAGATGCCTGTAGTGCCCGGTCATGAAGTGGGTGCCGAGATCGTCAGTGTGGGCAAAAACGTGCCCGACATGCTGAAGCCCGGCATGGTGGTCACCGTGAATCCCTATACCAACTGCGGCAAGTGCGCCTCGTGCCGTAATGGCCGTGTGAATGCCTGTGAGCACAACGAGACGCTCGGTGTGCAGCGCTGGGGTGCGATGCGCGAGTTGCTCGTGCTGCCCTGGGAGAAGGTGATTCCCGCCGGGGGCTTGGATCCCCGTACCTGTGCGCTGATAGAGCCGATGAGCGTGGGCTTCCATGCCGTGAACCGTGCTCAGGTGACGGATATCGACGTGGTGATGGTGATCGGTTGTGGTATGGTGGGTATGGGTGCCGTGGTGCGTGCTGCATTGCGTGGCGCTACCGTTATTGCTGCCGATATCGACGACGAGAAGCTGGCTTTGGCCAAGGAGATGGGTGCCACTTATGCCGTGAATACGCTTCAGGAGGATGTGCATGCCCGGCTGCAGGAGCTGACCGGCGGTTTCGGTCCCGATGTGGTGATAGAGGCTGTGGGCAGTGTACCGACCTATCAGATGGCCATCAACGAAGTGGCCTTCACCGGTCGTGTGGTCTGCATCGGCTATGCCAAGAGCGAGGTGGCCTTCCAGACAAAGTATTTCGTGCAGAAAGAGCTCGATATCCGCGGCTCGCGTAATGCCCAGCCCTCTGACTTCCGTGCGGTGATCCACTATCTGCAGCGCGGCACCTGTCCGGTGGATCGTCTGATCAGTGGCGATGTGGCCCCAGAGCAGGCTCTCGAGGCCATGCAGCAGTGGGCTGAGAATCCTGGTAAGGTGTTCCGTATATTGGTACACTTTTGAAGATTGAAGATTGAAAATTGAGGATTGAAAATTGAAGATTGAAGGATGAGACGGTCGGTTGCGTTTCTGCTTGGCCTGTTGATGGGAGGGCTTCATGTCTGGGCTCAGGAGACCATCAATCTGGCAGGTGACTGGGAGTTGTCGCTGGGCGATTCCCTGCATTACAATGACTATGTGATGTTGCCTGGGTCGCTGCTGACCAACGGCAAGGGTGATCCCGTGTCGGTAAAGACCCAGTGGACAGGCTCGCTCTACGACTCGTCGTACTATTTCAATCCCTATATGG
>JAGCDZ010000090.1 GCA_017650905.1 Prevotella sp. | reverse complement strand
CGTCACCGTGCTCCACCTCAGCGAAGCCGATTTCCAGCGCACGGGCGACTACCTGCAACTGATGCGCCTGGTGCTCCATAAGGACAGCTACTCGCTGCGCACCATCCAACTGCTTCAGATGGCCCTGCTGAACGACCTGCACCACATCCAGACCATAGAGACCGAGCGACAGCCCCCGGCACAACCCAGCCGACAGGAGGATGTGTTCAACCGTTTCATCGACCTGGTGAACCAGCACGGCTCTCGCGAACGGCGCATACAGTTCTATGCCGAGCGCCTGCTGCTCTCGCCCAACCGTCTGAGCACCATCATCAAGGACTACAGCGGCCGCACCGTCATGCAGTGGCTGGGTGAGAAGACGCTCCTTCAAGCCAAGGTACTGCTGCGCCACTCCGACCTGATGATCTACGAGATTGCCGACCGCCTCGGCTTCCCCGAGCCCACCGCCTTCAACCGCTACTTCAAGCGCGAGGCGGGCATGACACCGCTGGAATATCGGACAACAGTAAATTCCTAAAACAAATACTACAATGGGAGAAAGAAAACTCAAAGCGATGTTCTTCAACGGCAGCCCGCGTAAGAGCAAGAACACCGCCGACATGCTCCAGAGTGCCATGAAGGGTGCTCAGGAGGCTGGCGCAGAAACCGAACTCGTTCACCTCTACGACATCGACTTCAAGGGTTGCAAGAGCTGCTTCGCCTGCAAGGTGAAAAACTCGAAATGCAATGGCATCTGTGCCCTGAAGGACGACCTGCGTCCCGTGTTGGAGCGTGCCCGCCAGGCAGATGTCATCGTGCTGGGTTCGCCCGTCTATTACAGCTATCCCACAGGAGTGATGCGTGCCTTCATGGAACGCCTGATGTTCCCCATCGGCACGTATATGTATGAGCGTCCTGAGGGAGAGGCAAACGGTCATCTGGGTCGCCACATCACCTTGCGCAACAAGGTGATTCCCATGGCGATGATCCTTACAATGAACTGCCCCGAGGACTATATGCGCGTCATCGGCTATCCTGCCATCCTCGATGAGAACGCCAAAGTGATGGAGGACATCTTCGGCTATTCCGAAACCCTCTATGTCTGCAATACCTATCAGTTCAACGACTACTCACGATATGACTTCAATCTCTTTTCGGAGGAAGAAAAGCGGAAGTATCGCGATGAACACTACGACATCGACCTGAAGAATGCCTACGAACTGGGTAAGCGGTTGGCGGAGAAGTGTCGTGAAGAATAGTGAACAGACAGATAAATCGGTATTTATAGGTCTATTCAAGCGAACAAACAAAATATCAGCATTTTATCATTAACAAATATTGTAGTAACAGATGAAAAAGATTTATTTAGCATTTGCAATGCTGCTGACAATGACAGCTTGTACGCAGAACAAGCCTTCACAACAGGCTGAGTCAAACAAGACAGAAGTGGGCGATAACAAACTGGCCGATTGTGACATTACCCTCAACGGTATCCACTTCACCAAGTCCATCAACGGAGGAGATAAGCTTGTTACTGATTCATCGGCCATCATCACTGTCCGTGCCAATCCGAATGCCGATTTCTTCATTGATCCCAATGAGAAAATCTCACAGGACGATGCGGGCATTCTTCTGACAGAGGTTGACAACACGAAACCCTTTACTTTCAAGGGAAAGGTGACTTCCGGTTTCCTGAAGGAGGGAGGCTTGTACAATGCGGCTACCTTTTTCGTATTTGCAAATGACACCCTTTGGCAGAAACTATGTTTTGAACAGGGCGACCATGGTGAGCACCGTATCGTGAGCGTGCGTACCATTGGCACCAGCGACGACAATAACCACGATGTTGTTGACTCCGCAAAATCAGTCTATTTCAAGATTAGCAGCGATACCCACACCATAGCCAGCTATTTCTCGCTCGACGGCCAGGAGTGGCAGATGGTGCGCATTTACAGAAACAACTATCCTCAGAAACTATATCTTGGAATATGTAGCCAGGCTCCTCAGGCTGAAGAATGTGTCTCTACTTTTGAGGAATTGTCACTTAATACAGACAACGTAGATGATTTCAGAATGGGGAATTAATGATGAAAAAAAGCAAAATGTAACCATGCGTAATTCAATTTTTATTGTGTTAGGTGCCTGTCTCATGCTCATCGCTTGCGGACAGCAGAATCAGAAAGAAACGAATATGGATTTTACCGACCACGTGAAAATGGCACTTGCCGATAGTGGCCGCATCAGTTTGGACAGCCTTCAGTGGACAAGGGAACCAACAGGGTTTGAAGTGAAAGGCGATACCATTCGCATCACCACCGCTCCGAAGACCGACCTGTGGCAGCGGACGTACTATCACTTCCAGAACGACAATGCGCCCGTGCTTCAGATGAAGACCCGCGAGAAGTTCTTCAGCTTCGTGGTGAAGACCGACTTCACGGGTAGTCATCATCGCTTTGACCAGTGCGGCATCGTGATGTACCTTGATAGCGAGAACTGGTTGAAAGGCTCGGTGGAATACGAGAACGAGGAGTTCCAGCATCTGGGCAGCGTGGTGACGAACAACGGCTATTCCGATTGGGCCACAACGGCTATCCCTGCCGATGTGAAGACGATGTGGTACCGATTCTCCCGCCGCGAGGATGACTACTGCATTGAGTGCTCTGCTGATGGTCAGACGTTCAGTCAGATGCGCGTCTGTCACATGCCGGCAGCCGCCGGGGAAATCAGCTTTGGCATCTATGCCTGCTCGCCCGAAGAGTCATCCTTCACGGCCATTTTCTCGGATATGAAGATTACCGACTGCGCATGGAAAGCCCACGACGGCCAGCAGCCGGATTAGCAATAGATACAGATAAATCGGTCATCGACTTAAGTCGCTTGCCAAAGCAAGAATTTATGGAGATAAAAAACAGACCCAACCCCAATGACGCTTTCCCGAATCCTAAGATTCCAAGCCTCTGCTTCATCAAGAACGTGGTGAAGAACCCGCGTATCATCATCGGCGATTATACGTACTACGATGATGTGGATGGTGCTGACCAATTCGAGAAGCATGTCACTCATTTCTACGATTTCATAGGCGACCGGCTGATTATTGGCAAGTTCTGTGCTATTGCCAAGGGCGTGGAGTTTGTCATGAATGGAGCCAATCACAGGATGGATGGTGTGACAACCTATCCGTTTTATGTCATTGGTGGCGACTGGGGAAGTGCCATTGCTCCAGTGAAAGATGAATTGCCTTTGAAGGGTGATACCATTGTGGGCAATGATGTCTGGATTGGCCAGCATGTAACCATCATGCCAGGCGTTCATATAGGCGACGGAGCCATTATCGG
>JAGCDZ010000089.1 GCA_017650905.1 Prevotella sp. | reverse complement strand
CATCGCTCCGATGCTATCGCCCGCCGTAGCCCTTACCATACTGCGACGTGCCAAGAGCTGGTACTCGTTGATCATCGCTGCTCCACAGACAGGATAGCTGATGAGTTCGAAGTAGGCATTCTTTAGTGATTCTGGGATGCGGGAGGCCAGTTCTGTAGCATGTGCCTTCAGTGCGCGCCACTCCGCGATGCGCTGTTCTGTCTGCTCTGTACTGTAATCGATGAACCACACGTGTGCATCCTTGCCAGCTGCCTGCAAGCGATAGTAGCCTGCCTGAATGTCGGCTATCTCTTGTGCCGCCTCGTTGCCGAAGGTCTTCGCGGCCCAATACTTGATATAATTGTGTGCCTCGGAGGGATTCCAGCGATTGATATCCCAAGCCAAGTCCATCACAAACGAGATTTCCTTCTCGGCTGGTTTAATGTCACCCACATTGAACACCCAAATCTTGCGAGCACCATAGGTATAGGCCTTCGTAAGTTCTGCCGAAAGGAAGGTGGTCGAAAGCGGACTGAGCCAAATCCAACTGGCGGGGTCGCCATGATAGGAGAGGTGATAGTAGATGCCTGCGCCGCCTTTGCGTTTCATCTCTTCTGGATTGCAGAGGTTACGGCAGTAGCCGTGCTTGTCGTCACTCCAGAGCAGTGTCACATCCTCCGGCACTTTCAGCCCGTTATGGTAGGCCTCAAGCACCTCCTCATAAGTACAGAGCACCTGCGGGATCTCCTGGATGGGTTTCTTGATGTTGCGGCGCAGCATATCCCGCTGGTCATCAATGGCCTGTTGCATCAAGGCCACCCGTTCGGCTGTTGTGTTGGCACCCTCCATCGGATAGTCGTGGATGCCACGCAAACCGAGTGTATAGGTGTTCTCGTATCGTCCGTTGGTTTTTACTCGCGTTTCCCAGTAGTTCTGCATCGTCTTGCGATTGGTGATATAGTTGAAGTCGCCTAAAATGCCTGGGGATTTCTGCTCCACAGCCTTCCATTCACCTTCATTGTTTCGCAACATCTGTTCGCAGTGCGAAGAGCCCATTACGATGGCATAGTCATCAGCGAGTCGGGCATTCTCTGGATTATCATTGAAAGCCTGCGTTCCTGGATGCATGGCAGGCCAGAGATAGTTGGCCTTCAGGCGTAACAGCAGTTCAAATACCCGCTTGTAGGTTTCTGGACCCACCTTGCCGTGTTTCATCTCTGCCCATCGTGCCCAACCGCCAAAACGCTCATCGTTGATGAAGATGCCTCGATATTGCACTGATGGCTCCCCCTGAACGAATGTGCCAGGCTCTACATATATTGCTTTCTTGTGTTGAGGAGTCACGTCAGCCCACCAGTACCAAGGCGACACACCAATGGCCTCACTCTGTGTCATCAGACCGAATGCCGTTCCTCGTCGGTCACTGCCTGCAATGACAAGAAGTTGCTCTTGTCTGGGACGGTTGACGGTAGTGATGATAAACGACTCCCATTTGCCTTTGATGGCTGACACATCGATAGCCTTCTGTCTGACTAACTCGTCAATCAGACGGCTTTTCCCAACTGTACCTACTACCATAGCTACTCCTTTCGGAATACTCTTGACCGATGCGATAACAGCTACGTGAGGGCGCTTGCCTGTGACACGTTCCACATCATCAGCAAACATGTTCGCAGTAATGCCGACCACATTATAGTCTTTTGAATCGGTATATATATCAGCGTCGCTTAAAGGGAAATAGCCGGGTTTACTAGCTTCAGACGATACGTTGAGAGTCACTTGCATCTTGGCTTTTAGCGGAATGGCGGCTAAAGTTATTAACAGTAATATGACTATCGGTTTTAGTTTCATACGAAAGAATGATTATAGTTCTGTAATTCCGTTGCAAATATAACTATTATTTTTGAACCGAAAAAGTAAAATACGACAAAGTGTCATACTCTGCTAAAATAGTATCTCTTAGTTTTGATACTTTCCTCTAAATAATCTGTAACTAGTAGCTTTTCGCATGCCAATTCATTGCACTAAAAAATCCTTTGCCGCAACGCTGATGGGTAGCAGCATCTGGACAAAGGATATTATTTGGAAAGGGATTGTCTCACCTTGAAGTACCCTGCGGTTTATGCTTTGTTGAACTTTGTTTTCGGCTGTTTGCAGCGCGGACAACGCCAGTCGTCTGGCAGGTCTTCGAAAGCTACGCCGTCGTGTTCAGCAGGGTCATAGACATAGCCACAGACAGAGCAAACATACTTGCCGGAATCTTCCTTTTGGGAGAAATCTATCTCTGCCAATACAGTCGGCACGGGATTGTCCAGATCCATCACGCGCTTGGCCTCCAGGTTCTCATAGCCTTGCGGCGTATGAGTGCCACAATAGACAGTTGGATGATTTCGGATGAACTCACGTACACGATCCATGGTCTCACGAGCTGCCGGCAGGTCGTCATAGACCACAGAAAGTTTATTCGCATAAAGAGCCTCGTCAACATAGGTGATGTCTCCTTGGAACATATAGAATAATCCCTCGTTCTCAGCGACGATAAGACTATTACCGTTCGTATGCCCCTTAGCCTTAATAAAATAAACGCCATCGGCAATCTTCTGACTTTCCGGGAAGTTGTAATAAGCGCCGTCGGTGAATTCAACAGGAACGATATTAGGGATGCCCTTCAGCTCGTCTGCTCCAATTTCTTCTGCATTAACAAAAATCTGGGCTTTGGGGAAGGAACGCAGTTCTCCTGAATGGTCGCCATGCTTGTGGGTCAGCAATATCTTTGTAACCTGTTCTGGCTTGTATCCCAACGCTGCCAAGGCATCCATATATTCGCAGATGCTCTTACCGACGTAGATGGGTGCCGTCTCCTCTGGTGCACCATCGGGAAAACCTGCTGGCAGACCAGTATCTACCAAGATGACTTCCTTGCCAGTGTCTATCAGATAGTTCTGCAGACTGCCACGATAGCGGATGTTCTTGTCAAATTTCTCTTGTCCTTCCTCACCACCAAATGCGAATGGCTGAGAATAGAACCCGTCTTTGCGGAATTTTACTGCTTTTATTTCCATCTTATGAGCCTATTATAATTCAATAATTGTTAGAATGTAACAGATTCCACCAGTTCCATCATCTTGAAGAAGTCGGCCTTGGCATCTTTCAGATAGTACATCACGCCGTTCTCGCCGTTCTCGCCGAGAGCGGGTTTCAGTACGGGCATCTTATCAACCAAAGCCTTACCCACTTCTGGGCGGTTGTCCTCTATGAGTTTGCACTCAATGCGGAGTGTCTGACCCTTGAAGGCGCAAATCTCTGCCTTTTGGTTCTGGGCAATCTGGCGGGTGGCGTTGGTCTTACCAAAGGCCATGATATAGATCTTGTCCTCAAAATAAAGCATGGCTCCATAAGGACGTACACGGGGCTGATCGCCTTCTACTGTTGCGAGATAAAATGTTCCGGCATTCTGCAGGAAATCGAAAACTTTCTTTGTTGCTTCCATTGTCTAATTGTTTT
>JAGCDZ010000088.1 GCA_017650905.1 Prevotella sp. | reverse complement strand
GGTATCATGACAACTGTTCACGCTTACACTGGCGACCAGATGATTCTCGACGGTCCTCAGCGCAAGGGTGATGTTCAGCGCGCAAGAGCTGGTGCTCAGAACATCGTTCCTAACTCAACTGGTGCTGCTAAGGCTATCGGTCTGGTTATCCCCGAGTTGAACGGTAAGTTGATCGGTGCTGCACAGCGCGTTCCGACTCCTACAGGTTCTACAACTATCCTGCACGCTGTTGTTAAGGGTGAGGTTACAGTTGAGGGTATCAACGCTGCCATGAAGGCTGCTGCCAACGAGTCATTCGGCTACACTGAGGAGAAACTCGTTTCTAGCGATATCATCGGTATGAAGTTCGGTTCTCTGTTCGATGCAAACCAGACCATGGTTTCTAAGATCGGTGACGGCAACTCTCTCGTTCAGGTTGTTGCTTGGTACGACAATGAGAACTCTTATACTTCTCAGATGGTTCGCACCATTAAGTATCTCGCTGAGCTGAAATAAACTGATAGATTATAAATAAAAAAAGGCCGTTCCGCATAAGGGACGGCTTTTTTTGTGTCTCATATTTGGTATTTTCCCCGCTTTTTCGTATCTTTGCCGCATGAAACTGAAAGTCAACCGTAAAACGGTGGATGTGTTTGAGGGTGCTCAGGTGCGACATGCCATCCTGAGTTATTTCGCACTGAAGGGCATGGATGTGTCTCAGGTTGAAGGTCTGACCATCTATGACCGTTGGGGTCATCAGATTGACTTAGGTGCGCCTGCGAGTCAGTTCGATGTGGTGAAGTTCAAACTTCCCAAGACGAAAACCATAAAAGCATAAATAAAATGAAGAAGATTATCGTATTATCATTGTTGATGCTCGTTGCATTGACGCTTTTTGCTCAGGAGCGTCGTGAGCTACATATTCTCAGTATCAACGACCCCCACGCAGCCATTGAGCAGTTTCCCCGGCTTGGCTATGTGGCCGATTCATTGCGTACTCTCTATCCCGACCTGCTGATTCTCTCGGGAGGTGATAATCGTTCGGGCGATCCTGTCAATGATATGTTCGAGATTCCTGCCTATCCGATGGTGGCGCTGATGAACCAGGTGGGTTTCCATGCCACTGTTGTCGGCAACCATGAATTTGACTCGAGCCAGGAAGGTCTTGCCCGTTTGATTAATCTTGGTGCCTTCTCGACTCTTTGTGCCAATATGGAACCTGATCCAAAATGGAAGATGCATGTCAAACCCTATCAGGTGTTTGACTGCGGTGGTATCTCGGTTGGTGTCCTTGGTATCACGGCCCTCGGCTCAATGGGTATACCTGAGAGCCATCCTGCCCGTATGACCGACATCAAATTCATGGATCCGTTGGAAACCATCCAGAAATATCAGTTCCTGAGAGAGAAGTGTGACGTGGTACTCCTGTTGTCGCATTTGGGCTACAAAACCGATGTGAAGTTCTCGGCAGAATTACCATGGGTGGACATCATTGTCGGCGGACATTCGCATACCCAGCTCGATGGCGGTGAGATACACAACGGCATCCTTATCACTCAGAATTCGAAGAGTCTTCCTTTTGCCACGCACTCCACACTGGTGTTACAGGGAGGTAAAGTCGTGGAGAAGAAGGCCGAGCGTATCGCTGTGAAAGGTATGTCGGGTGAGAACAAGACCATTGCAGAGCTCGTGCGCTATTTCTCGGAGAATCCTGCCTTCAAACGGGTATTAGCTGTTGCTGAAACGCCTTTTGAGTGTAAGGAGGAACTGGGTTGTATGCTCTGCGAAGCCTTTATTACAGAGACCGGTGCCGACATCTCCTATCTGAATGCTGGAGGCGTTCGCATCGAAGAACATCCTGCAGGCGACATCACGATGGGTGATATAATGAAGATGGATCCCTTCCAGAACAATCTCGTGGAACTCCACGTCACGGGTAAGGAGTTGGCCGACATGCTCATCTCATGCTATGACAATGATAAGCAGCGTTTCCCGTTTGTGGGTGGTATCACTTGCGACATCGTCACCGATCCTGTTACGCAGAAGGTCAAGAAGCTCACACTCTATGACAAGACCGGTAAGAAATTGAATATGAAAAAGACCTATCATGTGGTGGGCAATAGCTACTCAATAGCCGTCAGTCCTACCAATCGCGCCGATCAGGGACAGAGCATGGGTATTACTACACCTGATATCATCAAGAATTATCTGGAGCATCAGGGCCGTATCAGTTTTCAGGGCCGCCGTTGCTTGAATCTTAAACATTAATCATTAAATATTATGGCTTATACAGAAACAACGACAACGGGTTATGGAACCCGAGTAGGAAACTCTTTTAAGGCAATTGGCAGTGGACTTCTGCTGTTCTTGTTAGGTACGGCTCTGCTTTGGTGGAACGAAGGTCGCGCCGTGAAAACAGAAAAGATGCTCGACGAGGCAGGTAGTAAATATGTGGAGATGGAGAATCCCAACAAGAAGGATGCCTCGCTCGAGGGCGAACTGATCTGTGGTACGGCGATGGCTACTACCGAGGATTCCTTGACAGATGCCCAGTTCGGTGTCGGCGCCAAGGCTATCTCTATCCGTCGTACGGTGGAGTACTATCAGTGGGTAGAGCATGCTCAGACTAAGAGGGAGGACAAGTTAGGTGGTAAAGAAGTGACCACCACCACCTATACTTATTCAAAACAGTGGGTGTCAAGTCCTATTCAGTCGAGTCAGTTCCATGATCCTGCGTATCAGAATAAGAACATGGTACTTACTACCGTCGAAGAGGATGAGAAATATGCAGAGAACGTTTCGTTTGGCGCCTATAAGCTGAACGAGAGCCTGATTCACAGTATCTCTTCGCGTGAGGGATTGGAATTGGCACTTGCCGAGGATATTCTGACCCAGTTCAACAAGAGCACTCAGGCTGCATATGAGCGTTTCTATGGTGTGCAGAAGAGTATTCAACAGCCCGCACAACCAGTCCAGCAGCCTGTTGCACAGGCCATCCCCGACTCAATCATGGCTCTGCTTCCTGATTCTGTCAAGGCTCAACTCGATTCGCTGAAGGCCGTTAATGACTCTATTAATAAGCAGATGGCGAATGCCGAAAACAAGAAAGACCTGGCGTATATCCATCAAGCCGGTAATGTACTGTACTTCGGACGTGTACCTGGTGCACCTGAGGTGGGTGATGTGCGTGTGACCTTCGAGAAGATTGTTCCTGCCAAGGTGACCGTGATGGCTGTGGTCGACGGTGATACCTTTAAGCCTTTCAAGGCCAAGAACGGCAAGCGCTTCCAGACCCTCGTGATGGGTCAGAAGAGTGGCGACGAGATTATCGACGCAGAGAAAGAGGTTAACAATATGTTTCTCTGGTTCCTCCGCATCCTCGGCGTCATGATGGTAATTGGTGGTCTGAAGGGTATCTTCGGCTTTATCGAGACCATTCTTAAGGTGGTGCCGTTTATCGCAGGTATCTTTGGCTGGGGCGTAGGACTTGTATGCACAGTTATCGGTGTGGCATGGTCACTCATCGTGATTGCCATCGCATGGCTGTTCTACCGTCCGTTGCTTGGCATCTCACTATTGGTACTCGCAGGCTTCCTCATTTGGGTATTTGCCTTCAAGGGTAAGGACAAACTGAAGGACTTGGCTGCTAAGACCAAGGCTAAGAATGCGGCTCCCGCTCCTGTGGCAGAATAGCAGACATTCTTTTGAGGGAACGATCTCTTTGGAAGTAATTTGCAGAATAAAATATGAAGAAACTGATGCTTGTGGCCGTCTGTGCGATGGTAGTGATGATGAGTTGTAAGCAGAAGGGCCAGACGGCCCCTGCTGACACGACAGACTCAGTGACCGCTGCTGTCATCGACAGTATCATCGAGGAAAACGATACCACCCCGTTGCCGATGTTCCTGATTGGCAGCGATGGGAAATATCTGCAAATGCTCTATTGGGCCAATATCGAAGAGCCTCAGAGGAGCGAGGGTGATGAAGACTACTTCGACGCTTGGCACAAGATTTGGGAACTGCAGGAAATGTTCCGCCGCAATGCCGCTCAGTACACCAATCTGCTGACTGACAAAGGTATCGAAAAGGTGAAGTTCGTCGATGAGGTGTTGAAAGACCCCGACGGCAACACCCCCAGCATTGGCGAAATACATGGTCGAGAGGAAATCCCTGCCCTTTGTGCCCGATTCGATTTCGTCAATTCCAAGGACAAGGCTACTTATGATCCTGACTGGGGTATGGTTATCGTGACCGATACCTATCTGAACTCCCACAAACGCCTTGACGTGAAATCGTGCCAGGCGGAAAACTACGAATACCCCAAGCTTCCTGCCGACATTGTCAGGCAGCTTGAGACGCAGTATGGCATGAAGGCTTTGAAATCCCAGAAGACCTGTACCATCGGTGACTCTTGTTACGTGGGTGCCATTGAGTTCAAGGGCGAGTATAAGAATGCCCCGAAGGACAAGTACGACGCAGATCGCAAATCTGCCCTCGCTGTTGAGGTGTTTGTAGATGGCGGTAAATTGTTTGTGCTTGAACAAATAGGCTATTATGATTCTGAATACGGTGGATCTTGGAATGCCGATGCCGATGGCTATATCCCCAACACAATTGAGGCTGCTTTCGATGGGCCGAAGGGACTCGAACTCTGCTATACCCACGGCGCACCGGAAAGCTTCTGTATCGGTATGCTATTTCCTAGGGAAGGTAAGTTGATTGAGTTCGAATACGCATGCTACCACTCGATGGTCGACGAGGATATCCCCGTGTGGAAGAAAGACTTTGCTGAGATGGACAAACTCTATCATGCCGACGAATTCAGCGACAGCCACGTGCAGTTCACTAAATGGGCGCACTGCTATCTTGACTATGAGAACGAGTGGATTTGGCTGCGCGATGCTGACGACAAGAACGGAGCCTTTTTCATTCGCAAGGATGGCAATTTCTCGCTCATTGCCATTGAGAACCCCCGTCTGCGCCCATCGAAGTGTGAGAAGGATGGTGTCAACTATCTCAAATTCGCAGGTTCTGCCGGCGGTCCGTCGTGGCAGCAGGAGATTCATGCCTTCAAGAATGGCAAGCAGATCGAGAAATTCAGTGTACTTGAGGTGGAGGGCGAGATTGAGGAATGTACCCTCAATGGCAAACCCATTTCAAAGGACGCGGGTAGGGTCTATTTGGACAAGATTCCTCAGGGTCAGGAAATCACTGCTTATTTCAGGGATATAGAGACGAAAGAATGATATGCAGCGGATGATTACGATACTTGGGCCAACGGCATCGGGGAAAACTCCCCTTGCTGCGGCGTTGGCGGCAGAGATTGGCGGAGAGATTATCTCGGCCGACTCCCGTCAGGTGTATCGTCGCATGGATATCGGAACAGGTAAGGATCTCGGCGACTATGAAGTGAAAAGTGAAAAAGTAAAAAGTATTCCTTACCACTTGATAGACATTCGGGAACCAGGGACGAAGTATAACCTGTTTGAATACCAGCAGGACTTCTTCGATGCCTACGAGGCTATTCGGAGTAGGGGAGCGGTGCCTATTCTCTGTGGAGGAACAGGACTCTATATTGAGGCGGTGTTGAAGGGTTTTCATCTCTCGCCTGTGCCGCAGAATCAAGAACTGAGAGACTCTCTGGAAGGTAAGTCGTTGGCAGAACTTACACAGATGCTTACAGATCTAAAAGCTAAAACGGGCTCGAACATGCACAACACCACCGATGTGGACTCCTGTCAGCGGGCTATTCGGGCCATAGAGATAGAGACCTATAATTTAGAGCATCCGACGCCACGCAGGGAACTCCCGCCGGTGGATTCGCTCATCATCGGGGTAAATATTGACCGTGAGTTGCGACGCGAGAAAATCACCCGTCGGTTGAAAGTTCGTCTCCAAGAAGGTATGGTAGATGAAGTGAAGGCGTTGCTTGATGAAGGCATCCCTGCCGATGACCTTATCTATTATGGTCTTGAATATAAGTTTGTGACGGAATACCTCATCGGCCAGACCTCTTATGACGAAATGTTCTCGCGCCTTGAGATAGCCATCCACCAGTTCGCCAAACGGCAGATGACCTGGTTCCGAGGGATGGAGCGGCGAGGCTTCAAGATACATTGGATAGATGCAACCCTCCCCATGGAAGAAAAGGTGGCGAAAATCCTTGAAATTGCTCAATTGGGAAATAAATTGGAAATAGTCAAAATGTAAATCATAATGGCAGTAGAAACAACAAGGTGGGGCATCATCTATTGTCCCAAGTCGGGGTTTACCAGTCCTCGTAAGCGCTGGGAGAAAATCAGTGCCGTGCTCAATGCGCGGAAGGTACAGTATGATATGGTGCAGAGTGAGAACTCTGAGAGCGTGGAGCGACTCGTGAAGATGATGATCTCCAATGGTTATAAAACCCTCATCGTGGTGGGTGGCGACTCGGCTCTGAACGATGCCGTCAACTGTCTGATGATGGAGGAGAAGGGTGTGCGTGATGAAATTGCTTTGGGGGTGATTCCAAACGGTGTGATGAATGACTTTGCACGATTCTGGGATTTCGACGAGGATGAATTTGAACAGACCGTCAATTGGCTGTTGCAGCGTCGTCTGCGCAAAGTGGACCTTGGTTGTATCCGCTATACCAACGCAAAAGGCGAGAAATGTCACCGCTATTTCCTGAACTGCGTGAACATCGGAATGACAGCCGATATTATGAACCTGCGTCGCCAGACGCGTCGTTTGTTCGGCTCACGTACCTTATCTTTTATTTCGTCACTTTTCGTGATGCTCTTCCACCGCATGGAGTATAAGATGAAACTTCGCATCAATAGCGATGTCATCGACCGTAAGGTGATGACCGTCTGCATCGGTAGTGGGCCGGGCTACGGACAGACGCCTAATGCCGTCCCCTATAATGGCATGCTTGATGTGTCTGTGGTTTATCATCCTGAGATGGTGCAGCTCATCGAGGGTCTCTGGTTGCTTATCACGGGGCGCTTCCTCAATCATCGTAGTGTGCATCCTTATCGTACCACCGAGGTGCAGGTAGATTATGCCAAGCATGCGATGGTGGGTGTCGACGGGCGGCTTATGAAGACGCCTGTGGGTGATTTCCGTGTAGATGTCGAGCAGGAAGTCATCAACTTCCTTATTCCAGCGTAAGAATGGCCGCAAGCGGCTTTCTTTCATAAATAATTGTTAAATATCTCCTTTTCCTTTGTTATTTGTCGAAAAATGTGTACTTTTGGAAATTCAAACTACAAAAGAGAACAAACATTATAAAAACCTAACAAGGAACTATGAGTTATTTACGATTAGAAAAAGCCGTGATGACTAACTTGCAAGAGAGTCTCCGACGCGAATTTCTCAGGACCAACCGTTCTGGCGCCTATAGTTCGTCTACACTCGTAGACTGCAATACGCGCAAGTATCATGGTCTGCTGGTGGTTCCTGTACCTGAGCTCGATGACGAGAACCATGTGCTCCTCTCATCGCTCGACTGTACGGTCATCCAGCATGGTGCTGAGTTCAACCTCGGACTCCACAAGTATCAGGGCAACAATTTCAGTCCTAATGGACACAAGTACATCCGTGAGTTTGATGCCACCAAGGTACCGACAACAACCTACCGTGTGGGTGGCGTGATTCTGAAGAAGGAGGTCATCTTCCAGCACTATGAGGACCGTATCCTCATTCGTTATACGCTGGTCGATGCTCATTCTGCCACCACCCTGCGCTTCCGTCCGTTCCTGGCTTTCCGCAGTGTTCGCCAGTTTACGCACGAGAATATGACCGCCAGTCGTGAGTATCATGAGATTGACGGTGGTATCAAGACCTGTATGTATGCAGGTTATCCTGACCTGTATATGCAGTTCTCGAAGAAGAATGAGTTTATCTTCCAGCCCGACTGGTATCGTGGTGTAGAGTACCCGAAGGAGCAGGAGCGTGGTTATGCCTCGAATGAGGATCTCTATGTGCCTGGCTATTTTGAGATGCCCATCAAGAAAGGTGAGAGCATTATCTTCTCCGGCTCTACGTCGCAGATTAAGACTTCGACACTGAAGAAACTCTTCGACGAGGAGGTTGATGAGCGTGTGCCGCGTGATAACTTCTATCACTGCCTGGTAACAGCTGCTCATCAGTTCCATTTCCGCGACCGCCGCAGTGGCACGATGGAGAAAATTGACAAGAAGGATGAGCGCTATCTGCTGGCTGGTTATCCCTGGTTCAAATGTCGTGCCCGCGACACGTTCATCGCTATGCCGGGTCTGACGCTTGCCATTGGTGAGCGCGACTATTTCGAGTTGGTGATGAAAACTGCCGAGAAGGGACTCCGCGAGTTTATGGAAGGGAAACCGCTCAGTGTGAAGATCTACGAGATAGAACAGCCCGATGTACCCCTGTGGGCAATCTGGGCCATCCAACAGTATGTCAAAGAAGTTGGCATTGATGAAGGCTATAAGAAATACGGAAAACTGGCCAAGGATATTGTCAAGTACATTGAGAAGGGTGGACATCCGAACCTCCGTCTCGATGAGAACGGTCTGCTTTATTCCAAGGGACGTGACCGTGCTGTGACGTGGATGAACTCCACTGCTAACGGCAAACCGGTGGTGCCACGCTCGGGTTATATTGTGGAGTTCAACGCCTTGTGGTACAATGCCTTGAAGTTCTGTGCAACAATGGCTGCTGAACAGAAGGATACCAAAGCGACCACCCATCTTGAAGAAATGGCAAGCAAGGTGAAGCAGTCATTTGTCGATACTTTTGTCAATGAGTACGGCTATCTGCTCGACTATGTTGACGGTAACATGATGGATTGGAGTGTTCGTCCGAACATGATCTTCGCCGTGGCCCTTGACTATTCGCCGCTGTCGCAGCAGCAGATGAAGAGCGTGGTGGACATCTGTACCCGTGAGTTGCTCACCCCGAAGGGACTCCGTTCACTCTCACCGAAGAGTGGTGGCTATAACCCGATCTATGTAGGTCCACAGACCCAGCGCGACTATGCTTACCATCAGGGAACGGCCTGGCCTTGGCTCGGCGGTTTCTATATGGAGGCCTGTCTGAAACTCTACAAGCGCAGTCGTCTGAGCTTTATCGAGCGTCAGCTTGTGGGCTATGAGGATGAAATGGACTACCATGCCATTGGTACCATCTCTGAACTCTTCGACGGCAACCCGCCATTCTCTGGTCGTGGTGCCATGTCATTTGCGATGAACGTAGCAGAGATCCTGCGTACGTTGAAACTGATGGAAAAGTATTCATATCAAAAATAAGGAGGAACGACTATGAAAGTATTAATGTTTGGATGGGAGTATCCTCCTCACGTATTTGGCGGACTCGCCACTGCTAACTATGGCATCTCTGAGGGCTTGAAGGCTCAGGGCGATATGGATATCACCCTCTGTCTGCCGCATCCTTTCGGCGATGAGAGTCAGCATGCCTGTCGCATTGTGGCTATGAATGCCGTTCCTATTGCCTGGCGTGATGTCGACTATGATTATGTGCGTCAGCGTGTGGGTAACATCATGGATCCTGACTACTATTTCAGACTCCGTGACCATATCTATGCCGACTTCAACTATATGAACGTCAATGACCTTGGTGCAATGGAGTTTGCTGGTGGATATCCTGGCAACCTGCACGAGGAAATCAATAATTATTCAATCATCGCTGGTCAGGTGGCTCGTACTGAGGAGTTTGATATCATCCACGCCCATGACTGGCTTACCTTCCCTGCCGGTATTCATGCCAAGCAGGTGAGTGGCAAACCGCTGTGCATTCACGTGCATGCAACCGATTTTGACCGTAGCCGTGGTAAGGTGAATCCCACAGTCTATGGTATCGAGAAGAACGGTATGGATTGGGCCGATTGTATCATGTGTGTATCGGAACTCACGCGTCAGACCGTTATCAACCAGTATCATCAGGATCCTCGCAAATGCTTCACGGTGCACAATGCTGTTTATCCCCTGCCGCAGGAGTACCAGGACATCCCGCGTCCCGACCATACAGGCAAGGAGAAGGTGGTGACCTTCCTCGGCCGTATCACGATGCAGAAGGGTCCTGAGTACTTTGTTGAGGCTGCCACAATGGTACTCCATCGTACCAGAAATGTGCGTTTCTGCATGGCCGGTTCGGGTGATATGATGGATGCGATGATCCACCTCGCTGCCGAGCGTGGCATCGCCGACCGTTTCCACTTCCCGGGCTTCATGCGCGGAAAACAGGTTTATGAATGCCTCAAAGATTCTGATGTATATGTGATGCCTTCTGTCAGCGAGCCCTTTGGTATCTCGCCGCTGGAGGCTATGCAGTGCGGCACGCCCTCGATTATTTCGAAACAGTCGGGTTGTGCTGAGATCCTCGACAACTGTATCAAGGTCGACTACTGGGACATCCACGCCCTGGCCGACGCAATCTACTCCATCTGCCACAACGAGTCGCTCTTCCAATATCTCAAGGAGGAGGGTAAGCGCGAGGTAGACCAGATTACATGGGAGAAGGTTGGCGCCTGGATCCGTACCCTCTATCGCCGCACCCTCGGCTGGGAAGAATAGCTTTTAGTTTATAGTTTAAAGTTTATAGTTTATATAGATATGAAAACGATTTGTTTATATTTCGAGATACATCAGATTATTCATCTGAAGCGTTACCGTTTCTTCGACATCGGTACCGATCATTATTATTACGATGACTACGAGAACGAGCGTAGTATCACCGACATCGCCGAGCGTTCGTACATGCCTGCACTCAATACCCTGCACGACATGATCAACGAGAACGGCAAGTATTTCAAGGTAGCCTTCTCTCTGTCGGGCACAGGTATCGAGCAGCTGGAGTATCATGCCCCGCAGGTGATTGCAAAACTGCAGGCATTGAACGAGACTGGTTGTGTAGAGTTCCTTGCTGAGCCTTATAGTCACGGTCTCTCGTCACTGGCCAATGAGGAGACTTTCGCTCTCGATGTGAAAAAGCAGGCTGCAAAGATTGAAGAGCTTTTTGGTAAGAAACCCACTGTAGCCCGTAACTCCTCGCTCATCTACAGCGATGATATTGGTGCACAGATTGCTGCCATGGGCTTCAAGGGCATGCTTACCGAGGGTGCCAAGCATGTGCTCGGCTGGAAATCGCCGCACTATGTTTACAACTGTAACATCGCCCCGAATCTGAAGCTGTTGCTTCGCGATGTCGAGTTGTCAGATGATATCTCCCTGCGCTTCAACAACTCTGAGTGGGATGGTTATCCCCTCTTTGCTGATGCCTATATCGACCGTATCGCCCGTCTGCCGGAAGAAGAGCAGATTATCAATATCTTCATGGAACTCTCTGCCCTTGGTATTGCTCAGCCGCTGAGTTCAAACATCCTTGATTTCATCCATGCACTGCCTGCTTGTGCTAAGGAGAAAGGCATCACCTTCTCTACACCGACGGAAATCTGCAAGGCCTGTAAGAGTGTGGGTAACCTTGATGTGCCCGATACCCTTTCATGGGTGGATGAGGAGCGCGACGTGAGCTGCTGGTTGGGAAATGCCATGCAGCATGAGGCTTTCAATAAGCTCTATAGCGTTGCCGACCGTCTGCGCATTGCCAATGACCCGCGCATCAATCAGGACTGGGATTATCTCCAGGCTTCGAACAATTTCCGCTTCATGACCACCAAGCCCTCGAATGTAGGTCTTGACCGTGGTATCTACAGTGGACCGTTTGATGCTTTCACTAATTACATGAACATCCTCGGCGATTTCATCAACAGAGTGAATGCCCTCTATCCGCTCGACATCGACAACGATGAGCTCGAAGGTTTGCTCACCACTATCAAGAATCAGGGTGACGAGATTGAGATGAAGGACAAGGAAATTACCCGTCTCAAGGCCAAACTCGAAAAGTTGGAGGCTGCTAAGCCTGCTAAGGCTGCGAAGCCGAAGGCAGAGAAGAAACCTGCAGCGAAGAAGGAACCAAAGGCAAAAGCCAAGTAAGAAAAATCCCCCGCGAGCGATTGCGGGGGATTCTTTTATTTGATAGTTACAACGAACTTTTGTAAATCTTTGTCAGCGCTTGAGGTGCCGACCATAACTTCGTATTTACCAGGAACGACTCGCATGGTGTTGGTCTTCGCATCCCAGCCCTCAAAGCGTTCACGGGGTAGGGGGATGGTGATGGCTTTTGCTTCACCAGGAACCAGTGAGACCTGAGTGTAAGCTTTAAGCGATTTCAGGGGCCCATCGGTGTCAGCGATACGACGGAGGTAGACCTGGACAGTTTCGAGGCCTTCACGTGTGCCGCTATTTTTCACCTTCACGCGGATGCTCTGGTTCTTGTACTCTGGCTTGCCGATGTCGAAGGTAGTGTAGCTCAAACCATAGCCGAAGGGGAAGAGTGGTTCTCCTTGGAAATAACGATAGGTACGATTCTTCATCGAATAGTCGAGGAAGTCGGGCAGGTCGTTGGCACTCTTATAGAACGTGATGGGCAGACGGCCGCAGGGATCTTTATCGCCGAAGAGAACCTCTGCAAGGGCTGTACCGCCCACCTCGCCTCCATACCACCACTGCAGGATGGCATCGCATGTTTCGGTCTCAGGCACCAGGCCCATTGCCGAGCCGGAGCAGTTAACGAAAATGACCTTCTTGCCAGCCTTGTGGAGCATGGCGAGGATGTCGCGCTGTGCTTGTGGCAGATCAATGCTCTCGCGGTCACCACCCCTGAAGCCGGGTTCGCTCACGCGCATTTCCTCACCCTCCAGACTGGGAGAGATGCCGCCTACGAAGATGACGGTCTTGGTCTCGCCGATTTGGGCCAACAACTGTTCGGGCGTAGGATTGACCTTGCAACGGATATCGAAGTTGAGGGCTGCATAGCCTTCTTCTTTCATATAGTCGATCTGAATACGGTAATGCTGGCCTGCCTTGACAGCGAGTTCTTTTTTCCCGCCATGGATGCGCTGACGTGCGTTCCATTGGTTGACGACGGTGTCGGCATTGATAAGGAGACGGAATCTGTCATCGCCGCTGATTTCAAAGCTGAGGGTCTCGTCGCGGGTGGGGATGAAGGTCGCATCGTAGCGGGCAGAGAAATTTTCGAGGTTGACGCCTGGGGCGAAGACGGTATTTCCGCCATTGCTCAGGCGAACAGGACCTTCGATGCGGGTCACGGTTGCAGGGTTGCCCTCCATCTGGGTGTTGTTCCAATAGGTGGCCTGCAATCCTTTATTGCCTAAGGGATCGCGCAACTCAGAAAGACGGCTCTCAAATGCCTCGTTTCGGGTGAGGCCGCAGCCCTGGATATAGCGTACGTTAGCCTTGGGGTCGATGGCCTTGGCTTTGGCGGTGATGCCTTCAAGGGCAGTGATGGTACGGGTAGGGAATCCGGAATAGTTACCCCACATCATGACGGAGTCGGCGGCATTGGGACCCATCACGACGAGGTCGGACAGTCCGGAATTTCCGGTATTTCCGGAAAGAGGCAGAATGCCGCTGTTTTTCAGCAGTACGATGCTCTTGCGAGCCATGTCAAGGGCGAGGGCCTTATGCTCCTTGGAAGCGATGACACTCTCAGGAATCTTGGTCCAGGGGTTCAGGTCGTCGGGGTCGAAGTCGCCGAGTTCAAAGCGGGCGATGAGCAGACGGCGTAGGCTACGGTCGAGATCAGCCTCTTTGATATCGCCACGGCGCACGGCTGCCGGCAGGTTACGGTATTCGGAGCCGCATTCCACATCGGTGCCGGCAAGGACAGCCTGGGCACTGGCTTCTGCACCGTCCTTGGCAGTGTTATGCCAGCGGGGCAGAAAGTCGCGGATAGCGCCGCAGTCACTGGTGATGATGCCATCGAAGCCCCACTCGTCGCGCAGAATCTGCTGTTCGTAGCGGGTCTGACTGCAACAGGGCTGACCATCGATGCGTTGGTAGGCGCACATAATCTCAGCCACCTCTCCCTCCTGTACAAGAGCCTTGAAGGCGGGGAGGTAAGTTTCCCAGAGATCGCGCTCGGGAAGATTCTCTACATTAAAGGTATGGCGGTTCCACTCGGGGCCGCTATGTACAGCGAAGTGCTTGGCGCAAGCGAGGAGCTTGCGATAGCCATTATTCGTCGTGCTAGTCTGACTAGTTGGGCTAGAGAGCCGTTTTCCGTCGTAGGTGTAACCTTGCAGGCCACGGACTACGGCGAGGCCCATCTTTGAGGTGAGGAAGGGGTCTTCACCATAGGTCTCCTGACCGCGTCCCCATCGGGGATCACGGAAGATATTAATATTCGGTGTCCAAAACGAGAGACTTTGGTAACGCTTGATATTACCAGAACGTTTGGCCTGTTGGGCTTTGACACGGGCCTCGTCGCTAACAGCTGTAAAGACCTGATGGAGTAAGGCATCATCCCAAGAGGCGGCCATGGCCATCGTGATGGGGAAAACAGTGGCATAGCTGTTGCGCCCTACACCATGCAGAGCCTCGTTCCACCATTGGAACTGGGGGATGCCGAGACGAGGGATGGCGGGCGAGGTGTCCATCATCAGCGATACTTTCTCTTCGAGTGTCAGGCGTGAGAGTAGGTCGTCAGCGCGCTGGGCGGCTGGGAGCTGTGGGTTCTGAAACGGTAGCGTCTGTGCGCTTAAAAGGTTAGTGCACAAGCATAGAAGCAGGATAGAAAAAACTTTTTTCATATTGTCTAGTAATTATGTTCTCGTTGCAAAGGTAAAGAAAAAAAATGAGTTTACCAAATTGTTGCATATAAAATCATCCGAAAGCCATTGCGATTTCAGTTTTTTTTACTATCTTTGTCCCCTGGAAACAAACTACTTATTAAATATAAGTATCAATCAATGAGAAGAGCAATTCTAATTCTGATAACTCTCTGGGGTGCTATAGTTGTTCAGGCCAAGATATGGAACAATAACCCTACTGAATACGTAAGAAGTATCAGTCCGATTCCACGGGCTGACGATACGTTCTGGCGCGATTCCATTCCTACAGAGATGCGTAAGAGCTATATTTCGTATGGAGAACAATATGCAGGCAAGCTATGGACAGTGCTGCCATGGACTGTCTTTGCCGAGAATAAGATAACTGGCAATCGTGTGAACTATGAAGGCCTTTGCTTCGAAAAGCGCCGGCAACTGGCAGCCCTTGTCTTGGCTGAGATTATGGAGGGGAAAGGACGATTCCTGAATGATATCATCAATGGTTTGGGCAGCTTCTGCGAAGAGAGCTGGTGGGGCATACCAGCCCATTATGGTAAGAGCATCCCATTGTCGGAACAGCAGGAGGTGGACCTGTTTAATGCCGAGACAGCCAGTCTTATCGTATGGACCAGATATATGCTCCAGTCGCAACTTGATCAGTTCTCGACCGATCTCTGTCATCGCATCGACCGTGAGGTAGAGCGGCGCATACTGAAACCTGCTGTTGAGAAGAATTACTGGTGGAAGACTGCAGGTATGAATTGGAATCCTTGGATTTGCTCTAACTGGCTGGCGTGTGTGCTTATCTGTGAGAAGGAGGAGGTTCGCAAAGCAGAAGCCATCCGTCAGATACGTCAGGCCACACGGGCGTTTATCGATGCCTATCCTGAGGATGGAGGATGTGATGAAGGACCTGGTTATTGGGATCGTGCTGCAGCATCGATGTTTGAGATACTGAGATTGTTTAGTGTATATGGTTTAGAGTCTATAGATGATTACCCTGTAAACAAAATTAGGAATATGGCTGCCTATGCCTACAAGACCTATATAGGCAATGGCTATTGTGTCTGTTTTGCAGATGCACACGAGAATAAGGCTGTACAGCAGATAAACATTGTTTATCCATTCGGTCTGTGGTTGAACGACAAGACGATGCGCGAGTTTGGGGCTTGGCTGGGTCACCAGAAACAGGTGTTCACTAATCCTGCTGCCCTTTACGATAAGAGTGGCAACTTTCCAACGCTTGGGCGTGAGCTCTTCTTTCTGCGTCACATTCGTGAATTCATGGCTGAAAAGCCTGTTGAACCTCTGCTGAAAGATGTGTGGCTGGCTGATTTGCAACTTATGACTGCACGTCGTGATAACTTGTACGTTGCCATGAAGGGCGGCCATAATGGTGAGAGTCACAACCACAACGATGTAGGCTCATTCATTATCTACAGCAATAACGAGCCTCTCTTCATTGATCCTGCCGTAGGCGAATATACTGCTAAGACCTTCTCGAATAATCGCTACGATATCTGGACCATGCAGTCGCAGTATCACAATCTTCCCCAGATTAACGGCATTGACCAGAAGGATGGTAAGACGTATGCAGCTAAGGTCGTCAGCCACAAGAACGGACAGCTTACACTCGACATTGCTGCGGCCTATCCACAGGAAGCCGCTGTCAAGTCGTGGAAACGCACGGTGTCAGCTCAGAAAACGAGTATATCTGTCACTGAAGACTACCAATTCGATACCTACAATCAGCCTATACGATTGATGCTGATGACCTTATCGCCTGATGCCCTACAGCATCTGCACTATGACAAGAGCCAATTGGAAGCTTCTACAGAAGACATTAGCGATAAGCTTGACCCTGTGCTGCAAAACATGTGGGGACAGAAAATGTATCGCATTGTCCTTACAGTGAAATCCGCAAAGCTGAAGAATCGGATAAAATATACTATCAAATGAATAGGACAGTCCTATCCGAAAGACCATCGCTCAGATGACACGATTTAAACACATTAACAAATAGAACAAACAATGAAACGATTTCTGCCATTACTTTGTTGCCTCCTGTTTTTAGTTATATCAGGCCGGGCTCAGACAACACAAACACAAGATGTGTTGCATAACGTACATGTCACTAAAAATGTCATGAAAGACTTCGTGAAAGGTGCTGATGTGGGATTCCTCCAAGGTCAGGAACGACGGGGCATTGTGTTCCACGATCGTAACGGACAAGAGCGTGAATGTCTGGAGCTACTGAAGAACGACTACCAAATGTCAGCCATCCGCATGCGTGTCTGGGTGAATCCCCGTGGCGGCGACTGTGACAAGTTCGCTTTGTTGGCTATGGCGAAGCGGGTGAAGGCGTTGGGCATGGATTTGATGGTCGACTTCCACTATAGCGATTCGTGGGCTGATCCTGGCAAGCAACCTATTCCGAAAGCTTGGCTCGACCATTCGTTCGAAGAGATGAAGAAGGATTTGCGTAACCATACCGTTGAGGTGCTCTCGTTGTTGAAGGAAAACAACATCGCGCCCCGTTGGGTACAGATTGGTAACGAAACCACAAATGGCCTGCTGTGGCCTATGGGGCATATCGAGTCCGAGCCGCAACAATACGCTGGCTTCATCCGCGCAGGATATGATGCCGTGAAGGAGGTCTTCCCTGAGACGATTGTCATCGTACACTTGGACCGTGGCCACCAACAAAGCATCTACGACCACAATCTCGACACCATTCTGAAGTATGGCGGAAAATTCGATATGGTAGGCATGTCACTTTATCCCTACTGGGCCATGGAGGATCATCCCGAGCTTAAAGCAGACGATATCATCACCGACTGCATAGCGAACATCCGCTACGTCAGTGAGAAATACCAGTGTGACGTGATGATTGTGGAAACGGGCTATGAGGTCGATGAACGTCATCCGGAGAAGATGGAGGATGGTCGTCGCCAACTTACCCGCGTCATCCGCGAAGCCCGTAGCAAGACTAATGGTCATTGCCGTGGCGTGTTCTACTGGGAACCCCAGTGCCTTCCTGGCGGCTACAAACTCGGTGCCTTCGACAGCAAAGCTGCCCCGACCGCTATCATGGAAGGTTTTATTGAGGACTAAAGTATAAAAAAGAATAGAATATGGGCGGATTGCTGTAAAGCAGTCCGCCCATATTGGTTAAGTTTTATTTGTGGATATATTTTTTTCCGTTCTGGATGTAGAGACCCCTTAAAGGGTTGGCTATGCGCATGCCCTGTAGATTGTAGGCGTTTGTCTCGGTATTAGTGATAGGGAAAGTGATGGCAGCATAGCTGTCTTTTTCGTAGAGGGTAATGATAAGACAACATTGTTTCGAACCGAGCTTGAAACTGAAACTGTTCTCAATGGGCGTCGCTGCCTGCAAAGTATGGGTTACATAGGTCATGTTATCACCATCTTTAGCAGGAAAGACGTAATCGGTGGCGCTGAAATCAGTCCCATTGAAATGGCTGATGTAAGCGTCGACATCGTAATTGTCGTAACCGTAAAATTGCACCTTATCAATCTTCATGTTCGCCGGTAGCTGGACAGTATAATTGACGTTGGCGGAGTATTTCACAGTGTTCGACTTGCCTGTGGCATAGCCCTTATTGTTGCCATTTGTAATCTTGATATTTCCGTTGAAGGCGTATTCCGTAGAAGAGCCACTGGTATTGGTCTCGTTCGACAGGGTATAGGTGGTATAACCCTGAGAGGCGTCTTGTGACGCGATGCGTTGCTTCCAGGCGGGGTATTCATTCTTGATGACATTCAGTGGCCAGCTGCCCATGAACTGGTAATTCACACGACGGAGGGCGTTGAGCGAGGTGGGAACCTGACAGCCTTTCCAGTCGGTGGCATCTTCCGCATCCTCGTAGGTATAGAGGAAACGGTAATACAGATGTTGCAGATTGTCG
>JAGCDZ010000087.1 GCA_017650905.1 Prevotella sp. | reverse complement strand
CGGATTGCCTTTACCGCTGCATACTCCTTCATGAAGATATACTCATTGCGGTTGTTCTTCAGTGCAGTGTCGGCATGTGCAATGAAGTAATTGCAATTGTTGATGACGGCGTAGTAGTCGCGGGGGTTATTGTACTGGTTGTCGTCACCTATCTGGAACAGGGAGACATCGCGCAGATCGCTTGAAGCAACACTGGTTATACTGGTCAGATCGCCGCGCACCTCTCAAAGCAGTATGGTGCGGTCGGCAATTTTCTGGAGCTTCTTCAGGATGCCAGTGACGGAATAGATGGAGTCGGTGGCGCTGTTCAGATGGTCTGTGCCAGCATAGATAATCTCATTGGATTCCTGTTCGAAGAAGTCTGCGCATGAAACAAGAATCATGCTAAATGATAAATGACAAATGATAAAGGATAAACCTATCAGCTGTCTTCTTTTTATCTTGGTAATCATAATTTTCAATTTTCAAATTTCAAACATCAAATTACAAATTGATTTTCACACCAGCCACAAGCGAGCGGCTTTGAGCCAGACGTCCCAGGTCTATACCTTGTCCGATGACGTTGCCTGTCATGGCAAACTCGGGATCAGCGCCTAAGTACTTGGTAACCGTGAACACATTGTTGGCCTGAATCCAGAATTGCAGACCCTGTATGTATTCCGACTTGAGAGGTAGATCGTAGCTCAGCGTGACACTCTTGAGTCGCAGGTAGCTGCCATCCTCTATCCAGCGGTCGCTGAAACGGGAGTTACCCATGGGGTCCTGGAAGGTGATGCGCGGCATGTCAGCCTGTTGTCCTTCAGCCCGCCAGCGTCGTTGCAGTGCTGTCGACTGGTTCATGAAACGTGAGCCGCTTTCCAACTGTGCACGCATGTAGTTGTAGACATCGTTGCCTACAGAGTAGTTGAAACGCATGTCGAATTTCAGCCGCTTCCATGCCAGGGTCGCGGAGATGTTACCATAGAGGTCAGGATTCGGGTCACCGATAATAGTGCGGTCGGCCTTTGTAATCTGATGGTCGCCGTCAAGGTCGGCAAAATGGATGTCGCCGGCACCGAAGTAGTTCATGTCAACGCCATTGTCGCCCAAGACAAACAGACCGGCGCCTTGTGCCTCTTCAGTCGTTGAGAATACCCCCAATGTCTTATAGCCGTAGAAGGTATTGGCCGCCTGGCCTACCTGAGTGCGAACTGTGGCTCCATAGACCTGGCTATCCATATACTGGGCATTGTCTGCCAGTTCGGTAATCTTGTTCTTGTAGTGTCCCAGGCTACCGCCCACCTGCAACTGCCAGTCCTTGAGATTAAGCACCTTGAAGGTGACATTGACATCGAAACCGGTATTCTCCAGCTTGCCGCCGTTCGACCAGTTTTTGTCCAGTCCGGAGATGAAACTCAAAGACTGTTGCGTCAGCAGGTTGTTCGTCCAGCTCTTGAAAGCGTTGAACGACAGGGTCATTCGGTTATTGAACAGACTGGTTTCCAATCCGACATTGAGGCGGTGTGTGGTCTCCCATTGTATTTCGGTGTTACCGATACCGCTGAACGACAGCTCTGCGATGGCATGCAGATACTGCTGTGCACGGAAATAGCTTCGGGCAGCGTAGTAGTCGATATCATCGTTGCCACTGACATCGTAGCCGGCAGTAAGACGCAGGTAGTCAATGCCTTTGACCTTGGCCAGCCAAGGCTCATTGCTCATGACCCATGAAGCCTGTACACCAGGGAATAGCCCCCATGAGGCATCAAACAGACGGAGGTCGCCGCCGTCTTGTCCGAAGCGTGAAGAACCCTCAACGGTGAGGTTGGCTTGGAGGAAGTAGCGGTTTCTGAAGTTATAAGCAGCCTGTGCATACCATGCCAGCGAGTTCCAGTTGTCGTTGGCACTGGCATCGTTGGCATTCTTTAAGCTGGAACTCATGAATGGGGTCTTATCGTTACCGGTATCATAGCCTAACTGTGAGTTCATGGTGTAACTCTCCCAGTTGATGCGGGCTCCAGCAAAGATGTGTACGAAATGGGCGTTGTAGCGGTTTTGCCAGTCTATGCGTGTATCGCTCATGACGGAGTTCTGTTTCGCGGCCAGTGAGCGTACTTCGTTGTCGCGATAGGCACCAATGGAACTGACATAGTAACTGGGCGTGCCGTTGATGGGGATGTAGAACATCTCCCTGGTGTTCACCAGATTGTAGCTAAAGTGCTCTGACAGTGAAAGGTTTTTGTTGAACCGGTACTTTGGGATGACCGTCAGGTTGAGCATGGAGTTTTCGAAACGGTTTTTGTTCTCTGCGTCGGCATACTCATTGATGGCGGCGGGGTTGCCCAACTGCCAGTTGTAACCGTTATAGTTTGCCAGCGCTTCTGCCAGATAAGACTCTTCTTCAATGTCGAAGTGAGAACTGCTTAGTACGCCGCGTCCATAGCTGTAGGGACTTAGGAAAGGACTCTTCACATAAGCCAGAAAAGCTGGTGACGTCGGTGTCCCCTCGTCGTAGCTTTCCGGCGCACCGTCGTTGCGGATGTTGCGTGTGGTTTTAGCAAACGATGCATCGAAACGGACGCTGAAGCGTTCGGTAAGACTGATGTCCGTGTTGAAGCGGATATTCAGGCGGCCCATGTCATTATACTTCAGTGGACTTTGCTGATTGACATAGCCTACCGATAAGTTGTAGTTGGCCACATCATCACCACCCTCCACGTTAATGCCGTAGTTCTGGGTCAGGGCCGTATGGTAGACAAGATCTTTCCAATCGGTATTCTGGTGGTACTGGGTGTAATAATAGTAGTCAGGATTCTCGTTGAGGAACTTGAACTCGCGAATGGTTGTGTTGGTGGTCTTCAACAGTTCTGAGGCATAGCCGCGATACTGCTCGGCACCCATCACGGAGAGGAACTTTGGTTCGAGTACCACGCCAGCCGACACGTTAGCCGTGATACGTGTAGCCATCGACTTGTTACGACGTGTCTGGATAAGAATGACACCGTTGGCACCTTTCGCACCATAGAGTGCCGTACCATTGCGCATCACAGTCACCTTCTCGATGTCGTTGGGATTGATGTTCGACAGGATGTCATTGTAGAATCCGTCGTGCAGCATGGTACGTCCGTACTGCTGATCAATGATAACACCATCGATCACAATGAGCGGTTGTGCGTTGACATTCAGAGAGTTGAGTCCCTGAATGAACATCACGCTGCCGACGCCGGGCACACCACTGCGCTGCTGGGTGTACACCATTGCGCCAAGT
>JAGCDZ010000086.1 GCA_017650905.1 Prevotella sp. | reverse complement strand
TCACACCTTGTGTATTGGTGATTACGGAACCGTGGAAGGCAACGATTATGAAATGCTGACCAGTAAGTTTTCATTGAGCGTTGACCGTGTATCAAAGAATGCAAAGAGTTGTTGGAACATTGCCCCGTCAGGTATGAAGGGACTTGATGCAACCCTCTATTACCTAAGCCGCATGAAGGCAATCGAAGGGAAGATAACGTGTAAGTTTAGCGTATGAACAGTAATTTAGCAAACCAGCTTCTTGCAAGCATCATGAAATGGGATGCCCAGACATTGGCATCAGAACGTGCTGCCCTTGAATTCATGGGTAGCATGAAGTATGATGCATACGACCGTTATATGCCGGGAATGCGCTTTATGAGCAGTCTGGTACAATGGCTGAATGATATTGAAGAGGAAGACCGCGATGAGGCTTATAAGTTCATAAAGGAAAAGCTGGTCTTCATATCCTCAACGCAGATGAACTATCTGGTGGATTTGTTATATGACTCAAAAATACGACCTATTCTGCTGGATATGGCTACTACTGAAACGGGTATGCCATCATATAAACGTTCAAGCAATGTGGTGCATAATCGTTTTGAAATTGAGAAACGTTCCGCATTGGTGGTAGGTCTTAGCGATGGTGCTCATACAGATATCTTGCGTCGTAGCGCAGGCTTCAGTAATGAGCAGGTCTTGACCAACTACTATCCTGACGGGAAGAAACTGAAGGATATGCTGGATGAGCTGCGTAAAGACGACAAACTGAAAAGCATAGAAAAACCATACTTCCGTAGGATTTTCTTGATTGACGACTTTACTGCCAGTGGAAAGAGTTTCATCCGCTATGATGAAAGCGATGGGAAATATCATGGCAAGTTGAAGAAAATAATCGACGAGCTATGTACTAGAGGCTATGTTGAAAAAGGACAGAAAATAGAGCATCTGAGCTATCTACTGAACCCGGAGCAAAAGATACAGATCGACATCTTGTTTTCTATCGCTACAGAAAAAGCAAAGACAAGTATAAAAGACAACCTTGACGATTACTTGAAATCAGTAGGGTGGCAAGACAAAGTGGAGTTCAACATCCACATTGTACAACTTCTGGAAGACAAGCTGTCGAACGACATCAAGAGTGACAATAACTTGGTGAGGGTATTAAAGAAGGATAAGCACTTCGTGGAAGAGTGTGTTATATCCAAGAGTTACAAGGTTGGCAAAAACGACAGCCCTTGGTTGGGATTTGATGAATGCGCCCTGCCCGTTGTACTTGCTCACAATACGCCAAATAACTCTCTGCCCATTATTTGGCAGGATGCAGAAAGATTTCATGGATTGTTCCCCCGTATAAGCCGCCATTGACCATATGAATATCTATAAGAATCCATTTGCCATACGCGCTTCTGAGCGAATAGAAACTGACGAGATGTTCTTGGAACTCTTCTCGTCGGAGCCCTTGACTCATCTTGAAGAAAAGTTTGAGCAGGATAAACTATGGAACAACGTGACTACCATTCTCAGTTCGCCTGGCGCAGGAAAGACTACGCTATTGCGCCTTTTCTCACCGACAATTCTTCAGCGTATTACGGAACGCAATACGGCCTATAAGAAGCTGAAAAAGTTGGAAGTGATAGATAGTGATCATATCAAGAAATGCGGTGTTTATCTACAGTTGGGGCGTGACTATGAGTTTTTGGAAGATGATGTTCTGTTTAATGAGATTGAGCAGAAAAGGATATTTCTGTCACTCCTCAATGCGAGGATTGTGCTGGCCACTCTGAAAAGCCTGATGGCACTGGCCGGTATCAAATATACCCAATTAAATGAAATTACTTATACACCGGAGGAGATAATACACGAATTGGGGGACTTTAAGGCAGAGTACACAGGAAAAGAACTGCTGGATTGGGCTGCTGAACAGGAACGGAAGATATGCGAGTTCCTTGATAGCTTTGTGATGCCAGAAGAGGGTGTCCAGGGCAGTAGCAAATTGTTTGCGCTGCAAGCTATGAAGGCGTCTTGGTTTACCCATAAGGGAAAGAAGCTTTGCGAAGACTTCATCTTCCAGATTGACGACGGTCATAAACTCACCAAGAATCAAAAAAAGATTATCCGTGATGAGACTGTTGAGGTGCGCATGCCTGTAACGCTATGGATTGCAGAACGTTTGGAAACACTCTCTACAACTGATATACTGAGTGATAAGAATATCAAGGATAGGGATGACCAGACTATCCACCTGGAGAACACTAAGAAGGGCATATTCAATCCAATGGTGAAGAATATATCTACGTTGCGTAGTGCTTTCTCTGCGGACGGTATCATACTTGCAAGCGCACTTGCAAGTGATACCACAATTAACTATAAGGCGCTTTATAACGACGCTAGCAAGAGGTATCTGACGCAATTGGCAAAACTGCACAATTTTGACAACTATACTGAGTGTGTGGCTGCTATAGAAAATCAAGACCCGTATGAACGTGTGCTTAATATGCGAGCCTTACTGATGCATGCTGCCCGTCAAGGTGCAAATGGCGCGATGAACCTGTTTGGATATACGGCTCAGGATTTAGACTGGATGTTAACTCCGTTGAAGCCTTTAGTAAAAGAGGTAATGCCAGGAGAGATAAAGAAGTTACCCCAGTACTACGGTTTCTCAACACTAATGGATCTGGCCAGCCAGAATGTGGAGCAATTCTTGGATTTGTCTGCCAAGATGTATGAACTATTGGTGGCCAAGAAGATCTCTGACCCTTCTCACTATGTATTGACGGCAGAGGAACAAGATAAGATAGTCAGAGACTTTGCACTTGCTCGTTTGGAGGATATTAAGCGCCTGCCACGTGGCAACAAAATCTATGGGTTCCTGATGAAACTTATAGATTTCTGCTATAATGTTACATTCACACCCACATATTCTTATCGCTCTGTTACCGGTTTTGCCGTGAAGGAAGAGAATTCTGGCAAATGGGGTAAGGATGGCTTTTGGTTCCAAGACCCCGATAATGAAGAATTGGCAACAATTCTGAAAGATTGCCTTGCCTATAATTTCTTGATGAAACAGGGCGTAACCCAAGGCAAAAAAGACCAGAAATGGACCATATTCTATCTGAATAGCTGGCTTTGTGCGTATGCACATCTGCCACTTGAGCGTGGAGGATGGCGTCCATTGACACTTCATAAACTAAATTCATGGCTATGAAAAAACGTTGGGAATCATACGTGATGTATCGCCAGAATAAAAAGCTGGTGGAGTTCTGGAAGGAGTATTATAAGGATAGGCCTGCTGTGAATGTGCTGTTCTTATTGGGCAAGGGCTTTGATCCTAGAATGAATAATATCCTGAAATTGTTCCTTGAAAATAACCCTGAGCAGCAATTGGATTGTATTGCTTTTGACTTCCCTAATGAAAAAGACCCAGAGGAGAACAAGAAATTGTATGAAATCAATTCGCGACAACTGGCAGAATTGAAAAACCAATATGGCTTTGGTTATGAGGAACTGCAAATAGATGGTAGTTTGCCTTGGGACAAGCGCATAGCTCAGATGAGTCGCCAAGTGATAGGCAAAGATTTGAGCGCTTATAATGACGTGATAATGGATGTTAGTTCATTACCCAGAGCTTTCTATTTCAATATTGGCAAGGCTTTGTTTAATAAGCTTGACAAGGACAAATCTAAGAATCTGTTCTTTGCAGTATCTGAAAACGTTACGATAGATGAACAGATAAAGAAAACACCAGTAATAGACAACATTGAGCCGCTGGTGGGATTCCGTTCTTTATCAAGTCGTGAGTCTAATTTGGATAGGATAAATATCCTGATTAGCTTGATGGGAGACCAGAATATTGATATTTTGCGGAGCATCTACAATCATTTCCAGCCTTCAGATATGTTTCCCGTGTTGCCTTTCCCATCGAAAGACCCACGGCATTCTGACTATCTGATGCTGAAATACCACGAGTTCTTTACTGAGAAGCAGTTTACCGAGCCACAGAATATCACTTACGCTGATGAGCAAAATCCGTTTGAACTGTATCGTATTGTGTCAAATATGATTCAGGGGCATCAGGCAACCTTCAAGCCTATCAGCGACCATGTGTGTTTTGGTATTGCGTTGCTGACAAGTAAGTTGTTGTCACTTGGCGCGTTGCTTGTGGGATTGGAATATAACAATTGTGTCACTATTTACAACGTAAGTTCAGCGAACTACGAAATTGAAGATGCTACTGTGTTTAAGCAGATCAATGAGGGGAGTGAACCCTTTCTGCTTTGGATAACAGGAGAAGCATACAACGAAAATTAATGCTGGTCAATAAAATAACTTAAAAACACAAAAATTGAACAAGATTTTCGTTATTTATTTGCGTAGTTAGACAAAAAATGTCTATCTTTGCAAACGAAATAGTGAATTCAAAAAAATGGCAAGCATAGCAAGCTGGATATATGATAAGCCGCTTAGAGGCAATTACACCTTCACACACGATGAGGTGGCGCAGGCATTCCCTGACATGAGTGCCGGCAGCATTGCACGTGCGCTGACCAGAGAGGTGAGCAAGGGACGGATTATGTCGCCCCTGCGCGGCTTCTACGTCATAGTGCCGGATGAGTATGTGCTGCGCGGGGCTGTGCCGCAGTCGTTTTACTTGGATGATATGATGCACCACCTGGGACGCAAATACTATGTGGCTCTGCTGAGTGCGGCAAGCTATCACGGAGCTTCGCATCAAGTCCCGCTGCGGTTCAGCGTGATGATAGAACCTCCCGCCATGCGTGACAAGAAGGGAGAGAAGTACCTTACGCATTATTTCTGCAAGAGCCATATTCCTGAGGCATATGTGGAGAGACGGCAGACGCGGACGGGCTACATTAACGTGTCGTGTCCTGAACTGACGGCAGCGGATTTGCTGACGTATCAGGCTAAGACAGGAAGCGTTTCGCGGGCAGCCACTGTTCTGGCTGAACTGGCAGAGAAATTGAATTTCGGGCGTTTGGGGGCTGACTTCGTGAAGGAGGTGCCGGTAACCAGTCTACAGCGTCTGGGCTATATTTTGGACGAGGTGCTGGAGGAAGGTGAAGCGGCAGAGTCGGTGTACAGTCTGTTGAAGTGTTCCGGGTTCGTGCTCCAGTATGCGCCCTTAAAGGCAGGAAAGAGCAGCGAGGGGTGCGAAAGGAACGCCAAGTGGAGAATTATTGTGAACGAAACCATCGAGATTGACGAGTTATGATACCAGAGCGATATATTACGGAATGGAGCGAGCAGGCCCCGTGGGTGGTGAATAAATTCATCGAACAGGACTTGATAGTCTGCCGTGCGTTAGTGTCTATTTTTGGCGATGCATTTCTTGCGGAGCATCTGGCGTTCAGAGGCGGTACGGCATTGGGTAAGTTGTATCTAAAACCGCAGCCCAGATACTCGGAAGACATCGATCTGGTGCAAGTGAAGGCAGAACCCATCAAAGAGACGATAGACCATCTAAGGGATGCGCTGGCTTGGCTGGGCGAGCCAGTGGTGAAGCAGAAGAAGCACAACAATACGCTGGTGTTCAAGGTGCAGCCGACGGATATGGATGCGGGCGAGATTCACTTGAAGGTGGAGATTAACTGCAAGGAGCATTTCTCGGTATATCCGATGGTAAGAGTGCCTTTTGCGGTGAATAGTTCGTGGTTCAAGGGTGATTGCGAAGTGCTGACCTATGAGTTGGCAGAGTTGACAGGAACGAAACTAAGGGCTGTGTATCAGCGAAGAAAGGGACGTGATTTATTTGACTTGTGGAAGATACTGTCAATGCACCCCGAATTGGATAAAGGGAAAGTGATGGAGAGCTATGAGCGGTATCTGGGTTTCACGGCATCGCACCTGCCTACGTACAAGGAATTTTTGCTGAATATGGATGGGAAGCTACAGGATGAGGAATTCTTAACGGACACGGAAATGATTCTTGGGCCACAGGTGGAGTATGACCCACAGGTGGCGTGGGAAAAGGTGAAAGCGGAATTGGTGGAGAGACTTAATCCTGAAGTATGAATATTGATACTTGAAACATGGAACTTGAAACAAATAATATCATAGTAGGTGCAGGCCTGATCAGTCTGGATGTGTTGATTTGGGAAGGAAACCGCATCCCTGTGTCATTTTATGTGGGTGGCACATGCGGTAATGTGATGATGATCCTCTCCCATATGGGTTGGGATGCCTATCCCATAGCCCGTCTAGATGGCACGAAAGACGGGGTGAGAGTGTTGGATGACATGAAAAAGCACCGTGTACATACTGATTTTATTTCTACCCAAGACGGTAAGACACCAGTGATCGTGCAGCGTAACTTCATTAATAAGGATGGTGTTCCCACACACAAGTTTGAATCGCGCAACAATATCGGGCGGTTCTATCTGGACTTCAAGTCGCTGACACTGAAACAGGCGAATGAGGTGATTGAGAGAATAGACTTTGTGCCAAAGGTATTCTTCTTTGACAGGGTTTCACCCGCCATCTTGAAGCTAGCCAGTACATTTAAGGAAAAGGGGGCGGTGATATTCTTTGAGCCTTCCAGCAGAGGAGGTAATGTCTTCCTATTCAACAAATGTGTTGAGGTATCTGATATAGTCAAGTTCTCGGAACAGAGGATAAAAGACATTAACCAGTTTAAAGACTATAATGATAAGCTGTTTATCCAGACGCAAGGGGCAAAGGGTTTGAACTACCGCTTGAGTGGCGATTGGAAGCACTTGGAACCTGTTGCAAATAAAAAAGTGGTGGATACCGCTGGTGCTGGTGATTGGACAGCGGCTGCTTTGATTAATAATTTGTTCAAAAACAAAGTAATGTTTG
>JAGCDZ010000085.1 GCA_017650905.1 Prevotella sp. | reverse complement strand
CACACAATCACTTGATTTATGTCAAGAATAAGGGGTGTTTATACACTTAATACATTACTTTTCTTGCAAAAAATGAAATTTCGTTGTAATTTTGCATCGTCAAAAGGTTAATAGATTGTTTTAGGTTAGTAGTAATATTTATAGTTTTAGGTTTTTAGTTATTGGTAAAAGAAAGTTTTCAGCTGTGGATAACAGGAGGTCGCTGTGAAGCTCCCTTTTAAACTTTCAAAATTTTAGCTCTTGTGAGCTTAAAATTTCTTTTAGAGAAAAGGATTTTTAGTTAAACATAGGCTTTTTTAATGCCGCTGCTCGTGAGAGTTGCGGCATTTCTTTTTTATTTCAGAAAAAAGTCCTATCTTTGCACCATCAATCCAAAGAACAACAAGACATGGGCAAAGAGACGAAACAAATACTGCTGACGATTGGTGCGATGATTACCCAACAGGCTTCAGCCGCTGAGCGCCCGGAACAGCAGGCGACACCTGAGCGTCCGAACATCATCTTTATTTTAGCAGATGATATGGGCTATGGCGATTTGTCGTGCTACGGTAACCGATATATCAAGACACCGAATATCGACCGTCTGGCAGCCACAGGCACAAGCTTCACACAGGCCTATGCCGGTAGTGGTATCAGTTCTCCCTCACGCTGTTCACTGATGACGGGTCGCAACAGCGGTAATACCCGCATCCGCGATAATCAGTGTTATGCGGGAGGAATGACGGGGCTGAAGATTAACCCCAAGGGCGACACCACCATTGTGCGACGGGCTAATCTTTTGCCACAAGACACCACCATCGCCAAGGTCATCGGCACAGCAGGCTATCGTACCTGTTTAGTGAACAAATGGCATCTCGACGGCTATGACCCAGGCTCTGCCCCCAACCATCGCGGTTTTGACGAGTTCTACGGCTGGACCATCTCCACTGTCCACAGCAATTCGCCTTATTATTACCCTTACTACCGTCTTTGGGGTGACAGCCTCATCCATATCGAGGAGAATGCCCACGATGCCCATGTGCGTCACAATACGGAGATTTCTACTGACGATGCCATCGCCTTCATCCATCGTAACAAAAATAATCCGTTCTTCCTCTTCCTCGGTTACGATGCCCCGCATGAGCCTTATAACATAGATGATACCTCATGGTATGACGAGCATGGCGAGTGGTCGATGAACACAAAGCGCTATGCAGCCCTCGTCACCCACATGGACTATCATATCGGTCGTCTGCTGGGGGCCCTCGACAACTTGGGTCTGCGTAAAAATACCCTGATTATCTTCGCCTCCGACAATGGAGCTGCGGTGATGGCCCCCATCAGCGAACTGAATTGTCATGCCGGGCTGAAGGGCCGGAAGGGCCAGCTCTACGAAGGGGGTATTAAGGTGCCGCTCATCGTGAATCAGCCAGGACGTGTGCCAGCCCGACAAATCAGCAATCAGGTATATTTCCCTGACTTCATGCCCACCCTCGCTGCGCTGACGGGTAGCGAGAAGGCTGTTCCACAGACGGACGGAATTGACATCTCTCCATTGTTTTTTGGCGGCGAGGTGGATACAGACCACCGCTATCTCTATTGGGAATTCCCTGGCAAGCAACGTGCCGTCCGTTTCGGTGATTGGAAATGCGTGACGGTCAAGAAAGATGCACCCTTGGAACTGTATAGGATTACCGACGACCCACGCGAGGAACATAATCTGGCTTCGGAGTATCCTGAGAAAGTGAAGGAATTCGACCAAATCATGCGTCGTCTACATAAGCCCTCGGAGAACTATCCGATTCCTGAAGACAAAGAACGCAAGAAGTGAATATAGCCATTCCCTTTGGAAGTCCGCTCTATGTGATGCTGAAGCCTATTGGCTCCCATTGCAATCTGGCATGCCGATATTGCTATTATCTGGAGAAGAGCCATCTTTATCCGGAAAAGGACCAACAGACCCTCAGCGAGGAGCTGTTGGAAACCTTCATCCGTAAGTATCTCGAGGCTCAGACCATGCCACAGGTCTTATTCACCTGGCACGGAGGCGAACCCTTGCTGCGTCCGCTCTCTTTCTATCGCAAAGCACTGGCGTTACAACAGAAATATGCGCGAGGACGGCAGATTGACAATTGCCTGCAAACCAACGGCACATTGCTCACAGATGAGTGGTGCGAATTCCTGCACGAGAACCATTTCTTAGTAGGTATCTCCATCGATGGGCCCCAAGCATTTCATGATGCCTATCGCAACTCATCCTTTGAAAAGGTGATGCGAGGCATCCGTCTTTTACAAAAACACGGTGTCGAGTGGAATGCGATGGCGACTGTCAACCACCTGAATGCAGACCATCCAAAGGAATTCTATCGATTCTTTAAAGAGATCGGTTGTCAGTATCTCCAATTTACCCCTGTGGTAGAGCGCATCGCCCTGCGGCCTGATGGTCTTACCCTTGCCTCGGCGCAGCAGCAAGATCCTATCGGGATTTCTGTAGCTGATTTCTCTGTTACACCGGAACAATGGGGTCGATTCCTTTGTGGGGTCTACGATGAATGGGTGAAAGAAGATATCGGTCAAGTGTTCGTACAACTCTTCGATGCCACACTTGCCAACTGGGTCGGCGAGTCACCAGGCATCTGCTCGATGTCACCCACTTGCGGAAGAGCAGCAGCAATGGAGAGCAACGGCGATATCTACTGCTGTGACCACTTTGTGTTTCCTGAATATCGTTTGGGGAATATCCGTCAGCAGTCACTTACGGAGATGCTCTATGGCGAGCGTCAGCAGCAGTTCGGGCGCGATAAGAGCGCAAGCCTTCCCCGTCAGTGCAGGGAATGCCTGTTCCTGTTTGCCTGTCATGGGGAATGTCCCAAAAACCGTTTCCTTCGCGACTCCTATGGAGAGCCTGGTTTAAACTATCTTTGTAAAGGTTACAAACAATTCTTTGCCCACGTCGCCGCCGACATGGACTTTATGAAAGCAGAACTCGACGCGGGTCGCTCGCCTGCCAATCTCATGTATCTTTAATCTTTTTCTATCAGCACGACGGCATAGGCGCTGATACCTTCTTCACGACCCGTGAAGCCAAGTTTCTCAGTGGTGGTCGCCTTGATGGAAATGGCGTCCTCGTCACAGCCGATGACCTCTGCCATACAAGCTTTCATCGCAGGAATATGGGGATTCATCTTCGGACGCTCCGCACAGATGGTGGCATCGATATTACCCACGCGATAACCCTTGGTTGCAATCAGTTCGATGGTCTTGCGAAGGATAATCTTACTATCCATTCCGTCAGTCTCTGCCGAAGTGTCAGGGAAATGATAGCCGATGTCACGCATATTTGCTGCACCCAACAGGGCATCACAGATGGCGTGCAACAGCACATCAGCATCACTGTGTCCTAACAATCCCTTGTTATGATCAATCCGAATGCCACCCATCCACAAATCACGGCCTTCCACCAACTGGTGGACATCATAGCCCATTCCTACCCTTATCTTCATTTGAACAGATCCTTAATGCCATCCATATCGAAGGCGAGGGTGAAACGAAGAGTCTGGTCGAGGGGATTCGTACGAGCCGTGGAGATGACATAACCCACATCGAGCGAGAACACGTTCATGCGGAAACCGCCACCTACGGTGAAGTACTTCAGGTTACCCTTCGACTCTGCCTGATGATGGTAGCCGGCACGCAATGAGAACTGGTCATGATAGACATACTCGGCACCAACGCTCCACTGAATCTCCTCCAACTCCTCCTTGAAACCTCCAGGTGCATCGTTGAAGCTCTTGAAGACACCACTGATGGCACTGACATCGGCATATTCACGACGCACACGGTCCTGATAGTCGGTATTCGACTCCCCTTCTTCCTGAAGGGGAACGGTGGGAACCAACAACTTGTTGGCATCAGCGGAGATTGAGAAGCGGTTGTATTCATCGACGGGCACCATCAGCGATAAGCCCAGACGCATATTAGCAGGCAGGAACTGCGACTCCTCATCGCCAAAGAAGGAAATCTTACTACCCACGTTGGAGATATTCATACCTAATCCCAACTGACACTCGCGACCACCCAGCATTACATATTTATTATAATACATCGCCAGGTCAGCAGCAAAAGCGGAGGCCGGCTTAGAATCCTCGCTATAATCATAGCGCAGATCACTGTAAATCCATCGGATGGCTGCTGCTAATGAGAAACTCTCACTCAGCATCATTGAATAAGCCACATCAAGCGACATCTCGTAGGGCTTTACCGTCATATCGCTGGTACCGTAATCTGTATAAACCTCACCTAACGAGAAGTAACGCAGTGAACCAGATACGGCACTATAATCACCGATACGATAGTATCCGGAGAGATAGGCCAAGTCGATATCATTCACGAGCTGTCGCAGCCAAGGAGTATAGTTCAGCGAAACACCCGCCCTGCTAATGCAGAAAGGATACTTGGCAGGGTTCCAGTATTGTGAGGCGACATCAGGATCGGTGGCCACACCCACGTCACCCATACCAGCACCTCGTGCGTCAGGAGCGATGGTTTGCGAGATGACAGCGTGCTCAACGGGGTTGAACATTGTCACCTTGTCATCATCCTGAGCGGAAGAAGTGAGAAGTGAAAAGTGAAAAGTGAGAAGTAGTACGACCACTCTCAACATCCACAAGTTTCTATTATTCTGTCTGTTCATACTATCTAATAACGTTTTCGCGTATTTATTTATTGCCTGTGATAATCATTTTCTTGGCCTGAGACACCTCACTGCCACCTTCGCTGCTGACGGAGATGCGATAAATATAGACACCCGTCATCAATGGTCTGCCGCCACTGATACTCATATCCCAATCCATCGTATAGACATTGCCAGAAGCCACCCCACTCTCCCGATGTCGCCAGATCTGACGACCTGAAGTATCATAGAGATCAAGCTGTACATCCAGTTGCGTACCCACACGGTCATGGGTGATAATGAAGGTGGCGAGATTGCTGCCGGGATTCCGTCTGCAGTCGATAGTGATGCTGCCAGGCTCTCCCTTCACCACCTCAAACGAGAGTTCCGTTGTCGACGAGTTGTTCATGACATCCCAAGCCCTGAACAGCAATTGATGCTTGCCTTCCGACAACTCCGGTATGCTGAAGCTTACCTGTCCGCTGCGATAGTCGCCGAAGTCGTAAGTGAAATAACTATTCAAGTTGTAGGTCTTCAACATATCACCATCGATTACCAGTTCCAGGTCATGTCCGACACTGCTGCCTGAAGCATTAATACCACTATCATCATAAAGCTCAGCTACAAAATAAGGTGTCGCATTCACCCTACCTCCATTCGTAAACGACGAACTGTTCAGATAACAATAGATGCTCGGCCCAATGGAATCGTTAGCCAGTGCACTACTGCCATTAAGGACGAAACGGTCGCAGAGGCCGTGAGCCTCCGAACTTTTACTGCTGTTTACAGCATAAAGCGTCATCAGACCTGAGCCTTCCGTATAACTAATGTCCTTGGGCACAGCGAAAGTAAACGAGAACTGTCCGTTTCTCACACTGTCGGAACCGTGATAAAGAATCTTTGTACGATCCTGATAGACGAAAGCCGTATCAGCGCCCTCGCTGGTGGTGTTGTTCAATCTGCAAGTAATGGTCTCCTCGGCATCACGGATGGTGGCTGTCACTACACCTGTGAAGTTGTCGGCCATCGTCTGTTCACCTGTGATATGACCCGTCACTTCTATGACACTGCCTGCTGCTAAGCGGATGGTGTCACCCGACGCCACTGTCTGACCACCTATCCGGTCGATGGTAATGCCCATCTGCGGAGTAGCCAATGCGAGGGCAGGATCACCCAGCAGGGTATATTGCAGTTTGTTGGGTGAAGTATCCCTACCTTGATTCACCAAATCGCACTTCGCCCTGCGCACAGCCTCACCAATGGGCATCGGTCGTCCCTGCTCGTCTGTGCTTAAAACATATTTCATGAATGTCAGGTTCATCGCTTCATTATAGTTGGCATACACCGTTCGCGTAGTACCGAAGAAAGCAATGGCCCCTCCTCTTTGGTTATTCATCGCCGTCTCACCGATGTTTTCCTCTTGACCATCAAAAGGCATAATGTCACATGAGGCGGTGATCCATAGAGGCAGACGCAACGAGGTAGCCTCCGCGAAGTCAGGGGTCTTCAAGACCATCTCATGCGAGAGGGAATAGGCAGCGCCATGACCGGAATAGTTCATCACCAATGCCCCATCGGCCATCTGCTGTTTGATTAGACGTGTCACATCGGGGAAGCTGTTTCCTGTCGATGTGGTGGTGCGTGTATAAGCGTCCCAGTAGATTTTCTGAACGTTATAGCCTAGGTAGTTATTCAGCACGAGGTTGGCCACACGATCGGCCGTTGCCATGTGCGAATTGTTGTTACCATCATCGCCCATCACACAAACGGTATTCTGCCAAGCACCCGCTTGTTCATTATTGGCATAGCTAATGGTCTTGTCTACGAGTACCGTTGCCTCTTCGAGCGTACGAGCGGAGAAGCGTCCCACAGCCACATCGGGCTTGCCCAGATACAATCTGCTGCCTGTACTCTCCTCAATTTGCTCCTCATCGTCAAGCAGACAGTAAAAGTCGTCACTAACGTAGCAATAAACATGGCTGAACGAGTTTTCGCTCTCGAAGCAGAGCAGGAAGTCGTCAGGGTTGCAGTTGCTCCATTCTGATGTCCGCATCCGGTTGTCGTAGGCACCATCGCCAAAGAGCAACAAATAACGGGGCATCTCCTCGTCGGTCTGGGCACGGTCATAGAGCATCTTCATATATCGACGGTAAGCGGTGGCATCAGGAGTTCCGCTACTAAACTCATTATAGAGTTCGTCAGCAGGCACGATGCGCACTGTCAGACCGTCGCGCTGTTCGTGTAACTGTTTGATACGTTCTGCCTGACTCAACCATTTCTGCGTGGTGGGAATAATGATAACCATATCCACTGCCGAATCAGAGTGGTGATCCTGATTCATTATGCGATATACAAACGAGGGTTCTGCAAAAGTCGTCTTCGAAAGACTGGGCATCGGCGTTGGTGTGTCGCAGGTCAGTGCCAGATAGTCAAGTCGCAGGTTGTTGCCTTTGGTCTGGGTGATGGTCACTGTATTGTCGCCCTCTTTCAAGTTGTCCAAACGATAAGTCCAGGTGCGGGCAGCAGCCTCTGTATATGAGTCGAGCGAAACGCTGACGCTTAGCTCGTCCACCACAGAGTCATTCACCGCCACATCTGCCCCGAAGTTGCCGTCGTAGCTCAACACCACGGTCAGTGTTCCCTGCGTATCATTACAATTCAAGGTGTATGACTGCGGGGTGTTTATCTTATAAAGAGTCCTGTCGTAAAGGTTCCTTCCCCCATGATACCAGGCAAAGTCGTCAACCTCATAAAGCGAATGATAATCGTTGTTCGAAGGATAATAGGCTGCTATAAAGGCCGCGCTATCAACGGTCAAGGGCTCTCCATCACTCTCTGTCAGGAAATAACAGCCACTATCTGAATAAGGATTGCGCGTACGCGTGGAGGCATTCTTCGTTGCCCACGTCACAGGTCCCACACCATAGAAGAGTCGACGGCCACCGACGGTAAGGGTGGGTACTTCCTTCAGGTCATCTGTTGCAACAAGGTATTCACCCGTCAACTTCTCTGGCTGCAGAGCTCCACCATAACCATAGATTTTTACACGTGAAGGATTTGAAAAACCAGCCTTTTTCAGCAGTGCGTCAGAGAGGTGGTAGATGCCGCTCTCAGGAATGCTGATCTTCGCCCAACTGCCCTCTTTGAGCACAGAGTGCTCTGCATAACGCGTTCCCGGACCTTGTTCGCTTTCACCATCGCCAGCACGCCTCTGCGGTCTATTGATGGCCTTTGCCTGCACATTCAATTTAAAACTTACCAGTTTCTGATACTTCCCATCGCGGAACACAAGGGGAACAAACGAAACATCAAGTATGCCCTGCTTGCGCGAGACGCTGATGGTCTGCGTAATCTCAGGTAATTCTTTTAAAGACTTACCACTAATAGCCTGATAGCGTGCCATCTCGGCCTTCGACATCTCCTCAAACTCTGGGTATTCGATGCTTACAAAATAGGTGGAATCGGCATAGTTGCGGCCTAAAGATTTCTGCCAGGAATAGACAGGCAACAAAGAATCAATCCTGACCTCATCAGCGGTCAGGTCTATAAAACCCTGTGCTCCCACATTCAGGAGACAGCACAAGAGCAGCACGCTCAGTATTCCTATCTTGCGAATATTCACAAGATAATAACGTATACGCACACGTTTTTATTGTATCAAAGGGGATTACTTGCAGTTAAACTCGAGCACTTTGCGCTCTTCGAGCCAGCCTTCGAGATGATCATCGATATGGACAGGTCCCACGCCGGCAGGTGTACCTGTATAGAGCAGGTCGCCCGTCTTGAGGGTGAAGAACTGCGAGATGTAGGCGATGATTTCATCCACGCTATAGAGCATATCGGAGGTACAACCTTCCTGAACCGTCACATTATTTATATTAAGGTGGAAGTGGATGCGCTGGATATCGAGGAACTTCTCTTTCGGCACCCATTCGCCGATGGCAGCAGAGCCGTCGAAACCCTTACAGATGGTCCACGGCTGTCCTGCTTCTGAGGCCTTTCGCTGCAGGTCACGAGCCGTAAAGTCGATGCCTACGGTCACAGCATCGTAGTAACGATGTGCGAAGCGTACAGGGATGTTCTTCCCCAATCGACAGATACGCACTACTACTTCTGTCTCATAGTCGATGCGTCCCCATTGGTCGGGAATAAAAAAGGGCTTACCTTGATTGAGAATGGCGGAGTCGGCTTTGGTGAAAATCACAGGCTCATCAGGGCGCTTCAGGGTTCCATGCAATTCCTGATTGTGGGCGGCATAGTTCATGCCGATAGCAAAAATCTTCATTTCCTTTGGTAGATGATAATTTGGTTACCGTCGTAGTTGTTACTTTTGGTCACTACTGCATTAGCTGGTATCTGAGGAGCACGGGTGCCACCGCCTACGGTCATTGTTGTGTTCGTCTCCACGCGGATTTCATCCCAGAGTCCTTGCACCAAGAAAGAACGCAAAGTCTGTGCCCCACCCTCTACGATGAGCGACTGAATATGATGAGCATGCAGGCTCTCGATATTCAGCGGATGGGCGTGGTCTATCACGAGGCGCTTGGGACTATTGCCTTTCCAGTCACGCACAGTCAACTGCGGATGATCACGCTCCTCGGTGATGCGACCCACGAGAATGGCATCGGCTTCAGAACGCAGCTTGTGACTGAGCATTTTTGTAAAAGCATTCGATATCTGCACAGGTTTGAAGTCATCGTCGATAAAACCATTAGCCGTCTGCGCCCATTTTAATATAATGTAAGGCCGTTGCTTACGATGATAAGTGAAAAAACAACGGTTCAAAGCCTGGCATTCGGCTTCAAGCACACCCACTTTCACCTCTATACCTGCTTCCTGCAGCCTCTTGATACCTCGGCCCTGCACTTCGGCAAAGGCATCAACACAACCCACCACCACACGCTTTATACCTTTCTCGATGATCAGGTCAGCACATGGAGGTGTCTTACCGTAATGTGAACAAGGCTCAAGCGACACATAGAGAGTCGCCTCCTTTAACAATATCTCGTCTTCCGGGCGAACTGCAGCGAAGGCATTCACCTCAGCATGGGCCTTGCCACAACGTACGTGGTAGCCCTCGCCGATAATTCGCCCATCACTGCTCACAATCACTGCACCCACCATCGGGTTGGGCTTCGCATTCTGCTGTCCGTTTTGGGCCAACTGAAGGCATCGTCGCATATATATTTCATCGTTCATGATGCAAAAATAGTCATTTCCATCCACTCATTGAGGGGTTACATACTTTTTTTTTGTACATTTAAATATTTTAACTATTATTTCTTGCTTTTTGATATAAAATGTTCTAATTTTGCAAACGAATAGATTAAAATTACTTAGCAGATCCCATTACCATGTAATTATGATGAAGTATTTCATTCAGGAATACATGTATTGGCTATTTAAATAATAATAATCAAACACACTTCATAAAAAGACCTATAAGGTGAAAAATTAAAAATTGGAAAATGAAAATGTAGGAGTCCCCACGCTGTGAAGCGCTGGGGCTTTTCTTTTTATTTGGAGTTTTTTAATTTTTTTTCGGGGCCAAAACAAGAAATAATGCATTTTAAACTTTTTTTAGATTTGAAATATTGGCGTTTTGGGGAATTTTTGTATCTTTGCGCTCGGTTCGGGTTTTCCAAAACGGACAACTTTTTTTTGAACCGAGCGGAAAAAGTTTCCCAAAATGGACAACTTCCGTTGGCAAAATCAGCTTAAAATAATAAAAAACAATATGATGGAAATTAAAAACTTTACAATCACGAAACGTGACGGGTCACAAGCCCAATTTTCTTTAGACAAGATCATGAATGCCATCGTCAAGGCATTCGATAGTGTGAATGAACCAGCCGATCTCAGCACTATCTCAAAGATCATCAGTCATCTGGATATCCACGACGATATTACTGTAGAAAACATTCAAAACCAGGTGGAGGAAGCCTTGATGCGCGAAGGCTTCTACCATGTGGCTAAGTCGTTCATTCTCTACCGTCAGACACACACCGAGGATCGTGACACCCTTGAGAAGATGATGTTCCTGTCAGAATACACCGAATCGGTGAATGCTGCCACAGGTTCGAAGTACGATGCCAATGCCAACGTAGAACACAAAAACATCGCCACACTGATCGGCGAACTGCCCAAGTCAAACTTTATCCGTTTGAACCGCCGACTGTTGACCGACCGTATCAAAAAAATGTACGGCAAGGAATTGGCCGATGAATATATTAACAAACTGACTCACCATTTCATTTATAAAAATGATGAAACTTCGCTGGCCAACTACTGTGCTTCAATCACAATGTATCCCTGGCTCATCGGCGGTACCACCAGCATTGGTGGCAACTCCACAGCCCCCACCAACCTCAAGTCGTTTGCTGGTGGTTTTGTAAACATGGTGTTCATGGTCAGCTCAATGCTCAGCGGCGCCTGTGCTACACCGGAATTCCTGATGTACATGAACTATTTCATCGGCAAAGAGTATGGTTTGGACTACTGGAAACGCCCGAACGATCAAGCTGACCTCAGTTTGAAGAAGCGAAGCATCGACAAGGTCATCACCGACTATTTCGAGCAGATTGTCTACACGCTGAACCAACCCACAGGAGCCCGTAACTATCAGGCCGTATTCTGGAACATTGCCTACTACGACCGTTACTACTTTGAGTCCATCTTCGGCGACTTCTACTTCCCCGATGGTTCGAAACCCGACTGGGATGGCCTTTCTTGGCTGCAGAAACGCTTCATGAAGTGGTTCAACAAGGAACGCACAAAGACCCTGCTCACTTTCCCCGTGGAGACGATGGCACTGCTCACCGACGAGAACGGCGATTGCAAGGATCCCGAGTGGGGCGAGTTCACGGCCGAGATGTACAGCGAGGGACATTCGTTCTTCACTTATATGAGCAATAACGCTGATTCGCTGAGCTCCTGCTGCCGTCTGCGTAATGAGATCACCGACAATGGCTTCAGCTACACCCTCGGTGCCGGCGGTGTGTCGACTGGTTCGAAGAGCGTGCTCACCATCAATCTGAACCGTTGTATCCAGTTTGCTGTGAACCACGAACTCAACTACCTCGATTACCTTGGCTCTATCATCGACCTCTGCCATAAGGTACAACTGGCCTACAACGAGAATCTCAAAGAGTTGCAGGCACATGGTATGCTGCCGTTGTTCGATGCAGGCTATATCAACATCGGACGCCAGTACCTTACCATCGGTATCAACGGACTGGTGGAAGCTGCAGAGTTCATGGGGCTGAAAATTACCCCCAACGACGATTATCTGCACTTCGTACAAGGCATTCTCGGACTCATTGAGAAGTACAACAAGCAGTATCGCACAAAGGACGTAATGTTCAACTGCGAGATGATTCCTGCCGAGAATGTCGGCGTGAAACACGCCAAATGGGACCGTGAGGATGGCTACGTTGTACCCCGCGATTGCTACAACAGCTACTTCTACGTGGTTGAGGACGACTCACTGTCGGTCATCGACAAGTTCAAGCTGCATGGCGCACCCTACATCGAGCACCTTACCGGTGGCTCAGCCCTTCACATGAACCTCGAGGAACACCTCACCAAGCAGCAGTACCTGCAGTTGCTGAAGGTAGCCGCACAGGAAGGATGCAACTACTTCACCTTCAACATCCCCAACACTGTCTGCAACGACTGCGGTTATATCGACAAGCGCTATTTGAAAGAGTGCCCCCACTGCCATTCAAAGAACGTCGATTACATGACGCGTATCATCGGCTATCTGAAACGCGTGAGCAACTTCTCTCAGGCCCGTCAGGAGGAAGCCGCCCGCCGATACTACGCTATGGCAGACTAACCCGTCATGCTGAAATACGTCAATACCGGAATAGTATTCCAGGAGATACCCGACGAAGTGACACTGGCGATTAACATCAGTAATTGCCCGTGTCACTGCCCGGGTTGTCATAGCCATTACCTCTGGGAGGATGTCGGCTTGCCGCTAAGCACCGATGCCATTGACGATTTCGTCGGTAAATACGGCTCTAACCTCACCTGCATCGCCTTCATGGGAGGCGATAACGATCCAAGGGGCGTCGACCACCTAGCAGAGTATATCCATGAAGAATATCCCGAGATGCGCGTCGCCTGGTACAGCGGGCGCACTGTCATCTCCGCCGTCATTAACAAAGACAACTTCGACTACATCAAGATCGGGCCCTTCATCAAGCACTTAGGTCCCCTAAAGAAGCCTACTACTAATCAGCGCCTCTACCGCCGTACCGACGAGGGCGACTTCGAGGACATCACCGCCCGCTTCTGGAAGAAGTAATTACACCTACTGACTGACGGTATTCGAGTAGTTTGTTCTGATAGTCGGCAAAAGCATCAGTGCGTTTGTCGCAAGCTTGTTGGTAGAGCATCTGGGCTTCGAGCAGATCACTCATTTTCGAGGTGCCAGCATTATAGTAATTACGGTTAAGACGGAGATTTTCCTCGGCCTGTTCGATGCTACGCTGGGCTAATAACAACTGCTGATAACTTTCCTCGACACCATTCCAAGCATTCTGCATACGGATATGTAGCAGTTCAGCATTATTGATGAGTTGTTCCTGGGCTTGCTGGTGCTCAATCTTCTTACGTTTAATTACATGCGAACCACCCCACCAATCGGAGATAGGTACACTGACTGTGGCGAAGAGCATGCCAAAGGTATGGTCATTATCCAAGAGGGTATGATAGTTGTAACCTGCACCAACCGCAACAGATGGCAGATTTTGTCCAACAGCAATCTTCTTCTGAAGAGCAGTCGCTTCAACCTGCTTATCAAGCAACTGATATTCAGCTGTTGCCGGTAATGCCTGATTGTGGTCTTGTTTGGCTATCGACGGCTTGGCTGCATCAGTTTGATAGGTGATGATAAACGACGTATCGCGTAGACCACAGTATTGCGAGAGCAACAGACGAACCAGCGAGAGACCATTCTGCAGTTTTAAACGCTGACTGGCTATCTCGTTCTGACGCAGTTGCACTCTGAGCAAGTCGTTACGCAGGGCTACACCAGCACGGATTGCTACATCCACATCCTTATAGATATCAGCGAGCAGGGCATCGGCTGCATTGATAGTATTCATCTTTTCCTGCAGCGAGGCCAATTGCCAGAAATATTGCTCAGCCGTTTTCTCAACTTCGTTCTCTGAGAGCTGTAGCTGCAGTCGACTGACATCTTCACCCACTTTAGCGAGCTTATTGCCGTTGATAATCTGACCACCTGCAAAAACGGGCTGTACAGCCTGCACACCAGCGATGGTGCCGTTCTTCATCATCGAGATACTGACAGGGTTGACTAAAGCAGCAAGAGCTTCGGGAGGAAACGATTGCGCGAGAACGGCTCCTAACTCTGGTGAAATATACTCAGAAGGGTTCATATCCATCTTGGCCATGCCCTTGTTGGCATTAAACCAGAGCCCTGTGCCACTTACACTGGGAAAATACTTGGTGAAAGCCTCCTTACGCTGCTGTTGGGCGGATTCGATATTGTATCTGGCACTGCGGATGGCAAAATTGTTTTGGAGAGCAGAATCCTTAATCTGCTTGAGGGTGTAAGTCTGGGCCGAGGCTGATATCACACAACCAAAGGCTATCATTGATAAAATCTTCTTCATATCCATATCTACTTTGTCGAAACTTTCCAATAAATGACAGGCAACATGCTAACCACCATGATGAGCGAGCCAATGCCACCTGCAAAGATGGTGACACCTACAGGCATCCAGAAACTGGATTGTGCAATAATCATCGGCACCACACCAACGGCAGTAGTAGCCGTTGTGAGGAAGATGGGCACCATACGGCGCTTGCCTGCTTCGTAAGCTGCCTGCTTAACTGCGGCGTTATATCCATCACGGTCCACAGTCCAGTTGCCATGTTCTGCAACATATTTCTTGATAAGGTCGATAGCATGCTCAAAAATCAGAATCTCGTTACGCATAATCATACCCATTAAGGTGATAAGTCCGAAGATGGAGGTGAGACCAAGGGCACGATTCATCAGTCCGAGACCAATTAACGCACCAGGAATCATCAGACCTAAGGCTACCATACAAATAGTAGTAACACCATATTTCTTGAAGTTGAACAACAGGAAGAAAAAGACGATAATCATAGCGATAATAATACCTCCGAATATCTGTGGCAGTGCCTCATCGCCATACTCTATTTCACCACCCACCTCCGAGCGCACACCCTGAGGCAAATCAATCTCCTCCTGCATGATACGTGCAATCTCCTTTTCGAGAGGAGCCGTATAGACACCTTGTGCAAACTGGGCCGTTACGGTGATACAGCGTTCGCCGCCACGATGCATGATACGACTCTCGCTCCATTCGGGCCTCACCTTTGCTATCTGACGAAGGGGTACTGTGCTGTTTGTCTGCTGGACGCCAGAGGAAACAATTGACATCGGTGATGTAATGCCGAGATTAGCGATATCTGAGAAGGTCATGTCGGTATCATCCTTTACCACAATGGGCAAGTCATAGTTTCCTTCCCATATCTGTCCTACCTGTAGGTCACACGAAGTAGCACTCAATGCCAGCTGTGCCGTAGTGCGGGTAATGCCCAACTGTGCTGTTGTTATTGGGTCAAGCTGTACATTGATGATGGGATAAGGCTGAAAATAGTCGGTATGCACCCATTCCAATTCTGGCATCAGGCGCATACGCTCCATCAGCCGCTCTGCCACTACATGCAACGAGTCGAGGTTTTCGCCATAGAAACGGTATTCCAACTCCGTCACCTCTAAGTAGTCCAACCGCTTGAATTTCACATAGGCATTGGGGAAGGCCTCACCCAGCACGGGCTGATACTTTCCGAGCAGTTCGAGCGTTGCTTTGTTGCTTTTGGTGTTCACGATAAACTGTGCATAGTTCTTACCTGCCATCTGCGGTGCATAGGCGTCCATAAAGCGGGGCGACGAACAGCCGATGAAACTTGTGATGCCCGTGATGCGCTCGTCCTTCTCTAAAACGTGCTGCACTGAGTCGGCTATCAGCTCCGTCTCTGCCATACCCTTGCCGTCGGGCAGGAAGATTTCCACTGCAAACTGGTCACGGTCAGCGTAAGGGAAGAGACGTATCTTCAACGTTGGGGCGATAAGAGATGATAGCAGTATTACAGCGATACCGCCACCAATTGTCACCCAAGGATGGGCAAAGGTGAAGTCGAGCACCTTATCATAAGTCTTCTGCACCCAATTGGTAATCGCATTTCCACCAGTCTTCACCTTGTCAGGTTTGATGATGCGCACTTCTAAGAATGGAATCACCGAAACGGCCAAGAAGAGCGACACCATCAGATTAATGGTGATGGTAACGGGAAAGTCCTCCAGACAATCGTGGAAAATACCCTTCATGGTAATGAGGAAGGGGTAGAAGATGGCACAGATGCAGATAGTAGCCAGCAGCATCGGCATAAAATACTGCTTGGCAGAATCTATGGCTGCTTTCTTGGGTTCGTACCCTTTGCTGAGATACTCCAAGTAGCCGTCGATGACCACGATGGCATTGTCAACCACCATTCCCAACACCACAATCAGTGCTGCCAACGTCACGATGTTCAATTCGATGCCAGCCATATACATGATGGATACCGAGACAAACGTCGTCAACGGGATGGTAATAGCTGCTACAATGGCTGAGCGCAGGGGGAACAATACCATCATCACCAGAATAATAATCAGCATCGAGATGAGCAGGTCGCGCAAGAAGTCACTCACGCTCATTGCCACCACTTTGGGTTTATCGGCAATGCGGGTAACGTTCACGTCCTCAGGCAGTTCGTTCTTGCGGTAGTCGTTCAGCACTTGGTCAACTTCACGACCATATTGCACCACGTTGTTGCCTGGCGTCATCTCCATCGACAACAACATACACGGATGACCGTCTTGTTCGATACGGCTCGACATCGGATCGTACTCCCTTACCACGCGAGCCACATCTCTCACACGAGCCACCTTGCCCGTTACGGGGTCTGAGAAGATAATCTGGTTGGCTATCTCCTCTTCAGAATTCTCCATCGCTTCAACGTGGATGGGGATTTGCTGGTCGTCGTCGCTAATGCTGCCTGCCATCGTTGTGATGCCCTGAGCCTGAAGACGGGAGAAAAGCATCTGCTGACCGATGCCATAGGCCTGAAGCCGTTGACGATCGATATACAGTGAGATCTGTTCTTTCTGTTCGCCAAACATCTTCACGTTGGCTACCGAAGGGATGCGTCGCAGACGGTCAGAAAGGTCGTCGCCGTATTGTTTCAACTCATGATAGCTGCGCTGGTCGCTCTCAATGGCAATAAGCAGGGCAGAGGTGTTTCCAAAATCATCGTTCACTACGATGGCCAGCACACCACTTGGCAATTGAGCCTTGAAGCCATTCAGGCCATGCTTGATTTTGCTCCAAACCTCATCCTTGTTATTCACATCGTCGTTCAGTTTGACCATCACAATACACATACCATTCTGCGACTGCGTGGTGGTCTTCACACGGTTCACCTCACCATAAGTAAAAAGGTAACGCTCCAAAGGACGAGCCACCTGTTGCTCTACTTCTTCTGAGGTAGCGCCAGGATAGACGGCCACAACCACACCCTGACGGATGGTGGCATGTGGAAACTCATCTTTCGGCATGTCCCACATACCGAAGATACCCAGCACAAACAGGATACCTATGATGAGCAGCGATATCGAGTAATGTTCCAATGGCCATTTCAGCCACTCCATTCTATTTCCCATATTCATTATTCACTAATAGACAACATTCGTTCCTTCGCTCAGTTTTTGGTATCCCTCAGTGACAATACGGTCGCCAATGCCTACTCCGTCAATAACGAGTATATAGTTCCCCTGTGTCTGACCGATAGTCACCGTGGTGCGATGGGCTGTCTTTTTCTGATCCACAGTCCAGACGAAAAGACTTCCATCAGCCCTCTTCTGCACCGATGTCACAGGAATCATCCTGCTGCCGATAGCCTGTGAACCCTCTGAAATGAAGCGGACACTGGCCACCATGCCTGGGAGAAGTTTCCTTCCACTATTGGCCACATTAATTCTAATATCGTATGTATGTGTGAGAGCATCAGCCTCAACACCTTTCTCTATCCTGCCACCCTGATAACTACCGTCGATGGCTTCCACCTTGATGCTTGTAGGGGTGTTGGCATGAATGCTACTTATTTCAGCCTCTGGTACGGACACCTTTACCTTTACCGCTGAAATGTCGAGGATACTCACCACTGCCTGCGAGGGGAGGGCTGTTTCGCCAGCTCCTACCAACTTCTTTCCAATGATACCGCCCACAGGGGCTGTCAGTCTGCAGTCAGCAAGATTCTTCTTGGCTACTTCGAGCTGTGACTTTGCCTGAGCTACCTTGCTCTGGACCTCCACCCACTGCACCTCCGGCAGCGACCAATTATCGTGCAGCATCTTATAGCGCTCCAATGCGTCGTTAGCCTGTATCATCGAAGCCTCGGCGCCAACAAGCAGATTACGGGCCTGCGTGTCGTCCATCTCGGCAATCAGCTGTCCTCGACTCACAGCCTGTCCTTCACTGACCAGCATACGTTTCACCACGCCCATGCCGGTAAAACTCACTGCCGTCGCCTCGCGCTCCTCGACAATGCCTACATACGTCTGGGCGTTATCCACCATGCCAGGCGACACCACCTGCGTCTTCACTCTCGTCGGAGCCTTCGTGTTGTGTTCCTTCTTCTGTCCGCAACTGCTAACCAACACCATGGCCAGCAGTATCCAAATGCTCTTTTTCATATCGCGTTGTCTTTATATATTGATTCCGTAGTTTTGTTTCACCTCACTCATCACAAAAGTACTCTCGATAGCACTGATGTTCTCGATATCGCCCAGTTTGTTGAGCACAAACTCCTGATACTGTTTCATATCACGTGCGCGTACTTTTAATAAATAGTCATAGGCACCCGAGGTATTATAACACTCAGTGACCTCTGGGATACGCATGATGCGACGGGTGAAAGCATCAGCCATATCGTGATTAATCTGCTGGAGTTTGACCTTGCAGAACACCAAGAGACCTCTATCCAGCTTCTCCGGATCGAGGATAGCGACATACTTCTTGATAAAGCCTTTCTTTTCCAACCGTTTTTGACGTTCAAACACGGGTGTTGGGGTCAGATGGACGGCATCGGCCAGCTCTTTTGTGGTCAGTTTCGCGTTTTTTTGCAGTGTTTTTAGGATCTGCAAGTCGGTTTCGTCGAGAATTTCCGCCATATTTTAGAGTTTTATTCTGTTTGAGGCGCTCAAAAGGGCCTTTTGCAGAAAGATTTTCTTTTTCGGGTGCAAATATAGGTATATTTTCTGAATCTTGCAAGAAATTTGGAAGATATTTCTAAAGTTCGTACCTTTGCACCGTCGAAAAGACATAAGAAGAAGTTTTTAGACATAAGAACAAAAGAACATAATAATAACATCAAAAATTAAAGAAAGGATAAGGTTATGAGTACAAAGAACTATCGTTTTGAGACTTTACAACTTCATGTAGGCCAGGAACAGGCTGACCCCGCAACCGACGCTCGCGCCGTGCCCATCTATCAGACCACAAGTTATGTGTTCCATAACTCTCAGCACGCTGCCGACCGTTTTGGCCTCCGCGATGCAGGTAATATCTATGGTCGTCTGACCAATTCCACACAGGGTGTATTTGAGGATCGTGTTGCTGCCCTCGAGGGTGGTGTGGCCGGTCTGGCAGTAGCTTCTGGTGCTGCTGCTATCACTTATGCCTTGCAGAATATCGTGCAGGCTGGCGATCATATCGTGGCTGCCGATAACCTCTATGGTGGTTCCTACAACCTGATTACCCACACGCTGGCTACACAGGGCATCACCAATACGATTATTAATGTGAACGATCTCGAGGCCCTCGATGCCGCCATCCAACCCAACACAAAAGTAATATATGCCGAGACTTTCGGTAACCCCAACTCTGATGTGCTCGACCTCGAAGGTGTGGCTGCTGTGGCCCACAAGCACGGTATCCCGTTTATCGTTGATAACACCTTCGGTACACCCTATCTGATTCGTCCGTTGGAGCACGGCGCAGACATCGTGGTGCACTCTGCAACGAAGTTCTTAGGCGGTCACGGTAGCTCACTCGGCGGAGTCATCGTCGATGGTGGCAAGTTTGACTGGAAGGCCAATCCTGACAAGTTCCCCACACTCGCCAAGCCCGATCCCTCATATCACGGCATCGTATTTGCCGATGCAGTAGGGGCTGCAGCTTACGTCACCCGCATCCGTGCCGTCATCCTGCGCGATACCGGTGCTGCCATCTCTCCCTTCAACGCCTTTATCCTCTTGCAGGGTGTCGAGACCTTGAGTCTGCGTGTGGAGCGTCATGTAGAGAATGCCCTGAAGGTGGTCGATTTCCTGGCCAAGCATCCGAAGGTAGCTGCAGTGCATCATCCTGCGCTCGAGAGCCATCACGACCACGCTCTCTACAAGAAGTACTATCCCAATGGTGGCGCCAGCATCTTTACCTTCGAGGTGAAGGGCGGACAGGAAGAGGCCTGGAAGTTCATCGATGCCTTGCAGATTTTCTCGCTGCTGGCTAACGTGGCCGATGTGAAGAGTCTGGTGATTCATCCTTACACCACCACCCACTCACAGCTCTCGCCTGAGGAACTGGCTGAGCAGCACATCACGCCCGCTACCGTCCGTCTGAGCATTGGTACAGAGCATATCGACGACATCATCGACGACCTGAAGCAGGCTCTCGATCAGATTTGATCAACCACATTAATATTGATAGAGTAATCTGTCAAATCCGTTAATAGATTTGGCAGATTGCTCTAAATTTCGTAATTTTGCACTCGTATAATCGACAAAGATGAGGAATTATATCATAGCCGACAATCAGGAACTGACGCGATTCGCGTTGGAGAGTCTTCTCCAAAAAGAAGGCGAGGAAAATGTTGTGTTCCGTGCTTATGACAGAGCTGGACTGATAGCACTGCTCAAAGAGCATGAGAATGCTGTGGTGCTGCTCGACTATACGCTATTCGACTTTGCCGATGAAGACCAGCTTCTGATTATTGCCGAGCGTTTCAGCCTGTCAGATTGGATTCTCATCAGCGACGAACTCACCCCTCAGTTTATCCGCCGCGTGGTTTATTCTTCCCATCAGTTCAGCGTGGTGTTCAAAGATGGACCCCTGAGCGAGGTACGCGAGGCTTTGGGCGCTGTGGGCCGTCATACGCGATACCTCAGTCAGCGGGCGTTAGAGACTATCATCACCCAGCAGCAGGAAGATGAGGCGCCCAGCATCCTGACGCAGACAGAGACTGAGATCGTGAAAGCCATCGCTCTGGGCAAGACCACGAAAGAGATTGCCGCTGAGCGCTTCTCGAGCATCCATACCGTCACCACCCATCGCAAGAATATTTTCCGCAAACTGGGCATAAACACAGCGCACGAAGCGGTAAAGTACGCGCTCCGTGCGGGGTTGATAGATCCTTCTGAATTCTATATTTAGTCTTCCTTGACAATCGGGTAGAGCTCGATGAACTCACCCTGATGGTTCTGACCGTCGTTGATAAGCTCTGCCATCTTCTCGCCTACGGTTTCGATATCGTGGAAACCGGGCAGTGCCATGTTACCGTTCAGATCAGTAGTGGTGGGACCTGGGTGAACGGAGAAAACCTCCAATGGTGTGTTGCTCTGTTGTAACTCAATAGCCATCACGCCCATCATTGCATTCTGGGCAGCCTTGCTGGCGACATAGGCCAGAGGATGCCAATAAGGACTGATTTCTGAGGGAACGGTCACATTGACGATGCGGCCTTCATTCTTGGTGAGCAGCGGCATCAGAGCTTTGGTGAGGGCAAAGGTGCCGATGAAGTTCACATCGAGCGTCTCTTTAATCTCGCTGAGTTCTGTGTGCAGACTGTCCACACTCATATCGCCTGGGATGCCGGCATTATTCACCAGCAGTGTCAATGCAGGATATTTGGCATTGATCTCCTTGGCAGCCTGTTCAATATTAGCAAGGTCGCGCAGTTCGATATTCACCCAACCTAATACATCGACACCAACCGATTTCAGTTCGCTGATAGCCTTCTCTGCCCGCTCTTCGTTGCGTGCGCCGATAATCACCTGCCAACCGCTCTTTCCGAGGTGCTTGGCAATTCCGAATCCGATGCCCTTGTTGGCACCCGTTACTAAAACAATCTTTTCTTTCATAATTTTAATCTTGAATAGTCATCGTGTTTGATAAAACGCGGTGCAAAGGTACAAAGATTTGCGGAAATAGAAATACCATCAGTATGGTATTTTGCAAAAAGAACCGATTCATTAGCTACTTATTCAGGAAAAAACACTATCTTTGTAGCCAAAAGAAGGTTTTTATGGCTAAAAATACGAACGCTCAGCAGATTATTGAATACATGGAGTCGTCGCAAAACGATGAGCAACGAAAGATACTCATGGGTTTCTTCAAGACGGGCCCTGGTGAATATGGCTATGGCGACGAGTTCCTGGGGCTGAAGGTGCCGCAGACGAGAGAGGTGGTCAAGGCTGCTGGTTCGGACTTCCCGCTAAACGAAGTGCCTACGCTGCTGATGAACCGTTGGCACGAAGTGAGGCTCTGTGGTTTCCTGATTCTCGTGGCAAAGTTTGAAAAGCTGGCGACAAAGCGATTAGAAAACAATGCTGAGGCTATCATTAAACGAGATGAGATTGTAACGATGTATCTGCAATATGCCGAACAGGCAAACAATTGGGATTTGGTTGATCTCTCCGTGCATAAGATTCTCGGCCATTGGCTGCTCCTGCCCTCAAACTTGGGCGACAAGGATTATAAGATAAAGTTACTCGACGACCTCGCTGCCAGCAACAATCTCTGGAAGCAACGCATGAGCATTGTCTGTTCTTGGAAGACCTCGCAGATGGGCGACCCCTCATGGTGTCTTCGCTATGCCGAGATCCACCTTCACCATTCTCATGATCTTATGCACAAGGCTGTTGGCTGGATGCTCCGTGAAATGGGCAAAAGATGTTCTATGGATCTGCTTCGTGACTTCCTCCGCCAGCACGCCCACGAGATGCCCCGTACTATGCTCCGCTATGCCATCGAAAAGATGCCCGACAGCGAGCGCAAGGAGTGGATGAGCAAATGAAAGACTATCCCGATAAAATGACGCCAGAGCAAGCGCGTATGTTCAAAGACGATGTACTGAACATCGTCAGCCAGATTCCTCGTGGCTATGTTACAACTTATGGCTATATTGCTGCATTGGCAGGCTGGCCAAGCCACTCACGGATGGTGGGCCGCACCCTGCGCTATACGCCTGGAGCCGAATTGCTCCCCTGTCATCGCGTCGTGAACAATGCTGGCCGTACTGCCCCTGGCTGGAGTCGCCAACGCCCGCTTTTAGAATCCGAAGGCGTCACCTTCAAACCCAACGGCCACGTGGATATGCAGCAGCACCTTTGGGAACCAGATATTCTTTAATAACGCTGTTCGATAACCTCCCAGTTGATAATCTGCCAGAGGGCAGCGAGGTGATCGGGGCGGCGATTCTGATAATCCAGATAGTAAGCATGCTCCCAGACATCAAACGTCAGTAAAGGCTTCAACCCACGCTGAATGGGGTTGGCAGCATTCGTTTCCTGCGTGATAACGAGTTTACCATCCTTATCAGCAGAAAGCCATACCCAACCTGAGCCGAAGAGCGTGGCACCCTTCTTCTGAAACTCTTCCTTGAACGCTTCGAATGAGCCGAAATCACGAACGATAGCCTCAGCAAGTTTGCCAATAGGCTGATTGTCTGCCTTGGGTGCACAGAACTGTCCAAAGTACAGGTTATGGTTCAGAATCTGGCCTGCATTATTGAGCACACCACCCTCCGCTTTCAATACAATCTCCTCCAACGGAAGATCTTGTAACGGACTACCCTCCAACAGGGCATTCAGATTATTCACATACCCAGCCAAATGTTTTCCGTGATGGAAACCGATCGTCTCTTTGCTAATCACTGGCTCTAAAGCCTCCGGCGCATACGGCAGCGCCATCAAATTGAATTTTCCCATAAAATGATTCTTTTGGTTTTACTGATGCAAAGATAATTAAAAATCACTAATAATCCAAATCTTTACTGATTTTCACTTCGTCATTTCTTCATTTTTCATTTTTATTATTTATCTTTGCAGCCAAAATTGACAGAAGATATGAAACAGAAATATGCAGTCATTGTATTCTTTGCGCTGATAGCAGCATCGGGACTGACGAGTTTCAGCAGCTATCGTGCAACGGAGCGTTTGGTTGAGAACGATATGAATCAGGCATTGGCATTGGCCCTCGACGAACAGCAGAGCGACGTAATCAGTGCCGACACCATCCGAGTGTTCAACAGCCATCTTCAATTAGAACGGTTGCGTGGTCATGCGATGTTGGCAGTCGATACACGACAAAAGGGCTTCCGCTGTGAAGCCAAATGCGCAACAGCGACTATCTTCTCGATGTCAGAACAACGGCCAGCCTTAGCGCTTTGGACATTGGCGATGCTCTGGGCTGTATTCTGCCTCTACCGGCGCAAACAGGAAATGCCACTATCGGCAGGCTTGTCTCATTATGGCGGTCTGCGCTATTCCGAATCAGAAGCACGTTTCTTCGATGCAGAAGGTCAACACGTGAAACTCACACCTATGCAGCATCAACTGATGGAACTGTTCTTCCAAGCGCCCAACCATACGCTCTCGAAGACCGAGATCTGTGAGGCCCTTTGGCCCAAGAAAGAGGATGCCAGCGAGACGCTCTACACCCTCATCCGTAGGCTGAAGCCCATCATCGAGCAACATTCGGACCTGAAAATCGAAGTGGACAGAGGAAAAGCCTACGAACTGAAAGCCAAAGAACTCGACTGAAAATCAAATAGTTAGGCATCTGTCAGCAAATTGTCAGACAAATGTCAGGCAATATATTTGCCTTAAATAGAATCTCTTCATACCTTTGCAGCAAAAAAGCAAGTATGAAGAGATTTTTATTTTCAGAGAAAAGTTAAGTTATGCTAAAGCTTGTTTGGTTTTGACAGTTTGATGTGTCTAATAGATGTAGCGCGAAACAAATAGATGGATAGAAATGCATTTGAACGTATGGCCCGCACGTGGCGGAATAAGGCTCTAGACGTGAGCATACACTATGGGGCGGGCAAAGACGAAGCAGAGGACATCGCACAGGATGTGATGCTTCACTTGTGGCAGATGCACGACGAACTGGACCGCTACGACTCTGTGGAGGCACTCACAGCACTGATGGCAAAACATCTGCTGAGGAATCACCAGAGGCGACGAACACCAGAGGCGCTCAACGAGGCAATAACGGTCAGCATCAATACCAGTCCTCACGACATATTGGAGATAAAGGAGGACGAACAATGGCTTATGAACCGCCTGCAACAACTGCCTACCACACAACGCACGTTATTATATATGCGACAGGTGGAGCGGCGAAGTCACGAAGAGATAGCCCGACTATTGGGCATAGAGATCACATCCGTCAGCACACTCTTAGCAAGGGCAAGACGAACATTATTGGAAGAAATAAAACGTAGGAAAAAGATATGATACAGTACACCAAGGCATACATCAGTCAGTTGCTCGACAAATATATGGCGGGCACATCGACGTTGGAGGAAGAAGATATCCTTGCCAGATACTTCCGAGGTAAAGACATACCTCAGGAATGGGAGGACTATCGGCAGCTGTTCCAAGAGATAGAGTCGATGAAGCCATCAGCCAAACCCAAGCATAAGTGGATTGGTTGGAGTGTGGCTGCAGCTGTGGCTGGCATTGTCATTCTGTTTGCTACGACTCAGTGGCTGCAAAGGGAGGAGCCCCAGACAAAGCCGCTAATAGCACAATCAGACACGATTAAGGCACAACAGCCAAAAGAACAAGCAAAGGAGTTATCATCTGATACGGCCTCCCTACGCAAAATCGAAGTCCAGCCTGTTCAATCCAAGAAGAGACGTTTCCGCAAGTTGGAACCCACTATCCACGACTACGACAAGGCTTACGCGCTGATGGCTCAGGCAGAGCAGGAACGGATGGAGGTGGAACGAGAGATAGAGCAGGCCCAGCAGGAAATCATTGAGGCCCAGTTGGCTGCCTACGGCTATATTCCCGTGATGCAAGAAGATGGTACCATTATATATATTAATGAACAAACAGAATTTATAGCATATGAAGAGTAAAAACATGATCCTAACCGCCATGCTGATGGCACTGCCCTCAGCTTTGATGGCACAGCAGAACATCGAGAAAGCATTCGAAGCACTGCTGAATGAAAAGAATGTTGAAATAAAGACTCAACACTCCTTGGAGCGTGACCCTGAGACAGGCAAGAAAACGGCTCAGGCAGATGTCTATGACTTTGTGGTGTCAAGCCCCACTGGTCTTACTCGTATCAAAGCCGTCCAGAAGGCTTTCGAGAAAGACAAGGAGGCCGCCTATCAATATAGGACGGTCAGTCATCCCGGAAGCGATTACATGTCTTTGGCCGTTGGCGACGGCAAATCCCAGTCGGTGGCTATTGGCAAGATAAAGGGCTCTGATTATATCTATGCCTGCTTCCTCGACAAGGACGATCCCGAGAAAAAATATCGTTATGCATACGCCATAGAGTGGGCTGAGAAAGATAAGAAGACACAGGTCCGTCTGGCTATTACATATGCGACGACGCAGAAATATCGTCAAAGTGGGAATAACATCCGTAGAGTGATTATCAACGGAAATGAAATCGATGTGGATGGGCAGAGTATCTCTTTTGGCAATGGACTCCCATTCGATATGAACTCAGTGTTTGGCGTTGACTCAGTATTCCTCAATCGTGAAATGAGTTCCGAATCATGGCTCAGCAAATTCAATACTTACAAGAATCTCTTCCTGAAGAACCCCGATGGTGCAGCCGCCAGCTATTATGCCACACAGATTTACGGACTCTGCAAGAATGTTGATAAAATGGACGAAGTGGAGAAGAAACTTGTAAAATCCGAGATTCTGAAACTATATATAGAAACCACAGACGAATTCATTCGGAAACTTTTCAATATGAGCATTGAAAGGTTAGATAAGTAAATCACCAATGAAATATAGTAAGATTGTTTTCCTCTCGCTGCTTCTGGCAACGAGAGTAGGGATAACTACAGCACAAACACAGAGCGATTCAACCAATGTTCAGAACGATTCCATCACATGGAACAAGGAACTGGAAGGTGTCGTTATCAAAGCGCAAAAGCAGCTTATCAAGCAGGAGATAGACCGTATAGGCTACGATGTGCAGACCGATGAGGAATCGAAGACACTGACCGTGATGGACATGTTGCGCAAGGTGCCGATGGTAACAGTAGACGGGCAGGATAATATTCTCGTCAAAGGCAACAGCAATTTCAAGATCTATAAGAATGGACACCTTGACCCCAGCCTGACCAAGAATGCAAAAGAAGTTTTGAAAGCCATGCCCGCCTCGATGGTGAAACGCATCGAAGTAATTACCGACCCAGGAGCACGTGAGGATGCAGAGGGTGTGGATGCCATCCTGAATATCGTGATGGTCGATGGTTCCAAGATGCAGGGTATGACGGGTGTGGTGTCTGCTACCTATACGTCACTGAATCATCCCAACTTCTACGCCTCACTGACAGGGCAGATGGGCAAGTTGCTGATGTCTGTTGATTATGGCTATGGCGGTATGGCGAAACGTGAGACGGAGAGCATCACGGAAACAGACCGTACCTTCCTCGAGACGGGCAACCGTCTATTAGTCCACTCTGACGGTACCAACCCCGGTGGCATCCATTACACCAATCTCAATGCCAGCTACGATATCGACTCGCTGAATCTGCTCTCGGCCTCGTTTGGCGGCTACTTCTACAAACTGAATGTGCAGGGAGACAGTAAGTCGGCATTCTATGACGGTGCCGGCAGTACCCTCTATAGCTTCGGCAACCACTACTGGATGCCTGGCTATAGCCATCACTCGTGGAACGGACGATTAGACTATGAACATAAGACGCGTCGGAAGGGCGAGCGGTTCACTCTCTCTTACATGCTCGCCCTGACGCGTCAGCATACTGATCAGGAGAATACTTATTCGGACTTGGTGAATGCGCCCTTTGCTTATACATGGTCTTTGCAACAGGAGCGTGAGCGGTTTACGGAACATACCCTGCAAGCCGACTGGCTGCGCCCTTTGGGCAAGGGGCATCAGTTGGAAGTGGGAACAAAGTACATCGACCGCAACAACAACAGCCAGAACACACAGGATTTCTATGGTATCGATATGACGACCAACGATGAATTCTACCATACCACCCGCGTATTGGCAGCTTATGCAGACTACATCTATAATAAAGAGAAATGGTCGGCGCGAGCCGGACTACGCTATGAATACAGTTTTATGAAGGGCAGTTATCCTGACGACAGCCACGAATCATTCGACAAGCATTTGGGTGACTGGGTGCCACAGGCCAGTCTAAAGTATCAACTCACAGACGCGCAGTCGCTGAAACTGAACTACACCACCAGTATCAACCGACCAGGCATTTCCTATCTGAATCCTGCTGTGGTCACATCGCCGACTATCGTTCAGCAGGGCAATCCGCAGTTATCGAGCTCGCACACCCAGCGCATTAGCCTCATCTATTTCTATATCCTTCCGCAACTGACGCTGCAGATAGCACCGGCCTATAACTTCAGTTCGGGCGGTATCAGTTCCATACAGACAGCCAAGAATGATGTGCGCTATTACACCTACGACAATATCTTGCGCTATCGTCGTTTCTCGATAGAGCAATATGTGCAATGGAAGCCTTTCGATGCGACCACGCTCGTCATCAACAACAACCTCCGTTATGAACACAATGAGAATCCCAATCTGGGCTATCGCACTTTTGGATGGTCAGACAACTATTACGTCAACCTCTCGCAACAATTGCCCTGGAAGTTAAAACTCAATCTGAGTGCCTATGGCAAAATCGGGCATAGCCCATCGGGAATCTACTATATGCAGTATTCCTATTTCGACTATTACGCCTCGTTGCAGCGTTCTTTCCTCAAGGATGACCGTCTGACAGTACGATTCGGCATGAATACGCCTTTCGACAAATACGTGTTATCTGAGGCTGAAACCGTGAACGGTGATTATCGTGACTATCAGACATCATGGAATCGCGGACGCTCGTTCAGTCTCTCTGTCACATGGCGCTTTGGCTCTCTGAAGGCCAGTGTCAAGAAGGCAGAACATAGCATCGACAACGACGATGTGGTAGGAGGCATCACCAAAGGACAATAGCTATGAAGAGATTTCTTTTCCTGTCTGTGATTGTGTTTCTCGTCATCATGGCAATCGTGTCCCTCTATGAGCGTGAGGACGACAAGACCATACCCCAGAAACTGGAGCGGGCGATGAGGCTCACACAGATGATGTCATATCAGGATGACGACTATGATTACACCGTCCTTTATCCAAAGTTCTTTGAGCAGACAGACGACTCGCTGTTGGACAAAGGCTGTTGTCGTTTCAGTTTCTGGCAGGATAGTACCGAGATTGTTCAGACGGCCTTTGTAGAGCCCAATCCTGACTCGCTCACCGTTGAACAGGCCATGCAGAAATATGCTTCAGATCTTCATGCCTCGCAGCAGATTAAAGGCGACGATTACTTCATTCTTTCTGGCTCGCTCCATACGGACAGCGGAGAAATCGCAGGCCGTCGATACTATGCCAAATTCGTACAACACCGCAAACTCTGGTTCGTGCAGTCATTAACTTATCCAGAAGATTGCGAACAAGCCATCAGCCGCCTTCGTCAGGAAATCGACAAATGGAAAGTGTGGGAGTAGCGCTTTTATATAAAAATGGCGGGTATTATATTGGCAGAGTGAACACAAAGCGTGCCCCATTAGTATAGTCAGTGTCGAGCACAATGTCGCCTCCTAAACGGCGGGCAATGCTGCGGGCTACAGTGAGGCCGATACCGGTTCCGTCGTAATAATCGTCAAGTTGTACGAACTCTTCGAAGATATGTTCGGCCTCCTCTGGGGGCACTCCGATACCTGTATCCTCAACGGCGAAGGCTATCTGTTGTTCTGCTGTCAGAGAGAGCCGTAACATCACACGCGCTTTCTCCTTCACAGCTGCGGCTCCACCAGCCGCTTCGGCAGGATGGGTGAACTTCATGGCGTTGTCCAGAAGAAGCGAAAGGGCACGAGTGGCCTGATGCAGGTTGGTGTGGAGCATAGCCATATCGGCACCCTCAGCTAGGTCGATGTCGAAAGTAAGGTGAGAAGCCAGAGTGATGCGGCTCTCATCGGCAGCCTGTGCAGCAATCTGTACGGCCGGCACATCATCGTTGCGTTCCAGTCCATCGCTGCTTTTGGCATCGGCCAGTTCCAACATCTTGTTCACCAGCGACGTGATGCGCTCAGTATTGTCGCCGATACCCTTGGCCACCTCTTCTTTCGTGGCATTGTCAAGTTCCATGTCTGGCATGGTGAGCACTTGCGTAAAACCACTCAAGATGTTGAGAGGTGTCCTGATTTCGTGGGATATCTGCTGGATGAAGTAAGTCTTCATACGTGAGGCCTCTTCTGCGCGATGGTGGGCAATATCCAACTGCTTGTTGGACTCCTCCAGTTCGTGGTAGGTTTCCATCAACTTGTCATAAAGCAAAAGCGATTCCTGATAACCATCCGACATAATGTCGAAATTATGTTTCAGGGCCTCGTAATCTTCGCGCAGTTCTTGCAGTTGCGCATGAAGTTGTTTTACGTCGTCTGTCCCCATATTTATCTCTTTTTTGCAAAGGTAGTGTTTTTATTTCAAATTGATGGTATTTATTAGTAATAATTGACAATAAATTATATATTATGTCTCACGACATTAGTAGCGGCTAAAATGTTATTCTTATGCCAAATGGCAGGATGGGGGTAAATGGATGCTCTGTGCGCCATGTGTTGATGCCATCGGAATTGTGGAAATAATATTGCAGACTTGGCTCGGCAAAGAATCCGATGGTTGGTGTCAGGTTGTATTGCAGACCCATGCCAATACCTACAGACCACTGTGGATGTGGAGAGAGCTTGTTATTTTCCGAATCGATTAACTGACCTCCCTTCCAATACGACGTCTCTACGGTGCTATGCAGTGGAAGTTCGAAAGTCAGCGAAGTGGTGGCATAAAGACTCCATTTCTGGCGATGCCATAGATTGTGGCCGATTCCAAGGGAGAGTCCCAAGTAGCGAAGACGCTGTTGTTGTTCCATAAATAAGAACGTGTTGCCTACTTGCGTCTCTGAGGAGAGTTGTGTATAACGAAGTCCGCCATCAAACCACCAGTGTGAGCCCAAGTGGTAGCGGGCATTCAATGCGATAGTAATCGGCATTCGATGGTGAGTCACAGAATCAATATCTCCGTTTATACCATCAACGCCATAAGGCAAAGATCTACCTGTGCCATTAGGAAGTCCGTTATACGCAAGAGATAGTGAGAGGTTTGAGTGAGCCACAACGGCCTCGTTTATCGTTATTTCGTGATCATCGGCTTTCTTATCATCCGCAGCCACATCATGACTGCTTTTTTGCGTCCCTTCGGTAGCAAGCACATTCTCAGTTACTTGCGCCTCTTCAGTAGTAAGTGCATTTGCGGTTGCTTGTGTCCCGATGGTGTCAAGCGGCAAACCGATTTCTTTCACTTTGTGAGTATTCTGGCCTTTTACGGAGGCCTCATGATGCATGTCTACTGTAGGCAAACTGCCAGTAGTGTCAGTAATAGCAATGATGTCTGTAGGCTTGACCTCAGAAGTTTCAGCCACATTTTGCTTGTTTCTTTGCAATGACCAGAGATAATACCCTCCTAAAGGTATTGCTGCGAGCAGTGAAAGCATCAGCACTTGCAACAAATGGCGCAATTGTTTTTTAGCTCTGAGCAGTTGTGATGATGAGGTGTGAGGCTCGATGCCTAACAGTTCGGCTATCTCTGGGTGTGTCAGGCCTTCGAGCACTGACAAACGGAACACCTGACGGTAGCCATTTGGCAAATGATCGATGGCGTTCAGAATATCATCGTAGCTGACAGCAATATCCGGCTCAGGTCCAAGTGATGTCTCCCGGACCTCATCAATGGATACCAAAGTATGATTCTGCCGATTCTGTACATAGAGCAGGCATACGTTTTTGACAACCTTATGCATCCATTGTACACCCTTCTTGGCCGAGCGTAACTGATCGATGTTACTGAATATCAGCAGGAAGGCATCGTGAAGCAGATCTTTGGCGATGTTGTCGTTGGCAGCATATTTGCGACATTGTGCCAATAGTTCGTCATGCATGGCTGTATAGAGCTGTCCCATGGACGCTCTATCACCCTGCTGGCATCGCCGAATCAACTCCTCCATTACTTTATGACTTTTATGCCATCTATGATATAGATACCCTTACTTCTGTTGCCATTTCCCAATGGTCTGCCTTGCAGGTCGAAGTGCATCTTTGAAGGGCGATGATTGTTGCGCGTATCGATACCGGTTGCTTCTTCAGTAGCAATAGTATATCTCAAAACCTTTTCAGGACCATCACCATCGCCAGTTCCAAATATGGAACCCGGGTTTTCGGCTACCAATTTTTCGAATTCATTCTCATTCAGAAGTCCGATGGTTATATAACATCTGAAAGGTTCCATCAACTGTTTTTTGCCAGTGTGGATGAAGTATTGCTCCTGCCCCCTGTAATAACGGAAATCGAGAGTTTCTTCATATGCTGATGTGGTGATTCCTACGAAACTAAAAGGCGATCCGCTGGTAATGGCAGCCTTTGTTTCTTTCACGGTTTTGTTCTCTCCGCAGAAAAGTATCTGCGAACCGTAGGCTGCGTATTCGAATTTCACCATGTGGGGCACATCGGCTGTCAATCGTTCCGCATTCGCCAGGTTGAATAACAGCATCTTGTCCTCATATCCGCAATAATTCCCCGCCTGAAACCATCCTTTGGGCATAGGCCCGTCTGCATCGGCAGGAATCACCAAGTCGGCTTCGAAGGGCAATACGACCGTCTCATAGCATGGTTGATAGAAGTATGCTTCGCCCTCTCCGTCATCTCTCCGGGGTGTAAACCGCAGCATGGCATCGGTAGCCGTGAAGGCCATGGGGCAATAGAAACAGGCCTCGTCGGTGAGCAGCAGACCGTCGCAGACGCCATCACACACCACATTGGCACCCGGTAAGCCCTCAACAGACGTCGCACCATTAGTATAGTATAGGCAGTTGGGGTTGGCCGAAGTGCAGTCCAACGTTATGGCTTCAACATTGCGCAGGTCGATGGCAGCAACCATATCGGGTACTTTCAGAAGCATTTCTTCTGCGGCCAGTTTCATTTGCTGGCCATAGGTATTCCAACACACAAACTCTTTGGTTTGCGCTTGTGACAGGATAGGCAGACAAGCCATCATCACTACTATGAAAGTCTTCTTCATGTCCATTATCTTTATGGTTTTACTATTATGATAGGCGAAAGCCCAAAAGACTGCTTCGCATTAAGTTTTTTTATAGTTTTTCTCACTGTTCCCGAGGGTTTGGGGATAAGCCGGCCCTGCAAGTCATAGAATCGGCAATTGGCAAAGTCACTCTTTTCAATTCGTGTTCCACCGATGCCGTTTCTTGGCGTTTGCACGAGTGACCACTGCTCGCCCAGTGTTGCTGGCGTGGAGCTGTATTGTGGCGTTTCTTCCCGTCGGTCGTGTTGATAGGCATAGTTGAAAGCCTCTGCCATTGATATCTGACCATCGCCATCAGTATCCGCATCAATCGCATGACCCTCCGGATCATGACCGGCTACTGCGCACGTCCATTGATAAACAAACTCATCGTATGGCTTATCGCGACATGCCCATGAATCCTCGTTGCTTGCGCAGCTGGTGGCAATAATGCGGTTCTCACGTTGCAGGTCATCAATAAAGCCGCCTGAATGACACATACCCAGACACAAACTCATCGATGCAACCTGAAAGGCATCGAGCAGCTGGGCCAGATGGGTATCATAGAGCCGTCCGCCACCCCACATAAAGGCATACGACTCCCTCAGATCATCTTCACTGTCACCGTGATCAATCATGAAGAGGAACAGCCGGTCGTTGGTGGTGAGCTTTGAAGCCAATTCCGTCAGCGTGGCATCCACTTGTTCCAGTGTGGCAGGCAGCCAGACGTCGCGCTCACCATCGCCATCAAGGTCTGCGGGAGATGTGACAAAGCCGCTGCCATCGGCAAGGAGCATGTCACGGCCTGCTTCACCACCGTCGCTAATGAGCAGTGTGATGTCTTGTTTTGAGAATTGGTAGTCCTCGCGTAGGGTGCGGTAGAGAAAGGCGCAGTCATTCCAATAGCGCTCATGGTTCATCAGCTTATTCTTGCCACCGCTAATGATGACGGCATGAACATGCCCCGTGGCCTCCTGTGCGCTGGCAGCGCAACAGAAGACCACGATCAAACAAGCGGCGATTATAATTCTATTCAATACTATCTGTCTTCACTTAATCACTACCTTTTTACCATCAACAATGTAAAGTCCCTTCTTTAATTGGCCATTGACCACTTTACGGCCTTGCAGATCATATATCATTGGATTGTCTGTTGTGATGGTTGGGTTCTCAATATGATCTGTGCTTCTGGTAGATTCGCCCATATACTGGCCGATGAAGAAGATGCAGCCCGAAGACTGTTCGCTGATGATGTATAGGAACGGGCGGTTGGCATGGAATGTGCTATGTGTGCTATAATGGGGCCCACTCGCAGCCGCTGTACCTATGATGGTGACAGCGGCTGCCTCTGTGCCTTCCTCATTGACTATGATCCTCGCCACCTGTTTCATGAGGCTGATATAGGTTGGAACGTTACAGAATTCCGAGAAATCTGCTTCATAACGGAAGGCCGTAGGCATGCCTAATGCCGACATGATGGGCTTCAGGTCGAGGTTCGTATCGATCTCGAAGCGTGGCAGTTTCAGGTCCACTTGCGGACAGCCATCCTTGAACCGCCAGTTCTTGCCGTCCATCTGACTGAGCACGTCACCGATGGTCTTGTCTTCACGAGGCAGGATGACGGTCATCAGGTAGGCACCGTTGCCGTAGGGCAGCCTCACGGCCTGATACAGGTCGTTGTCGGTATACTGGAACTCATGATAGATGTGCATCATGGGCACGACATTGCTACCGTTAAACGGTTCGTCTTTCGTATTGTCAGGATTAAACTTATTCTCCCACGCCCCTTTGAAATAAAGGGCATTTAGCAGATAGCTCACGGCATCTATATTGAACTCATCCTTTGTGAGCACCTCCTTGATCATGCCTTGCGTATGGTCGCTGCCCCATTGGTTGATGACGTCGCGCGTCAAGCCGTCATAGAAGTCGCGTGCCTCAGGCTGTGCGTCGTAATAGTCGTTGGCTTTCTGCACAAACGGCTCCTTCAGCTCAAAGCCCCAATGACTGTTTACGAAGACAGTGTTGGCAATCTCGGCTTTGGTCTCCTGGTCGAGTGTTGGTGCCTCGTTGAGCATCTTCCGGCAGAACTGGTTGATGCCGTCAGCACCGGCCTCGCCGAAACCTAATACATCGTTGATTTCCTGCTGTGTCTTGCCAGCTGCACCGTTGTTCAGCATACCCAAGGCATAGGTGATGCTCAATGGTGACAGGATGCTGCTCTTCTCATCGCGTGCCTCACGGAAAAGGCGGAAGGCAAATTCGTTGTTACTCTCCACGAGTTGCTTTTCTTCGTCGGTAAGGCTGATGTCATGGCGCAAATTCTCAATAGGCTCGCCCATATACTGGCCGATGAAGAAGATGCTGCCAGTGGAGCGTTCGCTGATGATGTAGAGGAATGGGCGGTCGGCAATAAACTCTGCGTAATATTGGGGCGAGGCTTTGTCTGCCACCCCAATGACAGTCGCAGCAGCTGCCTCCGTGCCTTTCTCATCGAGCTTCAGATGGGCTTTCTGGCGCATCAGGCTGATCCAGCACGGGTCGGAGTTTGCCTCATTGTCACCTGCATAGCAGAAATCTATAAAGCCGTGACCATTGTATTTCAGAAAGGCATCCTTCATACCCAGCGAGGCCATGATTTCTTCCAGATCCTGATTGGTGTCGGTCTCGATGCGAGGCATAGCCAATATCACATGATAGTTCTTATATTCGGCAGTGTTCCAGTTCTTGCCGTTCATGGCTTCCAGCATATCGTCGAGCGTCCCATACTGTGGCAGGAAGACGGTCATCTGGTAGGAGCCGTTGCCGTAGGGCAGGATGACGCTTTGGTAGAGGTCGGTCGATGCATAAAGGAAGTCCTGATTTTGTGTCATCATCATGGCTGTGCGCTTCTTCTGATCGAAATACGATTTAAAAGTATACGTTTTGTCGAACGGATAGGCCCATGCACCTTTGAAGCAGATGGCATTCAGCAGGAAACTCACAAGGTTCGGGTCTTGCATGTCCTCAGGCTTCAGCAGGTCGCGGATCATGCCATCAGTCTGGTCGGTGGCCCACTGGTTGATGATGCCCAACGAGGCCTCGTCGCTGAAACTGAGCACGAAGGGCGAAGCGTCGTAATAGGTCGCTGCGGCATCCTTGAAGGCCGACTTCAATGTGATGTCCTTACGGTCGCCGTTGAAGAAGATGGTGTTGGCAATGGCCACGCGTGTATCCTCGTCCAACAGGGCACTCTCCGTGAGCATCTTACGGCAGAAGGCGTTCATCGTCGCCACATCGGCATAATCGGTCTGTTGTCCACCCGACAGCACCTGACAGATCTCCTCGCGGGTGATGCCGTCAGCACCGTTGTTGAGCATGCCAAGGGCATAGGTGATGCTCAGTGGCGAGATAACGTGGCTCTCTGTGTCGCGCGTCTTGCGAAACAGGTTAAAGGCAAAATCGCTGTTTTGCTCCACCAGCTTACGCTCTGCATCAGTCAATGTTATCGTCTTCTGCCCACCACCCTGAGCGAAAGCCGTTGTTACCATAAGGATGGAAAAGACTATGAGTACAATTTTCTTCATAATGCCTCTCTGTTTTGTTATTATCTGCAAATATAAGAATGTTTTTCTATAATAGATAAAAAAACGCCAAGATGACTGCATGAATCACGCGATTTTTAACTTTTTTTCTTGTTTTACGGTCTGCAAGGCCGCAAAAAGAATGCTGCAGTCGTGCGAGAATGAGATTGAAGTATTCTCGCGGGTAGATTGAATAGTTCTCGAAGGCAGCGAGAATAGTCCTCATAAATAGTCGAAAGGAAGGGAAATATGCGTGATTGTGAGCGAAAATGAGGTGTTTTGAGGGGGGAAAATATGCGTGTTAAAATATGTAAATCGGCGAAAACGGGGGTTTTTGCGAATATTAATAGTAACAATTGCAAGTATTAATAATAGCGATTGTTCCCTGCCTGGGAAAGATTTGCTGCCTGCCTAGGGAACAATTGTTGCATAGTTAGGGCGCAAAAATGATATCCTTCCGCAGGGTTTGACCAATGACCATTCACAGATTCACAATTCACAGTTTATTTTTCAAGGGGGGTATGTAAAAGGGTTGCAGTCCGTAAGGATTGCAGCCCTTAAATAAAACCCCCTCAATCGTTTTGTCGGTTTTGGGTTTTTTATTATCTTTGCACCAAAAATCAAAAGACAATGGCAAGTAATGCGGATTTTGTACAGTACATCACCGATCAGTGTAGCGGTGCGGGAGAGATAGTGGCCAAGAAGATGTTTGGCGACTATGGTATTTATTGTAACGGGAAAATCTTCGGGCTCATCTGCGACGATTGTTTCTATCTAAAGCCGACGGAGGCTGGCCGGAAACTGTTGCGAGTGGTGGATATGCGTCCGCCTTACGAAGGAGCCAAGGATTACTTCTACATTGGCGATGTAGACGACAGCGACTATCTCTCAGAACTTGTCCGCGAGACGTGTAAGGAACTTCCTATGCCAAAGCCAAAGAAGAAGTAAATATTTAGCTGTTCTTGACGGCTTGGGGCGTCCAGTTCTTGAAGAATTGCAGCACTTTCTCCTGGTTGTAGCCCTGCCCTTCTTCAAGGAAACTTGAATCCTGAATGTGAATCACCTTGCCAGCATCATCGAGAATAACGAATACGGGGAAGCCAAAGCGACCGCAATTATTCAATCGCTTCATCAATGCAGCAGCCTGCTTTTCTTTCTCCTCTCCGCCTGATTTGCGAGGATTGTAGTTCACGTGGATATACTCAAAGTTGTCGTTGATGAGCTTGCTGATGGTGGTGTCGTTTGTGATGAAATCGGCAAAGCGCAGGCACCAGGGACACCAGTTGCCGCCCACCTGACAGATAACGAGCTTTCCGCTAGCCTTGGCTTTGAAGACTGCCTGGTCAATCTGTTCGAGGGGGTTGATATCTTCGTTATATACCTTTTTCAGCGCCGTCTGAGCCTGAACGGATAATGATATGAACAGGGCTATTAAGCCGAATAATACGCTTCTTTTCATCATAATCTTATAACTTTCCTAAACTGAGTGCAAAGATAACAAAAATCTTCCAATTACAAAAGAAACATAAAAAAATATGTTCTTATGTACTTATATCTGAAAAAAAATGTATCTTTGCAGCCGGAATGAAGAAGTTCTGTCATATCCTACTGTCGATGCTGCTTTCGGTGACGCTGTTGTTTATCGGAAGCGGTGTTACCATTACGCGTTGTGCTCATACAGGAACGCTCAAGGTAATGACCGTTTTCAATAGCGGCGGTATGGACGGTATGAGTTGTAATATGAACGCCGACTGTATGTCGGTGGAGCATGTGGAACTGTCGCCAACAAATATAGCGCAGACCGTAAACTATGACTTCCACGTCTTCCAACCCCTTTTGTCCATTCTGCCAAACCTTGTCGCAGAATGGCAGGTAACGACAGAGAACAAGGCCGATGTTCAGTTTGTTCCAGAGGTCTGGAAAAGTCCACCTCGCGACTATCTGAACATCATACAAGTGCTGTTGATTTGATTTTAATGTGATTCCGTGTTTCAGGGGATGGCTTTTTGCTGTGTCCTGACTTTCTTTCGTATCATATTAATATCAAAGAATAACACCATGAGATTATTATTGACAAGCATCGTAACGATGCTAAGCCTGTCTGCTTTTGGACAGGATATCGACTCGTTGCAGGCCGACACGATGATGACGCAGAGCCTCGACAACGTGACGATCACCTCACGCCGTTCTGGTACCCGAAGGATGGGTGGCGCCGTGAACGGTGTGCTCATCAACCGCGAGGAACTATTTAAGGCTGCCTGCTGCAACTTAGGCGAGAGCTTCACTACGAACCCCTCTGTCGACGTGAACTATAGTGACGCTGCGACAGGTGCCAAGCAAATCAAGCTCTTGGGACTGAGCGGCACCTATGTACAGATGCTTACAGAAAACCTGCCCAACTTCCGTGGGGCTGCAGCTCCCTACTCGCTCGACTATGTGCCTGGTCCTTGGATGAACAGCATACAGGTGTCGAAGGGCTCCTCATCTGTCCGCAACGGCTATGAGAGTATCACGGGCCAGATCGACATAGAGTATCTGAAGCCTGATAACGACGAGGGTGTGACGGTAAACCTATATGGTGGCACCTTAGGACGTCTGGAGGCCAATGCCGATGCCAATGTCCATCTCGATGACAAACTGAGTACGGAGGTGCTCGTTCATTATCAGGATGACTTCGGACACCACGACGTGAACAACGACGGATTCCTTGATCAGCCCAACGTGCGCCAGTGGAACCTTCAGAACCGTTGGAAGTGGAAGGGCGACCATTATCTGTTCCACGGCGGCTTTGGTATGGTGAAGGAGAAACGTGAGGGCGGACAGACTGAACATTCCTCTCACCTCTCACCTCATACCTCTCACCTCTATAAAATCGGCGTCGAGACCGAGCGTTATGAGGGTTATATGAAGCACGCCTTCATCCTCGACCCAGAGCATGGCACGAACATCGCTGTCATGGGCAATGCCTCGATGCATCTGTTGGATGCCAATTATGGCAACAAACACTACAGCGTGAACCAGAAGAATGCCTATGCCCAACTGTTGTTTGAGACCAACTTTACTGAACAGCATAACCTCTCAACGGGTCTCTCGCTGAACTACGACTATCTGACGAAGGAGGACAAAGAGACAACACCTGGCGCCTATGTCCAGTACACCTACAACCTGAACGACAAGGTGGTGGCAATGGCTGGTATTAGAGCAGACCATAGTAGCCGCTACGGCACATTCGTCACACCCCGTTTCCATCTGAAACTCACTCCCAGCGAGATTGTCAGCCTGCGTCTCTCAGCAGGCAAGGGCTATCGTACCGTGCATGCATTGGCAGAGAACAATAATCTGCTGGCCAGCGGACGCCAGTTAGTGATTGATGATCTGGAGCAGGAGCGTGCCTGGAACTACGGCATCAGCAGTTCGTTCTATATCCCCCTGTTCGGAAAAACGCTGAAGCTGAATGCCGAGTATTATCACACGAATTTCAGTCAGCAGGCCGTCATCGACTACGACAGCAATCCCTCACTGATACGAATCACCAACCTCAACGGTAAGTCGTATTCGAACACCATTCAGATTGATGCCACTTATCCCGTCGTACAAGGACTGGAGCTGACAGCCGCCTGGCGTTGGAACGATGTGAAATGTACCTATGGCGGCGAACTGATGGAGAAGCCGCTGACGAGCCGATACAAAGGTCTCGTCACCGCCAGCTATAAGACACCCCTCGGCCTCTGGCAGGTGGATGCCACGCTGCAACTCAACGGTGGCGGACGAATGCCTACTCCTGTTAATGGTCTTTGGGACGAGCATTTCCAAGCCTATGAGCAGGTGTCAGCGCAGATTACCCGCTGGTTCCGCCATTTCTCCGTCTATATCGGCGGAGAGAACCTGACAGCCTTCCGCCAGAAGAAGACCATCATCAATGCCGAAGATCCATGGAGCGCCACCTTCGATCCCACGATGGTGTGGGGACCCGTTCACGGTGCCATGTTCTATGCCGGCATCCGCGTGAATTTCGGAAGACTGTGATAGTGAATAGTTTAAAGTAAATAGTGAATAATCAAAAAAATAGGAATTATGAAAAAAGTATTAGTATTAAGCGCCATGATGCTGACCGCTGTGGTTAGTATGGCAAAGGACATTAAGACCGTCGTTGTTACCACTCAGCCAGTGATGCACTGCGAGAGCTGTGAGAAAAAAATCAAGGGTAACCTCCGATTCGAGAAGGGTGTCAAGCAGATTGAGTGCAATATCGACGAGCAGCGTGTCACCATCACCTACGATGCTGACAAGACCAACTCCAATGCCATCATCCAGAGTTTCGGCAAGTTCGGCTATAAAGCCACTGAAATCAAGGCGGAGAAGCCTGCAGAAAAGAACAAGAAGTAATTAGAACTTCACGATAATCTGTCGCAAAGAATGCCTTTTTATTTCATTTTTCTGTAATTATGCAGTGTTTTTTTAAAAATATTGTATCTTTGCACTCAAATGAAATACGAAACACTCTGGCGCAGACTGGCAAGCATCTATGATACGGACGAGGCGAAAGCCATCGTCCGTTGGATGCTTGACGTCAGGTTCGGCCTCTCGCTGACGGATATTGTCTGTGGGAAAACGGATGAACTGAACGAGGAAGAGTGCGCAGAACTGGAAGGGATGATGCAACGGCTCGAAAAGGGTGAACCCGTGCAGTATGTAATGGGCGTTGCTGAGTTCTGCGGAAGACGGTTTCATGTGGAGCCTGGGGTGCTGATTCCGAGGCCGGAAACGGGGGAGTTGTGTGAGATGATTTTAGAGGTAAGAGGTAAGAGGAGAGAGGTAAGAGATTACCAGATACTCGACATAGGAACTGGGAGCGGGTGTATTGCCATTACGCTGGCGCTGGAGATGCCTCAAGCAAATGTGACGGCGTGGGATATATCCGAGAAAGCGCTCCGCATCGCCAAGAAAAATGCAGATACCCTCGCCGCTGATATGACTTTCGAACAACATGATATCCTTGAGTTTGAGTCACATTTAGAGGCACAAAACATATCTCTCACCTCTCACCTCTCACCTCTTACCTCTAAATCATTCGACCTCATCGTCAGCAACCCGCCCTATATCTGCAATCGGGAGAAAGCGACGATGGAACGGCATGTACTGGAGCATGAGCCCCATCTGGCGCTGTTTGTGCCTAATGACGTTCCGTTGCTTTTCTATCGCGCCATCACCCACTTTGCAAAAGAAGCCTTAAAACCCAATGGTCTGCTCTATTTTGAACTGAACCCGCTGTATGCTTGTGAAACAGAAGCGATGGTGCGCGAGTTGGGCTTCTCAGAAACAGAAATCAAACTGGACATGTTTGGTAAACAACGATTCCTTAAAGCTAAAAAGATATGAAAAAAGAAATGACCGAACAGGAGGCTTTCCTCCAACTGGCCTCATTATGCGCCAATGCTGAACACTGTCAGTATGAGATGCTCGAGAAAATGCGGAAATGGGAGCTATCAGAAGCCGTACAAGCCAAAGTGATGGCACGACTCGTGAAGGAGCGCTATGTGGACGATGAGCGTTATGCCCGTGCTTTTGTGAAGGACAAGATCCGCTACAACAAATGGGGTCGCCGTAAGGTGCAGCAGGCCCTTTGGATGAAACGTATCGACAATGATATCCAACAGATGGTGCTTGACGAGATCAGCGACGAGGAATACTTGAAAGTGCTCAAACCCCTGCTGAAACAGAAGAGCAAGAGTATTAAGGCTGAGAGCGACTACGAACGCAACCGGAAACTGGTTCGTTTTGCCCTTGGTCGGGGCTTTACCTTCGACATCATCCGCCAATGCTTGAACGTGGAGGATATGGAAGAGATGGAAGAAGAGAGTTTATAGTTTAAAGTTTAGAGTTTATAGATGATTAGTTTCTGGAGCCGATTGCTCGACCTGATATCGCCACGACTGTGTGTCGTCTGTGGCGAGCGGCTCGCTGTGACTGAAGAAACATTGTGCAGCAAGTGTTATCTGCATCTGCCGCGCACAGACTTCGGCCGTGATCTCTATGAGAATGTGATGGCCAAGCTGTTCTGGGGACAAATCGTCCTCGAGAAAGCCACTGCCCTTTTCTACTACGAGCCGCATGCCGAGACAGCCAATATCCTCTATGAACTGAAATACAAGAACCACCCTGAGATTGGCGTGGTGATGGGAAGGATGATGGCTATGGAACTGATGCGTAGTGGTCTTTTTGACGACATCGATGTCCTCGTGCCCATACCGTTGGCCAAGAAACGAGAGCGCGAGCGAGGCTATAACCAAAGTATGATGCTGGCAAAAGGCGTGAGCGAAGTGACGAGTCTTCCCATTGCCGACAAAGTGATTAGGCGCACAAAGTTTGCAGGGAGCCAGACACAGCGTGGCCGTTGGGAGCGCAATGAGAATGTGGAAGATGTGTTTGAGCTCACTGATGGCAACAGCATCAATGGAAAGCATCTGCTTTTAATCGACGATGTGGTGACCACGGGTGCCACCATTATTGCCTGTGCCAAAGAAATACAGAAGGCGAGCAACGTGAAAATCAGCGTGCTCGCCCTCGGTTTCGCAAAATCGTAAGGGAAGACCCTCTTACATTTTACTTCTTCAGTTCTCCCGCAATAATCTGAGCCATTCGGCGTGCACCCTTATCGTCGGGATGGATACCGTCGGTCAGCATCTTGTCGCCATCATTGGCATAAAGGGTGTGGAGGTCGATAATCTTCAAACCGTATTTCGCAGCCACCTCTTTCTGAATAGGAATGATACCGTTGACAATCACAGAATCATTGATATTCCATGTAGACTTAAAGGCGGGGATAGGCGTGCAGAGATAGATCTGAGGCTTCACAGGCTCTACGGTCTGACCTTTCTTGGCTTTCTTTCCCTTCTTGGCGGGCTGAGCCAAAGACGGACAGAGAGAGGTAATCATCTGCTCAAGATCCTGCTTGAACTCGGCATTGTACTTCCAATTCTCTGGTTTCGAATCGTTGGTTCCCAACTTAATGATAACAATATCGGGCTTGAAGGCAAGGGCATCACGCCAAGCCAGCTCGTTCATATAAGGATAATCACCCTTGTTAAGCATGGTGCGGGCGCTTACGCCGAAGTTCTTCACATTATAATCATTGCCCAATATCCGCTGCAACTGGGCGGGATAGCCGTTGCGGGGTGCGAGATCGATGCCATGACCATCAGTAATGCTGTTGCCGATGCAGGCCACCTTGATAGCATCAGGTTTGGGTGCCTTCAACTGGTCGAGCCACTTGCCAAGGTTGGCGAGCATCTCATCGTGATAAGCGAAGAAAGGAGCGAAGCCATAGCCATGACCGCCTGAAGGATAGAGGAACAGGGCGCAGTCGTTGCCGGCATTACGCATAGCGGTATAGTAAGTCAAACCATTGGTGAGCGGTGGTACCAAGTTATCATCGCCCGACATAATGATACAGGCAGGCGGTGTAAGGTGGCGGCGTACAGCATTGTTGGTCGAGAACTTGCGGACCATCTCAGGATTCTTCTGATCCTCGCCAAGGAAGTTGCGGCACGACCACATGTGAGACACGCGCTCATCCATCGAAATGACAGGATAGAACAGGATGGTGAAGTTGGGACGCACGTCGTACTCGGTAAGGGTGGAGATGACAGATGCCAAGTGACCACCTGCCGAGAAGCCCATGATGCCCACGTCGTCAGGATTGATGCCCCAAACAGCTGCAGAGTCACGGACAATACGGATACCCTTTGATACATCGCCCATTGGAATGGTACGGTCACCTTCGGGCATACGATAGTTCACCACGAAATAGGCAATGCCTTTCTTGTTGAGCCAATCAGCCGCCATCGTTCCCTCGTGAGTGTTGGAGAGTACGGAATAGCCACCACCAGGAACACCAACGATGGCTTTACCTGTCGATGTTGTTGGCAGAAAGCACACCATCTGTGCCTTACCATCTTCAGTCAGGTCAAGCGTGAATTTCCTCGCGGTCTGGTCGGTGAGTCCGGGCTCTGCCATCCGCATCATCTGTGGTCTCTGCGCCTGCACCATCAGTGCTGCACAGAACAACGTTATTAAAAACAAAATCCTTTTCATAATTGCTAATAATAAGTTATGGTTATCTATATCTGGGTGCAAAGATACAAAAAGTTTATAGTTTATAGTCGATAGTTGATAGTTTTTTTGTACCTTTGCACGCAAATAATTCATTCAATTATGGATATCAAGCATCAATTAGCACGAAAACTGATGGATATCAAGGCCATCAAGTTACAGCCCAACGATCCGTTTACATGGGCCTCAGGCTGGAAATCACCCATCTATACCGACAACCGCAAGACGCTCTCGTTCAGCGATGTGCGCTCGTTTGTGAAACTCGAACTCTGTCACGCCATTCAGGAAAATTTTCCTGAGGCCGAAGCTGTGGCTGGCGTTGCCACAGGAGCCATCGCCCAAGGCGCGCTTGTAGCCGACCAGCTGGGACTGCCTTTCTCGTATGTGCGTCCGAAGCCGAAAGATCACGGCATGGGCAATCAGATAGAAGGTGAAATCGAAAAGGGTGCCAAAGTGGTGGTTGTCGAGGATCTGATTTCTACGGGAGGTTCATCGCTGAAGGCCGTTGCTGCTTTGCGCGAATATGGCGTTGAGGTAGTAGGTATGGTGGCATCGTTCACTTACGGCTTCCCCGTAGCTGAGAAAGCTTTTGAAGAGGCGGGCGTAAAACTTATCACACTGAGCAACTACGAGGCGGTGGTAGAAGAAGCCGCGAAGACCGGTTATATCAAAGAAGAAGATAAGGCTGTACTTGCCGAATGGCGCAAGAGCCCAGAGACGTGGAAACAATAAAACCAAGGAAATATGGGATTATTTGGAAGTGAAAGCAAATTTGAGAGTAGCGTAAAGCAAATACCCTACCCTCAAGAGGCCGTGTATGATAACATCAGCGACCTGCGTAATCTTGCTAAAATACAGGATCGTGTGCCTGAAGATAAAGTCAACGACTTCACATATGATGAGGATACCGTCAGTCTTAACGTTGCCCCTGTGGGTGAACTGAAGCTACGCATCTGCGACCGCGAGGAACCCAAATGTGTGAAATTTGAGACGGTACAGTCGCCCGTGCCCTTCAACGTGTGGATTCAGGTTCTGCCCGTCGACGAGCTGAACTCGAAAATGAAGGTGACGCTGAAGGCTGAACTCAATCCCTTTATCAAGGCGATGGTAGAGAAACCCCTGCAGGATGGTGTCGAGAAGATTGCCGATGCCCTTGCACAAGTACACTATGTATAATTTGTTTATAGTTGAGAGTTTATAGTTTAAAGATGGTATGAGCAAACTTTGGGAGAAGAACTTTGAGATTAACAAGGAGATTGAGCGGTTTACTGTAGGCAGAGACCGCGAAATGGACCTTTATCTGGCAAAATACGACGTCTTGGGTTCGATGGCCCACATCACCATGCTCGAAAGTATCGGACTTCTAGAGAAAGACGAGCTGACAGCACTGCTGGCTGAGTTGAAGAACATCTACCACTTGGCAGAACGCGGTGAGTTCATCATCGAGGACGATGTGGAGGACGTACATTCTCAAGTAGAGATGCTGCTCACCCGCAAACTGGGCGACATGGGCAAGAAGATCCACTCGGGCCGTTCACGCAATGACCAAGTACTCGTCGACCTCAAACTCTTCACCCGTCATGAATTAAAGGAAATCGCCGATGAGGTAAAAATCCTTTTCGACGAACTGATTCAAAAGAGCAACCAGTATAAGGATGTCCTAATGCCTGGCTACACCCATCTGCAGATTGCGATGCCCTCTTCGTTTGGACTTTGGTTCGGCGCCTATGCAGAGAGTCTTACTGATGATATGCTTTTCTTGCAAGCCGCCTATAAGATGACCAACCGCAATCCTCTCGGCTCCGCTGCCGGTTATGGGTCTTCGTTCCCTCTGAACCGCACGATGACGACAGAACTGCTGGGGTTCGACTCCATGGATTACAATGTGGTGTATGCACAGATGGGTAGAGGAAAAATGGAGCGCAACGTAGGTTTCGCTATCGCTACTATCGCAGGTACGATTGCCAAAATGGCCTTTGATGCCTGTCTATTCAACTCACAGAACTTCTCATTTGTGAAACTGCCAAAGGAGTGTACCACAGGCTCGTCGATCATGCCGCATAAGAAAAATCCCGACGTATTCGAACTGATTCGTGCGAAATGCAATAAACTCCAATCTCTGCCCCAGCAGGTGACACTGATTATGAACAACCTGCCCGTGGGTTATTTCCGCGACTTGCAGATTATCAAGGAAGTCTTTTTACCTGCTTTTGGCGAACTGAAGGATTGTCTACAGATGGCGGCTTACATTATTAATAAGATAGAAGTGAATGAGCACATCCTCGACAATCCGATGTACGATCCGATGTTCAGCGTTGAGGAAGTGAATCGTCTCGCCGCCAACGGTATGCCTTTCCGCGATGCCTACAAGAAGGTGGGGCTCGACATCGAGGCAGGCAATTTCAAGGCTAATCACGATATCCACCACACCCATGAAGGCTCCATCGGCAATCTCTGCAACGACCAAATCGAAGCGCTCATGCGGGAGACAATTGCAGGATTCAACTTCCAACGTATGACCGATGCCGAATGTAAACTTCTTAGAAGTGAGGATTGAGAGAATAGCAACGGAAAATTGAAATGATGGGAGATAAAGGATTCTTGAGAAATAAGCGAAAGGGTATCGGAAGCATACTCTTTCGCTTACTGTTCTTTTCTTCTATCATTTCTCTTACCTCTTTTCTTTTCATTTCCTGTGAGGCCGAGGCACCAGTGAGCCGAAAATACGTCTGTCGCTTTGTCTTCAGTTACAGAGACCACTCCACCAGCCTGCTCTTTGCTGCTGCACAGAATCCTGGTACCTATGTCTATGTGACCACTAAGGGCGATGGTAAGAACACCGTCCGCCACGTCTATGTGAATAGCAACGACGGCAAAACGCCCCAAGAAGACAACATCATTACCACCGACCTCGAGAACTATTCCAGCTACGTGCTTGGTGCCAGCAACAGTATCGGGCTCTTTATCGGCACCACCAATTTCAACGGCCTTTGGGCATACGACCGCGCTTGTCCGAATTGCAGTAACCTGCAGGCTATGAACTGGACGGGCAACCGTCAGCAGGTAATTTGCTCCCGCTGCCAACGTACGTACGAATTGGAAACAGGAGCCATTAGCAGTGGTGATGAGGGTTCATCGCTCATGCGCTACTTCTGTTCGTTCGACGGTTCCATCCTTCGCGCTTGGAACTAAGTCGTTTTCCTAAAGTTTTTTGTAATATCGAAGCGGAGCAAGGTTCTTGCTTCCCTCCGGTAGCAAGCTACTAGAGGTCGAGCGGTTCAGTTCTGGATGGAGGATGCGGATGAAATCGTTGAGCAGCCAATCTGGACGGAAGGGAGTCTCTTCATAGAATGTACTTTGTTCCACATTGCAACCATAGACCTGATGCTCGCGGAAAGCCTTAAACTGGTTGTAGCCGTGATGCTCACTGCGCAATTCGTCGTAGGTGATATCGTGGTCACTGCTATAACGGAAGAGCCAGACATCGGCATCACCAGCTTTTTCCAAAACACTCTCGAAAGGCAGGGATACGGAACCGCTGTGCTTATCGCCATTCCAAGGGTTGTTGCCACCAGCATCTTGAATCATCTGGCCGATAGTACTCTTGCCCCCAGGAACATACCACACACTACCCGTGATTTTGTCAAGCAGCACCTTTTGTGAGTTATTCTTAACGAGAGCCTTAAGCGTATTGTAGTTCTTGTCGATGGCATCGAACAGACTATCGGCTTTCTGTTCGCAACCAAAGAGCATGCCATAGAAACGCAGCCACTCGGCCCGGCCTAAGGGTGTAGATTCCATATATTCCGCACACTCCACGATGGGGATATTGATTTCCTCAAGCTTGCCATAGCCACCACTATTTTCGAAAGGCGAAAGGAACAAGGCGTCAGGTCGTTGGTCGATGATCTTCTCGACGACAGGACTTAAGCCATCACCCACATCGCTGATCTTACCTTGCTGAACCTGTTGCTGAATCCAGGGTATCTTAATGTACTTCAGATCAGCCACACCGGCGATGCAGTCCTGCTTACCAAAATCCATCAGCATAGCGCAGTGAACGGTAGAGAATATCATCGAGCGGCTAAGTGGGGTGCGGATGATGGTTCCCTGGGGAATGGCAGCAGGCATTTCTACAGCATCGGCAGGTACCAGCACATATTGGTGCAGGATCAGACCTTCTTTCCAAGGATTCTTCAGCGTGGCCACCGTATAGCCATCGTAGCGCACCACACTAAGTTGCGTGGCGTACTTGAAATGGACAGTATCGCCCTCCTCCTGCGGAGAAACCGTCTGATGGCCTCCGCAGGAGAGAACTAATACAGATAGGATGAATAATTGAATGTATTTCAATCGATAGATTTTTTACCTCTCAATTACGATGTCGTCGATACAGATATAGGTCGGTGTGGTCAGACCCCAGTCATTCTTCTTGGAACCCTCGAAGCCGAACGAAATACTCTTAATATCCTTAAAGGCATCGACATTGCTCAAGTCACAATACTGCCAACCCTTCACATAGTCACCACCCTGGGCAAGGGGAAGTTCATAGCGGGCACCACCCAGACCCTCTGCTGGAGTCGGATAAAGGATACATGTCAGGAAGTCATCAGCCTCGAACTTTCCAGGTGACATGCCGTCGCCATTGAGAATAGCATCGACAGTCCAGGCATTGTTAGTATACCAGAAACCCTTCACCGTGACAGCACTGCCGAAATCGATGCTCTCGCCAAAGGTGTAGACCACGCAGAAGTTCTTGCCGCTACGGGCGGTACCAGCGATGTTATTGAACTGGTCGGGCGTCATCGTGGCACTATTATAGGTTGTGGCTGTGCGGCTGGAGATAGCAAAGCCTGACCAACTACCCCAAGCGGGTGTGTAGTTGGCAACAAACTTTGTGCCGGCCTCCTGATAGACGCAACTGAAAGCTGGAGAGCCATAGTTCTCGAAGGGTTCGCCCGTCTCATCACCACACCAGTAACCGTCAGCATTCAAGGTCTGGCCCTCGAAGGAGATGGTGTAAGTCTGCTTGGTAATGGGCATGTCGCTTTTACCATTACAAGATGTCATTAACACGACGCCACATACGATGGCTGCAATTGCAAAAATACTTTTTGTTTTCATAATGCTTTTTGTTTTAAAATGAAACATGTTTATTGAATGATTATTTTCTTTCCGTTTTGTATATAGATACCCTTCTGTTTTGGTGATATCTTATGGCCCAAGAGGTTATAGATATAATTATCCATTATCAATTGTCCATTATCATTTGCCTTGATTGCTGTGGCCTGACGGATGGCATCGAGCGAAGCATCGAGGTGAAGATCCTCCGCGCACTGGATTTCCGTAGAAGTCTCTCCCCACCAGTTGGGAGCCGGACACTTCTGGTTCAATCCTGTATACACCCTCACAAAGTCGATGAAATCAAGATTGACGGGCTGACGGTTCTCATCCACAGCCCACGAGATATCAATACCACACCCCTCATAGTTCCACGAATTAGCATCGGCCTTGTCTGTCCAGTTTGCAAGGTTATCAACATAGCCATAGCGGAAACCAACCAGCACATAATACCACTGGCTCCAAGTACGTTCAACGGTTTCTGAGAGGTCTAACATATTGTCTGGCAGTCGTGTACCTCGGAAGGTAAGGCCGTCAGGCAACCATTCCGGATAATACTCCTGTGGATGCCATTGGTTGACACGGTCGATAGTTCCACTATGCCCCTGATTATCTATCCAAGGAATATTACCCATGGGGTTACGCTGATAGGTCACCTCATAGTTATAAATCACCTTGCCGATACTGTCCACATCACAACTACCACTGATCTCATACCAAGGATCGTCAGGTAGACCATTGCCGTTTACATCTTTCGACACCATAACGATGCCTGCCTCGTTCATGCCGCCAAACACTTGATTAGTCTGTTCCTGATAGGCATTACCCCAGACAGCGAAATCGCGCTGATCATGGATGTTGGCGATAGAGTGGTCGAAGTGGAAGGTGACATAGCCGCCCCAGCCACCTAATGCGATGAGGTGGGTATTCTGATAGTCGCCTGCAATCATTTCCGTACATTTCTGCACCATTGTAGCCTCCGTATCGCCCTCCTCGTATTCAGGGATGTCGTTGACATATTGTCCTGGGGCAGGGCGGTATTCGTCGACCGCCTGGATATATTTCGAATGCTCTAGTACATTGTCCATCCGCTGAGCCGAGGAAAAAACAATGAAAGAATGAAAGAAAGAAAGAATGAAGATCACCAACGAAACCTTCATCGTCATACTATTTTTTTCCTTGCTAATAATTCTCATTATTTTATTTTTCATTTTTTCATTCTTTCATTTTTTCATTCTTAAATAAAAAGCACGCATGGGCTGGGATATCGCCCGTCTTGACCTTCCAATCGAAGGTACCGTCAGGTAAGAAATGTAGCAATTCTCCACTCGAAACATAGTTCTTGGCATCCATCAGATAGAAATCACGATGGATGGGATTCACAATGATGCCGTATGGCATACGAATCTTACCGATCTCTGGCGCATCAGAGAGTGAGGTACTGACAATCTCATGGGTACGCACATTGATGATGCCATAGGTAACAGTATTTGTCATCGTCACCTCACTCCACTGACTACCATAGAAATAAAGGGAGTCGCCCACGATGCAGAGATCACTGACGGGCTGATCCAAATAGCCACCCACCGTCATCCTGCCTGTCGCATCCTTCACCAACCAGTAAATGGATGATTTATTATCCATGTAGTTGCCTCTGGATGTCACCCACAGCTGACCATACTTGTCAGCCCTAAGGCGATGCAGATTTGGGGCCACTTCTATCTTATCCGCCTCCTGCATGGTCTTCAAATCTACCACACTCACCGTACTCTCATAACCCTGGCCCGTCATACCCTGATAGCCGCCACTATTGGCAACAAAGAGCTGGTCGCCAAGGATGGCGATTTCCTCAGGCTGATAGCCTACGGAACAGGAGTCCCTCTTCTGAAGCGAGAGAGTATCCACCTTGTAGATGCTACCCAACGGACTGGAGCCTGTGTCCGCCACAGAGCCCACATAGGAAGACACATAGGCAAAGCCGTCCTTAAATGTCACATAACGGCAATTGGGAATGTCAACCTTGCCGATTCTCACAGCATCTTCCGCACGAGCCACTTCAACCTTGTTGGAGCAATTGATAACCAACCATAGACGCGAACCGTAAATCTGACAGTCATTACCCACATCTCCCAGCATCATCACCGTAGTGGGATTGCGCTCAGAATAGATATTGCGCAGATAGTGGACGGTAGAGTCACTACCAGAAAGATCAAGATAATCGAGGGAGGATTTGTTCGAGCCCATATTCCCCTCATTCAACAGATACATGCCCACTATCTCGCTCTTCACCGTCTTGCCTCCCGTATCGATATCCTCCATCGGCACCACCATCACATCGTTGCGACAAGCAGTGAGCATCAACAGGGGCCATATGTAGAGCAAGTATCTTTTCATATCTCAACGCTTAAAGTGAGGGCATAATTACGGCCAGGCATAGGGTAGTTGACGATAACCTCATAATCCTGATCCAACAGGTTGTTGACCTCCGCCTGTGCTGTAAACTCTAAATAATTCGCTCGGCTTTGCCGCTTCGCTTTGCGAAGAACTCTAAACTTATGCCTCAGGCTCAGGTCACTGGTGTACCAGGGTTCCATGTGATTATAAATGATATTCTCCTGCTCGTCGTAGCGTTCGCCGGCATAGATGAAAGAATAGTTCAAATCCCATTTCTTATAACTCAGGCCCACGATGGCAGAGCCGGAATGCCAGGGGATATAGGGTATCTGGTGCTTGTAGTAGGAATCGCCAGGGTCTGTCACATCACGGGCATCCTGATAGGTGTACTGGGCGCGTGCCGTCGCCACCAGATCCTTGCCCACCTGGAAATCAGCCTCAGCCTCGACATCAATACCCTTGATATGCACCTTGCCCAGATTGAGCATCGTCCAACGGAACTGCTGACCCTTGGGATAGGCCACAATCTTGTCGTGCACCGTATTATAATAGGCATCGAAGTGCATCTCAGCATGACGGACAATACCGCTTTCGAAATGTTTATTCAGCGCAAAGCCAGCATCGTATTGCAAGGCGCTCTCCGGCACGAGGTTAGCATTACCCATATCCGTATAATAAAGGTCGTTGAAGGTCGGCATACGGAAACTCTTCTTCACATAGGCCCTCAGCGAGAAGAACGTACCCCGGAAGGGGTAGATATTGACAAAAAGGGCAGGTGTGAACTTCGTGAGGGAATTATTGGAGTCCATACCAGCAAACTCACCACGACGATGCGTCTTGTCATTGATGAAAGTCGCCAAGATAGAGCCTTGCGCCTTCAGATGCTTGTAATCAATGGCTGTTGCGAGACTCACGAGGTTTGAAATTCGTGTGGGGAAGGCAAAGTTGTAAGTGTCAGCATTCAGCTTGTTCCATTTGAAGTCATAACTCAGCGAGGCACTCCAGTTGGGTAGCAATTCGAGAACATTGGCCGTTGAGAGATACACCTCCTGCTGTTTATAGCGATTATCCACAGGCAATTGGGTAGAGTCTTTGTTTACATAGTGGGTGTTATAGTAGGCATACTTTGCCAGCCAACGCGTGCTGAAACCATCGCCGATATTCTTATCGAAAGCGGCCTGTACGAAGGTGTTCAGGTCCTGCTGACGCTCGCCCCGTCGCCACACATTATTGACGATGGCACCAGGGATGCCTCTGGCAGAGTTATAGAGATAACCCTTCAATTGCCAACTGCCCTGATAGAGCTTTCCAAAGAGATTAGCCTCAATGCGCTCCGCATGGATATCTCCATTCTGACGGACGGCCGTCGTATCCCAAGCAGTCTCACCATTGGGATAACGACGCTCATAACGGAACTTGTACTTGCCACTCGCCGTCAGAAAACCTGCACTCACGGATGAACTCATCGTTTCTGATAGTTTCTGCTCCCAAAGTGTTGAAAACCGGAACATATCACTACTCCCATATTGCGCTTTCAAGCGAAGGTTGGTAATCGCCTTCAACCTTTCACCTTCCAACGTCCACCTTCCAAATTCTGGCTCCCTGGTACGGATATAAATCGCCCCAGCATGGCCAAAGTCGCTGGCAGGCTGGAAGATGGCGCTTTTCTGTCCATTATAGAGGGTTATTTCCTCCACATTATCAAGCGAAAACTGTCCGAGGTCTATCTGTCCGTTCTGGGCATTGCCAAGTTGGATACCATCGTAGCTGATGCCCAGATGATGGGTTCCCATCGAACGGATGTT
>JAGCDZ010000084.1 GCA_017650905.1 Prevotella sp. | reverse complement strand
TCCGTCTTCTCGTCGCGTCCGTACTCACATCCACAGATAGCTCCTATCTTCTTCAGCATCGGCTGGAACACATCAGTATCATAGTTACTCGTCTTGCCCTGGATCGTGCGCACCAGACGCTCGAAGCCCATACCCGTGTCGATCACTTTGTTGGCCAAGGGCTCCAGCGAACCGTCAGCCTTGCGGTTGAACTGCATGAAGACGATGTTCCATATCTCTATCACCTGCGGATGATCTTTGTTCACCAGTTCGCGTCCGGGCACCTTGGCACGCTCTTCGGCACTGCGGCTGTCCACGTGTATCTCCGAGCACGGACCGCAAGGACCCGTATCGCCCATCTCCCAAAAGTTGTCATGCTTATTTCCATTGATAATATGATCCTCAGGCACATGTTTGGCCCAATATTTAGCAGCTTCGTCATCGCGAGGGATATTCTCTTCTGGCGACCCCTCAAAAACTGTCACATAAAGGTCCTCTGGATTCAGTTTCAGCACATCTACCAAGTATTCCCAAGCCATGTCGATGGCTCCCTCCTTGAAATAGTCGCCAAAACTCCAGTTACCTAGCATTTCAAACATAGTATGATGATAGGTGTCATGCCCTACTTCCTCTAAGTCGTTGTGCTTACCGCTAACGCGGAGACACTTCTGCGTATCAGCACGACGACGCGGCTCTGGGTCGCGGGTGCCGAGGATAATATCCTTCCACTGGTTCATACCTGCATTCGTAAACATCAACGTGGGATCGTCCTTGATCACCATAGGGGCTGACGGTACAATAGCGTGCTGCTTCGACTCAAAAAACTTTTTAAATGAGTCGCGAATCTCATTTGCTGTCATTGATATATTGCGTTTTGTTTCCACCTTATTTATAAATTACGGGTGCAAAGGTACAAAAAAAATCCAAAAATGACCGCTTTCTCAGTTTTTTTTCGTACTTTTGCAAGCAAACTGAAGACCAAACAAATTATGAATGACGAAATAAAGGATGATGAGATCCTCGAGGAACAGGAATTAGAGGGAGGTGTAGAAGGCCATTCCGACTATAAACCTGTAAACCGTTTCGATGCAGCAGCAGTACACCATTTGTCTGGCATGTACCAGAATTGGTTTCTGGATTACGCCTCGTATGTAATCCTGGAACGTGCTGTACCCAATATCGAAGATGGTTTCAAACCCGTTCAGAGGCGTATTATGCACTCCATGAAGCGCATGGACGACGGCAGATACAATAAAGTGGCGAATATCGTGGGGCACACGATGCAGTTCCACCCCCATGGTGACGCTTCCATTGGAGACGCTCTCGTGCAGTTGGGGCAGAAGGATCTGCTCGTAGACACGCAAGGAAACTGGGGTAACATTCTGACAGGCGACAAGGCAGCTGCTCCACGATATATCGAAGCCCGACTATCGAAGTTTGCCCTTGATACCGTCTTTAATCCTAAAACCACAGAATGGCAACTGAGTTACGACGGACGAAACAAGGAGCCAATATCTCTACCCGTGAAGTATCCATTGCTATTGGCACAAGGTGCTGAGGGTATTGCCGTCGGACTCTCGTCAAAGATTTTGCCCCACAACTTCTGTGAAATCTGTGACGCAGCAATCAGCTATCTGCATGGACAGGAGTTCCACCTCTATCCAGACTTTCAGACGGGTGGAAGCATCGATGTTTCGAAATACAACGATGGTCAGCGAGGAGGTGTGCTGAAAGTGCGCGCAAAGATTGAGAAACTGGACCAAAAGACGCTCGTCATTCGTGAACTACCCTATTCCAAGACCGTCGGCACTCTCATCGAAAGTATCACGAAAGCTATTGAAAAGGGAAAAATCAAGGCCAAACGTGTCGACGACCTTACATCAGCACAGGTTGAAATTCAAATCCACTTGATGCCTGGTGTTTCGAGCGATAAGACGCTTGATGCACTTTATGCCTTTACAGACTGTGAGATCAACATCTCCCCTAACTGCTGTGTCATCGCAGACCAAAAGCCACAGTTCTTGACTGTCTCAGATGTCCTTAAACACAGTGTCGAGCGTACAAAAGACCTTATCCGTAAAGAACTGGAGATTCGCAAGAACGAACTGCTAGAACAACTACATTTCTATTCGCTTGAGAAAATTTTCATCGAGGAACGCATCTATAAAGATAAGAAATTCGAGCAGGCCCCAACCATCGATGCTGTCTGCGAGCATATTGATGATCGCTTGACGCCTTATTACCCTAGTCTTGTACGTGAGGTAACGAAGGAGGATATCCTCAAACTATTGGAAATCAAAATGCAACGCATTCTGAAATTCAACAAGGAAAAGGCTGATGAACTGATGGCCCGGATCAAGGCTGAAATCGAGGAAATAGATCGAGACTTGGCAAACCTTGTAGAAGTAACAGCAAGTTGGTTCCAATTTCTCAAGGACAAATACGGTAAGGATCATCCACGCCTAACGGAAATCCGCAATTTTGATACCATCGAGGCCACAAAAGTGGCAGAAGCCAACCAGAAGCTTTATATCAATCGTACAGACGGTTTCATTGGCATGGGGCTTAAGAAGGATGAATTTGTGTGTAATTGTTCCGACATCGATGACATCATTATCTTCTACAAAGATGGTAAATACAAGGTAATCCGCGTGGCCGACAAAGTATTTGTTGGCAAAAATATACTTCATGTGGCTGTCTTTAAGAAAAATGATTCGCGTACCACATACAACGTTGTTTATCGTGACGGCAAGAAAGGCTGGTACTTCATGAAGCGCTTCAACGTGACATCAATGACACGCGACAAAGAATATGATTTGACACAAGGCACACCAGGTTCTAAAGTGATGTATTTCACAGCTAATCCCAACGGTGAGGCGGAAATCATTAAAGTGACCCTCGACCCTAACCCCAAACTGAAGAAAATTTTCATCGACCAGGACTTCTCAGAGATTATGATCAAGGGACGTGCCTCAAAGGGTAATCTGTTGACCAAAAACCCTGTACATCGCATCGGCCTGAAGAGTCACGGACATTCCACCCTGGGCGGACGTAAAGTATGGTATGATCCTGATGTGAACCGCTTGAACTACGATGATCACGGACGACTGCTTGGTGAATTCTATGATGAAGACCAGATATTGGTAATTCTCGATAACGGCGATTTCTATCTGACAAGTTTCGATCTGAACAACCATTTTGAACCCAACATCCTGCGCATTGAGAAATATGATGCAGACAAGGTCTGGACAGCCATACTCTTCGATGCTGACAATCAGGGTTATCCCTATTTGAAACGTTTTCAGATGGATGCCTCAAAGAAGAAGCAGAATTGGCTCAGCGACAACCCGATTTCGAAACTCATTTTACTGACAGACACCGCATATCCGCTCATCAAGGTTACCTATGGTGGAGTTGATGAATTCAGGGGCTCGGAGGAAATCGATGCAGAACAATTTATAGCCGTCAAAGGCTTCAAAGCCAAAGGGAAACGCCTCAGTACCTATCAGATTGAGAGCATCGAGGAAATTGCACCTGTCCGCTTCCCTGAAAAGCCAGAAAACCCAGATAATACAGAAGGTGCAGACAACCCTGAAGAAGACATCGATCCCGATGCAGGGAAAAGCGAACAACAGGTGCGTGATGAAATGACGGGGCAGCTACGACTTTTCGATGACGAATGATTACAAATATAATAAATGTACACGCGCGAATTGGACTGATGGGATATTTTTGCAAAATCATTTGGCAGAGTCAATAAAATTGCTTAACTTTGCACCCACTTTCTATTAAATAGACACATACGGAAGGCGCCTGTGGCGGAATTGGTAGACGCGCTAGACTTAGGATCTAGTGTTTATGACGTGCAGGTTCGAGTCCTGTCAGGCGCACTTTTCGTACAAATATGACAAAAAATTAGCAGAAAATCACTATAAATCAAAAAAAAACTTAAACTTTTCTTGGAAGTTTGAAATAAAATGCCTACATTTGCAGCGATTTATGTAGAGAAATATATATATATATGTCTAATTATAATTTAAAAATCAATGAAAAAGAAAATTGTTAATGGTATTCTCTTAGTGGCAATACTGTTTGCTGCTACGAGTGCATTTGTTTCTTGTAAGGACACAGATTCCGATGTGCAGGCAGAGTTGTTAGCAAAGATTGCAGCACTTCAAACTCAGTTGGATAACCTGAAAGGACAAGTGGGACCTCAAGGACCTCAAGGACCTCAAGGACCTCAAGGACCTCAAGGACCTGCTGGACAGAACGGTCAGGATGGTCAGGATGGTCAGGATGGTCAGAATGGTTTGACTCCATATGTTGGCGAAAACGGTAACTGGTGGATTGGTACAACTGACACTGGAGTTGCAGCAAAAGGTCAGAATGGTCAGGATGGCCAGAATGGCCAGAATGGCCAGAATGGTCAGGATGGTTTGACCCCATTTATTGGTGAAAACGGTAACTGGTGGATTGGCACCACTGACACTGGAGTTGCAGCAAAAGGTCAGAATGGTCAGAACGGTTTGACTCCATTTATTGGTGAGAACGGTAACTGGTGGATTGGTACAACTGACACTGGAGTTGCAGCAAAAGGTCAGAATGGTCAGAACGGTTTGACCCCATTTATTGGTGAAAACGGTAACTGGTGGATTGGTACAACTGACACTGGAGTTTCTGCAACCGGTAATATCCAAAGTATTACTGATCAGATTAATAATGTTCAAACTCAAATTAACGAGTTAAAAACTAAGATTGGAAATGCTGAGAACGCTTTGGACTCAATCAATAAAGCATTTGAAAGCATTCAGCAACAAATCGATGCACTTGCTAAAAGAATCCAAGACATCTATCAAACTGAGGTAACCAGCATTAGCGTTGATCAGGTTGTAAACCCGATGTTTGAACTCATCACCCCATTCGGTGTAAACTCCAATCTTCTGATGACATTCTTCGGTGAGCAGGCAAAGCGCGACATCTACTTCCCCAAAGGTGCAGATGAGCCTTATGTTTGGAAAGGTGACTATTTTATCGAGGGTACAGGCAACGCTGGTATGCTCTATGTAACAGTGAACCCCAGTTCTGTTGATTTCACAGGTAAGACCTTGAAACTCGTGAGCACCACAGGAAACGAATCTCCTGTTGTGTTGACTGAGTTGGTTAAATCTAACAAAGAACTCAAATATATCACTCGTAGTGATAATGACAATGCTTTCTATGAGGCTTATGCCACTATTCCACAAGAGAATCTTGCAAAGGCATATTTCACTTGGGAGCCTACAGATATGAAAGCTTTCAAAAATCAGATTATCGAATTAATTCACAATGCAGGCAAAGAAGACATTGCAAACATGTTACAAACCCTTACAAATTTGATTGCAGGAAACGATATCCCAGCATACCGTCTGCAGGCTTCATGGGGTGAAGGTTATTATACATACTCTCCTGCAAACATTGCAGCCATCGCAATTAAACCATTGTCTTTTGCATTTGATATTTATGACGAGTCTCAGTTAGGTGACGCACCTATTTCTGAACTTGAGAAACTTGAAACCCATTTTGTCAACAGGAGTACTAAGACTCAAAGCACCCGTAAACAGATCTGGCGTTGGTTGAACAAATTTAATCAAGAGACAGAGAGGTGGCTTAATAATATCAACTGGGCACTCCAACCCACGTTGTTCGTTGAGGCTAATGAAGAGATTTCACGTCCTGGCGTCACATCTTACACAAGCTATGAACCAGGTGAGATAACCCTTATCCCGTCATCATGGACCGTAGAGCTCTTCGCTCCTGCATATAAAAAGTATGTAGTTGTTAAAAGTGTTGATGGAAATCCCGTTAAAGCAGACGATCCTGTTAATGCAGGTCTGCTGGGTAAGGTTATCCCAGGAAGTGTTTACCAGATTCCTTTCACTGTCGAGGCTGGCAAGTCTTATGAGATTGAGTATTCCGCTCTTGACTATGAGGGTAACGTCAGAACCTTGAACTATTATATAAAAGGCAACAAGTAATAGTAAAATTCATAAACGACAAAGAATATGAAAATGAAGAAAACAATATTGTCTTGTCTTCTGGCACTGGGTTTCCTCTCAGTATCCGCACAGGATCAGCAGCCTAAGACTGAATACGTCTTCAATCCTCACTGGTATGTACAGATACAGCCATTAGGACTTCAGTATACACTAGGTGAGGTTGATTTCGGCGATTTGAATTCATACAGTGTTCAGGCTGCTATCGGTCGTCAGCTCAGCCCTATCTTTGGTCTTCGTCTTGCCGTAAATGCCTGGCAGAGCAAGGCTGGTTCTGAGATTAATGGACAGACCTATCTTTGGGATTGGAAATATGTAGCTCCGTCACTTGACCTGACAATTAATCTCTCAAATGCGCTTTGTGGCTACAACCCCAACCGTGTTTTCAACTTCGGTTTGTTCCTAGGCGGTGGTGCCAACATTGGTTTTAGCAATGATAATGCTGCTGATGCCAAGAACGCAATGAATGCTAAATATGGTGTGAACACTTTGGAGTATTTGTGGGATGGTACAAAGATTCGTCCATTCGCACAGGGCGGTATCACTGCTGACTTCAAGTTGAGTGACGCAATCAGTCTCGGTGTCGAGCTGAATGCTAATACTCTTAGTGACAAGTACAACTCTAAGAAAGCAGATAACTGGGATTGGTATTTCAATGCCCTCGCTGGTGTGAAGATTAACCTGGGTCCAACCTATACCACCCGTATTATTCCTGCACCAGAGCCCGAGATTCGCTATGTAGAGAAGATTGTGGAAAAGGTTGTTGAAGTTCCCGCTCCCGCACCCGCACCCGTTATTGAGCCTTTGCGTCGTGACGTCTTCTTCTTGATCAACAAGACGAATATCCGTCCCGAGGAGGCACAGAAGGTAAAGGACATTGCAGACTACATGAGAGAGCATCCTACATCAAAGGTGATGATTACTGGTTATGCTGATGCTGGTACAGGTAACAACAAGATTAACGATCGTCTGGCCGCTGGACGTGCTGATGCCATCGTTAAGTCTCTTAAGAACGACTATGGTATTGCTGAGTCACGCATCTCTTACGATAGCAAGGGTTCACGCGTACAACCGTTCGCAGAGAACGATATGAACCGTGTAAGCATTTGTATTGCTGAGTAATCAGTAATCTGAATAAGAATAAGAACAATAACAATGCCCAACCCGGCGACGGAATCGAAAGACGAAGTACGCAGGGTTGGGTTTTTTAAATGAAAGAATATGAAAAGAGCATTACTTACATTTATAATTTCTATAATGGCATTTCCGCTATTTGCACAATACTCAGGTTTCTACAGAATACTCAACCAAGGAACTGCAAGCAGATACATTTCTATCCAAAATACCAAGGTTAGTGATGAGAGTAAAAATATCAACTATTCCAGTGGAGTTTCTGTAAACACAGCCATTGAAGCATTACAATTAATAAAAGCAAATAATAAAGACAGCGATGCCGGCACAATATTATATATCACAGGCAATAACAATGATCTTACCCTTGAGGCACAAGGAATGAACACCCAAAAGCTATTAAAGAAATTAGATCAAGGCGACATCAAGCTCCTAAGAGGTAATAAAGGTGAATTATATACGTACGTCTCGGGCTATCCATTATATATGTTAGATTATGGTTTTGATTATCCCACTACAAGGAAAAGTACCTGTGGTATAGCAACATCATCATGGATCAACAAAGGGCTACAAACGGATGAAAAGAACTATGTCTATTGGAAAATCGTGAAAATAGATAATGATAAAGAGTTCTTCGGAGTCAAACCAAGTGAAGGTATACAAATCGGTGACAAATACTACACGACTCTCTATACCACCTTTGCTTACCAGCTTCCAGAAAGCATGAAAGCATTTTATGTCGATCAGTATAACTATAGTGGAACACCTATTGCAGAGTTAAAAGAAATCACAAACAGGAAAATACCTGCATCAACGCCTGTCATCATAGAATGCTCTTCAAATAATGTATCCGATAATAAAGTTGTGCTATTAGAAGACAATCTGAACTCCATCTCTGGCAATAAACTGAAGGGTAACGTGTTCTGCTATATTCCAGAAGGCAATGAAGATCCAAAATTGAAGAATGCACTTGAATATTCGAAGAGTACCATGCGAGTACTGGCTTCAGTAAATGGACAATTAGCTTTTGTGGCTGAGAACGACAACGCATTGAGAGTAGTAACAAAGAATGGTACTAAAGAGAAGTATATCCCTGCCAACAAGGTATACTTACCCATCAATTCTGCATATAATACAGCGACAGCCAACGGCATTTTATTGCTTCAGCCAAATGAGTATGCAGTGGCTGCAAGCATCAGCAAGGTCACAGCAAACGAGCAGGATAAGACAGGTATTTTCACGTTAACTGGTGTAAAAGTAAAGGAAGACAACAATGCTGATGGTTTACCCAGTGGCATCTACATTATCGATGGAAAGAAACAAGTCATCAAATAATCAAGATAAGATATTGTTAAGATATAATAAGAGCCTCTTTATCGTAATAAAAGAGGCTCTTTTTATGAAAGCGGTACGGCTTTATTAGAAAATACTATAGACAAGACGTACATCAAGTACAGGAAAAACCTTGAATTTCTTGGCCAAGCGCACATAACTACCAACCTTTCCACTAATATCACTCACATCACGAGTCAAATCCGTGCCATCATGTGTCACAATATGCGGACTTCCTCCCCAAAACATAGCGCCCATGTCAACTGCAATATGAAACCTATCGTTATCTTTGAGTAATCGCCCTCCATAACCTGCGCCAAGATAAGGTTTAAAGGCATTTACTTTCACATCAGCGCGAACCATCCCGTCAACACCCGGTTCCATTAAATATGGAGTCCCATCATCATAGTCACCAACATGCATACCCATTCGTCCATAAGAATTGAAACGAGCTGCTAAAGACTCTATAAGACGTGGACCACCTATTTCATAAATAAAACCGTTTGAAAATTTGTATGAAAAAATAGGTTCTGGAACAAATGTCTCTCCGGACATATAGGAATTATAGGACGCCAAGGTCTTGTCACGCATGGTATTATAGATACTCACAGCCATCAGTGTTGGCATCGCCTCCGTTGCATTATAGGCTTTAGCAATCTTCGACGGACCAAGGAAGAAACCAGCTGTCACATGCCAACGCTTGTCCTGCTTGAAAGGGAAAACATCTACCAAAACCTTGAGATTATTATAGGTTGGCACACCTATCATCTCAACCTGTTCATCTATCTGATAACCTGTAACCTGTTTCAAGACACCAGTCATCTTGTCAAATTTGGTTTCCACACGATTTCCGTTCGCATCATATTTATTTTCAGGCTTATCACCAACCTGCACATTAAAAAACATACTCTTGTGGAAAGAAGGCATAAAGGCATAGCCTACTCGCAACTGAGCATAATCGCCAACGGGCGTAGCGACATCGAAACCTATACCCGTTGTACCCAAAGTGACAGAGGCATCTAAATGATTAAACAGATTAAAGTCATTGGATGTATCCTTTAATGAACCCTGAGCTGATACGGAAAGCCCACATATAGTCACAAATACATATATAACAAATCCTCGCATATTCATATTATTTCATTCTCCAACTTCCATTCCGCTCTACCATAGGTACAACGATTTCTTCATTTACAGAATCACCAAAGCACAAAACAAGAAACACATTCGTATATTGCAGCGCTGTATCAGATACTACATTAGAAATGCGAATGTCAAGAATCCCATGATGGTCCCGATTCTGCTGTGCCATAAACTGACGATAACAAGTGAGCAACTGCTCACGATAACCATCAGGAAGGCTATCTGCACCCTCCTTTCCTTCAAGAAACGCATCATATTCACCATTCACTAGATGCGTATAATAGCCCTTTGCAGCGATGGAGGCCAACTCCTCTGGCGAAGGATTTGCACAAGCCATGCATAGCATCAGTACCAATATGAAGGCAGGCAGATATTTCATGTTATTTCTGACGGATAAACACATTAATAGGTGAGCCAGTAAGTTTCCAGTTCTCACGGATTTTGTTCTCCAAGAAGCGCTTATAAGGTTCTTTGACATACTGAGGCAAGTTTGCATAGAACACAAATGTCGGTATCTGCGTATCCGGAACTTGCGACACATACTTAATCTTGATATACTTGCCCTTGATAGAAGGAGGCGGGAAAGCCTCAATCAAAGGCAGCATCACCTCGTTGAGCTTCGTCGTACCGATACGTGCCTTACGGTTCAGATAAACCTGCTTGGCCGTCTCTAGTACTTTAAAAATACGCTGTTTGGTCAATGCAGAGGCAAAGATAATAGGGAAGTCTACAAACGGTGCCATACGCTTACGAATAGCATTCTCGAAAGTATCAATAACTACCTGAGACTTATCTTCTACAAGATCCCACTTATTGACGACAACCACCAGACTCTTGTTGTTTTTCTGAATCAGTTGGAAGATATTCATATCCTGCGCCTCAATGCCTCGTGTAGCATCAATCATCAGGATGCAGACATCAGAATTCTCAATAGCGCGAATAGAACGCATCACGCTATAGAACTCTAGGTCTTCTGTAACCTTATTTTTGCGTCGGATACCTGCCGTATCCACAAGATAGAAATCGAAACCAAACTTGTCGTAACGAGTATAGATGGAATCACGCGTCGTACCAGCTATCTCAGTAACAATATTGCGTTCCTCACCAATAAACGCATTGATCAGACTTGACTTTCCTGCATTCGGACGTCCCACCACCGCAAAGCGAGGGATGCCTTCCTCAAGTTGGTCTGAACTCTTCTCTGGCAACATTTCCAGCACCTTATCGAGCAAATCACCTGTACCACTACCAGTAGCAGCACTTATGCAGTAAGGATCGCCAAGACCAAGATTATAGAACTCATACTGATCATAAAGATGCTTGTTATCATCGGCCTTATTAGCCACGAGGAGAACAGGCAACTTGGCACGACGCAGAATCTGAGCCACGTCCATATCCCAATCCGTCACACCACTCTTGATATCGCAGACAAAAAGAACCAGATCAGCCTCTTCCGTAGCAATGATTACCTGCTTACGGATTTCTTCCTCGAATATATCATCAGAATTGACGACCCAGCCGCCTGTATCGACGACAGAGAACTCTCGGCCATTCCAGTCACATTTGCCGTATTGGCGGTCACGAGTGGTTCCAGCTTCATCGCTGACAATAGCCTGACGACTTTTTGTGAGCCTGTTGAAAAGCGTCGATTTACCCACATTGGGACGTCCTACAATCGCTACTAAATTTCCCATATTATCTTATTTATTGTATTTCTAGTTTATCTAGCTAGACAGGATTATTCCGGATTATATCCAAAACTATCTAGTTCCCGCTCCGACGAACGCCAATCCTTATCAACCTTCACGAATATTTCAAGAAAGATCGGCTTACCAAAAAACTTCTCCAAAGATTTACGCGCCTCAGTGCTCACCTTTTTAAGCGCCACACCTTGATGGCCGATGATAATGCCTTTCTGGCTGTCACGCTCCACATAGATAAGCGCATTGATATGAATATGCTTCTCATCCTCCTTAAAGCGTTCCACTCGCACCTCAACAGAATAAGGAATCTCCTTATCATAATAAAGAAGTATCTTCTCACGGATAATCTCAGAAACAAAGAAGCGCGCTGGCTTATCCGTCAACTGATCCTTGTCAAAATAGGCTGGACTCTCAGGCAATAACTCCTGAATTCTTTTCAGCAACATGTCAATGCCAAACTTATTCTTCGCAGAAATCGGGAGAATCTCAGCATTGGGGAGCAGACTGTGCCAGTGCTCTACAATTTCGGCAAGCGCCTGCTGGCTATTCTCTTTTAACTCATCAATCTTATTGATAAGCAGCAATATCGGGGTATCCATCTTCTGAACCTTCCCCAAGAAATCCATGTTCTTCTCCGGGTTCTCCACCACATCGGTCACATACAGTAAAACATCGGCATCCTGCAATGCAGACTCAGAGAAAGCCAGCATTGATTCCTGCAACTTATAATTAGGTTTCAGTACACCTGGTGTGTCTGAGAATACAATCTGCATATCATCGGTATTGACGATACCCATGATACGATGACGTGTGGTCTGCGCTTTGAACGTTGCGATGCTGATGCGTTCTCCCACGAGTTGGTTCATCAGTGTCGACTTGCCCACATTAGGATTTCCTACAATATTTACGAATCCAGCCTTATGCATATTCTCTGTTTAGACAAAAAAACGCATCTTTCAAAAAGGATGCGTTTTCTCGTATAGTTATCTTTAAGTTTATTGAGCGCCATCGTATGCCCACTTGAAATAGGATGCCCCGTGGACAAATCCGGCCCCGAAAGCGGTGAAGATCATATTATCACCCTTTCTTAACTTCGATTCATTCTCCCACAAAGCAAGCGGAATAGTGGCGGCACTGGTATTACCCAAATGCTCGATATTCACCATCACCTGATCCATGGAAAGATCCAAACGCTTTGCAACTGCCTCGATGATACGCATATTGGCCTGATGAGGAACAATCCATTGGATATTATCCTTATTCAGACCATTGCGCTCAGCAACCAAGGCACAATCATCGCTCATATTGGTAACAGCATAACGGAATACAGTACGACCCTCCTGATAGAGGTAGTGCAGACGATGGTCAATCGTAAAATGCGATGGAGGACAAACAGAACCGCCTGCCTTCATATGCAAAAACGGAAGACCCTTGCCGTCAGCACGCAGATGGGAATCCATCATACCGATATTTTCTTCTTCCGATGCTTCAAGAAGCACAGCTGCTGCACCATCACCGAAAAGCGGACAGGTCTGACGATCTTTATAATCGACGATCGAAGACATCTTATCGGCACCGATCACGATGATCTTCTTGCACCTGCCACTCTTTACTATCGATGATGCCATATCGAGCGCATAGAGGAATCCACAACAAGCACCCCAGAAATCGAATGAGAAGGCATTCTTCAATCCTAGCTTTCCAAGCACAATGCTTGCTGTTGATGGGAACTTATAATCAGCGGTCGAAGTGGCAACGATGATGGCATCAATACTGTCCGGATCTGTACCAGTCTTTTGCATTAGCTGCTTGGCTGCCTTACGGGCCATATAAGAAGTGCCGAGTCCCTCTTCTGTCAGGATACGACGCTCCTTGATACCAACACGCGTCATAATCCACTCATCGTTGGTGTCCACCATCCTCGACAATTCCTCATTGGTGAGGACATAGTCGGGTATATAACCACCAATACCCGTGATTACCGCGCTTATTTTATTACTCATTATTCAGCGACCTCGTCTTCCATCTTAATAGCCACCTTACCACGATAGTAACCACAAGTGGGGCATACTGTGTGATATACATAGTAAGCGCCACAGTTGGGGCATACTGCCAGTGTGGGTGCTACTGCCTTGTCGTGAGTACGACGCTTGGCCTGACGAGTACTTGATTGTCTTCTTTTAGGATGTGCCATATTAATTCTAAAAATTTAAATGTTATTTTTTAATTTCTCCAAAGCACTCCATCGGGGATCTATCGGCTGGTCGGACGCCTCATCGCTGCTTCGGTCAGCTGAGAGTTCTTCCAGAACGTGGCTCATTGCAGGGTTGCACTTGCCAGGTGCATGCACATGCTTGATGGGAATAGCCAGCACAATAAATTCATAGATGAGCCAGGACGTGTCGAGTATTCCTTCGTCCTCTGACACTGTAATGACATCATCTTCCTCGGAGTAGGCCGCACCAAGTTTCACGACAAGACGATTTTCAGTCTCAATAGGTTGGGACATATCGTCAAGACAACGATCACATGTTACGGTCACTGTGCCCTCGGTATGGAACAGAAGTTCATAAAAGCCGGTCACCTTGCGTATAGATACCGACACATGCAAAGACCCCTGCTTCACTTCCGAGCCGTCAAGGGCGGCAAAGAACAGATCATCCAAATCAAAGTTCAAGATTCTCACCTCGTCTTTCTGGTTCTTCAAATCTATCTTAAACTGCTCTAAACTACACATTTACTCGTTATTTGGGGTGCAAAGTTACAAATATTTTCTCAGATACGAAACACTTATTTGCTTTTTTTATGTTTTTCACTGCAATTCATTCTCTAACAACTCTGATAACCGCACACTTTCAACTCTTCTGTGCAGTTTTTCTCTCCTTTTCCAATTCTATTCTGAAGGTTGTTCCGACGCCGACTTCCGATTCCTTCACGAAAATACGACCTCGATGATATTCCTCAACAATTCGCTTAGCCAAGGAAAGGCCAAGACCCCATCCACGCTTTTTTGTGGTAAAGCCAGGTGTAAACACATTCTTGATGTCTTTCTTCCTGATACCCTTTCCGTTATCCTTTACCTCTATCACCACACGATCATCATCATCTGTCAGGGTTAGATCTATTTTTCCGTTCCCTTCCATAGCATCAACGGCATTCTTGCATAGATTCTCTATCACCCATTCAAATAGTTGCGGGTTCATCTTTACGATAACTTCCTCTTCTGGAAGATGCCTGACGATTTCAACCTTTTTCGATGTACGAAGATTCATATAGTCCACCACATGTGAAAGCGCCTCATTCATCGAAGCTTCCACGGGCTCTGGCAATGAACCGATCTTTGAAAAGCGTTCCGCAATCAACTCCAGTCGCTTCACATCCTTATCCATCTCTGGTATCAGTTTATCCTCAGGATAATTCTCCTTAAGAATCTCAACCCATGCCATCAGACTTGAAATCGGCGTTCCCAGTTGGTGAGCAGTTTCTTTTGAAAGTCCCACCCATACTTTATTCTGTTCAGCCCGTTTCGATGCCAATAATGCAAAGATGGCCACCACTACGAAAATCATCACAATGCCTAATTGCCAATAGGGATATTGGGCCAACCGTTTTATCATCGTCGACTCATCATAGCATACTAACTGATAGTCTTTGGTATCAATAGAATCGCCCAGATGGATCTTAATGTAGTTACCATCTTGAAACATCCGTTTCCCATATTGTTGAACATAGGCCTCCGAATCAGCTGCCGTCTTGGCATCCATATCGATATTGCGATAATCTGTCACCCCGCCGTCAGCGTCCATCACAATGACAGGAATCGTATTATTACTCTGTATAACATTCAGCACCAATGACATATCCGTATTCTCATCCGCATTGTTCAACACGTTCAATGCCTCTGCCCAGGTCTCCATCTTGTGGCGTTCCTCCTTGGAAAGATCCCGTACCAGGAAATGAGACACAAGCAATGATGCCACAGCAATCACAATTGCTGCAATCACAAGGAAAATCTTTGTTTGACGTATTCTGTCAGTCCATTGCATACAATATAATAAACGAAAAAGCCCCGAAGATATTGTATCCTCAGGGCTTCACTTTGTAAAAATGGCGGCCTCCTACTCTCCCGCATTGCATTGCAGTACCATCGGCGCAGGCGGGCTTAACTTCTCTGTTCGGAATGGGAAGAGGTGGGACCCCGCTGCAATAACCACCTGATTATTTCTTTCGTTGAACATTGACCATTGAACATTGAACATTCACTAACAACGCAACAGACATATCAACGTATGGGTGACTATCTCCACACAAGAACTGAAAGCGAAG
>JAGCDZ010000083.1 GCA_017650905.1 Prevotella sp. | reverse complement strand
GCAGATTTTTGGGCATCCGTACGCACTATCATAGCCGAGGGTTTCACACCTGAAGGTCTGCTTAAACTGGATGGTTATGCAGAACAATTCATTAGTGGAAAGTTGGTTTATCAACGATTTTCACCGCAAGAACAGCATGGCTGCTCAGCGGGAGGTACAACAAATGTCATTGCATCCCTGCTCGCGGGAGCAGAAACTGGCACAGATTCAGAGGATCAAGGAACACTCAGCGACTACCAAAGAGAGTGCCAATTTGGAGCGCAGCAAGAAGCAGTAATCGAACAATGGGCCAAGGCCGTAGGACTTTGGACGGAATGTGTTGAAGAAACTCTGCCTAAAAGTCTAGGTGAGCAGATAGCTGAAGGTGGCGAGGCCGTCGTTTATGATCATGGCTCAACGCTTATCAAATCCATCGGCCTCGACTATTTCATTCAGCCCATCTTTGCCCTCGATCGAATTTCACTTCACAACACCTATTTTCCTGAGACAAGACTTACTGTTCTTGGTTTTGGACGTGACAAAAGTAGCGAATTCAAGATTATTGCTGAGCAGCCCTATATTGAGGGCCAGCCTGTAAGTGACGAAGAGATTGCTGATTACATGCGCCAAATGGACTTTGAATTGAAGAATCCTCGAAACTGGACATACGCTACGCCAGACATCTACCTCAGTGACATGCATGATGAGAACGTGATTCGTTCCAACAAGTCTGATACCCTCTTCGTTGTCGATTGCGATATCCGCATCAACACCCCAGAACTCCGCCAAGGTGGAACCAGAACATTATCAACGGAAGTGCTATTTGTGTAGGCAAAGATTAGAAAGAAATAGCCGTGGAAACAGGCACCTGAGTCATAGCAGCCGTCATACCCAAGTACCTGTCCCAGCGACTATTGACTATCTTGACTCATGTTGTTTCAGGTCTTGGAGTGGAACTTGTTGTTCGAACATCTGGCGCAGGCCTTGTTCGTAGGCTAAAAGAGAATCGTGGCCCTTGCGAGTGATGTGGCAGACGGTATGAGAGAAACGTCCGATGCCAGTCTTCGAGACTTCGATATAGCCAGCTTCCTTAAGCGTGGTGATCTGTATGCTGACATTGCCTCGCGTGGAGTCGGTGATCTCACAGAGATAGGTGAAATCGGCGCTCTCCAAGCTGTCGAGGGCTACCATGATCTTCAATCGCAACTCGCTATGGAGCAGGGAGTTGATGACGGGAAACTTAAATGGACTCATATTACTTGTAACTTTTTCGGACATATCGGAGGAACAGGTGTCCCGGAATGATGAGGGCGATAGTGACGATGATAGCAGTAATAAACAACTGCCAAGGCCAGAGGTCGTCCTGGAAGAAGAGAGGCACGACAGAAAGCGCTGAGGCGATGATGCCACAGATGGTCTTAGGCCGGAAATGGAGAATGATACCCGTCATGAAACAACCCATGCCGCACATCAGGCCAATAAGGGGGAAGAGACATAGCTGGTAGATGTTGGCTAAGCCCATAGCAAAACCGCCGACACAACAAGCAAAACCGATGAACACCCACATCAGCAGAATGACATTCTGTTCGAGGGTGCGATGGCGTGTACGTTCGTAGTCCTCGTTAAGGAAATAGATCATCAGCGGTATACCGATGAGAGGGATGCCCGCCCAGATCCAACTGCACCAGTTCTCGTTCCAGACCTGCATGGCCACGAACTGCAACAGCAGCACTAAGACTGTGGGATAGCCCCACGCCAGAAACAGATTCTCGCCTGTCATTTGATGACGGCTGTTTACCTCACCACGTATCTGAGTGATGATGTCAAGTTCTTCTAGATTGTTCATAGACCCTATATATTTAAAGATTAGTCGGTGGAGATGATGAGGAGGCGTTTGCCGGCATCGAGGGCGGCCTTGATCTCCTTGCTTCCGGAAGTGACTTTGCAACGGCTCACCTCATCGCCCTCAACAACGTTGACTTTGAGACGTCCAATCTGAGTGCGGGTTTCCTTGCCTCCGATGGTGCCAAGGACAAAGACATCGAGGTGGGTGCCCTTCTGCAATCCGTGGGCGGCTCCGAGGTCGATGTAGACTTCCTTCTGTTTATCGTTCTTCTCCGTACCACGCTCCAGGATATGGGCGGTGTAGGGGAAAGCGGTGTTGTAATACTTCACCAGCTTCTTGTGCAGGCCTTCGAGGGCATCCTTGATGGCAGAGTCGGTGCTCTTGAACCACGACCAGCTGCTGCGGTTCACCTCGAACATCTGGGTATTGAGCACATTGCCATTGCCTGCATCCTTCACGTTGAGCGTCACACAGATCTGGGCGTAGAACTCGGGGATTTTCTCCTTCTTGCCTGAGTGGGTACGCAGTTCGCGGGTGGTGGAGATGTAGTTGATAGTGCCGTCGACAATGAGGTTGGTGTTCGCATTAGGAGCCACCTGCAAGCCATCGGTCACGGTGAAGCGACGTACCTCACTAAGGGCTCCTATCACTGTAGCGCGTACGGCATCCACATAGCCGGGCTGCTCTTCCTTGGTCTGATCGGCCAGCACGTCGAGGACAGCACTAACCACAGTACCTAACTCAGACTTCGGACCCTCCTTGATCATATAGGTCAGATCGGTTACACTGACGTTCTGCTGAGCGTTGTCAACTTGTGCCATCATGGGCAGTGCCATGAATAGGGCGAATATAAACAGAACTTTCTTGATAGTTAGCATAATAATTTGTATTTTTAGGATGAATACTTCGTTGTTATATTTTGATAGCACAAAGATAAAGTTAATTTTTTAAACTTAAAAGAGAATCGACTTTCTTTTAAGTTGTTTTAACAAATAGTATAATGAAGGGACAGTTCTGAAGTGATATCGGCTTGATGGAGTTCACGTCGACTCACCGGACTTTCCCCGTGAGTTCTTTTAATTACCTGCTTATCACAGGTATCGAGAGGATGAACCGGCTACCTTCGGTATAGTCAGGAAGAAAAATTGTGAAAAGCTTGGATAATCCAGTAAAAGTGATTATCTTTGCACACAAATAGAATAAAATAATGAAACAGAATCAATAGTAAATAGTAAATAGTAAATTGTCAAATTGTAAATGAAAAAGATTCTTATTTGCCTTTTGCGTGGATCAAGGGACTCTGACCTAGATCGCGGGGACAGGTGATTGATCTTTTCACAAAGAAATCAAAGAATCTGTCCCTCCGATCCTGAATCAGTTTGACAAAGCAGATGCCTCGCTTTGGCAGCCCACAAACTTTTTTGCCCCAAAATTTGGATTATTCCGTTTTTATGCTTATATTAGCACCGTAAAGGCTAAAGATCTATATATGAGTAAGGAGACGATGATACAGCAGATAGCCCATTATTTCGAGACCCAGCCCGTCTTGAAAGCATTGCTGTTTGGGTCGTATTCACGTGATGAACAGAAAGATGGAAGTGATGTTGACATACTTGTGAAGTTCGACAG
>JAGCDZ010000082.1 GCA_017650905.1 Prevotella sp. | reverse complement strand
TAAATTTGGCAGTTTCGGGAAAAAGTAGTACCTTTGCAGCCGATTTCAAAAAAATCACCCTAAGGTAGATCCGTTAGCTCAGTCGGTAGAGCACAACACTTTTAATGTTGGGGTCTTGGGTTCGAGCCCCAAACGGATCACAGCCTTCAAACAAAAAAGGACACCGCAGTGTCCTTTTTTTGTGTTTTATAGCCTTGAAGCCTACTCTCCGATGAGCTTGCGTATCATATTGACACATTGCTCACTTCCCACAGGCTTTGACAGAAAATCATTGCAGCCTGCCTCCATTGCCAAATGACGGTCGCTGTCGAAAGCATTAGCCGTCAAGGCCACAATGGGGAGGTCAGGATGTTTCTCCCTGATGGCTTTCGTCGCCTCCAGACCATCCATCACAGGCATCTTGATATCCATCAGCACTAAATCGAAGGTATTGTCGTCTACCATATCAACAGCCTCCTTGCCATTTCTGGCACGATCGTACGTATAATACTTTTTCAAGATGTACGTCATCAGGATAAAGTTGCTGTCGTTGTCTTCAGCTACTAAAATCTTCTTCATATCCCTCTTTTTTATTAATAGTTAGTTTTTTGAATCACATTTATCTTAATAATTCACAAAATTACAACTTTAATTTGAAAAAACAAGTATTTCATGGTTTTTTTAACTAATTTTGCATCTGAAATAGAAAAAACTAATCACTTTTAAAATCAAAATGCAATGAAATTAAGAATTTCCGTCAGTTTTCTGACACTATTTTCAGCCCTCACTATGTCGGCTCAGACCCATGTGATGGAGGTGAACACCAAAAAGATCGGCGCTCCTGTACAGCCGACGATGTACGGCATCTTCTTTGAAGACATCAACTACGCTGCCGACGGCGGTCTGTATGCAGAGATGGTGAAGAACCGTTCGTTTGAATTCCCCCAGAACCTGATGGGTTGGCGCGCCTACGGCAAATTTGAGGTGCGCAACGACGGCCCCTTCGACCGCAATCCTCACTATGTACGCCTCGCCTACTCCGGCCACCGCGACAAGTTCACAGGTCTGGAGAATGAAGGTTTCTTCGGCATTGCCGTGAAGCAAGGCGCCACCTACCGTTTCTCGCTTTGGGCCCGTTGCCCCGAGGGTGGAAAGTCGACACTCGAAGTGAGCCTGGTAGACAATGACACGATGGACGAAGATCAGCGTTTTGCGACGGTCAAGGTGAACATCAGCGGCAAGGACTGGAAGAAATATACGGCAGAACTGAAGGCTCCGCGCACAGAGACCAAGGGTGCGCTGCGCATCTTCCTGGCTGGTGATAAGGCGACCACCGACGTAGAGCATATCTCGCTCTTCCCCACCGACACTTGGAAAGGCCGCGAGAACGGTATGCGCAAAGACCTGGCTCAGGCGCTCTACGATATGCACCCCGGTGTGTTCCGCTTCCCTGGCGGCTGTATCGTGGAGGGAACTGATCTGGAGACCCGCTACCAATGGAAGAACAGCGTGGGCCCTGTTGAGAACCGTCCACTGAACGAGAACCGTTGGCACTATACCTTCGGTCACCGCTTCTTCCCCGATTACTTCCAGAGCTACGGTCTGGGCTTCTTCGAGTTCTTCCAGCTCTGTGAGGACTTCGGCTGTGAGGCACTGCCTGTCATCAGCTGTGGACTGAGTTGTCAGTTCCAGAATCCCGATCCCACGAAGCCTGGTGTACACGTAGCCGTCGACGATCTCGACAGCTATATCCAGGATGCCCTCGACCTGGTGGAATTCGCCAATGGTCCTGTCGACTCGAAATGGGGTAAGGTGCGTGCCGATATGGGGCACCCCGAGCCTTTCAACCTGAAGTTCCTTGCCGTAGGTAATGAGCAGTGGGACTACGATGAGCAGCACGGTGGCTATGGTCCTGTGTTTACGGAGCGTCTGAAGAAGTTCAACGCCGCTCTCCGCGCCAAGTATCCCAACCTGAAGCTCATCGGCACCACAGGCCCCAACTCCGAGGGCTGGGACTTCGATCTGTTGCAGCCCCGCATGAAGGAGCTGAAGGTAGACCTCTACGACGAGCACTACTACCGCAATGAGCAGTGGTTCCTCTCACATGGTCTGCGTTACGACAGCTACGACCGCAAGGGTCCGAAGGTATTTGCAGGTGAATATGCTTGTCACGGTAGCAACAATCACAAGTGGAACCACTACTATACCTCTTTATTGGAGGCAGCCCACATGACCGGTATCGAGCGCAATGCCGACATCGTCCACATGGCGACCTACGCCCCGCTCTTCGCCCACGTTGAGGGCTGGCAGTGGCGTCCGGATGCCATCTGGTTCGACAACCTCCGTATGTTCAAGTCGGTCAGCTACTATGTGCAGCAGATGTATGCTATGAACAAAGGTACCAACGTGTTGCCGCTGACGATGGACAAGAAGCCCGTAGCCGGCCAGGAAGGTCAGGACGGACTCTTCGCTTCGTCGGTATTCGACAAGCAGACCGGTGAAGTCATCATCAAGGTAGTCAACACCTCGAAGACGGCTCAGCCCATCAGCATCCAGCTGACAGGTATGAAGGGAGAGCGTACGGCTCAGACCATTACTCTCTCGCACAATGGGATGGACGACGAGAACACACTCGACAATCCTGAGAAAATCACACCGAAGAACGGCTCGCTGAAACTCGATGCAGGCAAGAAAGCCACTCTGCTGCTCGACGATGTTCCGGCCTTGTCGTTCAGACTTTATAAGGTTAAGTAATATGGGCGCAAAACCCTTTGGAATCCCCGTCAGATAAAGGCGGGGATTTATGTTGGAATTAGTTGGTGCAAACTTTTGCAAACCGCTTCAGAACATTGCGAATTATTGCAAACAAAAAAACTTGGAAGTATGGGAAATAGTCTTTATCTTTGCACCCAGAAACTTAATTATACTTTCAAACGCATCATTGCATAATAAATAATGAATATGAAAAAGGTATTGTTTTTAGCTGCTCTCATCGCAGCAGTACTGCCCTCAGAGGCACAGCAGGTTAAGTATACCGTCAACGGTATCAGTAAGGAAAACGGTAAGACGGTGGTGCTACGTGACCGTCTGACCAGCCAGATCGTCGATAGCGCGGTTGTCGCTAACGGCAAGTTCACGATGAGCGGCAACGCGGAGAAGGATGCCTATATGGGTGTTTCTATCAAGAATGCCGACTGGTTCACGATGTTCTTCAATGATGGTACGCCTGTGACTGTCAATCTGAACGACAGCACGTTGAAAGGTTCGCCCCAGAACGAACGTCTGACACGCTACGACGTCGAGCTGAATGCGCCCTATGGAGCATTCCTCCAGAAGGTTCAGAAAATGTCGCAAGAAGAGCGTGAGAAGAAGCAAGTGGAAATCACCGGTGGAATGATGATTATCATGATGAAGATGATGACTGGCGTTGAAAAAATCTTTAAAGAGGAGCGCGAGACACTGATTCCCGTAGCCTTCATCAGCGAGTATCAGCAATTTCTCGGACAGGAGAAGTTAGACAGCGTTCTCGCCACCAAGCCTGCCTATGCCAACCACCCCATCGTAAAGCGAATGGTGGAACAGGTTGCACAGCAGAAGGCTCAGGAGGCTAAGAAGAATGCCTTTATCGGCCAGCAGTTCACAGACCTCGAGGAGGCTGATGTCGACGGCAATATGCACAAACTAAGCGAGTATGTAGGCAAGGGCAAATGGGTGCTCGTCGACTTCTGGGCTTCGTGGTGCGGTCCATGCCTCCAGGAGATGCCGAATGTGGTGGCTGCCTACGAGAAATATCATGCGAAAGGCTTTGACATTGTCGGACTCTCTTTCGACAATAAGAAAGAGCCTTGGGTGAAGGCTATCGCCGATCAGAACATGCCTTGGACACACCTCTCCGACCTGAAGGGCTGGCGGACTGTTGCCTCGAGTGTGTATGGCGTGAATAGCATCCCCGATAACCTGCTGATCGACCCTCAGGGAAAGATTGTAGCCCGTGGTCTTCGTGCTCAGGGGCTGCAAGCCAAACTGAAAGAAATATTTGAAAAATAAGAAATGAAAAGTGAAAAGTCAATAGCGAAAAGATTCCCCAAATTGCTTAACAGTTTGGGGATTTTTATTTAATCTTGGGACGGCGTCTCGAAAGCAGGCTGCAGCCCGGAAATAAAAATAAATTGTGATTTATTTTGTATTTCGCTCGATTTGCACTACCTTTGCAGCGAAATATGAGCATACTGAACTTAGATAAAGACCGCAGACGATTCTCCTTTGAGGTGCTGCCCCCGCTAAAAGGGACGGGCACTGACAAGCTTTTTGCCGATATTGACAAGCTGAAGGAATTCGATCCTGCCTATATCAACATTACAACGCACCACTCTGAGTTTGTGTACAGGGAACTGGAGAATGGGCAGTTTGAGAGGCAGCGCATCCGTCGCCGTCCTGGTACAATAGCGATTGCTGCCGCCATCCAACAAAGATACCACATTCCCGTGCAACCCCACGTGATCTGTAGTGGTGCAACCATCGAGGATATCGAATATGAACTGCTCGACCTGCAATTCCTGAGTATCAGCGACCTGCTTCTGCTCCGTGGTGACAAGGCTAAGGAAGACAGCCGGTTTGTGCCGACGCCAGGAGGGCATGCCCACACAACGGAACTGATTCAGCAGGTGAAGCGTTTCAACGAGGGATTCTTTGCCGACGGTACGCCTATCAAGCATCCGGGCAAACCTTTCGACTATGGTGTAGCCTGCTATCCGGAGAAGCATGAGGAATCGCCGAACCTGGAGCGCGATATGGAGTATCTGAAGCAGAAGCAGGACCTCGGCGCACAATATGCGGTGACACAATTGTTCTTTGACAACGAGAAATATTTCTCTTTCGTGGAGAAGGCAAGGGCTATGGACATCACCATTCCCATCATCCCAGGCATCAAACCGCTGGCCAAGCTGTCGCAGCTGACTGTCGTTCCCAAGACCTTCCACTGCGATATCCCAGAGCCACTGGCCAAGGAAATCGTGAAGTGCAAGACCGACGACGATGCCCGGCAGTTAGGTATCGAGTGGACGACAGAACAATGCCGTGATCTCTATGCGCACGGTGTCAACAACATTCATTTCTACACGGTATCGGCAGTCGATTCTGTAGCGGAAGTCGCAAAGCGATTGCTATAAAGATATGAATTGGAGTGAGGTGATAGGACAAAAAGAGGCGCAAGAGCGCTTGATGCAGATGGCCAGAGAAGACCGTCTGCCTCACGCACTGATGCTCTGTGGTCCTATAGGTGCAGGGAAAATGGCATTGGCAATAGCCTTTGGCTGTTCGCTCCTGGATGACGGCAGATCCTCCTCGAAAGCAATGCTCGACAAGTTGGAGCATCCCGACCTACACTTCACCTACCCTACCATCAAACTGCCCTCGATGAGTACGGATCACAAGCCCGTGAGTGACGACTTTGCCAAAGAGTGGCATGAACTCATCATGGACGGTCCCTATTTCACGATGGAACAATGGATGCAGGCGATGGGAGGCGAGAACCAACAAGCCATCATCACAGCTGGAGAAAGTGACGACTTGGTACGCAAGCTGTCGCTCAAATCCAGTCAGGGAGGCTATAAAGTCAGCATTATCTGGCTGCCGGAGCGCATGAACATCGAATGTGCCAACAAGCTGTTGAAGCTCATCGAGGAGCCCCCGCAGCAAACGGTTTTTCTCATGGTCTGCGAAGAACCCGACAAATTGCTGGAAACCATCCGTAGCCGTGTGCAGCGCATCGACATCAAGAAGATTGATGATGAGAGCCTCACCCAAGCACTTGTTGAGAAACGGGGTATCGGAGAAGAGGATGCACGCCGCATCAGCCGTCTGGCAAACGGCAACTGGCTGAGCGCACTCGAAGAGTTGCAAGTAGGCTCTGAGAATGAGCTGTTTCTTGACATGTATATCTCACTGATGCGTCTGGCCTATCAGCGAAAGGTCAAGGACCTGCGTAAATGGAGTGAGACAATGGCGGGCTACGGACGCGAAAAGCAGAAACGATGGCTGACCTATTTCCTTAGGATGTCCCGTGAGAATTTCATGTACAACTTCCATCAGGAGGAACTGACCTACATGACACAGAAGGAAGAGGCTTTTGCCAAGAATTTCGCCCGATTCATCAATGAGAACAATATTCTGGCCATTTCAGAATTGGCCAATCGCGATATCCGCGACATCGGACAGAATGCCAACGCGAAGATTGTCTTCTTCGACCTAGCTCTGCAGATGATCGTGCTACTCTTACAAAAATCCTAGAAAAACTAGGAAGGTTAGAAATACAAGAATAAAAAATATATGGAAGAAAAAACAAAAGATTATCCAATACGCGTGGGATGTGACAGAGGACTCTGCCACCAGGCTGTTGGCCGTCAGGACCGACAACTGAACACCTACGACTGGCTTGCTGACGTACCAGGCAATGCTGAAGACACCGACTTAGTGGAGGTGCAGTTCAAGCATACGCGCAAAGGTTACTATCACAACGTCAACAACCTACCCCTAAAGAAGGGCGACATCGTAGCCGTAGAGGCTAGTCCAGGTCATGATATCGGTGTGGTGACTTTGACAGGCAGACTGGTGAAACTCCAGATCAAGAAAGCCAACCTGAAATCTGCCGACGATATCAAGCGCGTCTACCGTATTGCACGCGAGATTGACATGCAGAAGTACCGCGAATCAAAGGGACTCGAGCATTCGACAATGATTGAGAGTCGTGTCATCGCCAAGGGACTGGGACTCGATATGAAAATCGGTGATGTGGAATATCAGGGTGATGGTAACAAGGCCATCTTCTACTACATTGCCGACGAGCGTGTAGACTTCCGCCAGCTTATCAAGGACTTAGCAGCAGCCTTCCATGTGCGTATTGAGATGAAGCAGATTGGTGCCCGTCAGGAAGCAGGACGCATTGGCGGAACCGGTCCCTGTGGACGTGAGCTCTGCTGTGCCACCTGGATGAAGAATTTTGTTTCTGTCTCCACGAATGCAGCCCGCTTTCAGGATATCTCCCTGAATCCTCAGAAGCTCGCCGGCATGTGTGCCAAGTTGAAGTGTTGCCTGAACTACGAGGTGGACGATTATTTGGAAGCCAGTCGTAAGTTGCCAGGCAAAGATATCGTCTTACAGACGCTCGATGCCGATTACTATCACTTCAAGAGCGATATCCTCGCAGAGATTGTAACTTATTCGACAGACAAGAACATCGCTGCCAATCTGGAAACCATCTCTGCTGCACGCGCCAAGGAGATCATCGAAATGAACAAAAGGGGGGAGAAACCAGCCTCCTTGCAGGAAGACGGACACGCCAAACCCACCAAGCAGCATATAGACTTGGCAGGAGGTGATATCAGCCGCTTCGACAAAGCCAAGAAAAAGAAGAAAAAGAAGAAATCCGGCGGTAATGCCTCTCAGAAAGCAGAAAACAAGAAAGGGGATGCATAGGATTTGCAGACAGCTCATCATTGGAATGATGCTGACGGTTGCATGTGGAATTACCTCATGCGACCGTCTGCCTATCTATTGTCATTACGAACCTACACCGACATCGGGCTGGGAAAAGAACGACACCATCAGTTTCGGCATTCCGCCTGTCAGCGAGGCTGGCTTTTACAAAGAAGAACTGGGCCTGCGAATCAATGAGAACTACCCGTTCCTCGGCTTGTGCCTGATTATCCAACAGACCGTATTGCCTTCGGGCTATCGCCATAACGACACTTTGAATTGTAACCTGATCGACAAGCAGGGAAAAATCAGAGGTTCCGGTATCAACCATTATCAATATACCTTCCATGTGAACACCATCCGACTGGCAGAAGGCGACTCCCTTCATATTCTAGTCAAGCACAATATGAAACGGGAAATCATGCCTGGTGTGACAGACATCGGCATCAGGATCGACAAAAACTGATAATATTTATTTAGGTACGCGCGAGATTCCTACTGGCATCAATACGCAGGAAGATAAACAGCAGGATAGTAAAGCCCCATAAGGAAGATCCACCATAGCTGAAGAACGGCAAGGGGATACCAATCACAGGTGTCAGTCCTAACACCATGCCTACATTGATAAACACATGGAAGAGGAAAATACTCAGCACCGAATAGCCATACACCCTTCCGAAACGGTAAGGTTGTCGTTCAGAAAGGTATATGAGTCGCAGGATCAACGCCAGGAAGAGCAGCAACACGCCTGCTGATCCGACAAAGCCTTCCTCCTCACCGACCGTACAGAAAATAAAGTCGGTATCCTGCTCCGGTACATATTTCAACTTCGTCTGCGTACCATTCAGGAAGCCCTTACCCTCGATGCCTCCCGAGCCAATGGCAATCTGACTCTGATGCACATTATAACCGGCACCCTTCAGGTCTTCCTCAAGTCCCAATAACACATTGATACGTACCCGCTGATGGCGCTCCAACACATTATTCAGTACATAGTCGGCAGCATTGAAAAATACCACAGAACCTATCGCGAAAAGCGCAATCCATAAATAGTTGCGTACACGGGTGGCCACACTCTGCCACAGCAGATAGCCGATCATCAGTGCGGTTGTGACCAGTAAGACATAGACGATATCAAAAGGTATCACATAGAGTGAAAACAGCAGGAATATCACCGTAATTCCTATACTGGCGAGAATAATCCGAATACCATCGCGCTTGTTCTCACAATAGAAGTAAACCATCAGGCCAGAGAAAATCTGTATCAGCATCAACACGACGAATTTTCCTACCGAGGTTGGGGTATACAACAACATCGTGTCAGCAAACCGGATACCTATCACGAAATAAATCACCATAGCCACTCCAGTAAAGAGCAGACTGCCCGACATGCCCTCGCGATAGAGCATCAGGAAGAATGCCAAATACACCAATGCCGAACCGGTCTCCCGCTGAAGCACGATACAGAGCATCGGCAGGAATATAAAGCCCAGGGTAATAGCAAAGTCTTTCCATTTCTGGATATCATAGCCATAGGTACTCATCAGTTTCGCCAATGCCAACGCCGTTGCGAACTTCGCGAATTCTGCCGGTTGCACACGTAATGGTCCTAACACCAGCCACGACCTAGAGCCCTTGATGGTATGGGGATTGAAAATAGTGGCTATCAACAATAGTACTAACACAGCGAAGATCAGATAGGCGAATGTATCATAAAATCGGTTATCCAACAGCAGGATGACTAATCCAAGTACGATAGAGGTACCTATCCATACGATCTGCATACCAGAACGGCTGTCCAGGCTGAAGATATCTGTCTCACCATAAGTATAACTGGCTCCACAAACGCTGACCCAACCAAAGGTGAGCAATCCCAGATAGAACAGGATTGTCAACCAGTCAATGGAACGCAACACACTGGGTTGTTTATCTGTCTGCTGAGCCATACGCGATTCGTTTGTGTTGGAACTCCGTCGCCTTCTTCTCCGAGGCTTCGGATAGTTTCCCGTTGATATACTTCTCCATAATCAGACCACCGATAGGCACACCATAGGTAGCGCCCCAGCCGCCGTTCTCCACATACACAGCGACAGCAATCTTCGGTTTGTCCATCGGGGCAAAGCCCATGAAGACCGAGTGGTCATGTCCTCGGTTCTGAGCCGTACCTGTCTTACCACAAGCCATAAAATCATAACGCCCCAATGCCTTACAAGTTCCTCCCAACACCGATGAGCGCATGCCCTGCACCACATAGTCGTAGGCCTTGCGGTCGGCTTTTGTGAAATGACGACGCGTGAAGGCGGTATCAAGCGGTTCACCCTGCACTTTCCTCACTACATGGGGAACATAGTAATAACCGCGATTGGCAATAGTAGCAGCCAGATTGGCAATCTGCAACGGTGTAGCGTTCACCTCACCCTGTCCGATAGCTATAGAAATAATGGTCAAACCATTCCAGGAGCCTTTATAGGCCTTATCGTAAAATTGTGCATTCGGAATCAGACCACGTTTCTCGCCAGGAAGATCAACTCCCAACCGATAGCCGAAGCCCATGCTGACCATATAGTCACGCCAGGTATTCATTGCATTCTGTACCGTACCGTATTTGGAGATATTAGTATTGATCATGTGATAGAGTCCCCAACAAAAGTAACCGTTACAGGAAGTGCTCAGTGCCGGCACAAGAGGCAACGGAGAAGCATGACCGTGACATCCCACATGAAGACCTCTGAAGTTAAATCCATGACCACACGGGAAAGGTGTCGACGGTGTGATAATCCCTTCTGTCAGGAAAGTCAGACCCTGTGTAGTCTTAAAGGTAGAGCCTGGCGGATATTGTCCCATGATACTGCGGTTGAGCAAGGGTTTCCACTGATCCTGACTCAAGATGCGATGATTCTTACTACGCTCTCGTCCTACCATCATACGAGGGTCATAGGAAGGTGAGGAAACCATACACAGCACCTCGCCCGTAGAAGGTTCTATGGCCACAATACTGCCTATCTTTCCCTCTAACAACCGTTCGCCCAAGGCCTGCAACTCATAATCGAGACTCAGCGTCAGATTCTTTCCCGGCACAGGCTTACGATCCAAAGCACCATTCTGGTAACGCCCCTGAATACGTCCATGAGCGTCGCGTAACAGGATCTGTATGCCCTTCACACCTCGCAATTGTTTCTCGTAGGAACGCTCAACACCCAGTTTCCCGATATAGTCGCCTGGCTGGTAGTAATCGTCTTCCTCAATATCGGCTGGTGACACCTCTGCCACATCACCCAGAACGTGTGCAGCCAGATTATACTGATACTGACGAATGCTACGCCGCTGGACATAAAAGCCTGGAAAACGGAACATCTTCTCCTGGAAGATACTAAAATCCTTGTCGCTCAGTTGAGGCAAGAATAACTGCTGCGTAAAGCGTGAATAACCCGGATTCTTGTTTTTGTCCTTGATGGTTGCCATCCTGCGATCGAACTCATCTTTCGTGATATTCAAAGCTTTACACAGATCCAGCGTATCCAGATGATCCTTCGCTTCATTCATCACCACCATGATATCATAGGCAGGCTGGTTGAATACCAGCAACTTGCCATTACGGTCAGTGATATTACCACGCGATGGGAAATCTACCTTCTTCAGGAAGGCATTCGAGTCGGCGCTCTTCTTATAGTCGTCACTGGTAATCTGAAGGGTGAAGAGACGAATGATATAGACGACCACAATAACGATGGCCACCGAAGCAATGATATACTTTCTCTCTGCAAGATCGTTCTTTTCCTTCACTTCCTACGAACACTTTCGATGGCCATTATCAGTGCCAATGTCAGCAACAGGCTGGCTCCAGCACACATTAACCAATACTGCCAGTTGAAGAAACTGAATGCCTCTAAGGCAAAGAATACCAGACAATAGACAACCAGCAGAATCACACAAAAGATAAGGAACTTACTGAAACCCAGCGTTGAAATCGACACCTCGAGATTTTCTGCGGAATCACGCGGTACAAATATTTCCAACAGATAAGGCTGGATGACAGCAATCAGCGTCATTGAACCAGAAGCCAATCCTGGGGTATTGGAGAATACGTCTATCGCTAATCCCAGCGCGAAACTCCACAACAGAATCATCCACTTCGGGGTACTACGTTGGAAAGTAATGGTAAAATAGACATACAGCAAAGGGATGGCAACGTCAAACAAGTGGATGTGATTCAGAATCAAGACCTGAACCAGACAAAGGACAAAGAACCATCCCAACCGTTTGAAGAAATCTACTGACACCCTATTCCTGTTTTATCACCTTTCACAAAACTACCTGTCTCTATTGGTCAGCGCCATCGAGTCGCGCGCTGCTTCCAGCAACTTCACCTGTTCCCCAACCCGCTTGTCGCTGATGACACAGACATCGCGCAAGCAACTGAAATCGGTACTTAGGCGCAACTGCAACTTATATGACAAGCCATCGGCGGAATTAAACACCTTCTCGATTTGTCCCACCAGCACGCCAGAAGGGAAGATAGAAGAATAACCGCTGGTCACAACCCATTCACCTTTCTTAAAACGAGCATGACGGGGTACGTCCTCCAAGTAGGCAATAGCAGGATCTCCCCCACTCCAATGCAGATAACCGAAATAATTGCTGTTGCGGATGGAGCAGCTAATACGCGACATCGTCGCATTCAAGACGGGAATCACAACCGAATAATGCTCAGACACGAGATAGACCACACCCACTACTCCATTGCCACTGGCCACGCCCATGTTCACCTCAATACCATCTTCAGCGCCTTTGTCTATCGTGATCAGATTATCGGGCTTATGAACGGTATTGGATATCACCTTGGCTGGAATGAGTCTATACTGGCTGAGAAACTGCAATTCCTGACGCTCAATCACCGTGGTGTCGTGTGTCACCTCCGTATAAAGACGACGCAACTGGTCTACCTGTCTTTCCAAATAGAAATTGCGCAAGGTCAGTTCCTCATTGGCGCGCGTCATGCTGAAAAAAGAAGTAACATCACTCTCCAATTCATACATCTTTCCCACCGCCACATTGGCAGAAGATAGCCATACGCTACCCTGATAACTGTTATAATTAAACAGCAACACGGCACTGACCACTTCCAGGAAGACAAAAAGGAGCCAATGATGATACTTCCTCAGGAAATCCAGCAGATTGCTCATTCCCTATGTCCGGATTATCGCATCAGGAAACTGAATCGATCAATATTCTTCAATGCGATACCTGCACCCTTGGCCACACTGTGGAGAGGATCTTCAGGCACATGGAACGGAATATTAATCTTTTCCTGCAAACGACGGTCAAGACCTCTGAGCAGGGCACCACCTCCAGAGAGATAGATACCGTTTTTGACGATATCCGCATACAACTCCGGCGGTGTATTCTCGAGTGCAGACAGCACAGCATTCTCGATCTTCGACACGGTCTTATCCAGACAGTGCGCAATCTCCTGATAGCATACGGGCACCTCCATAGGAAGAGCGGTGATACGGTTAGGACCATGTACCACAAAATCCTCAGGAGCATCCTCACCAAGATCGGTCAAGGCAGAACCCACATGAATCTTAATGCGCTCAGCCATACGCTCACTGACCTTCACATTGTGCTGGCGACTCATATATTCCTGAATATCAGCAGTCAGGTCGTCACCGGCCGTGCGGATGGAGTTGTTGCTGACAATACCACCCAATGAAATCACGGCAATCTCGGTAGAGCCACCACCGATATCTACAATCATGTTACCCTCTGGGGCCTCAACATCGATACCGATACCAATAGCAGCCGCCATCGGCTCAAAAATCAGATAGACGTCACGTCCGTCAGCATGCTCCGCAGAGTCACGCACAGCACGCAGCTCCACTTCCGTAGAGCCCGAAGGTACACCTATCACCATACGCAGTGAGGGTGAGAACAGACGACTACTCGTGTGTACCATCTTAATAAGACCGCGCATCATCTGCTCACAGGCAGAGAAGTCGGCAATCACACCATCGCGAAGCGGACGGATGGTACGAATGTTATCGTGTGTCTTCTCATACATCATCTTGGCCTTGGCTCCTACGGCAATCATCTTGTCCGTGCGGCGGTCGAGCGCCACCACTGAAGGCTCGTCTACCACGATCTTATCATCACTGATAATGATGGTATTGGCCGTTCCAAGGTCCATTGCAATCTCCTGAACGAAACTAAAAAATCCCATTGTCTATAAACTATAAACTCTAAACTTTAAACTCTAAACTATTCACTTTCCTTCAAACCAGGCGTTAATGGCGGTATCATAGTGACTGCTCACGCCGAAGGCACGGGTAGCAAACATACGGCGCTGGGCCTTGGTGGTCTCTGCACCCTGCTGGTTCAGAATGTCAAGCAGCACACTGTACTCAACCTTGCTGGGCACAATCACCACATCGTTGAAATTCTTGGCACCTGCACGGATCAATGAGATACCGCCGATATCGATCTTCTCGATGATATCTTCCTCGGAAGCACCGCTGGCTACCGTCTGCTCAAAGGGATAAAGGTCAACAATCACCAGGTCGATCTCAGGAATCTCATACTGCTGCATCTGAGCTTGATCACCCTCGTTGTCACGACGTCCAAGGATACCTCCGAACACCTTCGGATGGAGTGTCTTCACACGACCGCCAAGGATAGAGGGATATGTGGTCACATCCTCTACTTTCTGGCACTCATAGCCGAGTGACTCAATAAATTTCTGTGTACCGCCTGTCGACAGGAACTTCACGCCCTCCTCGTTCAACTTCTTGAGCAGCTCGTCGAGTCCATCCTTGTGGAATACCGACACCAAAGCGGTCTTAATCTTCTTTGTTTCAGCCATTTTTTCTCTTATAACGTTATAAATAATGCAATTAGGGTGCAAAGTTACAAAATCCTTGGATTAATCTCGCATTCTCTTCCGAATTTTTAGATTAATCCTTGTTAAAATTAAGATAGGTCAAGGTCAGTCGAGATGAAACACTTCCTGAATGGGTACGGTCACAGGTGAGTTGTCGGAATTCACTTCCATGATATCAGCCATCATATCCCACCATTTCTGGGTGATGGGGTCTACATTATCAGTATCCTGGGAGTTTCCCTCCCCTTCACACTCCTGATAGCCGAAAAGGATGTTGGTATCCTTGTCCCAATAGATGCTGTAGTTACTCACACCGCCATCCTTGATCATCTTCACGAGTTCCGGCCAGATGGCAGCATGACGCTTCTCATATTCTTTCTCGCACCCCGGCTTGAGGTACATCTTAAAGGCAAACCGTTTCATATATACTGTGTTTCTTATTTCAATTTGGGTTTCAACTCATCGGGCGAGTCGTTGGTAAACATGTCCACTTTGGGAGCATCCTTCGTAAAGAGGTCGCTGATAATCTGTGACTGGAGAGTCAGCGAAGGCTGGAAGTCATCGCTCTGCATATAAGTGAGGATAGCCTGACGCATCTGACGAGCGACCAAGCGATGCTTCAGATCTGAAGTAATGTCCATCGTGGTCATCAACAGCCTTCCTTTCAGCACCTTAGCCTCCACCAGCATTCCCAATTTCCGACTAACATGCCAGGTATCAATGGGTTGTATCGGCGACTGATAGTCTTTAGGAAATTCTGTCAGGTTCATCACCTGGGCACGATTCAGCAGTTCCCACCAGTTCAGGTTGCTCCAGTCGTCGGTGGGGAAGTCGTACTTAAACAACGGATGCTGCTGGTCGATATAGGCGCCAGTGGTGTGAGGCGGACGCATCTTAAACCACGACGTATTCCAGAACACTGGCAGGTAATGCTGCACCACATCGCGGCCGTAGCGCACCTTACCGGCCGCCGTCAGTAGCACCTTACCGCCGTTCTTCAGCACCTTCATCGCTTCCGCATCCAGCGAATCCGCGATATGGATATCACAATCCACAATTCCCTCTTCACTATTCACTATGGGAGGGTACACCCAGAACTCCCAATGATTCTTTATCACCCCGCTAAGCGTTACCGTCAGCGTCAGTTTCGAGGGCTTGGTGATCTTGTC
>JAGCDZ010000081.1 GCA_017650905.1 Prevotella sp. | reverse complement strand
GGGTAACAAAAATTGCATGGCGCGCGGGCAATTGTTTCCTCGGCAAAGCACAAAAATGAGTCGTTTCGGCGACAAGTAAAAACAATTAACAATTTATTAATCAAACAATCAATTTATTAACCATTAAAAAGAAAGGATTTATTTATGGCATTGAAAGTAAAAGCAGTTGAACGTAAGATCAAGTTTAACAAGAATGACGAGGGCGTTTACCGCTATGTGATGCAGCCCGAGCTGTACATCGCGCTGACGCAGGCGAAGGTTATCAAGGAGGCGGCTCTCCGTTCTGGTTGTAGCCAGGGTGTGATGAAGGCCTGCTGGGATGCAGCCGGTGAGGTAATCAAGGCGTGGGCAACGGAAGGTCACAGTGTGGCACTGCCCGGACTGGGAACCATGCGCTTCGGCCTTCGCGCCAAGAGTGTGGAGAAGGTTGAGGACGTGAAGACCTCGCTGATTTCAACCCGTCGCATCATCTTCACTCCTACTCAGGACCTGAAGGATGAGCTGGCCAACACCTCCATCCAGATTACCTGTTACGACCGCAACGGCGACGTTGTGAAGCGTGTGACCTCTGCCGATGCAGGAACCGTTGAGGATCCTGAGGCTGACGAGAACGACAATGAGAATGGTACCGAGAATGGCACCGAGAACGGTGGCTCCCAGAATCAGGGCGGTTCACAGGGAGGTGAGCAAAATCAGCCTACTGGCTTCGCGCTGACGATCTCGACCAGCGGTAGCGGCTCAGCCTCTATCACTCACGACGGCAACGCTGTGACTTCGGGCGCAAGCCTGAATGAGGACGATGAGGTGGAGATCAGCATCACGCCTGCTGAGGACCAGGTGCCTACGGCAACGCTGAATGGCTCGGAAGTTGAGCTCACTGAGAGCGGTGGTGTGTATACCGGCAACTTCGCGATGCCCGCACAGGCCAGCACGCTGTTGATCAACACGGGCACGGCTGAGGGTGATGACGACGGCTTCGACAAGGACTAACGAAAGGAGGTGACTTATGAAGAAGCGGGTGATTGAGATTGCGGTGAAGGTAGTAGTAGCCGCGCTCACGGCCTTCCTGACGGCCATCACCACCACGAGCTGTATGGGCTACGGTCCGTTCTAGGAACAATTCTCTAATAAAACAATGGCGATGTTTAAATAAACACCGCCATTGATTTTTGTATGATCCTCAAGGATTACTCTGTGAAGCCAGAGTACTTCTTTCCTTCTACACCTATTTCTTTCGCTTATTCTCTATTGCTTTTTTCTCTTCACTGGCTAGTCGGCGTTCCACTTTCTTCACATCCTCTTCAGCAGGCAAGTCTTCAGGAACGACTCCACGCTCCAATAGTATACGCCGAACAGCAGCGTTATTCTCAATATGCTCTTGAGTTATCACGGTTTCGCTCTGTAAGTCTTTGGACTGTACATTTACACTTGTAAGCTCAGCTGCGAAGTCCTTTGCCTTGATACTAATGGTTGGTAAAAAGTCTGCCAGTGGACGACTTGCTGGAACTTCCATTTTCCGCTTCAATGTGGCCGTACTCAATCGGAACAAAGCTTGGTCACCTTTAGATCGGATAATGGCAAAAGACTTATCGTTGATGCCACGCTCATACAAAACACCAGATAGTTTCTTTTCCGTCTCTTGCAATTTTGCACGTGCCTTTACACGTTCCACTTCCGAGAGACGCTTTTCTATCAACTCCGCTTTCCTAGTCTGAACTGCAAAGTAGGTTTGAGCAAATGCGATTTGCTCCTTACGAGGGTCTCCATTTTGTGCGACAAGATAACAAGCATAGCGTGTTAGCAAATAATCATCTATCTCTTTTTCAGCACCTTTTGGCATCGCTATCGTTTTCCTGACGTCAGGAAAATGATCGACTACACTCTGACCAACATTTTTACACGCATCTTTGGCTTTGTCTATCACATTTGAGAAATTCTCCCACTTGCTATAGCCAAGAAGTTCCTGTAATTCACGCGCACTCCAACACTCAATGCCATTCACTTCAAGAGCATATTGTTCGAATGCCTTGTACAACTGATCAATAGTTTCTTTCTTCATACGTATATGGGTTTAAGAAAAACAAATATTAATATCGCCTGCAAAGATAGGAAGTTTTTCTGAAACTTCCAAATAATTACGCAAAAAAACAATGGCGATGTTTGAATAAACACCGCCATTGATTTTTGTATGAGAATCCTTTGTTGTTTCGGGGATTTTTCATATCTTTGCACATTAAAGAGATGATATAATGAAGAAACTTATTCTGATAATTGCCGCCACGATGCTGGCTGCCGTAGAGATCCAGGCCCAGCGTATAGGTTGTATGCGGACCGACAACCTGACGCGAGCCTCTGATTATTACTTACTTCCCGAGCCTTACAAATTCGACCCTCAGAAGACCTATCGTGTGCCTGTGGTGCTTTTCTCCTTCAGCGACAACGACTTCTCGATGAGCAATCCTGCGGCCTACTACAACCGTCTCCTCAACGAAACGGGGTTTAACAACGGTATGGGAAGGGGATGCGTTGCCGACTATTTCCGCGATCAGTCAGGCGGTCGCGTCAACCTCGTGTTCGATATCTATGGTCCGGTGAAGATCAAAGAGAAAGCATGGACAAAAATCGCCTACCGGTCAGGGGTTACTGAAATAAGTCAGGCCCTCGACGGCTTAAGTACGGTTACCCAGGCAGATTTCTCCATCTACGACTGGGACGGCAAAGGTGAGGCCAATATTGTGCTGTTTCTGGCCGCAGGCTATTGTGGCAACCAGAAAAGTGGCTATCTTTATCCAAACACCGGATACTTTTTCAAGAAACTGCCTGGCGACATTGATATCTACATCAGCTCCTTATCCTGCGAGTTATGGAGAGACGACGAGTTATGCGGTATCGGCACCATCATCCATGAGTTCTGCCACTTCTTAGGATTGCCCGACATCTACCCTACTGTAAAAAATGATAATTACTTCACAGTAGTTGACCAATGGGATCTGATGGATGGGGGCAACTACGTGAACTATGGCTGGTGCCCGCCTAACCTCACCGCCATGGAACGGATGTACCTGGGCTGGGCATCGCCCGAGGAACTGACCGAGGCTACCACCATCGAAGGCATGAAGTCGCTGGAAGAGGGCGGCAAGACCTATATTGTGCGCGACAGCGACAACGGCGACGAATTCTATCTATTGGAGAACCGCCAGCAGATGGGCTGGGACTATGGTTGTCCGGGAAACGGACTACTCATCTACCACATCGATTTCAAGATGGATGACTGGCGGAATAATCAGGTGAACATCAGGAGTAACCACTTTGGCTACGACCTGTTTCATGCCGACGGCAAGGCATACAATGTGTGGGATCCTGAAAGGAATGGTATAGATGCCTGCGAATGGGCGATGAAAGGCCATCTGCGCAGCAATTTTCTCAGCACCACGCCCTATCCTTACACCGACCCGGTGTCGCTCGTGGTCAACAACCGTCTGACAGACGACTCATCGCCTGCTGCCACTCTTTTTCCGAAATCGAATGTTTCTCCTCCTCGTTTCATGGGCAAGGCCATCACCAATATCCGCATGGCTGACGACGGCACCATCGCCTTTGACTTCATGAAGTCGGATGAGATGGGAATAGCCCCAATCGCCACCTCCGATGAAGCAAGTGATGTGTGGTACTCCATTGACGGCCGCCGACTCCCCGACAAGCCGACAAAGAAAGGCATGTATATATTAAAGGGCAAAGGCAAGGTAATATTCTGATAAAAAATCAATGGCGATGTTTAACGAAACACCGCCATTGATTTTAATATTGGAAAGACTTGCGATTAGTCGTTCTC
>JAGCDZ010000080.1 GCA_017650905.1 Prevotella sp. | reverse complement strand
TTGTTCTCGATCTTTTTCATTTTTTTGAATTTTTAGAAGTGAAACATTTATTTTTTACGTTGCTTTAAGAGTTGGCAAGGGAAGTATGGGAATGCAAGGAATTACCGAATTATTTCACCCTTGGGCCTGGAAAAGTTTTTATTGGCTGGCACAGACGGCAAAAAGTTTTTGAAAAAATCCGAGGAATAAGGCACCTGGTACTTGCAGAATACGGCTTGCACTAACTTTGCGACGGAAAAAGTAAGTGTACTCGCTTCGCCCGGAAAAGGCATAAATGAGGAAGTCGGAATAAGAACAATTCAGTGACAGATACGATAAGGAGGATGCTCGACAGTCAACTGCTCGTTGGTGGCACGTCATGGTTATCAGACCGAGAAGAACAAAGCGAAGATATAGCGTATCATTCATATTCATCAGGAAGTATGGTAAACGAAGGATGCCCATTGACATGCTAAAGAGGCAATGCAGTGGTAGGTTACAACAGAAGATAGGGCAAAAGCGATTAGGATGTTTAGCAAGACGGTCTGGAAGACAGCTACGTGAGAACTCCTGCAGGAAAGGAAAGAGGAAAAGAATGAACTCGAAGAAGAAGGTTAAGTAAGCCTTTCCTTTCCAAGAGAAAGAATAGAATATGAAAATGACGGTTTTCTTCCCAAACGGATTATAAGAGGCTTATTGAGTATTGTGGGTGAAATCTAAATCCGAGTATTGATAGCATTGCACCGAAAACACTCAACATATAAAGGTTCTTGTACAAATCTACTACATCAACGAAAGAATGTGGTAGATTTGTACGCCAAGCCAGATATTAGAACTAATGATTTGATGGTGATTGAAATCATCACGGAATCATCAAATTTCCAAAATAAGCTTATAAGGGTAACTTGAACAGCTTCTTTGGTAGAAAAGCTGGCTTAAATTAGTCACTTTTATGATGATTTGATGGTGATTGAAATCATCATCGAATCATCATTTGCAGAATTGCTCTCCAAACCACAAGTGGAACTACAACAGTTTTTGCCGTCCAAAAGAAAGAGAGCCCAAATGTCAAATGCGACAGATGGACTCTCAAAAATCTATACAATGAAAACTTCGTCTTTATAAACAGGGACTTCTTTGCCGTTGGTCAACTGAACAAGCCATTCAGTGCCGTAGTCATCAACGATGATGCCGTTGCTATGACCTTTCCATGGGAATAGGAGTTCACAAAATGCTCCTATCATATCGGAATTATTATCTTCATCTGTGTACATAATGGTTTGGAGGTTGTGCGATGGTATGCCATCGGTTTTGAGCCATACCACCGCAGGTTAGTTATTCAAATGTAAATTGACGGATGTAGAAGTAGGTATCATCATCGTCATACTCATACTCGTTGATGAAGTTCATCATTTCCTCATCGGTTCGCTCACCTTGCTTGATGTTCATCTTCTCACACCATTCATTGATAGCATCTTTAAGGGTGGTGTAGATGTCATCACAAGCATCCTCGAATGGTTCTCCGCTTGAACTGACTGCTACCTCTTCAGGGAAGAAGTCACACTCATCATGCACATAATAGACCTCACAGCCACATTCACAAACTCTGTACGATATAGAAAGTTGGTCGCCAAGCACATGGTTTATTTCCTCGAATAACTCCGAGCAAGCATCCCACGCGCTTTCTGTGTCAAAAGATAGCAGATAGTAGTCATTGGCTTCTTCTGCCTCAAATTCTGCCCAATAGATGTGCCCCCTGACGCTGACACCCTTCTTCTCATAGTCGATGCCATAGTGCTCTGCCAACTGGTAGAGCCAGATGTTCTTACTGTTCACCTCCATCTTTTGGAGTGTGCTCCACAGGTCTTTCAATGCCTTGCATGAGCCTGTCTGTGTCACCTTGTAGTTGGTTGTTGCGATATTTGCCATAATCTTGAAGTTTTTATTTCCCTACTGTAGATTTCTCTACTTTCGGGAGTGATTAGAAATTATGTTGCTTCATAAGGTGTTGTAACCATCAGCACAAGGTTATGGCTCCAAATACAACCCGTATGGTGTGGAGATTTTGAGTCATACCAATGGATCACCTTGGGTAGATGAAGGAACAACAGTTACCTTTGCAACCTAATTTCATCGACTCACGAAAGCAGAAACGGCAGACATTATCCTTAACAAAGTACAGGCACAATAGCAAAACTACTGCTTGCGAAAAGAAAAAAACTATTGTTCGATGGTTTGGTTTAGTTTTGTCCATTGTGATTATATACACAAATGATTTTGGACAAAAATATGTTCGTTTGTTTACTCCAATCTTCTGTATTATATAAACAGAGCAAACCAAACAAATATATGGAGTGGAATTTGTTTTTTCTTTTGGACAGAAAAAATCCCACCAGACTTTTTATCATGTCTGATGGGAGTAACAAGTAAAATACAGAAGTCCTGGCTATAGAACAGCTATACTTTGCCAAAATTGCTAAATGCATTCAGCTGGTCTGCAACACGCATAACATCCTGTTCAATCTTTTTATTGGTGATTCGGGCGTATATTTGCGTGGTTTTGATGTTGGTGTGCCCAAGAAGCTTTGAAACTGTTTCCATTGGTACGCCTTTGGAAAGTAGCAGGGTGGCATAAGTATGTCTGGCCATGTGATAGGAGAGACGTTTCTTTATGCCGCACAAATCGGCTATTTCCTTTAAATAGGCATTCATCTTCTGATTTGAGAGTATTGGCAGCAGACGACCGTTCCTGTCAGCTGACGAATGGTATTTGTTTATAATTTCCCTTGCAACATCGAGTATCGGTACATTCTCCGTAATGCTCGTTTTTTGTCTTTTGGTCATAATCCAATCTGTCCCACCGAGGGTAACAATGTTCTCTTCAGTAAGATTGGAAACATCTATATATGCAAGACCTGTGAAACATGAGAACACAAATATGTCACGAACATGTTCAAGACGCTTAACGTCGAACTGTTTTGACATCAGGACTTCAATCTCTTCTTCAGTAAGAAATCCTCTGTCAACAGGTTTTAGATGAAATCTTAAATTGATGAACGGGTCGTGATCCAAAAATCCTACCTTCTGAGCTTGAATCGTTACGGTTTTCAATGTCTTCAGAGTTTTGGTTGCTGTATTCTCCTGCATACCACCAATGGTTCGAAGATAGATGCCAAAATCTGAGATTAAGGCAGGAGTCACATCAAAAGGAGAAACTGAAGTCCAGCCATGCTTGCTCTTCAAGAAACTTAGGAAATGCTTCTTCGTGGTTTTGTATTTCTGTGCTGTGGCGGCAGATTTACCATGCCCAATCTGCTGCTCGACACTCTCAATGAAATCCTCAAAGAAATCGACGAAGTTAGTTATTGTCTTGTCCTTGCCTGCATAGAGGCTATAAAGCTTCTCAACAGTAAAGCCACTATCTCCTTCACGAGACCTGACTATGTCACGGATTTTAAGCTCTATCTCATTAAGAGCCATGTTGATGGTTCGTGCACTTGGAGTACGACCTATAACACGGTCGGCATTATTGTCCCACATATCCCGGTTTACGAAGAATCCTGTAGAACCGAAATATCTTTTCTCACCATTCAAGAATACCCTTATGTTAATGGGTGATTCTCCCAGTCTGTTAAAGTAGTTCGCTCGCAGATAGAACGAGATTTTCAATTTCACCTTCATACGATAAATCTTTTATGCAGTTATTCTTGCCCCAATGGATGTCTTGTGTTACAGAACACACTCAGAATCAAACCACTTTTGCGTGCTCGAAACAAGCTGCAAAGTTAAACATAAATATTTAACGCTCAAAGATTTAGCGAAGTCAATATTGTAGTCATTTTGTAGTCTTGTGTTACATTTATATGTAGCACAAAAAGTGTAACACTACGTGTAACACAAGACTGACTAACAGATGACTATTTAATCCCTTTTCAGGTAGTCAAACGATGGTCACTCCATCATTCAAAAGTAGAGAAGGATACTTTTAATGCAAAATAAAAGCGTTGTAAATCAAAGACTTACAACGCTTTTCTGTTTTTTGGCAACTTAATGACTTATTTGGGTTGAACTTTGATTGACTACCCTAAAAGTCATCAATTTTGCTCTCAGCGGAGAGAGAGGGATTCGAACCCCCGGTACCTCTCGGTACGGTAGTTTTCAAGACTACTGTAATCGACCACTCTACCATCTCTCCAGTGCTCGTTTGTCTCAAAAGCGGGTGCAAAGGTAGTGCTTTTTTTGGAATTGAACAAATTTTTAGGCAACTTTTTATAAATTATTTGGAAAATCGCTCACTTATTCGTACCTTTGAGGATGCTCGAAGGTAGGCTGCACCTCGGAAATCAAAAGAAAATTGTTTTTTTCTTTGGTATTTCGCTCGGTTTGCACTACCTTTGCAGCGTGATTTATCCGAACTACTTCGAACAAAAGATAGGATTCGACGAGATACGTGAGCTGTTGAAGGCCCGTTGCCTGAGCACGCTGGGTAAGGAAAAGGTAAACGAAATTGCCTTTTCCACTGATGCCGATGTGGTGAACGAATGGCTCTCGCAAGTGCGCGAATTCCGTCGTCTGCAGGAAGAGTCGGACAATTTTCCGATGCAGTATTTCTTCGATGTACGCGAGAGCATCAAACGCATCCGATTGGAAAACACCCATCTGGAGGAGAACGAAGTGTGGGACTTGCGGCGCTCGCTGGAGACGATTGCCAATATTGTGAAGTTTCTGGAACGTGGTGCTGAGGAAACGGCCAGTGGCGAAATATATTATCCGTACCCGGCTCTGCATCGGTTGACGGAGGGCGTGACCACCTTCCCCGCTATCATTCGTCGCATAGACTCCATCCTCGACAAATTCGGAAAAATCAAGGATTCTGCCTCGATGACGCTGGCCGGCATCCGTCATGATCTTTCGAAGATGGAGGGCTCGATATCGCGTACCTTATATACAATCTTACATGCTGCTCAGAAAGACGGATTGGTGGACAAGGATGTGACGCCTGCCGTCCGTGACGGCCGACTGGTAATACCCGTTTCGCCTGGCGTGAAGCGTAAGATCAGTGGTATCGTACACGATGAGTCTGCCTCAGGAAAGACGGTGTTTATAGAACCGACAGAGGTGGTGGAAGCCAACAATAAGGTCAGAGAACTCGAGGCTGCTGAACGTCGCGAGATCGTCCGCATCCTCACGGTGTTCTCCGACGAACTCAGGCCGAACGTGATAGAGATACTCAACTCATACGACTTCCTGGCACAAATAGACCTGATATATGCGAAGGCCGAACTGGCTAAACTGACCAAGGCTTTCGAGCCGGAAGTGAAGGATGAACCCATGATCGACTGGATTCGCGCTATACATCCGTTGCTGCAATTGTCGCTGGAAAAGCAGGAGAAGACGGTGGTGCCATTGGATATTCGCCTGGAAGGTGGAAATAAGGTGGAAGAGGGGAGAAGTAAGAACTTAGGCCGTCTCTTGATAATCTCCGGACCGAATGCGGGTGGAAAATCCGTGTGTCTGAAGACTGTGGGACTGCTACAGTATATGCTGCAATGCGGATTGGCCATCCCCATAGGCGACCGCTCGACGACGGGTATGTTTGACAGCATCATGATCGACATCGGTGATGAGCAGAGCATCGAGAACGACCTCTCGACCTATTCCTCACATCTGCTGAATATGAAGAACATGATGAAGCAGGCCAATGCGCATACCTTATTATTAATCGACGAGTTTGGAGGCGGTACAGAGCCTGGCATCGGCGGTGCCATAGCGGAGGCTGTGTTGAAGCAGTTGTGGCTGAAGAAGGCCTTCGGTGTGATTACCACCCACTATCAGAACCTGAAGCACTTTGCCGAGGATCACGAGGGTGTGGTGAACGGAGCAATGCTCTACGACCGCAACCAGATGCAGGCCCTGTTCCAATTAAGCATCGGCCAGCCCGGTAGCTCGTTTGCCATCGAGATTGCCCGCAAGACGGGACTGCCTGAGGAGGTGATCAAGGACGCTTCGGACATCGTGGGTTCGGAGTATATCCAGAGCGATAAGTATCTACAGGATATCGTGCGCGACAAGCGTTATTGGGAGGGTAAGCGTCAGACTATCCACCAGCATGAGAAGTCGCTGGAGAACAAGATAACCCGCTATGAGGACGAACTCTCGGAGATTGAACGTCAGCGCAAGGAGATATTACGCAAGGCCAAGGAAGAGGCTGAGGAACTGTTGCGTGAGAGCAATAAGAAGATAGAAAACGTGATTCGCGAGATACGTGAGGCGCAGGCTGAAAAGGAGCGTACGCGACTGGCTCGTGAGGAACTGAACACCTTTAAGGAAGAACTCGACTCCATCGATACCCGTGCCAACGACGAGATGATTGAAAAGAAAATCCGTCAGTTGCAGGAGCGTAAGGAACGACGTGAGAAGCGTAAGGCCGAGAAGGCTCAGAAGAAGAACTCACAAGGGACGGTTCTGACTGAGTCCTTGAAACCAAAGACTCAGTCAGAACCGTCCCCAATGAGTCCTGGCGATACGGTGAGGATTAAGGGCCTTACGAGCGTTGGGACGATTGAGAGCATTGACGGCAAGATGGCCACAGTAATCTTCGGAGGGATGAAGACGAAGATGCGTGCCGAGCGACTGGAACATGCGGAAATGCCCAAACAGCAGGCCTCGAAGCAGGAAGAGCGCAATGCGAATATCGTAGGTGCCTATGGCAATGCATCGAAGGATACCCGCAATGTGATTGACACCCGTAAACTGAACTTCAAACAAGACATCGATGTGCGTGGCATGCGGGGCGACGAGGCCATCAATGCCATCACTTATTATATTGATGATGCCATCCTCGTGGGCGTATCGAGGGTGAGGATTTTACATGGCACAGGCTCGGGAATCCTGCGTCAGTTGATACGCCAATATCTGGCCACAATTCCCAATGTCTCGCACTTCCGCGACGAGCATGTTCAGTTCGGTGGGGCGGGCATTACCGTTGTTGATCTTGACTGAAAAACAGGCCTTCTGAGACGTGAGAATGAATTGTTGCACGCACTCAACAAATCTTAAAAAATCTAAAATTATTTGGCTAACTCGTTGATTTTCCGTAACTTTGCATTCCCGTTCGACGTGATGTCGAGCATTTTAAGGAAGAAAATCTAAAGGATAACGCGGTATTTCTCGTGATGAGACATCCGCCTAAAGTATAGAGATATGATCCAATTTTTTAAGAAAGTAAGTGTGAGCCTGGTGACTCTTTTAATCGCACTCACAGCAACAGCCGGAGATGACGAAAAGAGTACCACAAAAACATCAGGCTTTAACTGGAATCCAGTGATGGATGCGATTATTCAAGTAGAAAGCGAAGGAAATCCTAAAGCCGTGAGTGGCAACTCTGTAGGCGTGATGCAGATTACTCCGATTCTTGTGAAGGATTGCAACGACATCCTGAAAAGACAGAAGAGTAAGAAGCGCTACACAATGGAAGATCGTTATAGTGTAGCTAAATCGAAGGAGATGTTCCTTATTATCCAGAAGTACTACAACCCTGAAAACAACATTGAGAAAGCTATCCGATTGTGGAACGGGGGTGTAAAGTACACGAAAAGAGCCACCAACCGCTACTACAAGAAGGTGCTCGCCAGAATGAAGTAAGGGTAAATAAGGCTTCGCAATCGTTTGAAAAACGAAACTATTTGCAAGACTGATAATCCGATTGTCAAGGAAGGAACCTGACGACCGGATATTTTTTTTATGGGGTTCCGAGGTCGGTTGTGAAGGTGCCAGATAACAAAAAATGCAAGCCTTTCAGCTTGCACCCTCTCTCAAAAGTTGCGGAGGCAGGATTCGAACGTGCGACCTCCAGGTTATGAGCCTGGCGAGCTACCAACTGCTCCACTCCGCGATGTCATTTTTTCTAAGCGGGTGCAAAGGTACGACTTTTTTTCGAATTACACAAATAATTATGCCTTTTTTTTGAAAAAACACGTTTTCTTGAACATTTCCTTGGCTTTTTCTTGCGTATTTAAAAGGAAAATCGTAATTTTGCACACTGAAAGAAAGTGTGCAATTTTGCATAAACCAAGGAGGATACAGTTATGTCAATATCCAAAACCAGACAAAAACTCGTGGACGTGGCTCGACAGTTGTTTGCCAAAAACGGACTGGAGAATACCACGATGAACGACATTGCCACCCAGTCAGGTAAGGGTCGGCGCACACTCTATACCTATTTCAAATCGAAAGAAGAAATCTATTTTGCCGTTATCGAAGGAGAGTTGGAGCGTTTGAGCGACAAACTCGACGAGGTGGCGTCACGCAAGATCCGTCCCCAGGACAAAATCATCGAACTGATTTATACCCACCTGAGCATGATCCGTGAGACGGTAGTGAGAAACGGAAACCTCCGAGCCGAGTTCTTCCGTAATATTTGGATGGTAGAAAAGGTGCGCAAACGTTTCGATGATGCAGAAATCGAATTGTTCCGTAAGGTATATAGTGAGGGTAAGGAGGACGGTGAGTTTGATATTGACAACATCGACCTGGTTGCCGACATCACCCACTATTGTATCAAGGGTCTCGAAGTGCCTTATATCTATGGCCGAATCGCCCACGGCATGAAGGAAGAGGATACCAAGCCGCAAGTGGCGAAGGTGGTGTATGGTGCCTTGGGAAAGCTTCAAAGAAAATAAATTGTAATTGTAAAATATAAAAATTGTAGATTAACATGGGATTATTAGAAGGTAAGACAGCGCTGATTACAGGTGCTGCACGCGGTATCGGAAAGGCTATCGCACTGAAGTTCGCCGAAGAAGGCGCTAACATTGCATTTACCGACCTCGATGTGAATGAGGAGACAGAAAAGGAAATCGCCGCTAAAGGTGTGAAAGCCAAGAGCTATGCCTCGAATGCTGCCGATTTTGCTCAGACCGAGGAAGTGGTGCAGGCAGTGAAGGCTGAATTCGGAAGCATCGATATTCTGGTGAATAATGCTGGTATTACGAAAGACGGACTGATGCTGCGTATGACCGAGCAACAGTGGGATGCTGTGATTGCAGTGAACCTGAAGTCGGCCTTTAACTTCATCCACGCCTGTGTGCCTGTGATGATGCGCCAGCGTGGTGGTTCTATTATCAATATGGCTTCGGTAGTAGGTGTGCACGGCAATGCCGGACAGGCCAACTATGCTGCTTCGAAGGCTGGTCTGATAGCCCTCGCCAAAAGTATTGGTCAGGAGATGGGACCCAAGGGCATCCGTGCCAATGCCATCGCTCCCGGTTTCATTGAGACAGCTATGACAGCTGCACTGCCTGAGGAAGTTCGCGAACAGTGGAAGCAGAAGATTCCTCTTCGTCGCGGCGGTCAGGTAGAGGATATCGCCAATGTAGCCACCTTCCTCGCTTCAGACATGTCAAGCTATGTCAGCGGACAGGTGATCCAGGTAGATGGCGGAATGAATATGTAATCAATTGACAATTGATAATTATGGAAGTAATCTACGAGGACAACCATATTATCATCGTTAACAAAAGGAGCGGGGAGATCGTACAGGGCGACAAGACTGGCGATCGCCCCCTTTCTGATATTGTCAAAGACTATATCAAGGAGAAATATGCCAAACCCGGGGCCGTGTTCTTAGGGGTGGTGCACCGATTGGATCGTCCTGTTTCGGGGTTGGTTGTGTTTGCACGAACCTCGAAGGCATTGAGTCGTCTGAACAAGATGTTCGCTGAGGGCGAGGTGCACAAGACCTATTGGGCAATTGTAAAAAGAGGTGAGAGGTCAGAGGTGAGAGGTGAGAGAAATGACGGGTGGCATGTGTTAGAAAATTGGCTGGTGAGGAATGAGAAGCAGAATAAGAGTTATGCTTACGATCAGGAGAAGCCGAACGCCAAGAAGGCCATTCTGAAATATCGCGTCCTCAGCCATAGCGATAATTATTCGCTGATAGAAGTGAACCTCATGACAGGCCGGCATCATCAGATCCGTTGTCAGCTCGCTGCTATCGGTTGTCCTATCAAAGGCGACTTGAAATACGGCGCCACACGGAGCAATCCCGATGGCAGTATCTCACTGTTGTCACGCCGTGTGGAGTTCGTGCATCCTGTCTCGAAAGATACAATTATCGTTGAGGCTCCCGTACCCGACGACAACCTCTGGTATGCCCTTGACCCCAACCATCGATTATCTGGATGAAGAAAGCGCTGAAGTGGATGGCGATAGCGGTACTGACGCCTATTCTGCTTTTTCTCATACTCGCCGCACTGCTTTACCTGCCACCTGTGCAAAACTGGGCGGTAAAGAAAGTTGCAGCCATCGCTTCAGAAAAAACGGGGATGGAAATCACCGTCGGACATGTCAATTTAGAATGGCCCCTCGATCTCGGTATTGATGATTTCCGGATGCTCCATCCGAATGACTCGCTTCCCAATGTTACAGACACCATTGCCGATGTTGGTCACCTGACAGCCGATATACAATTATGGCCGCTGCTGAAGAAACGCGTGGTTATCAACGAACTCTCGCTGCAAGAGGCCAAGCTCAATACCAATGGCTTTATCAGCGACTTGCGCATCAAAGGTCGGATGAAGGGGCTCTGGCTATCCTCGAAGGGTATCGATTTGGACAAGGAGACGGCGGAAGTAAATGGTGCCAGATTGGCAGATGCTGATCTCGACATCCAACTGTCGGACACAGCAGCGGTAGACACCACCTCAGACGTCAAATGGATTATCAATGCCGACAGCCTCAGCATCCATCAGACACACCTGACGCTCCATTTGCTAGGCGATACGCTCAATGTGGATGCCTATATGGGGCACGCTGTGGCGAAAGAAGCCAATATCGACCTCGGGGAGAGCATCTATCAGGTGAACAGTCTCAGATGGAGCGATGGTCGACTGAAATATGACAATCGCTTTGAGCCCAATGTGGCAGGCTTCGACTATAACCACATTGCCCTCACGGATATCAGCCTCGGCATCGATTCTATTAGCTATACCCCAGCAAGAACTTCATTTTATATCCACCACACGAGTCTCAAAGAGAAAAGCGGTCTTGAAGTTACCGATCTGAAAGGCGGTGTGAGACTCGATTCCACCTTTAACAAGATACAGATACCGGCCCTTGCGCTCAAAACTCCCGATTCGGATATCTACACCGAGGTCGATATGGATTTCTCCGCTTTTGGGGAACGGAATCCTGGCCAGATGAAGATGCGATTGAACGCACAGCTGGGTAAGCAGGATCTGATGCGGTTCATGGGTGATATGCCGGCTTCGTTTATCCGACGCTACCCGAACCATCCCATCTCCATCAAGGGTTCGCTGAACGGTAATATGCGAGAGATGGAGTTTACAGGTCTCGATATCAATCTGCCCACAGCCTTCCATCTCTCTGCCAACGGCACCATCGGGAATCTGACAGATATGTCAAAGCTGCAGGCGGATTTGAAGATAAACGCTAAGACGCAGGATATTGGCTTTATGACTGCCCTGCTCGATGTCAAGACAATGGACGACCACTGTATCCCCAATGGTATCAGTCTCGATGGTACGCTGAAAGCCAATGGTCCACGCTATACGGCAGACCTCATCGCCCGCGAGGGACAGGGAACGGTTAAATTGAAAGGCAATGCCACCATTCCGCAGAATGCCAAGGGCGAGATGGTACCCAGCCTGATGACCTACGATGCTGACATTAGCATCAAGGACCTGAATCTGCATCATTTCATGCCCAAGGATTCCATCTATACCCTTTCGGCTGATATTGCGGCCAAAGGATATGGCACTGACATCCTCTCCAAGCAAACATATCTGACCGCAGATGCTACCCTTCACCAATTGAAGTACGGCAACTGGGATCTGAATAATATGACGGTAAAGGCCAATGTCGGCAATGGACGTGGAAAAGCCACCATCACCGGTCATAACGCTCTCTTTATAGGCGACATCACCGCCGATATGTTATTGGCACCCGCCCTCTCCAGCGACAAGACTATCGAGGCCCAATTATGTGCTGACCTCGCGAAGGCTGATCTTTTCCAACTGCGCATCACAGACGAGCCTCTCACCATCGGTCTGAGCGGCGATCTGGATATTAAGACCGACCTCAAGAATACCCACTACGTCAGTGGTCTGATAGATAATATCAGTATTCAGGACGATAAGACCACCTACTATCCCACGAGAGTGGGTCTATTGCTGAAGACCAATAGCGATACCACCTACACCCGGATACAGAGTGGTGATTTCATCGTGAAACTTGATGCCCAAGGCGGTTACGAACGGGTGATGAAGCAGCTGACTACCATCACCGACTCTGTGATGGCCCAGTATGAAAACAGGGTGATAGACCAGCAAGCCATCAAGCGCTTGTTACCCACGATGAAACTCCATGTGGAAAGTAAGAAAGAAAACCCCATAGCCAATCTTCTGAAGACTCAGGAAGTGGACTTCAAAGATCTTCTGATTGATCTGGACACCTCGCCGGAAACAGGGATTAACGGCTCCCTCCATCTCTATTCACTGAATTATGACAGCACTCGCATCGATACCATCTATCTGCACCTGACGCAGAAAGGCGACCGACTCACGTATCAGGGACAAATACGCAATAACCGAAAGAATCCGCAATTTGTATTCAATGCTCTTATCGATGGCCATGTGCATGAGCATGGTGCTTTGGCAGGTCTCCGCTATTATGACAAAGATGGCAAGATGGGTGTCAGAATCGGTGCTACCGCTGAGATGGAGCCTGGTGGTATCCGTTTTAAGCTCATGCCCGACCGTCCTACGCTGGGATACAAGGAATTCAATCTGAACAAGGACAACTTCATCTTCTTGGGAAGCGACAAGAAAATACAGGCCAAGGTCGACCTCATTTCCGACGACAAGACTGGTCTTAAGCTTTATACCGAGAACCAGGATTCTACGATGCTGCAAGACCTGACCCTCTCATGCAATCTTATTGATCTGGGGGAGATTACCTCCGTTGTGCCCTATCTTCCTAAAATTACAGGCAAGCTCAACGGCGACTATCATATCCTGCAAGACCAGAACGAAAAATTCTCCGTGGTTTCTGATATGGCCATCCAGAATATGACCTACGAGGGCGCACCCATCGGTAATATCAGCACCGAACTCGTTTACCTGATGAAGGAAGACGACACGCACGCTATTGAGGGCCATCTCATGCTCAATGATGAGGAATTCGGCACCCTGAGCGGTAACTATCAGAATAAAGACGAAGGCAATATCGATGCCACCTTCAATATGACTCGCTTCCCGCTGTCGCTCGTCAATGGTTTCATTACAGACCAAATCGTAGGTCTCGAAGGCTTTGCTGAAGGAGAGCTGGCCATCAAGGGTACTCTGAAGCATCCGAAGGTCGATGGTGAACTCTATGTCGAAGATGCCTATTTGGTGAGCTTGCCCTATGGCATCCGCATGCGCTTTGACAACGACCCCGTACGTGTCATCGATTCCCGTCTGTTGCTTGAGAACTTCGGACTTTATGCCTACAATGACGAGCCTATTAACATGATGGGTAATATCGATTTCTCCGACACAGAACGTATCACAATGGACATGCGTATGCGGGCCCGTAACCTGTTGCTGATCAACTCCAAACAGGAAGCCAAGAGCATAGCTTTTGGCAAGGCTTACGTGAATTTCGCTGCACGCATGCAGGGACCATTGGAGCAGTTGGATATGCGAGGTCGTCTCGATGTGCTCAGTTCTACTGATATGACCTACATGCTTCTCGATTCGCCCCTCTCAACTGATAACCGTCTCGATGAGTTGGTGAAGTTTACTGATTTCAGCGATTCCACCCAGACTGTTGTCGTCAAGCCTGTTCCCACAGGTCTCAATGCTGACTTTACCATCTCTGTGGCACAAGGTGCACACATTGTTTGCGATCTCAACGTCGAACAGACCAACTATATCGATCTCATGGGTAGTGGCGACCTCCGTATGAAATATAACTACGAAGGCATCCACCTCACTGGACGTTATACTCTGAATAGGGGTGAGATGAAATACTCACTGCCCGTTATCCCACTGAAGACCTTTACCATCAAAGATGGTAGTTATGTAGAGTTTACAGGCGATGCGATGAATCCTAAACTGAATATCACGGCTACTGAGCGCATAAAAGCCAGCGTTAACAACGAAGGTGCCAGTCGTGTGGTGGCTTTTGATTGTGGTGTGATCATCACAAAGACGCTCAATGATATGGGATTGCAGTTTATTATTGAGGCACCTGAAGATAATCTCATCAGTGGCGACCTCAACAGTATGACCACCGAGGAACGAGGAAAGGTGGCTGTGGCGATGCTGACCACAGGCATGTATCTGGCCGATTCAAACACCAGTGGTTTCTCGATGAACGCCGCACTCAGTTCATTCCTACAGAGTGAGATTAATAATATTGCTGGCTCTGCCCTGAAGACGCTTGATCTTAGTGTGGGCATCGACAATACCACCGATGCTACAGGTGCTATGCAGACCGACTATTCCTTCAAGTTTGCTAAGCGTTTCTTCGATAACCGTCTGAAGATCGAGTTGGGCGGTGTCGTCTCCTCAGGTGCCAACACACCAGAGGGACAGAAACAGTCGTTCTTCGACAATGTATCGATGGAGTATCGCATGAATCAGAGTGGCACAATGAATGCCAAGATTTTCTATCAGCAGAACGTCTACGACTGGCTCGACGGCTATACCAACATTTATGGTGGCGGTTTCGTATGGCGACGCAAACTCAGCAACTTCTGGGACATTTTCCAGTTCTGGAAGAAGGAGCAGCGGCCCATGATGCCACGATCGCTGCAGTCATCCCTGCCTGGACAGCAGATGCAACGTGATAGCTTGGCAACAGACTCGGTGAAGGTTAATAGGTAAGAAAGTAAAAAGGCAAGAAATGAGAGCAAAGAAAGATTATATTATAATGATAAAGGCAAGGTCGAAAGGTGTTTTACTTTTTTATCTTCTGACCCTTTTACTTTTATCCTCCTGTTCCCTCACAAAGGATATCCCCGACGACGACCAGCTTTTCCGAGGGCTGAAAGAGATTGTCTACATCGACGAGCAGGACAATAATCAGCCTAAGGACAAGGCTCGTGAAAAACAAGAGGTTATCATGAAAGAAGAGATAGAGGCTGCTCTCGCCACCATTCCCAATGGTTCGCTCTTTTTCAGCAGCTATTATGCCGCCCCATGGTCCTGGCGACTCTGGGTTTATAACACCTATGCCTCGAAAGACTCCAAGTTTGCCAAATGGATGACCAAATCCTTCGGTAAGCCCCCAGTACTGATGAGTCAGGTGAATCCCGCCCTTCGTGCCTCTGTGGCCACCTCGGTGCTCCGCAATAATGGCTATTTCCGCGGCAATGTCACCTACGAGCCCGTGCCCATGAAAAATCCAAAGAAAAGTAAACTCCGCTATACCGTCAGACTCGACTCCCTTTTCACTGTCGATTCTTTAGCCTATACGGGATTCACCGATTCCCTGCAGCTGCTCATCGACTCCACCAGTCAAGAGACACTCATCCCCAAGGGCAGTCCTTTCAGTGTCTCATCCCTCGATGGTGAGCGTAATCGCATCAGTTCGCTCTTCCGTAACAACGGTTATTATTATTTTACTTCTGGCTACACCACTTATTTCGCTGATACGATTGCGGTACCAAACAGGACGCAGCTCCGTTTGCAGATGGTTGACGGACTCGAGGAGAATGTGTTGAAGAAATGGTATATCGGCCATATCGATGTACAATTCCGTAAATCGGCGCGCGAGCTTCTCACCGACAGCATCCAGCGACGTCATCTCACCATCTATTATAATGGCAAGAGCTCGCCCATTCGTCCACGCACCATATTGAAAGACCTCACCCTCCGTCCACGTCAACCCTTCAGTCAGGAGAAATATCAAGAGTCGGCGAGCAAGATCAATGCCACAGGTGTGTTCAGTTCCACCGATTTCGTCTTCACCCCGCGAGCTGGTACCGATTCTCTTGACCTCACGCTGAATTGTGTATTCGACAAACCCTACGATTTCTATTTCAGCACCGATGTCATCGGACGTACCATCGGACGTTGGGGACCTGAGGTGAAAATTGGTTTCACCAAGCGTAATGCCTTCAAGGGTGGCGAGAAGCTCGATATCAATCTGCACGGTTCGAATGAATGGCAAAGTGGAGCCGGCTCCGATATGAATACCTTCCAGTATGGTGCTGATGCATCGCTGGAGTTCCCACGTATCATCGCTCCTTTCTACAATAGTGAAAAAGTACGTCGGGATAAAGACGGGCGTCCTAAGCCTCGAAGGTTCATCTCCACCCCCACCACTTACGCCAAAATCTCCACCGACGTGATCCGACGTCCGGAATATTACAAGATGCATGTTGTCTCTGGCGAATGGACCTATCGCTGGCAGACCTCTCCCAATAGCCGTCATGAATTTTCGCCCATCACACTCAGTTATCAGTTCTTGAACAACTTCACAGATAAATTCATGGAACTGAGAGACAACAATCTCTATTTGGAGAGTGTCATGAAGGACAAGTTCATCCCTAAGATGCGCTACACTTATACCTACACCAGTCCCTCCAGCTACCGCAATCCCATTCGTTGGGAGACGACACTCGAAGAAGCAGGCAATGCTGTCTCGCTTTGGCACCGTTTGGGCGGACATAGTTTCGACGAGAAGGGAAAGACACTGTTCAAGAATCCTTATTCGCAATTTCTGCGTCTGGAAACCGACTTCACCAAAACTTGGAGTATAGGCACGATGTCAACGCTTGTGGGTCATGTGAATGCCGGCATCCTCTACAGCTATGGAAACTCCATCGAGTCGCCTTTTAGTGAGATGTTTTATGCTGGTGGTGCAAACAGTATCCGAGCCTTCCCTGTGCGTGAGGTGGGTCCCGGCGAGTTTACCATGGGTGGCATACGTGATCGCCAGTTCTCCTATCTGATACGCAACGGCGACATGAAACTGGTGGCCAACCTCGAATATCGACAGCCTCTCTTCGGTAATCTCCATGGTGCGGCTTTCATCGATATTGGTAACACGTGGCGTCTGAAGGACTACTACATCGGGAATAGGGAAGATTTGGAAGAAATAGGAGATGATGTCTTACTGGAATTATACGATGAATTGGATAGTTATTTGGGGATGATGAAGTTCAAACCGTCACGTTTCTTCAACGACATCGCCATTGGCACAGGCATCGGCCTGCGCTACGATTTGGGATTCCTCGTCATTCGTGTTGACTGGGGCTTCGCTTTACACAATCCGGAGGGTAGTTACTATGACGACAACAGTAGCTATTTCAAATTCGGCAGCTTCAAGGACATGCAGACACTCCACTTCGCCATCGGCTACCCCTTCTAATTTTAGACAAAAGAACAAAAGAAACATAAAAAACTTATGTCCTTATGTGCTTTTGTCTGAAAAAAAACGTATCTTTGCACCCAAATAAGTCAAAAACCAAATATTTTGTATATGAAACCGACTCTTTTTCTGCTTGCAGCAGGTATGGGAAGCCGCTACGGAGGCTTGAAGCAGCTCGATGGTCTGGGCCCCAACGGTGAAACCATCATGGACTATAGTATCTACGACGCTATTCAGGCCGGATTCGGCAAGATTGTCTGGGTCATCCGTAAAGATTTCGAAGAACAATTCCGTACACAGATTCTTTCCAAATACGAGGGACATATCCCGTGTGAACTCTGCTTCCAGGGTATTGATGCGCTGCCCGAAGGTTTCAGCGTACCCGAAGGCCGTCAGAAGCCCTGGGGCACCAACCACGCCGTACTTATGGGTAAGGATGTGATTAAGGAGCCCTTCTGCGTTATCAATTGTGACGATTTCTACAATCGCGATGCTTTTATGGTTATCGGCAAGTTCCTCAGCAATTTGCCCGAGGGTGCTAAGAACCAATATGCGATGGTAGGATTCCGCGTGGGTAACACTCTCAGTGAGAATGGTACCGTAGCCCGTGGCATCTGCTCTAAAGATGCCCAGGATCATCTGACCACTGTGGTAGAACGTACTGAGATTGTGCGTTGCGCTGCTGATGGCTCCAATGCCGGTGCTGCCAGCGAGCCCATCCGCTTCAAGGACGAAAAAGGCCAGTGGGTAGTTGTCGATGATAATACACCTGTCTCAATGAATATGTGGGGCTTCACACCTGACTACTTCGAGCACTCTGAAGCCTACTTTAAGGAGTTCCTCAGTGACCCGAAGAATATGGAGAATCTAAAGGCCGAGTTCTTTATCCCCTTGATGGTCAATAAGCTCATCGTTGAGAAGACTGCTACGGTGAAGGTGCTCGATACTACCTCGAAATGGTTTGGTGTCACCTATGCCGCTGACCGCGAGGGTACGGTAGCTCGCATCCAGCAGCTTGTCGACGAGGGCGTCTATCCGAACAAACTGTTCTAAATGAATATCGACATCCTCACGCCAGAAGAGTGTAGCCGGCTCAGCACATTGATTGAAACCAGCCAGAACATTGTCGTCACCTGCCACCGCAGTCCTGACGGTGATGCGATTGGTTCCAGTCTCGCTTGGGCGGAGTTCCTCCGTTCCTTGGGCAAGGAACCTACAGTCATTGTGCCCGATCAGTTCCCCGACTTCCTCCATTGGCTACCCAATACTGAAAAGATCATTCGCTACGACAAGCACCGCGAGCGCTGCGACCTGCATCTGCAAATCGCCGACCTCGTATTCTGCCTTGATTTCAATACACCGAGTCGTGTCGATGAGATGGAGCCTGCCCTGTTACGGACCCCAGGTGTCATTGTGCTCATCGATCATCATCTCAACCCTGATGTGCCTGCTGAGCTCACCATTTCCCACCCCGAAGCTTGTAGCACCAGCGAGCTTGTTTTCCGCATCGTTTGGCAACTTGGTCTGTTCGATAGTCAGAGCAAGCATTTTGCTATCCCTGTCTATTGTGGCATGATGACTGATACCGGTGGCTTCACCTTTGCTTCCACACGCCCAGAGATATATTTCATCATCTCCCAGCTGCTTACCAAACACATCGATAAAGACCGCATCTATCGTAATGTTTACCACAACTATTCTGAGAATCGTCTCCGACTGATGGGTTTTGTCATGTATGAGAAGTTGGTCTATCTGCCCGAGTATCATACCTCGTTCTACACCATCTCCAAGGACGATCAGAAGCGTTTCAACTTCATCAAGGGTGATGCTGAGGGGCTTGTTAATATTCCCCAGCAGATCAAGGGTCTGAAACTTTCCGTGTCGCTGCGTGAGGATACCGAGAAGGACAATATCATTTGGGTAAGTCTGCGCTCCGTCGACGATTTTCCCTGCAACGAGATGGCTGAGCAGTTCTATAATGGAGGTGGACACTTGAATGCCTCGGGTGGACGCTTGCAGTGCACCCTCGATGAGGCTGTCGACATTACACGCAAGGCTATTGAAGCTTTCGGGGAGAAACTGAAACAGTAATAAGTGAATAGTGAATAATGAGTGATATGAAGAAACTGTTATTGATATGCATAGCTGCCATAGCTGTTCTTGCCAGTTGCAACGACTATGAGACCTATGGCGACAAAAAAGAGAAGGAGCGTAATGCTATCTCCAAGTTTGTGTCAGATTACAATATTATTGTGATCGATGAAGACCAGTTCGTGCTTCAAGGTTATACCACCGATACCGTCCGCAATGAGTTCGTCAAACTCAATAAGAGTGGTGTCTACATGCAGATTGTCCGTCCGGGTTGTGGTGAGAAACTTAAGGATGGAGAGACCGCAAACATTTGCTGCCGCTTTAGGGAGTTCGACATCGAGGGCGACACTGCAACATTCCGAAATAACGTTGATATCTACTCCTCGACTGTCGATGTCATGCGCGTCACCAATACCAGTGGCACCTACTCAGGCTCCTTCACTCAGGGTCTAATGATCTCTGCCTATTCTTCGGCCTCTGTGCCGGCAGGTTGGCTCGTGCCCCTTGCCTATATCAAGATTGGCCGTTCCAAGAGTCTTACAGACGAAAAGGCTAAGGTGCGCCTCATCGTGCCCCACAGTCAGGGACACACCATCGCGGCACAAGACGTGCTGCCCTATTTTTACGAGATTACCTACGAGAAAGAAGCATAACGATTTATTATCATAAATATCCGACAATGACACTTATCAAATCTATTTCCGGCATCCGCGGAACCATCGGCGGACGCACTGGTGATACCCTTAATCCCTTAGACATCGTTAAGTTTACCACAGCATACGCTATTTTCATGGCGCGCAAGACTGGCCACTGTGGCAAGATTGTCGTAGGTCGCGACGGTCGCATCTCCGGCGAGATGGTGAAGAATGTGGTCTGTGGCACACTTATGGGTTGCGGTTGCGACGTCATCAACATCGGATTTGCCACCACTCCTACCACAGAACTGGCTGTCCGCTTGAGTGGAGCCGATGGTGGTATCATTATCACCGCCTCACATAATCCCCGCCAATGGAACGCCTTGAAGTTGCTGAATGGTGAGGGTGAGTTTCTGACTGCTGCCGACGGTGCGGAGGTACTCGATATCGCTGCTCGCGAGGACTTCAACTATGCAGAAATCGACCAACTGGGACAATATACTGAGGACTTTTCCTTTGACTTACGACATATCGACAGTGTACTTAAATTGAAGCTCGCTGATCTTGAGGCTATCGAGAAGCGCAAGTTCCGCGTCTGTGTTGATACCATCAATAGTGTGGGTGGCATTATCCTGCCTAAGTTTTTCGAAGCTCTCGGTGTTAGCTATGAGATTCTTAACGGTGCCTGTACGGGCGACTTTGCTCATAATCCCGAACCTTTGGAGAAGAATCTACATGGCATCATGGACAAGATGCGTATGGGTGACTTCGATTTGGGTATTGTCGTTGACCCCGATGTTGACCGTCTGGCTTTCATTTGCGAAGATGGCACCATGTTCGGTGAGGAGTATACTCTTGTTTCTGTGGCCGACTATGTCCTGAGTCACCAGAACACTCCGGGTCATCAAAGTGCTTTGACCACCGTTTCTAATCTTAGTAGTACCCGCGCTTTGCGTGATGTCACCGAGAAGTATGGAGGTCAGTATTTTGCTTCAGCTGTGGGCGAGGTTAATGTCACCACTAAGATGAAAGAAGTGAATGCTGTCATTGGTGGCGAGGGCAATGGTGGTGTCATCTATCCTGAGAGCCACTATGGCCGTGATGCCCTCGTGGGCATCGTCCTCTTCTTGTCGTCATTGGCACAGAAAGGCTGCACTGCCAGTGAACTACGTAAGACCTTCCCCGATTATCAGATTGCGAAGAATCGCATCGATCTCACGCCCGAGACTGATGTCGATGCCATCCTTGTCAAGGTGAAGGAGATGTTCGCTAAAGACAACAGTGCTAAAGTCAATGATATCGATGGCGTAAAGATTGACTTTCCCGACCGTTGGGTTCACCTGCGCAAATCGAATACCGAGCCTATCATTCGCGTATATAGTGAAGCTCCGACCATAGACATGGCCGATGAACTCGGTAAGAAACTCATGCAAGTGGTCTATGACATGCAATAAATGAAGAAACCCGCCACCTGGCGGGCTTCTTTTGTTGTTACCGACAATCAAAGAAATCTTCTTTTAATTATCTTTCTGACGAATAGCAAAGTGAATCTCGCTCAATTTGTACTAGCTTTGTATCCAATGAAACAGACAATCGCTATTTATACGCTGACATCGGCGTTGCACGATGAGAAAGCGGTGACGGTAGTGACTCGGGAATTCTTAGAGAGCATCGGCACGGAATATGAATTGAAAGGCAACGACTATAGAGACTACGGGACGAGTAACCTGAGTTTGATTTATGTGAGGACGGGTGGTACAGAGGGCCTCTTCAAACAGTTGCTCCCGGAACTGCAATCCAAAAGCAGTCGGCCTTTCTATCTGTTGACATCGGGCAAGAGTAATTCGCTGGCGGCATCGATGGAGATACTTTCTTATCTGCGTCAGCATGGTATCAAGGGCGAGATTATTCATGGCAGTGCTGCGTATATCACCCAGCGCATCAAGCTTTTAGACACCATCGAACAGGCCTGCAGACGGCTTCAGGGTGCGCGGCTTGGTGTTATTGGTGAACCGTCGGACTGGCTCATCTCCAGTCATACAGACAAGATGGTCATAATGGAACGTTTAGGCATCAGGCTCGTTGACATACCCATGCAGACATTGCTCGATAAGTTCTCTGACTGCCTGACAATGATACCTGCGATGGCAGGGGCTGAGCGCATCTATGATGCCTTGAAGGAGATAGTAGATATGTACCGGCTTTCAGGATTCACCCTTAGGTGCTTCGATCTGCTCACAGCGGTAAAGAATACGGGATGCTTGGCTTTGGCGAAACTGAACTCGGAAGGCTATGTGGCTGGCTGTGAGGGCGATGTGCCAGCGATGTTGTCGATGATGATTGTGCGTTCGTTGTTGGGTATTTCTGGTTTTCAGGCTAATCCCTCAAATATCAATCCTGAAACGGGTGAAATGCTTTTCGCCCACTGCACCATCCCTTTTGACATGGTGGAGCGTTATGAATACGACACACATTTCGAGTCGGGTATCGGCGTAGGTGTCAGAGGCTATATGAAGGAGGGACCGGTTACTATCTTTAAGTTGGCAGGTGACCTCTCACGTTATTTCGTGGCAGAGGGTACACTGGTACGCAATCAGGCCAAATCCGACCTTTGTTGTACCCAACAGGTGATTCAATTGTCCGACAAGTGTCAGACTGCCTATTTCATGACAAATCCCATTGGTAACCACCATATTATCATGCCTGGTCACCAACGGGATTTGATAGAGGGCTTGTTGAATAGCTTGGGATTATAGTCCTGCGAGGCTCTTGACTTTCTGCTTGAGCGCTTCACTGGGTTCTGCCTTACCCTCGAAGGGAGCTACATACCACGTGACAGTCCATTTCAACTCCTCACCTGGCTTGAGGGTGGTGTAGGCGCCTTGGCTCTCCAGTTCGATGAAGGTCTTACGCATATTGACATAGACCTGAATCTCTGCCTCTTCTGGAGCAGGTTGTGAAGCATCCAAATCGTCAAATTTCTTCACCATCAGTAGTCCGTTAGCACAATAGGCCAACCAACCTTTACCATCAGCATTGATCTTGCGGTTCTGCTGGGCTTCGTCGGCCTGGAACCAGCTGAGACCGTTGGCCGACTGGAAATTCATGAGACCTGCAGGGGTGATGGCCTCGAGGGGCGCGTCAAAGAAAATGACACCGTCGTTGGGCACGCGGGTAATCTCCCAAGGGGCTACCTTGCGGGTCTCGTCAGACTCGTTCTTGATAGTATATGTGACAGCGATCGACTGGTCCTTCTTGTTGGGGGTAAAGGTTTTGGTGACACGGTATTTCAGACGCTGAGACACCTGACTGGTCATGACGAACTTATCGCCATTCTCGACGGTATAGGGCTGGCGGTCGAACTCGGGCACCGGGGGCCAGTTCCATTCTTTCTGTGGACTCGTCCAGAAGGTGCTGCCGAAGGAGTTGGGGAACGTGGTCTGACTGATGACCTCGGCGTCGCCGTATTTGTACGACAGAATCTTGCCGCCGTTTACATCGATGGTCATTGTGACCTCACCGTTTTTGATAGTGTACTTACCGTCGGCTGACTCTTCTGCGACGGTGGCAGCAGCCATGACCTGAACGCAGGCTGCCATGAGAATGGATGTGATAAACTTTTTCATTAAAATACGTATTTTGAGTTGCTTCTAATAAGACATAGACGAAAGAAAGTGCGGAAAGTTAAAAGGCTTCGCGGACAATTATAGAACATTAACATATACATATTTAAAAAATATTAATCTTGAGATATGTGCTTGTTGCATTCAATAATTTTTGCTAACTTTGCTCAAAATTTCTAACTTACTTATACTATTTTATGATGAAATTAAAATGTTTTGCCTTAACTGCAGTGATTGCTTTTGCTACCAACTGCATGGCCCAAGGGGCCTCAGAGAAGTCTACCGTCGTGAATGCTGACGGTACAGTAACCTTCCGTTATTGGAATGACCATGCGAAAGACGTACAAGTGGATGTCCAGTTTGCCGGCCGCAAGCCGATGACGAAGGGTGCCGACGGTGTTTGGACGGCTACACTCGGACCAGCTGCGCCCGACATGTATCCCTATTGCTTCGTGGTCGATGGCGTGAGTGTCATGGACCCCAGAAACCAGCTCTATTTCCCCAATGAGGGCTTTAAGAACAGTCTGTTGGAGATCAGCGACGGCAAGCGGATTCACGACATCAAGGATGTGCCCCACGGCCGTGTGGAGTATGTGCACTATTATTCGAAGAGCTTAGGCGCAACGAACAATGCCGTTGTGATTCTGCCGCCCAGCTACACGCAGATGAACATGTCGTTCAACCAGAACGATCAGAAGAAATATCCTGTGTTCTATTTGATTAGTGGGACAACGGATACCGAGGAGGTGTATCTGAAGGTGGGTCGTGTGAACTATATCCTTGACAACCTGATTGCCGATAAACTCGCCAAGGAGATGATTGTCGTGTTGCCTTACGGTAATCCCTCGAAGCTGAAGCCGGCGGCTCCTGCTCAGGGCGGTGCCCCACAGATGCAGTTCGGCGGCGATGTGTTCAGCAAGGACCTGATCAACGATCTGATGCCGTATATCGAGAAGAACTACCGTACGGTGAACAATGCCGACAACCGTGCCATCGGTGGTTTCTCACGCGGTGGAAACCAGGCGCTCGCCATCGGTCTGAGCAATCTGGATAAGTTCTCGTATCTCTGCAGCTACAGCTCATTCACCTCAACGACCATCCCCGAGGTCTATGACAATGCAGCCGCTACCAACAAGAAGATCCATCTGTTCTGGCTCGGTGTCGGAACCGATGATTTCCTCTATGGCAACGCCCGCGACTATATGGAGTTCCTCGATCAGAAGGGCATTACCTCTGTGAAGGAGTTTACCAACGACAAGTTCGGACATACCTGGATGAACGCCAAGTATTTCCTCGGCAAGACCCTGCCCCTGCTATTCAACAAGAAGGCTTCGGAAGAGGCCATGAAGAACGGTCAGCCTGCACCTGCCAAGACCGGTCAGGAGCAGCAATTCACTGGTGCTACAATGGCTCGTCTATTCCCACGTCCGGTAGTTTCGCCTGAGTATACTGAAGAGGGTATCATCTTCCGTATGAAGGCACCCGAGGCCGATAGCGTGAAGTTCAACAGTGACATCCTAGAGGCTCCACTGCCGATGGAGAAAGACACGACTGGTGTGTGGAGCATCACCCTGAGCGAATATATGTTTGAGACCTTCAGATACTGTTTCATCGTGGACGGTACACCTGTGGCTGACCCCAGCAACATGTATCTCTCGCCTGACCAGGGCTTCAAGTGGAGCATTGCCGATAATCCAAATTCGCCTTACAACTTCGCATCGCAGGGTGACATCGAGCATGGCCGTGTTGCTTACGATCTGGATCAGGGCGAGGCTTGGTATACATCGCCTACGCCTGCTGGACAGCAGCAGGGCATGTTTGCAATGCCTGCCATGATTCAGCTGGTACCCGGTGCCGGCGACACAATGGAGAGCTGGTTCAAGGTAGGTGGCGCCGATGCTATCGTAGACCGTCTGATTGCCGACGGCAAGGCCAAGGCTTGTATCCTCACCACCAGCAGCATGGACTTCATGCAAGGCGGCGGTGGTGGCATGGGTGGCTTCCAGATGCAGATGGATGTACTGAAGGCTGACGACTATCCCACATGGAGCCAGCGTCGTGCTGCTTTGATTAAGCTGATCCTTGATATCGCTAAGCGTCCCGCTCCTCAGTTCGGTGGCTTCGGCGGTGGCGGTCAGGGCCGTGGTGGTCAGGGTCGTGGCGGTCAGAATCGTCGTGGCGGTGGTGGCTTCGGCGGTGGTGGTTTCGGTGGCGGCTTCCCAGGTGGAGGCGGTGGCTTCCCGGGCGGCGGTTTCGGAGGCGGTGGCTTCTAACCTGTCAGTTTGCTTGTAATTATAAATAAGGTATAAAAATGAGAAAAATGATTTTGGCGGCAGTGACCGCTATGTTGGCCCTGACCAATGTGTCAGCCCAGTTCAAGTATGAGTGGCAGAATCCGAACATGCCCAGAGAACAGCGTGTGGAGAGTCTGCTGAAGATGTTGACACCAGAGGAGAAGGTGGGACTGATGATGAACAAGTCGATTTCCGTCGACCGACTTGGTATCCCGTCGTATAACTGGTGGAGTGAGGCCTGTCACGGTGTGCGCCAGGGCGGCTATACAGTCTATCCACAGCCCATCGGTATGGCTGCGGCCTTCAATGCCCAGTTGGTGTATGACGTGTTTTCGCAGGTATCTGACGAGGCCCGTGCCAACTGGAACCGCAGCGACCACAACATCTTCAATGTGCCCATGGGCGTGACCTATTATCCTGGTAATCCGGAGCTGACTTTCTGGTGCCCGAACGTGAACATCTTCCGTGATCCGCGATGGGGCAGGGGACAGGAGACCTGTGGTGAGGATCCATATCTGAATGCCGTACTCGGTGTGATGACCGTAAAGGGTATGCAGGGCAACGACGACAAATACTTCAAAACCCATGCCTGTGCTAAGCACTACGCTGTGCACAGCGGTCCGGAGCCTCTGCGCCACTCAATGAACGTGGAGCCCACGAACCGTGACCTCTGGGAGACCTATCTGCCGGCCTTCAAGGCACTGGTGCAGGAAGGTAATGTGCGTGAGGTGATGTGTGCTTATCAGCGTTTCGAAGGCAAGCCCTGTTGTACGAGTGACCGATTGCTGATTGACATCCTGCGCAACAAGTGGGGTTACGACGGTATTGTGCTCACCGACTGTGATGCTATAAACAACTTCTTCAACCGTGGTCAGCACGAGACACATAAGGACGGTCTTTCGGCTTCGGTCGATGCTGTGTTGAACGGTACAGACCTGGAGTGCGGTAAGGTGTTTATGTCGCTCACCGAGGGCTTGCAGAAGGGCCTGATCAAGGAGAGCGATCTCGACGGTCATCTCCGTAAGGTGCTCATGGGTCGTTTCGAGCTCGGTATGTTCGACCCCGCCGATATGCTACCTTGGGCTAAGCTTGCTCCTGAAGTAATCAGTAGCGAGAAGAACAACGATTTGGCTACTCAGGCCGCTCGCGAGTCGATGGTGCTGTTGGAGAACAAGGGCAATGTGCTGCCCCTCTCGAAGAGCATTAAGACACTGGCTGTGCTCGGACCGAATGCCGACGATATTGAGTTGCTGAACGGTAACTATGGCGGCACGCCTACTGACAATCATAAGCACTCTTTGTTAGAGGGCATCAAGGCTGCTGTACCTGGCGCCAAGATCATCTACAACAAGGCTTGCGAGCTGAACGATGAGTTCACCACTGTGCATCATCTGCAGGATTTCAATGGCGGTAAGGGCGTGCTTGTGGAGTTCTGGAACAACAAGGAATTGAAAGGTAACCCTGATAAGACGGGTTACTACAATGAGCTGAATTTCTCGACCTTTGGTGCTTGGGGCTTTGCCGAGGGTATCAATAACGACAGTTTATCAGTCCGTATCAGCGGTAAGTACACTGCTACGTTCACAGGTGAGATGAAATATACTCTCTCTACCGATAATGGCTATGTGCTGAAGGTGAACGGTGAGGTGGTCGAAGAGAACAAGGGCGGCGGTGGTCGTCGTGGCTTCGGCGGCTTCGGCTTCGGACGCCGTGGCGCTGACTATAAGTCGTTCAATGTGGAGAAAGGCAAGGACTACGATGTCGTGATTGAGTATCGTCGTGGCAACGGTAACTTCGCTATGCTACGTGGTGACATCTGCGAGCGTAAACTTGCTGATTTCACTGATCTCGCTAAGGAAGTAGGTGTGGCTGATGCCATCATCATCATTGGCGGTATCTCTGCCCGTATGGAAGGCGAGGGTGGTGACAAGCAGACTATCGAATTGCCTGTTGTGCAGCAGCTTCTGGTGAAGGCTATGCACAAGACAGGTAAGCCTGTAATCTTCGTCAACTGCTCAGGTTCTGCTATTGCTTTCGGAAGTGTCGATGGTCAGTATGATGCCCTGCTTCAGGCTTGGTATGCTGGTCAGGGTGGTGCCAAGGCACTCGCAGACGTGCTCTTCGGCGACTACAACCCTGGTGGCAAGCTGCCTGTGACCTTCTATCGTTCGAACGATGACCTGCCCGACTTCATGGACTACTCGATGAAGAACCGTACCTATCGCTACTTCACGGGTGTGCCTCAGTATGCCTTCGGCTACGGTCTGAGCTATACCACCTTCAATGTGGGCAAGGGTAAGATCTCAGGCAAGTCGATGAAGAAGAACGGCAAGGTGTCAATCAGCGTGCCTGTGACCAATACTGGCAAGCGCGAGGGAACAGAGACCGTACAGGTGTATGTGAAGGCCCTCGATGATGCCGGCGCACCGATCAAGGCTTTGAAGGGATTCCAGAAGCTGCAGTTGAAGGCTGGTGAGACCAAGACGGCTACCATCGCCCTCGACGGTAAGGCCTTCGAGTATTACGATGAGGCTATCGACGAACTGTCAACCAAGGCAGGCCGTTATCAGATCCTCTATGGAACCTCGTCGAACGACAAGGACCTGCAGGCCTTTGAATTCGTGGTGAAATAATGATTGATGGAGAAGCTATGGAATAGGAACTATTGCAAGGTGATGGTGGCGAACTTCACGCTGTTTTTCGCCTTCTATGTTCTCACCCCATTGCTACCGCTCTATCTGAGTGAACATTTCGGAGCAACAAAGGACGTGATTGGCCTAGTGCTTTCAGGCTATACCATCACGGCTTTGTTGTTCCGACCTTTTAGTGGATATGTGGTTGATGCCTTTCCCAGAAAAAAGGTATTGATGGTGGCCTTCGGGGCCTTTGCCATCTTCTTCGCGGGTTATCTCGCCGCTTCCACCTTATTGTTATTTACCATCGTCAGAACCTTGCACGGCGGACCTTTCGGGGCGCTGACGGTGTCGAATTCCACCGTGGCTATCGATGTGCTGCCGTCAAGTCGGCGAACGGAGGGAATCGGCTACTATGGGCTGAGCAATAATCTCGCGATGGCTATTGCGCCCTCTGTGGGTATCTTCATCTATCAGCTGACCAACAGTTTTGAGTTTATCTTCTGGCTGGCATTGATCGTGGCGTGCTGTGGTTGGCTGGTCGATTCGACGGTGAAACTGTCTCCTAAAGCCTGTCTTTCGTGTCGCACGTTGTCCCTCGACCGCTTTTTCCTCGTCAGAGGGTGGCTGTTGGGACTGAACATGGTGGCTTTCGGTTTCAGTTTTGGTGTGCTGAGTAATTATCTCGCCATCTATGGCAAGGAAGTGATGGGGATTACGGGTGGCACGGGTACCTATTTCATGCTCTGTTCCGTGGGACTGATTCTCTCGCGTCTGCAAGGCGGAAAGGCTCTGAGAAAAGGACGGGTGACGCATAATGCCGGAGAGGGAATGGTCATTTCACTCATCGGCTACACACTTTTCATCGCCCTGCCCACTTTAGGTAATCTCTCACCTCTCACTTCTTACCTCTCACCTCTTACTATGTTCGGTTACTACGGCTCTGCCTTGCTAATTGGTCTTGGCAATGGTCACATGTGGCCTGCTTTCCAGAACATGACTATCAATGTGGCGCATAACAATCAACGTGGAACAGCCAATAGCACCATCTTGATTTCCTGGGATATCGGCATGGGGCTTGGTATCCTTGTTGGTGGTGTCGTCTCAGAATTGTTGGGCTATAGTGCAGCCTTCTGGACAGTCGTTCTTATCAATGCCTCAGGTGTCGCCTGTTTCTTCCTCGCCACGAAGGCCTTCTTCCTTAGTCGTAATCTGAATGAAACGGTTAGATAAAATTAATCCCGCCACATGGGCGGGATTGTTTATTTCTTTTTAGTGTAATAGTCGAGAGCTGCTCCGATGGCGGTGCAGTATTGGGAATACTTCGGGATATGAAAGCGAATATCGTACAGCTTTTCGAGGGCGGGGAAGACCTCTTTGCACTGAGGCAGAAGCGAGAGGTTGCCTATTAACACGAAGTCGCGGATGTCGCTGCCTAAAGAGGCCAGCCAGGCTGCAGAACCAATGCTTTGGAGCACCATCTTGATGATGCCGGCAGCAATGTCTTCCTTCGAGGCATCGCTTTGGGCACGGGCAAAATTCGAAGCGGTCGTATCCATCGGCAATCCCGGCAATGGCTGGGGACTGATGTCGCCAATTGTCAGGTCAATATTACGGACGTTTCCTTGTTTGGCAAGTGCGGCCACCTGTATGATGTCGCTGGTGTTCAACATGATACGGGCCAGTCCGGCCAAAGTACCGCCACCCACGCCGATACCACCGATATGACGCATATCATCGCCGTCACATTTCACAAACGAGGTACCTGTGCCCATTGAGACCACGATGGTATGATCGAGTTTGGATTCAAAACGGGCTCCTAAGCCATCGGCGATAAACTCCTGCGATTTACTGGTGGGCAGACCATAGATGGGCTGGTCGATATAAGCGGCACCCACACCAGTCAGCATCACATGTTCCACATCGCTTAATTCAATGTCGTTGTCATGCAGATATTTTCCGAAGGCTCCATAGAGCGAGGTAATCGGGTCTGCGGCTGTAATGCGGATAGGAGCAGATATCTTGTTATTCTTGATACCTACAATTTTTGTCGTGGAGATACCCACGTCGATTCCAATAACAATTCCCATGTTTTTAGAGGTTAGAGGTGAGACATAAGAGGTGAGAGATTACTTTTGAGCGTTCATGACGTCGAACTTGGCGAGTTTGTCGAGATAGTACTGACGCAGGTCGCTCCATTTGTAATAGGGGAACTGGTCGGTGGCTACAGGCATCTTGGCTTCGCTCTCATTCAATAGCGCTTTGACGAGAATATCACCCTCTTTATTTTTCTTTGGACGGTAGAAAATGAGCTGAATGTTACAGCCCATGGGGAAGATCTTGTAGTTCTGCCAATATTGGTCGAGTTCATCAAGGTTTTCCACTTGAACGGCACAGTTATCAAGCTCCAGGAGACAGGCAAGCGGCATTACGCAGACCTCATGGCCGAAACGAAGCGTGGCCTGTGTCTGAGTGACAGTATCAGCTGTCTCGATGATGTTCCTCAACAGATTGCGCTGGCTGAAGGGCATGATACCTTTCGTGAGCGGTGAAGGTCCATAGGCGATGTACCACGCAATATTGTTCTGCTTCCATAGGTCATAGATCTCCTCCTCAGTGAAAATGGAGAAGAGTTCGATGTCTGTATCATGACTCTGCATGTTGGTTGCAATCTCGAAGAGGCTGCGCATGAAGGAACCGGCACGCAGGTTGCTGAACACCCATTGCTGGTCGTTGAAAAGAGCCTTCATCAGACGCTCTGGATGGGTGTACTTATTGCGGAAAGTCTCTCTGCGGAGTTTGCCATCATTACCGGTCTCTTTCACCAAACCGTCCCAAGGCTGGTTCAGATAGTACTGCAACGACTCGCTGACATCATTGTGGAAACGTGCCGTGGGATTGGCGGCGGCAAATTCCTCACATTCGGCAATCATCGAGAGAATGCAGCGGTTAACAACCGTAGAACGGGCATCGATGGGTACGTTCTTGGCTTTGAAGATTTCTGGGAAATTCTCCGTCATACGCTTGCCGATGCCGTGATGCTGGCGCTCACCGACGGTCGAAAGATCGCCCAATCGCAGGACTGATGTGGGCTCAAAGGCCTCAATCTTCTTGAGCACTTCGTCGCCAAATGGTGTCAGCTTGCCCTGGTCTTTAGCCTCACGGAGAATGTCTCTGGGACCTGTATAGCTGTTGTCGGAAATCAACCAACGTGATCCGTGACGACCGTAGTGACTCATGTAGTAGGGTTCATAGCCCTTAGGGGCAGGGGTGAGGGGCTTGTCAGGAAGCCTACGGTTATAATCCAGATACTGACTGCCAGACAAATACTTGTTGGCCTTGATTTCTTCGCGGGCTGTCTGGGCACTGACGGCAGTGGCAATTATGACAGCAACAATGGTTAAAATGTACTTTTTCATATTACCTTATTTTTAATATGGTGCAAAGATAAGAACTTTTTGGGATATAGGCAAATATAGACGAAACTATTTGCGAAAAGACAAAAAGAAAACCCGGCTCCACAAGGGAAAACCGGGCTAATGAAAGGAGGAGTGGTACCTCCAGGAATCGAACCGGGGACACACGGATTTTCAGTCCGATGCTCTACCAACTGAGCTAAGGCACCAT
>JAGCDZ010000079.1 GCA_017650905.1 Prevotella sp. | reverse complement strand
TGCGGAGAGAACGATACTTGAAACTTGAAAAAATATATGCTGATTATCAAATAGATAACCAAATTTTGTTCACTTATTACAGTTTTGTTCACACCATTTTGTTCACATCTTCTAATAATAGGCAGTTTTTTGGTTATTCTTTCTGCAAAAACCCGTAATAGTAGGATGAAATTGAATGTACTGATGATAGGTGGACTTTGCAAAATATGATTGGTGATAATACTTGGAACGATTGCTGTTGACTTGGTTGATGTTGACAGTATGGCTCTTGCTCAGTCGGAAATGAATTGAAATAAGAGAGGTCTTCTTCAACGATAGGGACGTTTTTCCTTTCATCGTATTCCATCCATTTTTACTATTTTGAATTATCAGTTAAATATTATGAAAGCTTTTTTCCCGATTTATTGTAAATTTCAAAATAGTATAATAGTTTAACGATAATTATCAAAAATAAGCTCAAATGTTTGCATAACTTTGCACCCGAAATATCATAAAAAATATGCAAATAAACCAGAAAATAATAACAATTTAATTAAGAGCTTATGATTAAAAGACTACAATCGTGTGTGCTTATGTTCTTTGCTGTATGTTCATTAATGTCATGCTCAGAGACAGAACGCAATGTAGAGCCATTGGTCGATCCATGGACGAGAGAGAGAACGCCTGTAAACTTCCGTCTCGAGTCGCAGATCGGAAGTGCAGTCATAAAGAATGATTGGCGTAATGATGGAGTTGGGTCAATTCATGTGAGTCTGATTACTGGTGGACTGGACATGTCGAGAGTGAAAATCAACAAAATTGATTTTGAGTTCCCAGAGAGTGAATACTGCCCGAAAGCCTCTGTCCAAGCTGGAGACTTTATTGATTTGAGCAGTGGTAGCGCCCAGTTCACTGTAACTGCCTACAATGGCGAGACACGTGTCTATACCGTGGATTACGAACAGTTTACCGATCCTTTGGAAGGAACCTATGTTCATGCTCCAATCCCTGGAATTCTGGATGGTAGTGCACCCCAGAGTTCGATGGTTATCATTGGAGGATGGACTGACGCGATTGTAATGTCGACCGACATGGATAAGAGTTGGCATTGGGGAGAAGGATATACCCACAACGATGAGATGGACAATACCCTCAGTTTCATGCTGACAGATGCTGATCCTGAGACAGGTCTAACCCGTGGCACAACAGTGAATTTTGCTGGTGACAATGGTGCGTATGCCAACTATGTCTATAACAACACATACGATGTGAATGCCTTCTATCGTATCTTCCCTACGGGTGCAAGCCGTTGGGCAAAGGATGCTGACGGAAACATCCATGTGTATGCTGCCGACGACACCGACTATGCCAATGAATTGTATGTGGTGACATATCTTTCAGCAGGCACCTACACCTTCAGTACCAAAGACATCACAATAGAAGATTGTGCATTTATGCGTGAACATGTGACTGAGGAAGTGATCGACTGGAACTGGCCGGATACCCGTTGGATGGTGGACAATATCCGCAACACTTTCTGGTTGATGCACAAAAGTTCGGATGCCCCAGCAGAGGGACACAATGATATGATAAAATAGTAGGCTATGAGACATTTCTTATTATACTTATTCAAGCCGTTTGTCACAGTGTTGTTAGGAATGGTTTGCTTCAGTTGTGGAAGCGCAGCTGAAGACGACCTTATTTCTACAGATAATCGTTACCTGAGGCTTTCGCTCAGTCCAACGACAGAACTTGATGCCAGTGCGACACAGATAGAGCTGAGAATAGAGACGAACCTCGACTATTCTGTTGTGGTTGATGCTGAGTGGCTGAAACTACAGGAGACCACTCTACCCAAGGAAGGTTCATTGCACTTCTCGGTGGAGGCCAACCCCACTTCGGATTCCCGTACTGCTACAATCGTAGTAACCGACAGGAATGACCGTTACTATTCACAGTCGGTAAAGGTTGTGCAGCGTGGCAATCCTAATCCCGTGGAAGAGCTGTCGATTGTAGATAAGCAAGCCACCGCACAGACAAAGGCTCTGCTGGCCAATCTGTGGTCTATTGCAGACAAAGGATTCATATTTGGTCATCACGACGACCTGTGGTATGGACGCTACTGGTACAACGAACCGGGCGGCTCAGACACAAAAGCCGTTTGCGGAGACTACCCAGGAGTGTTCAGCGTAGATTTTGCCACAATCATGGACGATCGTTATAATAGTGCCGAAAACGCCATCAGACGCAGAGTCATCCTTGAGGCTAGGGAACGAGGAGAAGTCATCATGGCATGTGCTCATCTCAACAACCCACTCACAGGCGGAGATTCATGGGACAACTCGCACAATGATGTGGTGAAGAGCATTCTGACCCCTGGCAGTGCCACACGAGAGAAATTCATTACGTGGCTTGACCGTCTCGCTGATTTCGCTCTAAACCTCAAGGACTCAAAGGGAGAACTCATACCCGTAATATTCCGACCGCTTCATGAGCATACACAAGGTTGGTCATGGTGGGGATCGTCGTGCACTACCGAGGCAGAGTTTGTCGAATTCTGGCAGATGATAGTAACCTATCTGCGCGATACCAAGGGGGTTCATAATCTGCTTTATGCCGTATCGCCACAGTTAGACAGCTGGTATGATGACCAGACCATTCGCAACCGTTTGCTCTATCGTTGGCCAGGCGACAATTACGTTGACTTCATAGGCATGGATTGCTACCATGGAGAGAACCCTGATGCATTTTCCAACTACCTGCGCATAGCCACTGAGATTTCATTGCAGAAACGCAAGCCTTGTGGTGTGACGGAGGATGGCGTAGAGTCGTTCACTCGTGCCGACTATTGGACATACTCGGTATTGGAACCAGCCATGGACAAACGAATCTCGATGGTCGTGATGTGGCGCAACAAGTACGTTGGCACCAATGAGGCTGACAAGCACTACTTTAGTGTATATCCCGGACATCCTTCGGAAGAGAACTTCCGCACGATGTATTCGAGCGAGCGCACCTTCTTCAGCAAGGATCTGCCGGATATGTACACATTACCTGACAATATTAGAATCAAATAAAAACTAAAAAACATTATGAACAAAACACTTAAGACAATCCTGTCGATCATTATTATTCTTGTGGCAGGAACTCTGCCTTCGGAGGTTATGGCGCAAATGAGGGCAGTCAGTGGTCTTGTTCTGGACGAGAATTCCGAACCCCTGTTGGGAGCTACCGTAGTCCAGAAAGGAACGACTAATGGTGTGATTACTGATTTAGATGGACGTTTTGAAATTAAAGTCCCGGAATCTACCGTAGTGCTGGAGTTTAGTTATGTTGGCTACCAGAGCCTTGAGCAGTCTGTTTCGCCTAGGCAGCATATGTTGACCGTTACGCTTACCCCCGACCAGAAGCTGATGGATGAGGTCGTAGTGACAGCATTTGCCACACAGAAGAAAGTGAATGTGACCGGAGCCATTTCGACGGTCAACGGCAGCGATGTCTTGTCGGCGCCAGTGGCCAACGTTTCGACCGCACTGCTGGGTACTGCAGCCGGTGTCTCTGGTCTCCAGAGTTCGGGTGAGCCTGGTCGCAACGATGCCAACCTCCACATCCGTGGAATCTCGACCTATGGTTCGAGTGCGCCACTTATCATCATCGATGGTGTAGAGCAGTCGTCGGAGCAGGCCATGGCTGAGTTCAATGCAATGGACGCCAACGAAATCCAGGGCATCAGTATTCTGAAGGATGCTGCCTCAACAGCAGTGTATGGTGTGCGTGGTGCCAACGGTGTAATCATCGTCACTACAAAGCGCGGTACGGAAGGCAAGCCTGTGATCAGCTTCTCGGCCAACTATGGCATTACCACGGCAACCACACTTCAACAGGGTGTGACTGCCTACGAATATGCACTCTTCCGCAATGAGGCTATCCGCAATGAACAGAATGGATACCCAGGCAAGGAGGCGCTCTCGTCTTATATCTTCGATGACTACGATCTGTGGAAGTTTAAGAACAATCGCGACTTCACGCCTCAGGAAGTAGAGGCAATGACAAACCTTACCCCCGAGCAGAAGGCTGCACTCAACGCTTCGCCAGCCATCTATTACGGTTCGCACGACCTGTATAAGGAACAGTTCAACAGAAACGCTCCTCAGTATCAGGCCAACATCAACGTGTCGGGTGGCACCGAGAGGGTGAAGTATTTTGTGTCGTTCGGTTATTTCCGTCAGGAAGGTATCACCAATTCCGTCTCTTATCACGGAGCAAACACCCAGTCGGTGTTCAACCGCTATAATTTCCGCAGCAACTTTGACATCAACATCGCCAAGAATCTGACACTCTCGATCAACTCTGCCGGACAGTTTGGCGAGACTACAGGCCCCGGCAACAATGCCGAGCCTTACGACATGTCAGCCCGTTACAAGATCATCATGCAGTACATCTACGACAGCAACCCATTTACCTGTCCGGGCATTGTCGATGGTCACCTCATCAGCGGTTTTGCCGGCATAGCAGGTTCGGCACAGAACCCCCTGGCAGCAAAGACCAATAGCAGCATCGGTAATCAGAATGCCGTTTACAACCTTCTGATCAGCGGCTCGCACACCATCTACAACAGTCTGCTTGACAACAGCATCAAGCTCAACCACAAGATGGACTATCTGTTGCCTGGACTGAATGCACATGCTACGGTTTCCTATCAGGACAACTACAACCGACTGGTGAAGTACACGCCATCGATCCCATCGTACACCATTCAGCGCAATGCCGAGAATCCTAACATTTTCGAATTCTTCGGTGGCTCGATGAGTGGAGGCACATATGAGTCTTATGGTTATTCAAACTGGAATAAGCTCTATATTGATGCCAGTGTGGACTGGGCAGGAGCATTCGGCAAGCACAATGTAAGTGCACTGTTTCTTGGCAAGGCCTCGAAGTACACCATGCCCAGCGACACCTATCATGTTCCTTCGGGAATCATGGGTTTCGTAGGTCGTGCCACCTATAACTACGACGACAAGTATATGGCAGAAATCAACGCAGGATACAATGGTACCGAGCAGTTCCGTGAGGGCAAGCGCTTTGGTCTGTTCCCGGCTCTGTCGATAGGCTGGGTGCCGACTGCCGAGTCTTTCTTCCCCAAGAACAATATCCTCACCTTCATGAAGATACGTGCCTCCTACGGAGAGGTCGGCAACGATCAGCTTGGAGGAAGCCGTCGCTACTACTATCTGCCCAATACCTACAATCTGAATCAAAGCGGATACTACCTTGGCAATAGCAACGGTTCGGTACAGAACACCTATTTCCCGGGAGCTTTGGAGGGCAGCCTTGGCAACCCTGACATCACCTGGGAGCGTGCCCGAAAGTATGACGTTGGTGTCGAGACCAGGTTCTTCAATGATCGTCTCTCGATCGACTACGACTGGTTCTACGAGAAGCGCGACAATATTCTCACCACGCTCGGCACTATCCCTTCGATCTATGGCGTGTCGGCTGGCGACGTTCCTCCTGCCAATGTCGGTATCACCAAGAACCATGGTTTCGAAGCCGTTGTGAACTGGACCGAACGCCGGGGCAAACTGCTCTACACCATCAGCGGCAATATCAGCTATGCCAGGAACAAGATCATCTACAAGGCAGAGGCTCCGAATCCATACCCCTGGATGAACGAGACCGGTCATGCCATCGGTCAGCGTTTCGGCCTCACAAGCGACGGGCTGTTCAACACTCCCGAAGAACTTGATGCACGTCCGTACAATACCTATACGGGCAATGCAGCAACGCTGGGTGATATCCGCTACAAGGACCTCGACGGCGATGGCAAGATTGACATGAACGACCGTTCACCCATTGGCAAGCCCAACTATGCGGAATATCATTTCGGCCTGAAGACAGAGGTCGCCTACAAGGGATTTGATGTGCGTCTCCTCTTCACGGGCAGCATCAATGGTTCGTACTACCTGAACAGCGGCTACACCATCCCATTCTTCAAGGCGGCAGGCAATGCCTGGAAGTGGCAGTATGACGGCCGATGGACCGAGGAGAAGTACAAGGCTGGCGAGGACATCAGCTATCCGCGTGCAACCTACGATGCCACATCGGGCCATAACAACTTCCTGCAAAGCGACTATTGGGTGAAATCCACCAACCATCTCAAGCTCAAGAACATCGAAATAGGTTACACCTTCGACTTCTCAAAGCGTAACATTCCACTCAGTGGTCTTCGTATCTACGCCAATGCCAACAACGTATTCACCTTCAGGAATGCCCTTTCGGATTATGGTATCGACCCCGAGACAACCGATGGCAGTGCCTACATCTATCCTCTTACAAAGGTCCTGACCGTGGGTCTTAATTTCCGTTTCTAAAATAAAATAGGAGATACAAATATGAAAAAGTATATCGAAACCCTACTCATTGCCTCTGCCCTGGTGCTTGCTTCGTGCGATGAATTTCTGGAAAAACCAGACACTACAGGAACGGTAGATCAGGAGGCAGTATATAGTTCAAGCAAGAACGCCTTCTCCGCATTGATGTCGTGCTACAACAATATCCTGCGGCACGGTTGGCCCGGTGGTATGGGCATCGGCCATTGCACCTTTGGCGCCATATCGGGCGAGATTGGTCGAGGCTACAGCTGGCACGGCAGTTACAACATCGTGCAGCAGGGCCTGTCGGTGAATGGTACCGACGGTTCGGATGCCGGTGCCGACCACTACGGCAACAACTGGAAGTTCATCCGTCAGTGTTTCCTCGTCAAAGAGAATATCGACCTGGTGCCTGATATGACCGAAGCCGAGAAGGCAAGCATCAAAGGCGAAGCCACAGCCCTTATCGCCTACCGTTACATGGGCATGTTCTACCGCTATGGAGGTGTGCCACGTGTGGAGAAGTCGTTCAGCTCAAACGATGACCTCACCGCAGGGCGCGAAACGCTGCAGGGCACCCTCGACTACATACTCCAGCTCTGCGACGAGGCCTACGGCCTTGTTCCCGACAAGTGGGACGCAGCCAATACCGGCCGTATCACAAAGGGAGCAGTTCTTGCCATCAAGGCCCGCACATTGCTTTTCGCCGCACGTCCATTGTTCAACAGCAGCACTCCCTATCTCGACAACGGCGAGCTGAACGACCTCATCTGCTTCGGCAGTGCCGACAGGCAGCGTTGGCAGCAGGCCATCGACGCAAACCTCGCAGTGCTCAACTGGGCAAGGTCGAACGGTGTGGAACTCATCAACACCGGTGGCGCAGGCGAAGGTCGCCCCAATCCCAATGCCTTCGACGACTATGCCACCGCTGCGTCCACTCCGGGTAGCCGCGAGATTATCCTGGCTTACAAGAACGACAGGAACGAGGGTAGCGATCCGATGGTGAACTTCATCAACTGTTCGAACTACCAGACCACCAATCGCTACGACACCGATTGCAGCGGCGTGCTGACCAATTTCATCGAAAACTATTATGCCGCCGACGGCACCGACATCGACTGGCCGAAGGCAGGCGACACGGCACCGCGCGACGGGTCGGACTGGGTGGCAAACGTCGCACGTCTCGAACCCCGTGCATTGGCCGACAT
>JAGCDZ010000078.1 GCA_017650905.1 Prevotella sp. | reverse complement strand
CCGCGATTGAGACGAGCCGTACGAAGCAGTTCTACAGGCGATGAACCAGAGATGGACTTTACCTTGCGATAGAGTTGTACGCGACTGAGATTCATCGCTGATGCCAGATCATCGACACTCAGATCGCTGTCGGACAAACGAGCCTCAACCACTTTCTTAAAATGCACGATAAAGAGAGGTTCCTGAACATCATCAGAAGATTCTCCAGATTCTTTATCGTGTTCTTCAGGCTCCGTAGTGGGCACCTCTGATTCAGTTACCCGCTCCTTCTCAACTGGAATCTCCAGATTCCACAGGTTATTGACCACACGTTCGTGCTGAGCCGATACCTTGCCACGATGGTATAGGGTGAAGAGCACCAAGACCAGCAACAACAAGGCTATCAGAACCAATGCCAGGAGTGTGATCGTCCGCTGCGTGGCGAGTTGCTGCAAATAGCCGCTGGCCTGCTCTTGAAGTTTCTCCAGATTCTGGGCTTGTCGCATCACCTCGTCGCTCTCGAGCAACAGCACCTTGGCATTCTCATGTGTCACCAGAGCCGATGTGAGCATGGTTTCTTCCTCGTAAGGCTTTCCATCGAGGATATCCAATGCTATCTGCAAGAGCTGATCGCCACGCGTAGGATAGATATAAGAGGCATCGAGCAACGAGTCGCGCACCTGCTGGATGCCACCGTTCTCACCAGGTAGTCCATCGATGCCACAAAAGAGCGGCAACTGCACCCCACGCTCTGAAAAGGCCTTGCGAGCACCCATGGCAGAACGGTCGTTGTGACCGAATACGAGATCGATGCTCTGGAGATCTCCCTGGTAGGCTTTCACTGCCTCGTATGCCGTCGGCTCCGTCCAGTCGCCTTGTATCGTTGCCACCACCTCCACACCCGAATCCTTCAGAGCATCAGTAAAACCATCATGACGTTCTTGGGCAGGCGACGAGCCTTTCAAACCAAGGATCTCCATCACCCTGCCCTTTCCATTAAGGCGCGACACCACATAATCACCCATCTGATGACCCATCTCGTAGTTGTCGGCACTGACGAATGCTGTATATTTCTGTGAATCAGTCTTACGCTCAAACACAATAACAGGGATGCCTTTGTCAAAAGCACGGTCGATGGCAGGAGAGACGGTAGAGAGTTGATTAGGAGCAACAATCAGCAGGTCGATGCCACTTTCGACAAGACTGTCGATCTGTTGCGACTGCCGCTCTGAGTTGTCATAGGCCGAAGCAAAGCGCAGTTCCACACCTTCGTGGAAATTGGTTTCCATCTGCATCTCGGAGTTCTGCCAATGGCGCCAGATGTCTTCTGAGCATTGCGAAACACCAATAATCCGGCTTGGCTTCTTCGCAGAACAAGAAACCAATAAGGCAATAGTCGCCAGAAATAATAAGGTGTAACAACTTCCTAAAACCGATATCTTTCTTCGTTTCATTTCTATCGTTTATGCTCGATTCGATTGCAAAAATAGGAAATAAAACTGAAAAATCCAAAGAAATCGACAGAATTCTTTGGATTTTTCTAAACTGTAAACTATCAACTCCTCATTCCCCTGCGGTGACGTCTTCGATCTGGTCGATGATGTCCTGATACTGGCGCTGAGTCCTGAAGTTGATACTGAGACCGCAGATAGCGCCGATAATACCACCAATACATCCACCCCAGAAAATTCCGTTGCCTATGGCGCCTCCATGAATCTGATAGACCTCGTACAAGAACCAACTCATCCATAAAACGACGGCGGGGATGCCAAAGAACAGCCAGTTGGCTTCGAACTTCTTGGCGCTGGCCACTTTTTTGCGGGCCTCCACGAGATTATGGTTCATCAGATTGGGATCGTTGATTTTACGCAAGGTAAAGAAGGTGGCACCTACACAGACGAGCATAAAGATACTGGTTACAATCCAAAAGAAGATGGAGAGGCCTGACAATTTCACGAAGCACCAGTAGCCATAAGGTATCATAAACAAGCCCAGGGCCATGATGATATAGTAACGGCGGGTGATGGTGTTTACTTCGTTACGCATCGAGCGACGCACAAAGCGGTCGTTTACTATCTCCTGCTGGTTGAGCTTATTCTTGAGCGTGGTCATCTGCTGACGCATGTTCTCTAAATCGAAATTCTCGTTCATAATGGGTAAAAGTTTTAATCGTTAGACATGTTTTTTAACTGCTCTCTAATTCTGAACAGGCGGACACTGACGTTCTTAGTGCTGATACCGACGATCTGTCCGATTTCCTCGTAGCTGAGGTTCTCGAGCCAGAGCAGGACAATTGCGCGATCGAAGGGCTGGAGCTTGGAGATACGCTTGTGGAGCATGTCCACCTGCTTGGTATCCTCGTCGCGGTCTTCGAAGAGGTTGATGTCCATGGTGAGCCGGACTTCTGCCGCACGCCGCTTCTTTCTGTCGATAGAGATACAGGTGTTGAGGGCGACGCGATAGATCCACGTCCGGATGTCGCTGCGATGCTCGAAGCTGTCGAAACCTTTCCAAAGATTGACTAGTACCTCCTGGAACAGGTCGTTCACCTCGTCGGCATCCTGCGAGAACATGTAGCACACGGTGTAGATGGTGCTCTTGTGTTCTGCAACGGTTTGCGCAAACTGTCTTTCTAATCCATTCATTGTCTTTCTGTTTTTTGAATCATTACGCCCATTAGACGCAGCAAAGTTACGAAAAACTACACGAAAATCTATTCTTTTTTTCTTTTTCTTCATTTTTCTCCAAAATCTTTGTATCTTTGCACCCATGATAAAGACAGGCGTATTTGTTGGCAGTTTCAATCCGTTTACCATTGGACACGACTCTATCGTGAGGCGCGCCCTCCCATTGTTCGACCGGCTGGTAATCGGTGTGGTGGGCGATAATGTACACAAGCCTGACATGCCCTCGGCTGAAGTGCGTATGGAGGCTATCCGTCAACTGTATGCCGATGAGTCGCGCATCGAGGTGAAACCCTATCATGGTCTGGCGATGGACTTTGCAAAGGCCGAAGGCGCACAGTTTATTGTGAAGGGGGTGCGATCAGTCAACGACTTTGAATACGAGCAGTGGCAGGCCGACTTCAATCGCAGAATCGGTGGCATCGAAACCATCCTACTCTATACGGAGCCAGAGTTAGCCTGTATCTCGTCGAGTGCCTTAAGGGAGTTGCAGCACTTCGGGGTCGACATTACGCCCTATTTGCCAAAAAAGAGTATATAGTTTAGAGTTTATAGATGATTTCCTATAGCAACGAGGGGGTGAAGTTCCCCAATATCAAGAAACGCGACACTTCGAATTGGATTAAGAAGGTCATTGCCTCTTATGGAAAGAAAGTTGGTGAAATCGGCTATCTGTTCGTGAACGATGACAAGATTCTTGAGGTGAACAATGAGTTTCTGGGGCATGACTACTATACAGATATCATCACCTTCGACTATTGCGAAGGCAAGGTGCTGAATGGTGACATTTACATTTCACTCGATACCGTTTTCACCAATGCCGACAAATTCGGAAGACCTTACGACGAGGAGCTACATCGCGTAATCATTCATGGCATCCTGCACCTCTGCGGTATCAACGACAAAGGGCCAGGTGAACGCGAAATCATGGAAGCGGCAGAAGACAAAGCCCTTGCCATGAGATAAATCTATGAAATATTATCAGGCTGATTCGGTCAGCGTACGTAACTGCTGAATGCCTTGGTGGTTGTTGTCGAGGTCCTCGACTTCTGACAGGTACTTCAGCGCCTTTTCCTTATCACCCATACCATAATAGCCCAGAGCCAACATATACTTGCAGTGGATGAGATTCTTGGTATCGAGCGAATCCTCCCAGATCAGCAAATCCGGCAATGAAACCGCAAAGTAGTCCATCACCACCTTATCATAGATGTGCTGCTTGCCATAATTGATGAGCTTAAAGAAACGGCCGTGTGCCTCATCCTCACGTCCCAATTTTCGTAAAGCCAGTCCTTGATAGAAAATCTTATCAGGTTTAGCATCGTTATAGTACATCGCAGCAGCAGGCTCCTGAGGACCTTTCGTAGCCTCTTGCCAACAATTAATAGCCTTTTCTTTCTGGCCCAATGCCTCATAAGCAGCACCTAATAGATAATAGAAATCATTCTCTTGGGCACCATAGAGCTTACCCTCGCCCAAATGAGGCGGATAATCAAGGCATTCATTCAATAGTAGGATGGCCTTTTCATCATCTTTAGCGGCGATGGCTTGCTTGGCCAGTTCAACTCTTGCAATCTGATATTGTGAGGATACCTTGCCTTCACCACCCTCCCAAGGATGGAACTGGTGGGCATCAAGTTTCTTCATGGCCTCCTCATAACGGCCGAGTTGATTCAAGAGCGTGATTTCTTCAAGTACGAGGTCATCGCGTTTCTGAATGAGTTTGGGATACTTCTGCAAGAAAGCGAGACGCGTCTGATGAGGTTTGTGCAAACGCTTGTAAAGCTGATCGAGTTCCATCAGCATACGGCTGTCTTTCTCATCGAGATGGAAAGCCTTCTCCATATACTCCAAAGCCTCATCCTGACGATTCTGCTTGTTAAAGTGCGCTAGTGCAAGATTACGCCAAACGATGGGGAAGCAAGAATCGAGCTTCGCAGAGTCTTCCCAATTCTCGATGGCGATGTCATATTGGCGTTTGTCGTAGTAGAGACAGCCAAGATAGTAGGGCGCTTTGGCTCCTTGGGGATTCATGGCCTTGGCAGATTCTAATACCAAAATGTCCTCCAAACGATTGGGGAAACAATAGTCAGACTTCACAACCTCAGCCTTCTCATAATAAGCTTTTGCCTCGTCTAACAGGCCTTTCATCCCCTTTACATAACCCATATAATAATAGGTCATCGGCGATACTGCTTTCTCACCTTCTGCTATTGTCCAAATATCAAGGGCTTCATCATAAAGACCTGCTTGCACATAGTCGAGAGCCAATTCATCATAGTTTTGGCTGCACTTGCGCAAGAGTTGTTTCAACTCCTTCAACAGATCCTTGTCCTTTGTCAACAGATATTGCTCGTAGCGGATACCATAGTTGAATTGATCTAATACCAACGACTCCTTGATAAGTGATAAACGTTCGTTTAGTTCCTTCGAACTGCCCATCTGCAAACCACCCTTCTGTTTTCTTTCGTTGAGTTTGCGCAAGACGACGGCTTTCAGCGCACGGGCCTTGTGGTTGCAACTATTGAAAATGAGTGAGCGGTTCAATTCATCGAGGGCATCGTCATAGCGACCTTGAGAAACACTGATGCAAGCAGCTTCGAAATAGCCAGCATCTGCCCACGCCTTGTTCCACGCGGACTTCCAAAATAGTTCGTAAGCCTCATTGGGGCGATACAAATATTTCAAGCAAAGCGCCAGATTAAATATCGCTTCACCATCATAAGGGTTCGGATTGCGCTTCTGCCAGATCTTCACAGCTTTTCTCAAATAGGGTTCTGCTTTCTGGAAACGTCCGCGACGCAGATACCATAGGCCCGTCTGATTCAGACAACGCACATCGTTAGGATTGCGACGCAAGGCTTCTTCGTAATAATCAAGGGCGCTCCAGGTCGCATGGCGATATTGTTCCAAATGGAGACCCGTCAGGTAAAGCTGATCGTTGGTCTTGGTGTCTACTGGCGGCAATGCGGCCTCAGCAGCATCTGGGATTGGTCGGATGTCGTCATCTTCAGCCACCCAGCACAACTTACCCACCTGCAACAACAGGTCATTCAGCGTTGCTCCCTTAACATCTACTATTTGCTCAAAGACCTCCTCAGGCGATAGTGTCACGACCTTATCATAATAATCTTCACCATTCTTATTGAAGAGTTTAATCCGTACTTCTTGCTTCGATGTCGCCAACACTTTGAAGCATATAGACATATCTCTTACCTCTTCTATATTGAGGATAAAGTCTTTCGATGCCTGTTTCACCACACCCAACTCACGATAGGGCATGAAATATTGCACGAACAGCTTCTCCTCGTAAGGCATCAGCCAAGCGAAATCGGGCTGATTCTCCGTATAGACACCTGCCATCAATTCGATGTAAGGACGGAAGCCCTTACGGTCAATTTGCCACTGCTTGGCTTCTTCTGGTGAGATCTCGTCTGTTAGATTGCGATCCCACGCACGTCCGAAGTCACCATTGCCCCAAGTCCACTGTTTCTTACCTGGCGAGAAATGATGCGAGGCCACATGCAGCATGCCGCCCTTAGTATCGTTCTCATAACCCCCTTCGAAATCATACTTCGAATTGACGGCCATATAGCTCGTAGGTACATAGATATTCTTATAGTTCGAGATATCCACGCCAGCAGAGTAGTCCATCTTATAATAGGTTCCCGTAGCGATGGGGAAACTCGATACGGCCCGCTTGCCGTGATCGAAGACGGCATTCACATCAGGCGGGAACACACTCTGATAAGCATCGTTCACCTCTACAGCAGGGTTCGCCCACCAGAGGAAGGTCTGGGGCAGGTTGGTGCGATTGCTCACACGTCCCTGAATTTCAAGATAGGCACAGCCCGGGCGCAATATAAAGCCTGCCATACCCTTTTGATGGAACATTCGCTCCATCTCGTTTACCCATACTGTCACGGAACCATCCTCATTCTCCACGATGGTACTGTCAACGGGCATAAAGGTAGAAGGACGATGGTGCTGAGGCCAGTTAAACTCGATACCACCGCTGATCCAAGGACCTGCGAGGCCCACAAGTGCAGGTTTTACCACATGGTTATAATAGACGAAGTGACGCTGCTTGATTTTGTCGTATGCCATCTGGATGCGTCCGCCAAGCTCTGGCAGAATCATTACCTTGATATACTCATTCTCGAGATATACGGCCTTGTAATCCTTGTCTACCTTCTCATCGCTGATAGACTCTATGACGGGGTAAGGATAAACCACCCCACTCGACCCTTGATACACACGTTTCTCCAGAAACATCGGAGCTTTCTCCGGTTTGCCTATTTCATAGGTTGGTATCGTCACGATTTCTCTCCAAGCCTTTACCATATTCTTTGTTGAGAGTATTATGTTTATTGTTTAGAGATGATTACTCTGCTATCAGTTCTTTTTCCAAATCCTCCAAACTCTTTCCCTTGGTCTCTGGACAACGATTCCAGAGGAAGATAAAGGCACAGAAGCAAATTGCACTATAGATCCAGAACGAACCACTGCTGCCCAAAGCCGCATTCATCGAGGGGAATGAGAAAGTCAGCGTGCAACAGCCTACCCATAAAGCAAAGGTACATGTCGCCATCGCGATGCCTCTTATCCGATGCGGGAAGATTTCAGCCAGCAATGTCCAGGTGACAGGCCCCAAGGTCATCGCATAGGTAGAGATAGCGGCTACAACAAGTACTACCATCATTACGCCTTTCACTTCGAAGAAATAGCAAGTGCCTAAAGTAAGATAAATCAGTCCCAACCCACCTGCACCTATCAGAATCAGTGTCCTGCGACCCCACTTCTCGATGGTATAAAGTGCCACAATGGTAAAGATGACATTGGCGATGCCCGTAATGACGATATCAATAAACATGCCATCCACATCATATCCTCCACCCGTGAAAATCTCCTGAGCATAGTTGAAGATGACATTCGTGCCGCACCACTGCTGAAACACAGCGATAATCAAGCCCAAAAGTAGCACCTTGCCATATTTATTCTGGAAGAGTTCGCTCAAACCGGCCTTAGTTTCTCCAGCATTTCCAATAACTCCGGCTTTCAGTTTCAGATAAACAGGGCTTTCTGGGATGAAGAAACTCATGATCAAAAACAGCGCGGCAGGCAATGTCTCAGCCCAGAACATCCAGCGCCAACCCCATTCCAGGTTCCAAGCCTGACTTTCAGCAACGGCCGTATCCCTCGCCAATAGCATATTGACCACCTGCGCCGCCAGGATGCCCAACACAATCGTCATCTGGTTCAAGCTCACCATTCGTCCACGAATCTCTGTAGGACTAACCTCAGCGATATACATCGGTGAGAGGGCAGAAGCCACACCAATGCCTACACCGCCAATAAAACGCGCGACATTAAACATTGTGAAGTCGTTGAACAAGCCTGTGGCTATCGCCGATACCGTAAATAGCACCGCCGCCACCATCAGCAACGGCTTACGACCATATTTGTCGGCTGCAGCACCAGCCACCATCGCACCTATCAGACAACCAACCAAAGCTGTTGACATCGCCACACCTTGCAATAATGGCGACTCACTGATGCCGAAATACAATTCATAGAACGGCTTTGCACCTCCGATTACAACCCAGTCGTAACCAAAGAGCAGTCCACCCATTGCCGAAACGGCACAGATGAAATAGAGAAATCCTTTGCTATAGTTATTCATAATGGTTAGGGTTATTCGGAAAGGCTACGGGTAGGCGAGCTTTGCTCGGGAATAATGATGTCAAGTGCTTTCTTGACTATCTCGCTCCGCTCATTGATGACAGAGAAATATTCACTCATGTCCCATATATCACGGGCTATCAAAGCTTTCAACTGTAAACGAATATAAGCTAATGACCTCTTCAACTCATCATCATCCTTGGGCTCAATCTTCTGCTTCTTGCCCTCAGCCACCACATCGTCGAGCAGACGCTGCGGGATTTCAAACTGCTGTTTATAGTCGTCAAACGACTGCCAGCGCTTCTTCAGTTCCTTGCGATGGTTGTCGACATAGCGCAGGTTTTGCTGGATAATGATGCCCTTGGCCGCCAGTTCACGATGATAACGGGTATAGACAGTTGTATCGAGTGGCACGTAATAATCAGGCATGATACCTCCACCGCCATAGACGGTACGATGCTGACGAAGCGTCTCAAACTTCAGAGAATCGGCAAAGTGGACACTGTCAGCATTAGTCAGTTCGCCGCTCTTCAGGCGGTTCACCATATCCATTGCATAATCCTTGCTTCCCCCCTTAGTATACGGTTTCTGGATACAACGACCCGATGGGGTATAATAATGCGCAATGGTCAGACGGATCATCGAACCATCCGGCAAGTCAATGGGTCGCTGTACCAATCCCTTACCAAACGTACGACGGCCTACCACCAAACCACGATCCTGATCTTGAATGGCACCCGTCACAATCTCTGCCGCAGAGGCCGTGTAGCCATCGACCAATACCACCACCTTGCCCTTGGTAAATTTGCCGTTACCATGTGCTTTGTACTCCGTGCGCTGTACCTTACGGCCATTGGTATAGACAATCATGTCGCCTCGCTCCAGAAACTCATCGGCGATGTCAACTGCTGCTTTCAGATAGCCACCGCCATTCTCCTGCAAGTCGAGAATCAAATCCTTCATACCCAGAGCCTGGAGTTTGTTGAGACTCTCCACGAACTCGTCGTATGTCTGTGCTCCGAAGTTGCCGATACGGATATAGCCGATACCTGGTCGAATCATATAGGTGGCATCGATGGAATGAACGGGGATCTTGTCACGAATAACAGTAAAATTCAACTTATCCTTGATTCCTACACGAACGACACCCAGTTGCACCGTTGTGCCCTTCGGACCACGCAAGCGCTTCATAATCTCTTCCTTCGACATCTTGACGCCCGCTATCGCTGTGTCGTTCACAGATACAATACGATCGCCGGCTATGATACCCACTTTCTCAGAAGGACCCTTGGTTACGGGTTGAATCACTACCAGCGTATCGTCCATCATATTAAACTGCACACCAATGCCCTCGAAATTACCATTTAGGGGCTCATTGAGTTCCTTCACTTCCTTAGGTGTTGCATAGCTGGAGTGGGGATCAAGCTTGTCAAGCATACCTTTGATAGCATCCTCCACAAGTTTCTGCTCGTCAACGCTGTCAACATAAAGGTTCGTGATGGCCAACTCGGCATACTGCAGTTTGCGAAGCGGGCTATCATTACTAGAATTAATCCTTAATTGCGCCGAAGCACTCAAAGTAAGCAGCGAGAAAAGGGCTGCACAAAAACATATTTTATTCATATATATCCTCTTCTGGACGATCTTCCTCGATAACGAGGTTATCAATAATAAAGTTCTGGCGCTCCATCGTGTTCTTACCCATATAGTATTCGAGGAGCTTCTGCACCTGGTCGGTTTTGTGGAGAGTCACCTGTTCGAGACGGATATCAGGACCGATGAAACCAGCAAATTCCTCTGGCGAAATCTCGCCAAGTCCCTTGAATCGGGTGATTTCAGGGTCTGGTCCCAGTTCGCTGATGGCTTTCACCCGCTCCTCCTCACTATAGCAATAGCGGGTAATGAAATCTGAAGACTTTGAACCTTGAGCTCTGAGTTTCGAACTTTCTTCAGCAAGTACCTGCTTGTTCTTTATCTTCGTACGACGGTTACGGACGCGGAAGAGCGGTGTCTGGAGCACATATACATGTCCCTTCTTTACAAGTTCTGGGAAGAACTGCAGGAAGAAGGTAATGATAAGCAGACGGATATGCATGCCGTCGACATCTGCATCAGTAGCCACAATGACCTTATTATAGCGAAGGCTATCAAGTCCCTCTTCGATATCGAGCGCAGCCTGGAGCAGATTAAACTCTTCGTTTTCATAGACCACCTTCTTGGTGAGCCCGAAGCTGTTAAGGGGCTTGCCTCGTAACGAGAAGACAGCCTGGGTATTCACATCACGACTCTTGGTGATGCTTCCGCTGGCAGAATCACCCTCCGTAATAAAAATGCTCGACTCTTCCTTTCTATTATCCTTGGCATCGCTGAAATGGATACGACAGTCACGCAGTTTGCGATTGTGAAGGTTGGCCTTCTTGGCTCGCTCACGAGCCAGCTTGGTCACACCAGCCATTGCCTTGCGGTCACGTTCGCTCTCCTTAATCTTGTTTTCCAACACTTCAGCCACATCGCTGTGGATATGCAGGTAGTTGTCGACCTCTTGCTTGATGAAATCGCCTACGTATTTATTAATGCTGATTCCCTCAGGCGACATCACCGTTGAGCCCAGCTTGATCTTAGTCTGACTCTCGAAGATAGGCTCCTCGACATTGATGGAGATAGCGGCGACAATACCTGTGCGGATATCGCCGTATTCGTATTTATTATAGAATTCCTTGATGGTACGGGCAATATGCTCCTTGAAAGCACTCTGATGGGTACCGCCCTGTGTGGTATGCTGGCCGTTGACGAAAGAATAATACTCCTCACCATACTGATTGGCATGAGTAAAGGCAATCTCGATGTCATCACCCTGCAGGTGGATGATAGGATAAAGAGCATCACTGGTCATACGGTCTTTCAACAAGTCCTCCAGCCCATGACGCGAGAGAATACGCCGACCATTGTACATGATGATCAGACCCGTGTTCAGATAGGTATAGTTACGCAACATATTCTCCACAATCTCATCGTGAAACTGATAGTTGTGGAACATTGTTGCATCGGGCTCAAAATAGATATAGGTACCATTCTCGTCCTGTGTCGGCTCTGTGACATCATTGGTCAATTTACCACATTCAAAGGTAGCTTTACGAACTTTACCTTCGCGATAACTGCGTACTTCGAAATGACTGCTCAGTGCATTCACAGCCTTCACACCCACACCGTTCAGTCCGATAGACTTCTTGAAAGCCTTCGAATCAAACTTTCCGCTGGTATTCAGGATACTGACGCTTTCGATGAGTTTGCCCTGAGGGATGCCTCGACCATAATCGCGTACAGAGATGCGATGATTATCCTCGATATTCACCTCAATACGGTCGCCGGCCTTCATCTTAAATTCGTCAATGGAGTTGTCGAACACCTCTTTCAGCAGGACATAGATTCCGTCTTCAGGTGATGCTCCGTCGCCTAAACGACCAATATACATACCTGGACGCAGTCTGATGTGCTCCAAACCAGTTAGGGTTCTAATATTATCATCGTCATAAATGACATTCTCTTCAGAGATGATATTGTTTTCTTGTGCCATTTTCTTGGTTTTAGCTATAGTGATTTTCTAAAACAGCGACGACGCTTATGCTGCTCATGCTCGAGATACTGCCACTGACTCTGTACCTTTTCGTTGGTCTCCATCTCCACATTTGTCTCGCCCCACTTGAAGCCATACTTCTGATACCTGGGAATAAGATCGTAGAACAACAAGGCGTTAGCTCCCTTCTGCTGATACTCAGGCAGGACGCCCACCAGCATCAGGTCGACACATTCCGCATCATGCATCTTCAGGGCACGCAGACAATGCCACCAACCAAAAGGCCAAAGGCGACCCCTACGACACTTCTGAAGTGCACGGGTCATAGAGGTAATCGAGATACCCACACCGATGATATCATGATTGGGGGTGTTCCAGTCTTCGATGAGACAGAGCAGGTTCATGTCGAGCATGGGAAAATACATCTTCAGATACTCGTCGATCTGGGCCTCTGTCATCTGAGAATAGCCATAGAGATGGCCAAAGGTCTTGTTGACCACATCGAGTACTCTACGACCTATCTGCTCCTTGCCAAACACCTGACTGCGCTTAGGATGCATGGGGTGGAGATTATAACGCTTCATCACCATTTCGGACACTTTTCTGAACTTTTCAGGCATACCTTCCTTGGGCACAATGACCTTATACTCCACATAGTCATTATCTTTCTCCCAGCCGCCAAGTTGCTCGATATGCTTAGGGTAATAGGGGTAATTATAGATGGTGGCCATTGTTCCCATCTGATCGAAACCCTCGATAAGCATTCCTTCTGGGTCCATATCAGTAAAGCCAAGGGGACCTACAATCTCTGTCATACCATTCTGGCGTCCCCAGTCCTCGACAGCATTGAAGAGAGCCCTGCTCACCTCGATATCGTCGATGAAGTCAACCCATCCGAAGCGTACACTTTTGCGCTCCCATTTCTCGTTGGCCCTATGGTTAATGATGCCGGCAATACGTCCTACAAGCTTGCCATCCTTATAAGCCATGAAATATTCGGCCTCACAAAACTCGAAGGCTGCATTCCTATCCTTACTCAACGTATGGACCTCGTCAGTGAATAGGTTGGGCGCATCATACTGATTACCCTTGTATAAGTCATAATGAAAGTCAATGAAAGCCCTCAGGCTCTTCTTGTCTGTTACCTTCCTAATCTCTACTGATGACATATTTAAGTCTTTAAAGCTTTAAAACGTTGCAAAGATACGAAAAAAGAAACAGATAAACAAAATTTTTAGAATTTTTGTCAAATATGAATTCACTCACGGGTTCTGACAGGCACCATCTACGCTTCCAGCCTCCAGCAATCGCTCCTGAGCCTCATCATAACTCAAGCCCAACATATCCTGAAGCATCCGGGTACCACGATCCACCAGTTTGGCATTCGTCAACTGCATCTTAACCATACGATTGCCTTCTACGCGACCCAACCGTATCATCAAGGATGTGGAAATCATATTCAACACCATCTTCTGGGCCGTACCGCTCTTCATGCGACTGGAACCAGTGACGAACTCCGGGCCTACGATGGTTTCAATAGGAAATTCTGCCGCTTGCGCTAAAGGCGTATGGTGATTGCTGGTGATACAGCCCGTTAACAATCCATTCTCTCTTGCTTTCTGAATAGTACCAAGCACGTAAGGTGTCGTGCCAGAGGCTGCGATACCAAGGACAGAGTCATTGGCAGTAGGATGATAAACAAGCAAGTCTTCCCAACCTTTCTCAGGTATATCCTCTGCCTTCTCCACGGCATGGCGCAAGGCCTCGTCACCGCCTGCGATAAGTCCGATAACCCACGTATCAGGCACACCAAAGGTGGGAGGCAGCTCACTGGCATCCAGAACGCCCAACCGGCCACTGGTACCAGCTCCGATATAAAAGAGCCTGCCCCCTCGCTTCATCCGTTCCTCAACGGCTTCAACAAAGGACTTTATCTGTGGAATTGCCTGTCTCACGGCCTTGGCCACCCCTGCATCTTCCTCGTTGATATGCTGCAACAATTCTGATACCGACATCTGTTCCAAGTGGTCGAAATGTGAGGGCAGCTCGGTTATCTTATCCTTGATATCCATACTATAGCGTCACACAACTGCATGAAGACGTTCAACCAATTCACGTGCATCTGTCAACAGATTCCAAATACCGTCTTCAGACAACACACCACGTCGGAGGCCTGCAGGAAACTTTCCTGCCTCATCGTCGGCAAAGTCCAGCTTCCATGTAGCACTATCGTAATACGCTTCAAGGGCTGAGATATCCTCCTGCACCTCCTCATAGCGATCCAAGGCCGCTGACAACGACATCACTGCGGCAGCTGCTCTCTCCAGCCGTAGCTCCATCTGCCTGATTCGTTCTACCTGTTCCATATGCATACATTAATATCCAAAGTCCTCACCCACGAGTATCACCGTATGCTTGCCACATGGTGAGTTACGTAGGAAGTGGACATAATTGCAGATGCTCTCTGGCGAGTTACAATTGTGACAGACACCATCTGTCTGACAAGGCGTCTTGATGTCGAAGCGAGCAGCATTGATAGGCGAAGCTGTCGAACGGGCACGGGCCAATGCGGCTTCAACAGTTTGCGCCACTTTGTTTAGCCCTATGACGAATATCACCTTCTTCGGCCCCCAAGTAATGGCTGCTACGCGATTGCCGTTGCCATCGATATTCACGATGACACCATCTTCGCTGATAGCATTAGCACTCGACAGATAGACATCGGCCGTAAAAGCACGTTCATAAATCTTCACTACCTCCTCGCGGTCTGTTACCACATCACGATCAAGAACCTCGAGTGTTCCTCTGTCTTTCAAAACTTGTGGGATACCCATATCGCGGATAGTCATCGACCCACCCCACGTCACGCTGCTCCCATCGACAATCAGTTCCGATACTTTCTTCACTGCCTCCTCTGCTGTCGGATAATAGAAGGCTTCCATGTTACGGCGCTTCAGATTCTTGATCATCCGCTCCGCCAGTCGTTCGTTTCGTAATTCTTTTGGTGTCATTTGTTTAGAATTTGTACTGCGTGTTCTTTCGTTTTTACTTGTTTGCCGGCAAAGATCTGTTCGATAACACCTTCCTCATTAATGATAAAAGTGGTGCGGATGGTGCCCATCGTCTTTTTGCCGTACATCACCTTCTCACCCCAAGCACCCATAGCTTCCATCAGCGTCTTATCGACATCGGCAATCAGCGGGAAGGGCAACTCATGCTTCTCCTTAAACTTCACATGTGAAGTTGCAGAATCCTTACTTACACCCACAACCTCGTAGCCTGCACCTTGTAGTTCTCCATAGTGGTCCCTCAAACTGCAAGCCTCAGCCGTACAACCGCTGGTATTGTCCTTCGGATAGAAATACAATACCAACTTTCGTCCTTTGTAATCACTCAGACGGATATCCCGTCCCTGTTCGTCTTTGCCCAGAATCTCAGGCGCCTTGTCTCCAATATTCATAGTCGTTTGTTTTAGATGATGGTGCAAAGATAGTCTTTTTTATTGAAAAAAGAGAGAATTTCCGAAGAAAAACATTACCTTTGCAGCCAAAATCGGTAAGATGATGTCATCAATGATACGACTGAGCCGCTGGCTCGCTGGAAATGCCTCACTATTTATCATCGCCATTGCGGTGGTGACATTCTTTATACCTGATCTTTTTGTGTGGGTGAGAGGGACGACCCAGACTGTCATACTTGGCATCATCATGCTGACGATGGGATTAACATTGACCACAGATGATTTCCGTATCCTTGCCCGCAGGCCTTTAGATATATTGATTGGAGCCTGTGCACAATTCTTTATCATGCCCTGCGTGGCTTATCTGCTGGTGCATGTTTTTAGGCTTGAGCCGGCTTTGGCGCTCGGAATCTTATTGGTTGGTTGCTGTCCTGGTGGCGTATCGAGCAATATCATGTCGTATCTCTGTCATGGCGATGTGGCATTCTCTGTAGGCATGACATGCGCTTCTACCCTACTCGCCCCCGTCATGACGCCGTTGCTGATGGAGTTAACAGCTGGCGAGATTATCGAAATCGATGCCATTGGTATGTTCCTGAATATCCTCATTGTGACGATTATTCCCGTTGGAATCGGATGTTTTCTGAATTACACTTATTCAAAGAACAAGCACTTCCCAACGATTCAATCACTGATGCCAGGATTAAGTGTAACATGCTTGGCTTGTATCGTGGGTGGTGTGATTTCAACAGTTCATGATGATCTGGTGGCTCGTGGACTGATGCTCTTCCTTTGGACTTTCGCGGTGGTCTTCTGTCACAACACGCTGGGCTATATTCTCGGCTATACAGCAGGTCGCCTCTCAGGTTTCTCAAAGGCCAAGAAACGCACCATTTCCATCGAGGTGGGAATGCAGAATGCAGGTCTGGCCACCGTGCTTGCAGGCAATTTCTTCGCTGCTCAACCACTCGCAGTACTGCCTTGCGCCATCAGCTGCGCCTGGCATAGTATCAGCGGCACGATTCTGGCAGGCCTTTTCCTACGCTTCGACAAACAGGCTACTCAAGGAAGAACAGACTGACACCGATAACGGAGATGAAAGCACCAACAACCGCTTTCCACGTGATCTTCTCATGGAAAAGCCAATAAGACGGCAGGAGAATGATAATTGGTGTCATAGCCATCAGCGTTGAAGCGATGCCTGCAGCTGTATATTGGACAGCCATCAGCGAAAAACCGACACCCACGAATGGACCGAAGATAGTGGTAGCCATTGCTACAGAAAGTCCCTTTTTATCGTGCATCGACTCGCCCAAATGGCCCATTTCATCGCGATAATATAATAATAAGGAAAAACCGACAATGCCTGCTACACAACGGTAGAAGTTGGCACTAAAGGGCACAAGCCATTCAGGAACACCCATATCTGCCAAAGTCGCCATATCGTAATGATCCATACCTATCTTGCTCAACACCAGGCCTACACCCTGACACACAGCTGCTCCGATAGCGAAAAGCACACCATTCAAAGGCAACTTCAGCGACAGCTTATGGTGCTCGCCCCGTCCGAGCACGGAGATGCTGATACCAAAAAGCGTCACCAGCATCGCCACGATACTCATGGCCTTCATTTGCTGTCCCAGTGTTACCCACGCCATCAGCGCTGCTGACAGAGGTGCCAACGTCATGAATAGTTGACCAAAGCGAGAACCAATTATGATATAGCACTGAAACAGGCAGAAATCGCCTATCACATAGCCTACGAGTCCAGACAACAGCATCCATCCACAGGCTTCTCCTGATACGCCAACAGGTAAGGGATTCCCCGTCACCACGCCAAAGAGAACCAGCGAGAATATCAACGCCAGCGCCATCCTCAAAACATTCAGCGTGAGATTACCCAGTCGTTTGCTGCCAAACTCGCTCAGCAGCGCCGTCGCTGTCCACGAAAACGCCACACCTATTGAAATCAGTTCGCCAATATATGCCATCGTTTGTTTAGTTTGTGGGTGCAAAGGTACAAATAAAAAACAAAACAACCCACCATATCTTCAGAAAAGTTTGTATCTTTGCACCCAGAATGAACGAGACAAAGAAGGGATTTATCCAATTGCACCTGAGTGTGCTGCTGGCAGGCTTTACAGGTTTGTTCGGACGGTTAATCACTCTCAACGAGGTGGATATCGTGTGGTATCGCATGCTCTTTACGAGTTGTATACTACTGGTGTTCACCGGATTACCTCGTGTCGGCTGGCGGAAATTCCTACAGTTATGCGGTTGTGGAGCACTGCTGGGACTCCACTGGATCTTATTCTATGGCAGCATCAAGGCATCAAACGTATCGATAGGTGTCATCTGTTTCTCGCTTATTGGATTCTTTACAGCCCTTTTTGAGCCTATCATCTTCAAAAAACGTTTTTCTGGATTGGAGTTCCTTTTTTCGCTGATTACTGTTGCTGGTGTGATGTGTATCTTCTCGCTCGATGCCCGTTATCGCTACGGTATCATGATTGGTGTGGTATCGTCGGCCGTTTGTGCCCTCTATGCCATATGCAACAAGAAAGTCAGCGTTGGCGTCCGGAGTCGGACGGTGCTAATGTATCAGATGTCTGGCGGACTCATCGTCGTATCAGCCATCATCCCCGTTTATCTGTGGTTCTTCCCCAGCCAACAGCCAGTTGTAGTCATACCTGATGGCACAAATCTCTGGTTCATGCTCTGCCACGCGCTATTCTGCACCGTTGCCATGTATCTACTTCAAATCCAGGCCCTGAAACGCCTCTCTGCCTTTACTGTCAATCTGACGTATAACCTTGAGCCCTGCTACACCATTATCCTTGCCTTCCTTATCTTTGGCGAAGGCCGCGAGATCAATTTCTCTTTCTACCTTGGCATCGCCCTCATCCTTCTCAGCGTCCTCCTCCAGTCGATGAAGGCTTGGAAGAAGTGAACTTTTCGTTCAAAAAACTGGCTTTTTGCTCACTTTTTCGTATCTTTGCACCATCAAATCACAAACTAATATGAAGAAACAAGGATTATTGCCTCGCATCCTTATAGCCATCGTGATGGGAATATTAATCGGGGACGTACTCCCAGAAGCGTGGGTGCGCGTGTTTGTGACGTTCAACGATTTGTTCAGCCAGTTCCTGGGTTTCCTCATCCCACTTATCATCGTCGGACTGATTGTGCCGGCCATTGCCGATATCGGACGCTCAGCAGGCCGACTGCTGCTTCTGACGGTGGGATTGGCATACGCCGACACTATTATCGCCGGACTGCTGGCCTTTGCTACAGGCACGATACTCTTTCCGATGCTAATAGATACTGAGGTCTCGATGGCGGTAGAGAAAGCCGACGCGCTGCAGCCCTACTTCCGGCTACAGATACCTGCCATACTCGACGTGATGGCAGCACTGGTGAGTTCCTTCGTGATAGGCATCGGCATTGCGTATACCGACTCACCGGCGTTGAAGAAAGGTTTTACGGAGTTCCGTACCATCATCGAGAAAACCATCCAAGTGGCCATCATTCCGATACTCCCGCTCTATATCTTCGGCATTTTCCTCGGCATGACCTATACGGGCGAGGCATATCACATCATACTGGTGTTCGCGAAGATCATTTGTATTATCTTCCTGCTGCACATCGTCATCCTTCTTTACGAGTTCTTGATTGCCGGCGGACTGGCCCGGAAGAATCCGCTACGCCTGCTGCTGAACATGCTGCCCGCCTATTTCACGGCATTAGGCACGTCGTCGAGTGCCGCCACCATTCCCGTGACACTGCGACAGACAAAGAGGAACGGCGTCAGCGATGAAATTGCGAGCTTCTGCGTACCGCTCTGCGCCACCATCCACATATCAGGTTCGATGATGAAGATTACCTGCTGCGCGCTCACCGTCTGCCTCATATGCGGACTGCCTCATGATTTTCCGCTTTTCCTTCATTTCATCATGCTTCTGGGCGTCTGTATGATTGCGGCGCCTGGAGTGCCTGGCGGAGCAGCGATGGCCGCATTAGGACCGCTAGCCGGCGTGCTGGGCTTCAATCCAAATGCTCAGGCCATCATCGTCGCCCTATACATCGCGATGGACTCGTTCGGCACAGCCTGCAACGTCACTGGTGACGGTGCCCTCGCCGTCATCATCGACAAATTGCATAGAAAGTCCAGGAATGATTAGTCAATGAAGCTCAATATCCTGTCGGCCACGTATTCTTCGGTCTTGCCGTCCATATTGATGACCAGATCGTAATTACGAGTGTCATAGCGCGAAGTTTGGGCGAAATTCTTCACATACTCTTCGCGCATCTTGTCTATCTTCTTAATGAGTTTTGCGGCTTCCTCCTCACTCACGTTCTGTTTGCGCATGACGCGCTCCAAACGATGCTCCATCGAGGCCTGAATGAATATGCTCATATGATTAGGATGCGCCTTCAGCACGAAGAAAGCCAAACGACCGGCAATCACGCACGACTCATCGTGGGCAATGCCCTCCAGAATTTCTTTCTCAGCCTTGAACAGCATGTTCGTAGTCACCGAATCAGAATTGTAACCCCCATAATTAGCTTCATTATTAAGGTTTAATCCGGGGCCTAAACTCACAACACGCTCGAAGTCGGCCCACCAACTATTACTACGGCTTTTCAGGCGTTCGATTTCGTCAATAGTCAGGTTATACTTCTCCTCCAGGGCCTTGATAATTGCCTTATCGTAGAATGGAACACCCAACTTTTCAGCCAATATACGGCCCACAGTACGACCACCGCTACCCAACTCACGATTAATAGTGATGACAAATTTCTCGTTCTTATTCATATTTATTTTAAGTTTTAGTCGTATTTCAAGGAAATAAATATTTTACCAGTATAACTTCTGCCTGCAAATTTAGCAATAAAATGTGAGATACAATGTTTTTTAAGAAAAATTAGCGCAGACATTCAGGAGAAACAAAGTTTGTCAGACATTTTGTGAGCCAGACAAAGGACGAGTGCCCTTACTGGCGCATTTGAGTGCGCTTAGGGACGTACTGCAGTGCGCCAGTTAAGTACTAGACATTTGCTTATACTTATACATCAGTCGTTTAAGATAATTATAGTTTTTGCTGTTTTCAAGCAAACATATACCTTCAATCTCGCCCAGCCCTTTTTACATCGAGGTTTCAGCATAGGTACATGTTGCGTCAACATATACCTATCATGTACCTAACATGTACCTTATCTTATACCTTCCCGCTTATCTATCCTGAGGTATATGTTGGGGTATATGATAGGTATATGTTTGGTACATGTTTGAATACCATATACCTTATCCCAAACCTTTATCTACAAAGGCTTTGAAAAAGATAGAGGTATATGTTTACTAGAAAAACGAAAAACGCCACTAAAAATAATAGAGAAGCCTGCAAAAGGATTGGAAAAGCCGCCCTGAGCAGGACCGGTAATCAAGCAGATTATGAGCTTTTTGTTCTCCGGTATTTCTTCACGAAATAGAAGCAAAGGCTCAAGGCAACCAAAACAACAAGGATTGACCACAAAAGAGTTGAGAAATCATCGCCTATCAGGATGCCATGAGGAAGAGGTGCAACATCTGCCACTTGCTGGTTACCGCTAACCGTGTTAACAGTAGAAACGATGGTATCTGTCGTATCTGAAGGAACAGAAACCGTATCGCGGATAACAGGCTTGGGAATACGAAGAGTATCACGTACTCGCCGCGGATCGAGAGGACCGGTAATAATGTCTAAAAATAACATAATACAAAAGTTTTATTGGGTTAATATTTTAAAAAAGAATGCTATAAGGAGTTCTGCAAGCAAACCTGTCAAAAAGCTGATGGCATTGCACAGCGAGCTATAGACAAATGCTCGAGACAGGTTGTGGATGAATAGGAAGTACCATAATGTTTCGATAGCAACAACAAGGACTTCGCCCTGCATAATCGTCATGACACTGCTGTCGATATAGATGACGTAAAGGTTCAGGGGTATGTTTGTGAGGATATTAATGACAGCTGACGAGCCCAGCACCCATTTACGCCTTTCACGCAGGAGTAGCAATACCACGAATTCTATCAGAATCGTTGATATGAGGGCAAGCAACAGCATCGTCGTTATCATAAGCTAAATGATAGCTAACAAATAACCAGGAATAAGTGCAGCAGCAAGGAGTCCGAATGCCAGTCCTTCTCGCTTGGGCAACACCACGTTCGCCAGATAAAGAGTAACAGGCATCGTCGTATTGACGGCAAACAAGCCCACAAGAAGAACTACCATCCCCTGACTTCTGAACACCAAGCAGACAGCAATCAAAAACATAACCAGTACCAGCATCCTGACGATGCCCAACTGACGTGCAAACCATCCGCCGACCATCTTACCCAACATCGACAGAGCCCCTATTAGAAGCACCAAAGCGCTGCTCTTCGGTATCTCACCAGTGAATGTCTCACCCACAAGAGACCGCTGCATAACAACTAGCATCAGAACTATCAAGGATAGCCAGACGAATATGCTGCTAAATCGACGTTCAATTGCTTTGTTAATGGCAACCTCAGTATCCATCTTGAGATCCAGACGCACATAAGCCGTCGACAACAGACAGATGGAAAGTAAGGCCGCATAGAGCAAAGGCCACGAAAAGAAAACGAAGCCAAGAGCCAAGCCAAAGGCTCCTGTCGATACAAAAGTGCCAAGCGCACGCATATCGTTGCCTGTCCTGACTGCCACTTGTTTGCCTCCCCATACATGAAACAACGAGTTTCCCATTCCGAGCAGAATAGCCACTAACATCACACCAAAAGCAGAAGACACTCTGAAAGAAATGACTGTCGACGTGGCCAAGACAGCCATCGTCAGTAATAAGACTGACGCAAACAGCATCCAGTGTTTACGTTCCATCCAATCAGCCAAAAGCCCCGTCATCGGCTGTGTCAGGAATGCCAATATATTATAGGTCAGAAAAATGCCTACAAGATGCGACACAGAAAACGATGATGCTATCAGATATAGACAGCACACACAGAGTCCGTCAATCAACAAATGCAACACGGAACACAAAAATGTCATTTTTACAAGGCTTTTGCTCATATTTCTTTGTCAAAAAGCGCTGCAGATAAAAACCTGCAGCGCTCTTATTTTAGAATAATGTGTAGCCTTAATCAGCCAGCTTGGCCTTGATCATCTCGCGGTTGAGGCGAGCGATGTTGGCGATGGTCTCGTTCTTCGGGCATACGGCCTCGCAGGCGCGAGTGTTGGTGCAGTTACCGAAACCGAGTTCGTCCATCTTGGCAATCATGTTCTTCACACGGCGGGCAGCCTCTACGCGACCCTGCGGGAGCAGTGCGAGCTGAGAAACCTTCGAGCTGACGAACAGCATAGCTGAGCCGTTCTTACAAGCAGCGACGCAGGCACCACAGCCGATACATGATGCGCAGTCCATAGCTTCGTCGGCATCCTCCTTAGGAATCAAGATAGCATTAGCATCCTGGGCTTGTCCTGTACGGATAGTGGTATAGCCACCTGCCTGGATGATTTTATCGAAGGCATTACGGTCTACCATACAGTCCTTAATCACAGGGAAGGCTGCTGAGCGCCAAGGCTCAACTGTGATGACGTCACCATCGTTAAAGCGGCGCATGTAGAGCTGACAGGTTGTTGCACCACGTTCAGTCTTGCCATGAGGCGTACCGTTGATATAGAGTGAGCACATACCGCAGATACCCTCGCGGCAGTCGTGGTCAAATACGAAGGGCTCCTTGCCTTCGTTGATGAGCTCCTCGTTCAGGATGTCAAGCATCTCGAGGAACGAGGTGTCGTCGGGAATGTCGTGCATCTCGTGGGTGTCGAAATGTCCCTGGTCCTTGGGGCCATTCTGGCGCCAGAACTT
>JAGCDZ010000077.1 GCA_017650905.1 Prevotella sp. | reverse complement strand
GTGGACAAGCGATCTGCATCGCGCCGCTACAACCTAATACCCTTGCTGTGTTCCCACCCTGGGGGATTCAAAGGGAGCTGGCCGTACAGGACTTGCCCGTTTTGCGGGTGCAAAGGTACAATAAAAAAGTGAATAGTGAATCGTGAATCGTGAAAAAAATGCTGCTGCACGACATTTTTAACTATTTTTTGAGTCAAAGCACTCGATATGTGCGGAAAAATGCGTAATTTTGCAGCCGATGACTCCAATAGAATATGTACAATTGAAAGCATTTGCCCGTCAGGATGGTGCTCTGCTTGCCTTGCTTTGGGTTGCGACATTCCTCTTATATATAATAGGTGTGTCGAACCAGTTGCTTGGTCTCGCTGCATTCTTTCTGATGTGCTATACACCATTTTTCGTGGGTGAGCGTCTGGGTAAATTCCGTGACTACGGACGTGAGGGGATTATCTCGTTCCGTCGTGGCTATGCCTACACGGTTTTTGTGTTTTTCTATGGTGGCGTGCTCTTTGCTATTGCTCAATATCTCTATTTCGCCTTTATGGATCATGGCTTCTTGTTGAGTCAGTTCTCAAAGATGGTTTCGTCTGAGGAGATGCAGCAGGTGTTGAAGCAATATGGCATGACACAGATGGTGGATGAAACCATGCAGGAAATGGCAAATACCCGTCCGATAGACTATGCGTTGAATATGCTGACAATCAATATCTCGCTAGGCTTTATTTTGGGTCTGCCCATAGGCCTGATAATGCAGCGGAGTGTCAAACGAGTGAAAAGTGAATAGTGTAATGGATATATCAGTCGTAATACCTCTATATAATGAGGACGAATCAATCCCTGAACTCTATGCATGGATAGGGCGGGTGATGAAAGAGAATGGCTTTAGCTACGAGGTGATTTTCATCAATGATGGTTCTACTGACCATTCTTGGGAGATTATCACTGATCTTCATAATAAGCAGCCAGACCTAGTGAAGGGTATCAAGTTCCGTAGAAACTACGGCAAGAGTCCTGCACTCTATTGCGGCTTTGAACAGGCTCAGGGTGATGTGGTTATCACAATGGATGCCGATCTTCAGGATTCTCCTGACGAGATACCTGAGTTATATCGTATGATTAAGGAAGACGGCTTCGATCTAGTGAGTGGCTATAAACAGAAACGTTACGATCCCATTTCGAAAACCCTTCCCACGAAATTGTTTAATGCGACAGCCCGTAAGGTTAGTGGCATCAAGAATCTGCATGACTTTAATTGTGGCTTGAAGGCCTATCGCAAGGATGTTGTTAAGAATATCGAGGTTTATGGCGAAATGCATCGCTATATTCCTTATCTGGCTAAGAATGCCGGCTTCAATAAGATTGGTGAGAAGGTGGTACAGCATCAAGCCCGCAAATATGGCTCATCAAAATTCATGGGGCTGAATCGCTTCGTCAATGGCTATCTCGACTTGCTGACCCTTTGGTTCTTGAGTACTTTCGGTAAGAAACCCATGCATGTGTTCGGTTTCTTGGGTACTCTAGTGTTCTTCATTGGTTTCGTGGCTGCATTTTATATTGGTGCTGACAAACTTTGGTGTCTGGCCAATCATATCCCCCAGCGCCTGGTGACAGACTCTCCTTTTTTCTACATCGCTCTAACGATGATGATCATTGGTACTCAGTTGTTCCTGACGGGATTTGTGGCCGACTTGGTGAGCCGTTCTTCTCAGGGTCGAAACGATTATCAGGTAGAAGAAATATTAACGGGTAAATGATGGATAAGCGATTTAGACAGGGAATACTGACGATGAACAGATGGTTGTGTGTGGTATTGATACTATTTACCAGTCTGGTATCACTCGTGATATCTTCGTGTTCGAGCATCGACTGTCCTGTTGAAAATACAGTTTCTGTTCAATATGAAATCCGTGACAAGGCAGGAAATGCTTTGCCTATTACAGATTCCTTATCAGTAGTCACTACACGTGCTGACGGTCAAAACATCGTTCTTGACATCACTACGCTGAATAACGGCCAAAAAGTCCTGCTTAACAGACTGATAGATAAATCGTCTTTCAGTCTACCCATCAGTTATTCCCATCCGGAAGATGTCCTTTTCTTCTGTTTTAAGGATAGTGTGAAGACATTGGTTGATACGGTCTGGATCAAAAAGGACGATATTCCCCACTTCGAATCCGTTGACTGTTCTGCTGCATTCTTTCATGAACTAACGAGCGTGAGGCATACTCATAATGCCATCGATTCGCTTGTACTTATTAATACATCAGTAACTTATGATGTACAAACCGTTCATTTCTATCTCTATCCGAAAACTGGCAATTAGCCTGCTGCTTCTGGTATCAGCATCGGCATCGGCACAGTTGAAGTTCTTCTCTATTCAGAAGGACTCCATACCGTTTTTTCGTGGATTTGCCGTATCTTTCGACCTGGTAGGTTTGGCCATGATGGAGTTGTCTGATTATGGTCAGTATGAGGGCGCCTTGCGCATCAACCTTCATGATGAGTGGTTTCCAATAGCCGAATTGGGTTACGGCAAGGCCAACCATTCAGACGATCCTGTAACACATATCCGCTATGAAACAGCGGCGCCATATTTCCGTATTGGTATCGATAAGAACCTGTTGAAGCAGAAACATGGACCCTATCGTCTATATGCTGGCCTGCGCTATGCTTTTACTTCCTATAAGGTTGATCTGGCTCGCGACAATCTCACTGATCCGGTCTGGAAGTGGGAAACAGGCTTTGGCGTGAAAGATGAGCAGTGTAACTATCACTGGATAGAGATTGCCCTTGGGGCCGACGCGACCATTTGGGGACCACTGCATTTAGGATGGAGTGTGCGTTATAAACGGCGCATCGCTCATAACGATGGTGTCATAGGTCGCACGTGGTATGTGCCAGGATATGGTGTCGATGGTGACACACGTTTAGGTGGTACATTTAATGTGATTATTGATATATGAACAAGAAGAAACTTATTTGGCAGTTGCCCTTCTTGATTTTGCTGATAGTGGGTACGGTGCTGATTATCCGCCAACAGCGTACAATACCATATCAGTCGAATTCTGGTATGGTGTTTGGTACAGTATACAATATTACATACGAGTGTGACTCTGATCTCCATCAGGCCATCATGACTGAATTGCAGAAAGTCGATAATTCTTTGTCACCTTTTAATCCCCAAAGTGTAATTACGGCTATCAACCAAAACAAGGATGTGGCGCCAGATGAAATGTTTCTGACCGTTTTTAACAAATCCATGGAGATTTCCCGTGAGACGAATGGGGCGTTTGACATCACGGTGGCCCCATTGGTCAATGCTTGGGGGTTTGGTTTTAAGAATGGCATCCAACCCAATCGTCAGCAAGTGGATAGTCTTTGTCGATTGATCGGCTATGAGAAAGTGTCCTTAAAAGATGGACGCATTGTTAAGCAGTCACCGGACATTATGCTTGATTGTTCTGCCATAGCCAAAGGCTTTGGTTCTGATGTCGTGGCTCATTTTCTGCAACAACGGGGAGTGAAGAATTTTATGGTGGAGATAGGTGGAGAAATTGTTACTAGCGGTGTTAATCCCCAGCGCCTCCCGTGGAAAATCGGTGTGACAAAGCCTACTGACGATACATTGTCAGTAAAAGGTGAGATTCAGAGTGTCCTCAATGTCACAGACTTGGCGATGGCCACAAGTGGCAATTATCGTAACTTCTATTACAAAGGCGGGAAAAAATACGCCCATACTATTGATCCCAAGACGGGTTATCCTGTCCAGCATTCCTTGTTATCTGCTACCGTGCTGGCAAAAGATTGTGCAACGGCTGATGCCTATGCCACCTCGTTTATGGTGCTAGGTATTGACGGAGCTAAGAAAGTGTTGGAGCGTCATCCTGAACTGATGGTCTACTTTATCTATTCCGACTCCAAAGGTCAGAATGCAGTATGGTGTTCTCCTACGTTGAAAGATAAAATTGTGGAATGACAGCCTATGGCCACCTTGCAGATTTATGAGAAACTACTTCTGTTTCCCTTGTTTCAGGGCATGAGTCGTGATGATCTGGAACTTGTGGCAGGTCATACGCGATTTGGATTCTCAAAAACTGATGCTGGCACTGTTGTCGTTGCTGAAGGGGATGATTGTCTGCAAATGTATTTTCTGATTAATGGAACTCTTCGTGTAGAGACGACGGCAAATGATCGTGGCTACACGGTTGTTGAGCAGTTGGAGGCTCCCGTTATTCTACAGCCTGAGGTCGTTTTCGGTTATACACAGCGCTATACCCATACCTATATTGCAATGACGGATGCTAACTTCATCATTGTTGGTAAAGACGAAGTGTTGCGCTTGTCAGAGGTTTTTCTTGTATTCCGCCTGAATTTGTTGAATATGTTTGCCACTCAGACACAGAAGACGTCCCGTCTGTTATGGCAGCATGTGCCAGATACTTTAGAAAAACGAATTGTCCGCTTTTTTGCCCAGCATTGTCTCTATCCTGCAGGTCCCAAGGTGTTCCATATCTTAATGAACCGTCTGGCCGATGAACTCAACGATAGTCGTCTGAATGTCAGCCGTGCACTCAATGCCTTACAGCTTGAGGAAAAGATTATTTTACGACGTGGAAGGGTGGTAATACCCCTAATGGAACGGCTGTTGATGTGAAATAATATAAAATTATTGGCTGCAATTTGCTATGTTTTCGCTTTTTTTGTAATTTTGCAGTTCATAAACGTTAGTATAGAAAGATGAGTGAACAGAAAGAGCGAAAGAATCCGTTTTTCTTTCCCTACAATACGCCGCATGATGTGGCTCCTTTCGATCGTATCAAACTCGAGGATTATGAGGAGGCCTTCCTGGAAGGTATCCGTCGGGAGGATGAGCAGATCGACAAGATTATGAATGACCCTCGTAAGCCGACTTTTGACAATACTATTATCAGTATTGATGACGAGAAGGACGGTGAGGGCTATTACGACTTGTTGGAACGTGTGTCTTCTGTTTTCTTTAACCAGCTTTCTGCAGAGACTAACGATGATATGGATGCTTTGGCACAGAAGTTGAGTCCTGTGCTGACCAAGCATGCCAATGATATCCGCCTGAACGAAAAACTATTCGAACGCATCAAATATGTCCACCAACATCATCGTAAACTTACACCAGAGGAGAAAATGTTGCTTGACAAGTGCTACGATGGGTTCGTGCGTAGTGGCGCACTTTTGGATGCAGCGGGTAAAGAACGCCTTCGCCAACTGACAGAGGAGGCCTCGATGCTGGGACTGCAGTTCTCACAGAATCTCCTGAAAGAAAATAAAGCTTTCACTCTCCATATCACAGACGAGTCACAACTCGATGGTCTACCGGAGACGGCTCGGGAGGCGGCTGCTTTGGCTGCAAAAGAGATGGAGAAGGATGGTTGGGTGTTCACCCTCGATGTTCCCTCTTATTCTCCCTTCATGACCTATTCTACGCAGCGTGAATTGCGCCGCCAGATGTATATGGCCAAGAATACAGAGTGTATTCACGACAATAGCGAAAACAACCTTGAGATCTGTAAGCGTTTGATTAATCTCAGGCGTGAACTGGCTCAGTTGCTGGGTTATAAGGCCTTTGCAGATTACGTGCTGAAACATCGGATGGCAGGAAATGTTCGTAATGTTTATAAACTACTCAACGATCTGATTGCTGCCTATAAGCCAACAGCCATAAAGGAAGTGGCTGCTATCGAGAAGTTGGCGAAAAAGACAGAGGGTAAGGATTTCAAACTCGAACCTTGGGATTTTGGTTTCTATTCGCATAAGCTCCAACTTGAAAAATACAATCTTGATGCAGAGATGCTGCGTCCCTATTTTGAACTGTCTAAGGTCATCGATGGTGTCTTTAGTTTGGCGAATCGCCTATATGGTATTACATTCAAAGAGAATAAAGATATCCCCGTCTATCATCCTGATGTGAAGGCCTACGAGGTGTTTGACAAGGACGGCTCTTTCCTGGCCGTATTCTATGCCGACTTCCATCCCAGAAAGGGCAAGCAGGGTGGTGCTTGGATGACGGAATACCAGGGACAATGGATCGATCGTGAGGGAGAGAATGTGCGCCCGCATGTCAGTGTGGTGATGAATTTCACTAAGCCGACAGAGGAGAAACCTGCGTTGTTGACATTGGGTGAGGTGGAAACCTTCCTCCATGAGTTTGGACATTCGTTGCATGGTATGTTTGCCAACACCCGTTTCGAGAGCCTGAGTGGTACCAATGTGTGGTGGGATTTCGTCGAACTGCCCTCACAGTTCATGGAAAACTTTGCCATCGAAAAGGAATTCCTGCGCACCTTTGCCTTCCATTATCAGACGGGTGAGCCTATTCCTGACGAGCTGATTGACCGTATCATCAAGAGCCGTAACTATAATGTGGCTTACGCATGTCTGCGTCAGGTGTCGTTTGGTCTTCTCGATATGGCCTATTATACTAAGAAGGAAGCATTTACAGACGACATTATCCCGTTTGAAAAGAAAGCTTGGGAGAAGGCTATGGTGACGGAACAGTTGCCTTACACCTGTATGACCGTTCAGTTTTCTCATATCATGTCTGGCGGTTATGCTGCGGGCTATTACAGTTACAAATGGGCTGAAGTGCTTGATGCTGATGCCTTTGCTGTGTTCAAGAAAGAGGGCATATTTAATCCTGTGACGGCTCAGCGGTTCCGCGATTGTATCCTCTCAAAGGGTGGTACAGAGAACCCCATGGTGCTGTATAAGCACTTTAAGGGTAGTGAGCCCACCATCGACGCCTTGCTGAAACGGAATGGTATCAGAAGAGGTAAGAAGTGAGAAATGAAAAAGTGAGAAGTGATGACTGAGAAACAGAGGAAATTGGATGAGCGTTATCTACGAATGGCGCGTATCTGGGCAGAGAATTCCTATTGCCAGCGTCGTCAGGTGGGTGCATTGGTAGTCAAGGACAAAATGATTATCAGTGATGGTTACAATGGTACACCCAGTGGCTTCGAGAACGTGTGTGAGGATGACAACAATGTCACCAAGCCCTATGTGCTCCATGCGGAGGCTAATGCCATCACCAAACTGGCTCGTAGTAACAATAATAGTGATGGTGCAACCATATATATCACCGCCTCGCCTTGTATCGAATGTGCCAAGCTGATTATCCAGTCGGGCATCAAACGCGTTGTCTATGGTGAGAAATATCGTCTCACTGATGGCATCGATTTACTGAGACGTGCTGGTATCGAAGTGATTTATATAGAAGTGAATAGTGATTAGTGGATAGTGAATAGTGATTAGTGAAGATGAGCAATAAGTCAAATCGTTTTACCCCTATATGGATGGCCTTGTGTGTTGTCCTTGGTATACTAGTAGGTACTTTCTATGCCAACCATTTCTCTGGCAACCGGCTAAGTATCATTAATTCCAGCGGTAATAAGCTCAACAACCTGTTGCATATTGTCGACGACCAGTATGTGGATACCATCAATATCAACGATGTGGTTGAGAAGGCTATGCCACAGATACTCTCAGAGCTTGATCCACATTCTGTATATATTGCTGCCAAGGATGTGCAGATAGCCAATGATGACCTGAAGGGTTCATTCTCCGGTGTGGGCATTGAGTTCACCATCCGCAATGATACCGTTCGTGTGCAGAACGTGATTGGCAACGGCCCTGCTGAGCGCGCTGGTCTAATTGCTGGTGACAAGATTGTTGAAGTCGACGATCAGCCATTTGTCGGAAAGGAAGTGACTAACGAAGAGGCAATGCACCGTCTGAAGGGACCCAAGGATACGAAGGTGAAATTGGGTATCATCCGTTATGGTGAGAAAACAATGCGTCATATCACAGTCACGCGTGGCGAGATTCCCACGAAAAGCGTGACGGCCAGTTATATGCTCGACGATAAGACGGGTTATATCAAGATTAAGAATTTTGGCGAGAATACTTATCCAGAATTATTGATTGCCTTAGCAAAACTGTCGCAGGACGGCTTCTCCAATCTGGTTATTGACCTGCGTAGTAACACGGGCGGCTATTTGGCCTCGGCCGTTCAGATTGCTAACGAGTTTCTCTCCAAAGGCCAACTCATCGTTTATACAGAGGGACGCAAATCACCTCGTCAAGATTATCGCAGTGACGGGCGAGGTTCATATCAGCATCTGCCGCTGGTGGTGCTTATTGACGAAGCCTCTGCTTCAGCTTCTGAGATTCTCGCTGGCTCCATTCAAGATAACGATCGGGGAACCATTATTGGCCGTCGTTCGTTTGGTAAGGGCCTAGTCCAGCAACCAATCGAGTTCAGCGACCATTCCATGATCCGTCTCACTGTTGCCCGTTATTATACGCCGTCAGGCCGATGTATCCAGAAACCTTATACATCAGGTTCTGACAAAAACTATGAGGAGGATTTGTTGTCGCGCTATCAGCATGGTGAGTTCTTCTCGCAGGATAGCATCAAGCATACGGGTCCGCAGTATCATACTAGTAATGGCCGTGTGGTGTATGGTGGCGGTGGTATCACACCCGATATCTTTGTGCCTGAGGATACATTGGGTATGACGTCCTATTACAAGGAAGCCTCTATGTCTGGCATGATACTTCAATTTGCCTTTAACTATACCGACGAGAATCGCGGTAAAATGAAGGACTTCAAGAGTGCCTCTGGTTTGGAGCATTATCTGAAGCGTCAGAACACTGTTGAGAAGTTTGTTGCCTGGGCTGATAAGAATGGCATGAAGCGTCGTAACCTGATGATTCAAAAATCCCACAAGTTGTTGGAGCGTTATATCAACAGTCGTATCATCTATAACATGCTTGATGAGGAAGCTTGGACGGAATATCTGAATCAAGACGATCCCGCCATTCAGGAAACATTAAAACTCTTCCGTAATAATGAGGCCTTCCCCAAGCCGGAAACCAAAACGCAGAGCCAGAAGGTGGCGAAAGCGTTCGATTATCGTAGCACCCATGTCAAGGCTACTTTGATTGCATATGCATAAGGATGACCTGAGACGACAAATACGACAAATCAAGCGACAATTCACACCACAGCAATTGGAAGAGTTGTCGCTTCCTATTATCAGTCGGCTGAAGCCTATGTTAGCTGATACACAGGTTGTTATGGCTTATTATTCCTTGCCGGATGAGGTTTGCACTCACAGTTTGATCAACGATCTTGTTGCTAAGGGCAAAACGGTGCTGTTACCTAAAGTGACGGGTGATGATACGATGGAACTGCGCCGCTATACTGGTCGCGATGATTTGCGGGAGGGTGCCTTTCATATCCTTGAACCTGTGGGCGAACGGTTTATTGACGAAATTTCGATTGATGTGGTTCTTGTGCCTGGTGTCGCCTTTGATGCGAAAGGTCATCGTTTGGGTCGAGGCCGTGGTTACTATGACAGATTTCTTCGCGCCTACAAGGCTCGAACTATCGGCGTTTGCTTCGATTTCCAAAAGGTCGATGAAGTGCCGGTTGATGCCTTCGACGTGACGGTGAATGAAGTTATTTAATTAAATCGAATATCGGTAATCACTTGACTACCTACATAATCGTTTAGTTGTTTCACGTACTCGCTGCGTTGCATAGAGAGGTCTGCCCTCAGGGCAGGACTTGTCAGATGCACATACAAAGTCTGATTACGGATGGCAACGCTGCCCGTATAACGGCTGATGGTCTCGCCAGCCACTATTGGCCACGCCTCAATCAACCGTTTCTGTAGTAGTGGTGTCTCCAGACCTTGTACTCTCAGGTTCCTGAGGATCAATTCCTTTATTCCCTTAACCTCTTTCCTAAACATATCTCTCCGTTCTCCACATAAAAAATCTTATAGTCATGTGACGAGGCTGATAAAATCTGGTCCAGGTGATCGCGATTGGTGTCTGTGATGAAAATCTGTCCAAACTCATTTCCTGCCACGAGGCTTACGATTTGTTCTACCCGTTGGGCATCCAATTTGTCAAAGATATCATCGAGCAAGAGGAGTGGGGTAGTTTTCGTGTTTGTCCGTTTGAGGAAATCAAACTGTGCCAGTTTCAGGGCAATCACGAATGTCTTGTGTTGCCCTTGGCTACCTTCTCTCTTCATCTGATGGCCACCGAGTACTATCTCTAAGTCGTCGCGATGGATCCCGTGCAACGAATAGCCCACGGCACGGTCCTTGAAACGGTCGCGCTGTATCACCTCCAACAATGGGCCTCGCTGACAATGCGATACATAATTCAGCGCTACCTGCTCGCGATTGCCAGAGATGGTCTCATAAAACCGCTGGAAGATGGGCACCATCTCCTTCACAAAAGCATCCCGCTTCTGATAAATCTGCTCTCCAGCCACCGCCATCTGCTCCTCCCAAAGGCTCATCACATCGTAATAAGGCTCTTCCTCAGCCCTTAGCATCGTATTCCGTTGTTGCAAAGCCTTGTTATAGCGATTCAGCGCTTCGATATAATTGCGGTCATATTGTGAAATCACCATATCCATCAACCTTCTGCGTTCCTCGCTGCCACCATCGATAAGTAGCGTATCTGAGGGCGATACCATCACCACAGGAATCAGACCGATATGCTCTGATAACCGCTTGTATTCTTTCTTGTTCTTTTTGAAATGCTTCTTTGTTCCAGGTTTGAAACCACAGGTAATCATCAGTTCATCAGCAGAGCCGGTAGCATCGTCTGCTTCATATCTGCCCTCGATCATAAAGAAATCCTCCCCGTGCCGTATCACCTGTGAGTCTATAGGATTATTGGCCGAGTGACAGAAAGAGAGGTAGTAGATAGCATCGAGCACATTCGTCTTGCCCACACCGTTCTGGCCGATGAAGCAATTAATCTTCGGCGAGAGCACCAGCGTGGCTGTCTCGATGTTTTTATAGTTGATGAGCGATAATTTTTCCAGAATCATGATGCAAAGATACGAATAAGCGGGCAAAAAGCCAAAAGTTGCGCCCAAAAATCGTTAAAAGAGTCGGGCGGTAGCAAATTTTTCACTATTCACTATTCAATTTTCACTTTTTTTTTGTAATTTTGCACCCGTTTCTTGTAAAATATAAAAAAATAAATAAGATAATGGCAAAAAACAACAAACCCCAGGCTGCTCCTATTGAGCAGACCATCAGTCAGAGTGAAGCCTTCTTCCTCAAGTATAAGAAGGCAATTATCGCCGCTGTGATTGCAATCGTGGTAATCATTGCAGGTATCGTTCTTTACAAGACTTACTATTCTGGTCCCAGAGAAGACAAGGCAAGCACAATTCTTGCCAAAGGTCAGGAATATTTCCTTGCTGGTGATTACCAGAAGGCTCTCAATGGCGACAGCGTATCGTTCAAGGGCTTCCTCAATGTGGCTTCTGAGTATAGTAGCACCAAGGCTGGCAATCTGGCCAACCTCTATGCAGGACTCTGCTATGCCCAGCTCGACAAGTGGCAGGAGGCTGCCAACTACCTTGAGAAGTTTGACGGAGCTGACGATGCTATGATTTCTCCCGCTGCTATTGGTGCTCTGGGAAATGTCTATGCTCACCTCAACCAGCTCGACAAAGCCGTTTCTAATCTGAAGAAGGCTGCTGAGAAGGCTGATAATAATAGTCTGTCTCCCACATTCCTTATTCAGGCTGGTGAGATCCTCGAGAGCCAAGGTAAGAAGGCTGACGCCTTGAAGTTGTATCAAGAGGTGAAGGATAAGTACTTCAACTCGATGCAGTATCAGACCATCGATGCTTACATTGAGCGTTGCAAGGAATAATGGCAACTGCACTACATAATCTGAGCGAGTACGATTTCAACGCTGTTCCTGATGCGTCGAACATGATTTTCGGCATCGTGGTAGCAGAGTGGAATCCGGAGATTACGGGTGCGCTGCTTGATGGCTGTGTATCAACGCTGGAGAAGCATGGCGCATTGTCTGAAAACATCCATGTGAAGACTGTTCCCGGCTCGTTCGAACTCATCTATGGCGCGCATCAGATGACGCTTAACGACGGCTACGATGCTGTTATAATCCTAGGCGCTGTTATTCGTGGCGAAACACCCCATTTTGACTATATTTGTCAAGGTGTTACAGAGGGCATAGCCCGTCTGAATGCCACCAGCAACATCCCCGTTGTCTATGGTCTTCTGACAACTAACGACTTGCAACAGGCTCGTGACCGTTCAGGTGGCAAGCACGGCAACAAGGGCGATGAGTGCGCCATCGTCGCTATCAAAATGGCAAAGTTCTAAAAGATGATTAGTCAACCGTTTTGGACCTCACCTTTCCTGGTGAGGTCTTTTTTTGCTTATCTCTTATCAGAAGTCGGTGGTAGCGGCAATTTTGTCGGCGTTCATGCTACGGGCGCTGGCATCGAAGATATCCTTATAGAGTCCGCCCTGCTTGTAGACCTCTGACGGATTTCCAGACTGTACCACCCGTCCTTGCTGTAGCACGTAAATCTGGTCAGCATCGATAATTTGGCCAATGTTGTGAGAGATGATAATCACAGTGCGTCCCTTCTTGATAGCATCGATCGAAGCTTTGATCTGTTCCGTTGCGATGGCGTCGAGGCTGGCTGTTGGCTCGTCTAAGAAGATGATAGGTGGATTCTTGATAAACATTCGTGCGATAGCAATGCGCTGCTGCTGGCCACCGCTCAGTTGCAGGGCAGCAGTTTCGAAGCCATGAGGCAGTGCCATAATCTGGTCGTAGATGTAGGCCTGCTTAGCGGCACGTACTACATCCTCGTGCGTCGCCTGCGGATAACCGTATTTGATGTTCTCTTCGATTGAGCCGTCGAAGATATGGTTCTTCTGCAGCACCAGTCCCACGTTCTCACGCAGCCACTCTGTGTCCCATTCGTTTAATGGTGTACCATCCAGACAGATGGTACCTTGCTGAGGCTGGTAGAACTTGTCGAGCAGGTTCACGATGGTACTCTTTCCGGCGCCGCTTAGTCCCACAAGGGCGGTAATTTTTCCGCTTTCAATCTTCATCGACACATCCCAAAGTGCCTGAGTGCCGTTCGAATAGGTAAAGTCTACGTTCTTCAGTTCGAAGTCACCCTTCACTGTTTGCGGTTTGAATTTGCCTGTTGGCTCCACCTCATCGTCTGCTTGCAGAATGCCGAAGAATCCCTCGGCGTAGATCAGCGCGTCGTTCATATCGTCGTAGATGCGGTGTAGTTGGCGGATGGGTGCGCTGACATTGGCGAAGAGCATCACGTGATACATGATTTTTCCGATTGACATGCCTGGATAGTCTATCAGCACCAGATAGGCGGTCAATATGATAATCAGTACTGTACCAATTTGCTCGAGGAAACTCTTCAGACCATTAAAGAGATACGCCTTCTTACGGGTACTTAATTGCAGATCGGTCATATTGCGCTGGATAGTGGCCTGACGGTCGGCCTCTATCTGTTCACGATTAAACGACTTGATTACGGTAATGCTTTCAATGATGTTCAGGATACCCTGACTCACGGCCTGATGTCCACCGAAGATGCCTCTGCGACCGCCCTTCATCTTCGAGGCCTGAATATAGGTCACCCAGAAATAGAGGGGTACGATGCACAGGGCCACGAACCCCACGTATAAATTGGCGGCGAACATCAGTCCTAAGGCGAGGATGGCACTTGTGAATAACGGCAGGATTTCGATAAAGAAGTTGTTCACCGTGTTACTCATGCTCATGATTCCTCTATCAATACGCGACTGTAGTTTGCCCGTTTCATTGCCCTCACTGGTAAAGAAGGCCATGCGGAAAGAGAGAATACGGTCGACCACCTTCAGCGACATATCGCGACTCACCAAAATACGCATCCGCTCGCCATAGTAGCGCTGGAAGAAGGTTACCAGTGCGCCGATTACCTCCTTTCCCAACAATATCACTGTGATAACGGTCAAAATCCTGACGGCCTGACTCCACTGAAAACCATCGGGTTGTTGCATCAGCGCGTTGATGGCATCGACGGCCCGGTCGAGCACTACAGCATTTACCTGTGCCATCAACGAACCAACGAGTGTCAGTACCAGTGTGATCACGATCAGCCACCTGTATGGGGTCACAAACGGCAGAATATTTTTCAACAGCCCCCATATATTCATTTTCATACCTTCCATAATCTATATTCTTTTCTTGCTGCAAAGATACGAAAATTTGTAATACGAAACAAGACTTTCCCTCATATATTTTCGATTTGTTTTTAATACAAACAGATAAAATTCTTGTTATTGCTTTTTCTTTATTCTTTCAGGGGTTGGTTTTTTCTGCAGTTTCAGTGAATCCCATTTCTGTTGAAATTCTTCTTCTTTCTTGCGCACTTCTTTTAATGCCTTTTTACGACGGATATGGTTTTCTACTTTTTTACGTAAAGTCAAGTCGTAGACCAGACAAAGAAAACCGAGGGGACTGATACCTGCAGGTATGTACTTTGGCATTTTGTCGCGCTCTATCTGCTGAGGTGAGGGTTTCAGTATTTGTGCCATGCGTTTCTCAAATCGCCGTTCACCATAGATGACTACTTCATGGAGTGCATTTGTGTTGGGAATGAGAAATATCGTATCGCCATACAGTTCTGATTTCAGAATATAGCGGCGCTCAAAGTCGGGATGCAGGAAATCGATACGAAGAAAACTGTCTGGAACGACAAAACTACCATCCCACGAAGTGCTTGATTCCTGCCCATTATCAGTACATACCCTCACATCGCGTATTGGCACCTTTGACTCTACATTGACTACCACCATGTTATTCTGCGCCATGATTACAGATGACGGCATTAATAATAGTAAGATATGTATGATGGTAAAATTCATTGCTAATACATTTATGATAAAAAGTGAGGGCAAAAGTAGACAATTCCACTCTTACCCCCAAACATTTTCAAACTCTTTACTGATTGTTCAATAAGTTTGATTTAACTTATAAAAATATGATTTATTTTACATAATTTTTCACCTTACACTTATCTTCATGGTTATAAACCGATCTTAGGTTCTGTAATTTTCTTTCCGCGACAGAAACGGTACTTGATCTGACGGTCGTCGCCCAGATAGATATATCGCTCAAGACGGTGGAGAAGCGAATAATTGTCGTGATTCAGGTCGCCGTCATCGATGACGAGGGCGTCGAATTCATAGCCGGGTTCGAAGCTTCCCACACGGCCGAAGAAACTTCCAGCAGACTTCGTGGCTATCCAGAATGCCTCAGACAGGGAGAGGAACGAGCACTCGTGATTTTGCTGATAGTGCATTTTGCTCACCTGTATCGCATAGACCATCATCCGGAAGATGTTCAGGTCGTGACCACCACTGATGTCGCTCCCGAGTCCCACCTGCAATCCCTCTTTGAGGAATTGTCGGATGGGAGCCATACCCGATGATACATTGAAATTCGATGTAGGACAGTGAGCCACCATCACACCATTCCGTTTCATCAGTTCAAGTTCTTCGCCTTCAGTCCATACACAGTGGGCCATCACGGTAGGTGTCTGCCCGAAGAGACCATAACGGTTGTAGGCATCGCCATAGCAGGTGCTTTCCTTCTCCAGTGTCTGCACCCAGGCTATCTCGTCCTTATTCTCGGAGAGGTGTGACTGTACGGGTAATTGGTATTTAGCAGCTAGTTCTCCACAGGCACGGAGCATCTCCGATGTACACGACGGTACAAAGCGGGGTGTGATAATCGGTCTTACAAGTGCGTCTGGCTTATTATAATCAGCTATCAGTTCCTCATAGCCCTGCACCATGTCCTCCACCTTTTCCGAGAGTCCTTCAGGGCAGTTGCGGTTCATAGCCACCTTGCCTACTAATGCCCCCATGCCAGCCTCTTGAAAGAGACGCATCAGCAGACGGGTGCTGGCGGTATGGATGGTGGCAAACACACATGCCCGCATGGTGCCGAAGCGCCAAAGGTCATGCACAAAGCGACGATACATCCGCTCAGCATAGTTCGGGTCAACATATTTCATTTCCTCGGGGAAAGTGTAGTTCTGGAGCCAAGGCAGCAATTCCAGATCCATAGCGATACCCTGATTGCGATACTGCGGAGCATGCACATGCAGATCGTTCATGGCAGGTATAAGCAGACAGTCGCCGAAATCAATCACCTCCGCATCCTTATAATCTAATGATGCCAGATCTGCCGAAACCCCAGTCACACACCCATCGGCATCAACGGCGACATAGCCGTTCTCAAGCACCTCGAAACAGCTTTGCTGCTTTGTATAAAGGATATGAGCTTTATAAACCTTCTTCATATTCATGTTGTTTTAGAGTCAGTCCCTATTGTGAGATTCTTTTGCAAAAATAAACAAAATAATTGAGAAAGCAAAGAATGAAGCTTGTTTTTTTGGTTTTTCCCCCGTTTTTTCCCTGTTGGTGAGAAGCCTGCAAGGAAACTTCCAAAAAAATGCTATAACTTTTGGCGGTTTCGGGAGAAAGCAGTAACTTTGCAGCCTCAACCTCAAAACCAAAGAAGATAATGAGATTTGTTAGTTGGAATGTAAATGGTCTGCGTGCTTGCGAGGGCAAGGGCTTCAGTGAGATATTCAAACAGTTGGATGCTGACTTTTTCTGTCTTCAGGAGACGAAGATGCAGGCAGGACAGCTCGACTTGGCTTTCGAGGGCTACGAGAGCTATTGGAACTATGCCGACAAGAAGGGTTATAGTGGCACTGCCATCTTTACCAAGCATAAGCCGTTGAACGTGACATACGGCATCGGCATCGATGAGCACGATCACGAGGGACGTGTGATTACATTGGAGATGGATGATCTCTTCTTGGTGTGTTGTTATACGCCCAATTCACAGGATGGTCTGAAGCGTCTGGATTACCGTATGACGTGGGAGGATGATTTCCGCGCCTATCTGAAAGGGTTGGATCAGAAGAAACCCGTGGTGCTTTGCGGCGACCTGAACGTGGCCCATGAGGAGATAGACCTGAAGAACCCCAAGACCAACCGTATGAATGCAGGCTTTACCGATGAGGAGCGTGCAAAGTTCACTGAATTGCTGGCTACCGGCTTTACGGATTCTTTCCGTTATAAGTATCCTGAGGAGGTGAAGTATTCATGGTGGTCGTACCGTTTTCAGGCACGTCAGAAGAATACGGGCTGGCGTATCGACTACTTCGTCATCTCAGACCGCTTGCGCGAGCGGCTTGACGATGCGAAGATTCATACGGACATCTTCGGCTCAGATCATTGTCCGGTAGAATTAGTTATTCGCTGATAATATCCTCCCTTTCGCTGAAAAGATTTGCTCAGGCGTCTTTTCGTGACTAAATTTGCACCATAGACCAACAAGACATGATAGATATATTATCAAAGTTTGACCCCATTACGCTGGAGCAGATGAGCAGTGTGAAGCTGATGAATCGTACTGATACGAAGTTCGTCACCAACCTCGATAAGCTTCGCCAACTTCTGGAAATGGCCCAGGCGGACTATTTCGTGCAGGACATTGATGGCGGGCGTAATCTGGAGTATGATACGACCTACTTTGATACCACCGACTTCGATATGTACTGCCAGCACCAATGTGGGCATACCAATCGCCAGAAGATTCGCTTCCGTACCTATTGTGTCAGCGGTTTGCAGTTCATGGAGGTGAAGACCAAGAACAACCATGGACGCACGAAGAAAAAGCGCATTGAGGTGGGCGACATGAATCTCGCCGATGAGGAGAAGCGCCAGTTTCTTGCCAAGCATCTGCGCTATGGCGTCGACACCTTGGTGCCTGCCCTTAACAACCACTTCTCGCGCATCACGCTGGTGAACAAAGCGAAGACAGAACGCCTCACCATCGACTCCGGTCTCCGATTCCACAATATGCAGAACGGTTGCGAACGTGATATGGCGGATCTGGTGATTATCGAACTGAAACGCGACGGACTGGTCTTCTCGCCTGTTCTGGAAATGCTCAGACAGTTGCGGATTCATCCCCACGGCTATTCAAAATACTGCATGGGCTCAGCACTGACCTGCAACGGCCAGTTGCCCGTGAACCGCTTCAAGCGAAAGCTCATTGAAGTGGACAAACTTGTCAATCAACAAAACAATTTAAAATATGAATGAATTAAAAGAAATGTTCTCCCCTGATTTCGGAGAAACCCTATTGAGATTCGCTCTCTGCTATTTAGTCAACTGGATCATTGTCAACTTCCTTTATTTCAGGAAGGCCAAAAGACGTGATTTCTTTTTCACCTTTATGATTATTTCCGTTGCCATCTTCTTTTTGGTCTACCTGATGATGGGTATGGATCGCGGAAAGGCCACGATGGGTGTAGGTCTTGGATTGTTCGGCATCTTCTCAATCATGCGTTACCGTACCGATGCGATGCCAGTTCGCGAGATGACCTATCTCTTTGTAGTAGTATGTCTGTCGGTGGTTCATGCGATGGCCGATGCCTTAGGGGTTGATGCTGCAGGTGTCATGATTGGCACACCGCTGGCCGAGTTGGTGGTAATCGACGTGATTGTCATCGCAGCTATTGTCATCTTTGAGCGTTCACTCAAGGTTCAGGCATCGAAACTGGTGCAGTATGACCGTATTGACCTGATTAAGCCTGAACGCAGGGAAGAACTGATAGCCGATCTGGAGCAGCGTCTTGGACTTAAGATTGTCTCCGTGAGGGTAGGAGCCGTTGATTTCCTGCGTGATATGACAGTACTGCGCGTCTATTATGAAGGCAACGACAGCGGCGATGTAAAGAATATGTTGAAAATCAGGAACTCAGATTATGCAAGCGTATAGACCTGCTTCAGGAAAGTTCTTGTGTCCCTTTGGTAGCAAGCGGCAAGCCGATCTGCGCTATATCGTAGTCCTGCTATTCACTGTTTGTTCACTATTCACCCCATTGACTATTTCTGCGCAAAGCGACGGCGATGACTTTGGACTCGACTTCCAGCTTGAGGCAGAGAAGAAACTTACGAAGAAGTGGTCGCTGAGTCTGGGTGCTGAATTGCGTACCTGTGACAATACCAAGGAGGTGGACCGCTGGAGTGTGGGCGTGGGTGCTGACTATAAGGTGACCAAATGGCTCAAGGCTTCTGCGGGTTACGACCTGCTAATAGACAATCGCGAAAAATCGACCTATAAGAAAAATGGCGAATTGAATAAGATTGCTGAGTTCTGGGGCGTGCGCCATCGTGTGAATGTGGCCCTGACGGCAAGTCAGAAACTGGGTGATTTCAAGGTTTCGCTACGTGAGCGATGGCAATATACCTATCGTCCGGAAAAGACCATCGACCGCTATGATGTCGACGATGAGGATTATGAGTCGAAAACCTTTTCCGGCAAGGCGAAACATTTACTTCGAAGTCGTCTGCAAGTGGGGTATAGTGTGCCAGGTACGAAACTCTCACCCTATGCTAATGTGGAGCTCTTTAATGGCTGGTCGCTGGTGAAGACACGCTATATCATAGGAACGGACTATGACCTATCGAAGAAACACTGCTTTGGGCTGTTCTATCGTTATCAGGCGGTGCACAACGATACCGACAATGAAGAATCAGATGTCCATTTGATAGGGTTCTCGTATAAATTCAAGTTCTAAGAAAAATCCCCGCCAGACTCGGCGGGGATTTCTTTTTACATGTCCTCATAAGTATCAAGGTAGGTGACGTGGGTGACGAGGTACTCGTCGACACCATGCTTACCATCGGCACCACCGATACCCGACTTCTTCACACCAGCGTGGAAGCCTTGGATGGCCTCGAAGTGCTCGCGGTTGACATAGGTCTCACCGAACTCCAGTTCGCGACAAGCCTTCACGGCGATGTTCAGGTCCTTGGTAAAGATAGAAGATGCCAGACCGTATTCGCAGTCGTTAGCATACTTGATAGCCTCGTCGATGTCTGAGAACTCGATTAGTGGAATCACTGGGCCGAAGGTCTCTTCGTGGATGATATCCATATCCTGACGGCAATCGTCGAGCACGGTAGCGGCATAGAAGTAACCCTTCGTGCCTATACGATGACCACCGCAGAGCAGCTTGGCACCCTGTTTGATGGCGCGTTCCACTTTCTCAGTGACGCTCTCCAAGGCGCGGGCCTCTACCAATGGACCCATGTCAACACTCTCGTCAGCACAGACATCGCCCACCTTCACAGCCTTCATCTTATCGACGAGGATCTTCGTAAACTCGGCCTTAACCTCTTTCTGAACATACACACGCTCTGCATTGTTACAGATCTGGCCGTTGTTGCCGATACGGCTGTCAACAATCCACTGGGCAGCACGCTCCAGGTCGGCATCCTTCATGACGATAGCGGGGGCCTTGCCACCCAACTCAAGCGATACCTTGGTGATATTCTTCGAAGCAGCAGCCATGATGCTCTCGCCGGCACCTACGGAACCTGTCACACTGACGATGTCGATCTTTGGTGAGCCAGCCATCTCATTACCGATGACAGAACCCTTACCGGTTACAATGTTGATGACACCTGCAGGCAGATCTGTCTCAGCAACTACTTTTGCAAACTCCGTACAGTTCTCCGGGGTGAGCTGTGAGGGCTTGATCACGATGGTACAGCCAGCAATCAAAGCAGCTCCGGCCTTACGGGCGATGAGGAAGAACGGGAAGTTCCACGGGAGGATACCAGCTACAACACCGATAGGCTTCTTCGTGAGCAGGATGGTCTCATTCGGACGGTCGCTGGGGATAATTTCACCCTCGATATGACGGGCAAAGGTGGCCATATATTCGAAATAGGCGATAGTAGCGCCCACCTCGATAGCGGCCCATGTGCGTGTCTTTCCCTGCTCGCGCATAATAATCTCCGTAAACTCCTTCTCACGCTTCTTGATGCCTTCGGCCATCTTCAGCAGGTATTGCGCACGCTCGATGGCGGGCGTCTTGCCCCAGGCCTTCTGGGCAGCACGGGCAGCATCAAGGGCACGGTTCACGTCCTCGATAGTGCCTTCCGGTTGACGGGAGATTACTTCCTCTGTAGAGGGGTTTAACACTTCAATCCATTGGCCGTTTGAGCTCTCGCAGAACTGGCCGTTAATGTACATTTTTAAATCTTTCATATACGTTTCGTTTTAGTGTAGAGAAGTTTGTTGCTGCAAATTTAGTGAAAAAACGCGTAGACAACAAGCAAGAGTGATTAAATAATCTTAAATTCAGCATTTCTTATGAATATTTGTGTATCTTTGCGGCCTCAAACTGCGTCAAACGGACGACTTATATTAAAATATAATGAATATGAAGAAGATTTTAACTGCATCCTGCCTGATGATGGCTATGACAGCTATGGGGCAGAATTTTACTCAGAATCTCGACACCTCTGTGCGTCCTGGTGATGATTTCTTTCAGTATGCCGCCGGTGGATGGATGAAAGCCCATCCCCTCGACGCTGAGCACACGAACAACGGTGCTTTCACCGACTTGTATGATGAGAACCAGAAGCAGATTCAGGAACTCATCCTCCAGTATGCCAACACTCCTCAGGAGCAGGGCACACTGGGTCAGAAGATCGGGTCGCTCTACAAACTGATGATGGACAGCGTACGTCTGAACCGTGAGGGCTGGACACCGCTGAAACCGACCCTCGAGAAGATTGCCGCCATTAAGGACCGTCGTGAGTATCAGCTGGTATCGGCACAGCTCGACCGTAAGGGTGAGGAGACGATGATGTTCGGTGTAGGCGTAGGCTCTGACATGCGCAATGCCTCGATGAACCTCGTGAGCATAGGGCAGGGTGGACTCGGCCTGGGTACGAAGGATTATTACCTTAACGACGATGAGCAGACCGTACGTATCCGTGAGGCCTACAAGACCTATATGACCAACCTCTTCAAGATGGTAGGTAATGATGAGGCCGTAGCCAAGAAGAAGATGGAGGCTGTAATGGCCATTGAGACGCGTATTGCCAAGGCTAGCAAGAGCCGCGTGGAACTGCGTGACATCGATGCCAACTATCACAAGATGACTTATAACCAGTTGGTAATGGACTATCCTGGCATCGATTGGGGTAACCTCTTCCTGATTAGCGGATTCCCTGCTTTCGACCTTGTTGACGTGGGCCAGCCTGAGGCTATCCACGAGGTGGAGAAGATCCTGGCAGAAACCGCTCTCGATGACCTGAAGGCCTACGCTGAGATCAAGGTCGTTGCTGGTGCCAGCAGTCAGCTGAGTGATGACTTCCGTACTGAGGCTTTCAAGCTGAGCAGTGTGATGAGCGGTAGCCAGCAGGACCGTCCTCGTTGGAAACGTGCCGTCAGTCTGGTAAGCGGCATCATGGGTGAGGCCATCGGTAAGCTTTATGTCGAGAAGTATTTCCCCGCTACGAGCAAGCAGCGTATGCTCGACTTGGTACACAATTTGCAGACGTCCCTTTCACAGCGCATTGATGAGGCCACATGGATGGGTGCCGAGACCAAGGCCAAGGCTAAGGATAAGCTCGAGAACTTTATTATTAAGATAGGTTATCCTGACAAGTGGAAGGACTATAGCGGTCTGAAGGTCGATGAGAGCCTGTCGCTCTACGAGAACCTGGGTAATATCGCCGAGTGGAAGACGCTCGATGTGCTGGGCCGTAAGGTGAACAAGCCCGTAGACGTGACAGAGTGGCACATGACACCACAGACCGTCAACGCCTATTACAACCCCACCACTAATGAGATCTGTTTCCCTGCTGCTATTCTTCAGCCACCGTTCTTCGATCCTAATGCCGACGATGCCGTCAATTACGGTGCCATCGGTGGTGTGATTGGTCACGAGATGAGCCACGGCTTCGACGATCAGGGCTCGCAGTTCGATAAGACGGGTAACCAGCGTAACTGGTGGACGGATCAGGACAAGGAGAACTTCAAGGCCCGTACAAAGGTGCTGGCCGACTATTTCAGTACAGTCGAGATCCTGCCAGGCAAGAAGATCAACGGTCAACAGACTTTAGGCGAGAATATTGGCGACAATGGTGGTCTGAATATCGCTTACCGCGCATTGCAGAATACGTTGAAGCAGAATCCTGCAGGCAAGATCGAGGGTTTCACACCCGAACAGCGTTTCTTTCTGAGCTGGGCTCGCGTGTGGGCAGGTAATTTCCGTCCTGAGTATGTGGAGTATCTGATTACCGTCGATGTACACTCTCCGGCTAAGGCCCGTGTGAATGCAGCCCTGCCACAGATCAATGAGTGGTATGATGCGTTTGGCATTAAGAAGAGCGACAAACTCTTCCTTCCTAAAAAGAAGCGTGCACAGATCTGGTAAAAATAATAATCCCCGCCAAGTTCAGCGGGGATTATTATTTATTTGAATTGTTATTTATTTGATAACAACTTTCTTGGTTTTGTTTCCATTCTTGATGATGGTGACGCCCTTCTTCAGCAAGCTGTTCGTCAACTGACGACCGCTCAAGTCGTAAGCAGCTTCACCCTTGCTGACGTTGTAGCGCAGGGTGTTGATGCCTGATACGGCGTTTGCATCGTAGTTCTGCGTACCACCGTTGATAATCACCTGCCCGTCTGCGTTAATGGCATAGCTGCCACATTCGCTAATGGTCAGCGAACCAGCGTCGAAATACACGTTACCGCTGTTCTCGTCGATCTCTTCACCATTCTCATCCACATCCTCATGATTGGGCAGAGAACCCGTGACGGGTCTCTTCTTGTCGATCTCAACCTGGATGCCATCGTCATTAACACCAGAGATGGTCACTGTGGCGGCATCTTCCATCCAGAAGTACCACTTGCAGTGGAAACCGTCTTTCTTAGCACCAGTGATGTTGATGGTTGGTTTGGCAATTTGCAGATACTCCTTGCTGTAGATAGCATGCTTGTTGTTGCCAACGATGTTCAGTGTACCTGTCTTCTTGAACTCCAGATGGCCTTCGCAGTGGATACAGCCATTGTAGTCTGCATTTGAGCCGTCTGCCAGAGAGTTGGTAGTACCCTTCTTCACTTCGATCTTGATGCGCTTGCCATCCTGAATGTTAATGGCAGGGCCCGAAGGGTTCTTCAGTGTCAGGTTGTTCAGCTCGATGGTGGCCTTGTATTTTCCTTCCAACGTGAACCCGCCGTCATCAGATGTGCCAGAAAGCGTATAGATGATTTCACCAGAGGTATCCTCACCTACAGTTTCTGCCTGTAACAGACTTACATGCGATGACTCGCCACTGGAACAGCTAACGTATGGGGCAGCATCCGCAGGAATAGTGACAGTGGCCTTATCCCCACTGAATTCGACGGATATCGTTAATTGAGCCCTCACGACCAGGCAGGTCATGAGGGCTGTTATAGCTAAGAATAGTTTCTTCATTACATTTCAGGATTAGATTCCCAGGGCCTTCTTTGCCTGATCAGCAGCAGCGTCTACAGCCTCGCCAGCCTTCTCCTTGGCAGCATCCTTGGCATTCTCTGCAGCATCAACAGCATCACTGGCAGCATCCTGAACAGCGTCTACAGCACCTTCAGCAGCATCCTTGGCACCATTGAGAGCCTGCATCAGACCGTCAACAACTGTCTCGGCAGGAGCAGCGGTCAGAGCAGCCAGAGCTGTCTGTACAGCCTCGCTTTCACCAGCAAAAGCCTTAATCTTCTCAGCATTCTCCTTCAGGAAGTCCTGAACCTTGGTCACATACTCCTTAGCCACAGCGGGATCAGAACCGATGATGTCCTTGATCTTCTCCTGAATAGCAGTGAGAACCTCCTGGAACTTGCTAGCGTCCTGAGCTTCAATCTGCTCTGTCAGCTGGTTGATAGAAGCAGCAGCCTCTTCTTCAGCGTTGTAAACAACAGCCTCTACTTCGTCTGCAGGAGCCTCTGCAGTCTGAGCCTTGTTACCACATGCGGTGAAACCGATGGCGCACATTGCCATCACAGCAAACATAATTTTCTTCATAATGCTTTCTTTTAATAGTTAATAATGTGAACTGTCTCTTTCTCTCAAATTAGGCCCCACTTTGTGGGGAAATTGATTTTCGGCAACAAATTTAGGGTATTTTTAATTAAGTTGTTCATATTTTCTGCGCTTTTTAACTTTTTTCTTAATTTTGCGCCCGTTTTCAAGATAATTAACATAAAATGACGACATTAGAGTTCAAACCAAAGCTGTTTTCGACGTTGAAGAATTACAACCGGAAGCAGCTGACAACAGATTTGCTTGCCGGTATCATTGTCGGCATCGTGGCCTTGCCGTTGGCCATTGCCTTCGGTATCGCCTCAGGCGTGACCCCTGAGAAGGGTATCATCACTGCCATCGTCGCCGGACTGATTGTTTCTGTCTTTGGTGGTTCCAAGGTTCAGATCGGTGGTCCTACAGGTGCATTCATTATCATCATTTATGGCATTATCCAGCAGTACGGCTTCGAGGGTCTGACCATCGCCACGCTCCTGGCAGGTGTCTTCCTCATCATGTTCGGTGTGCTCCATCTGGGCACCATCATCAAGTATATCCCATACCCCATTGTAGTGGGTTTCACCTCGGGTATTGCGCTCACCATCTTCACCACGCAGATCAAGGATCTCTTCGGGCTGACGATGGCTTCGGTGCCCAGCGATTTCATCGAGAAGTGGATAGCCTATATCGGTTCGTTCCCCACCATCGACTGGTGGAGTGCAGCTGTGGGCATCGGTTCTGTAGCTGTTATCGCTCTCTGGCCGAAAATCGCACGCTATAATAATGTGCTGAAGAAACTGCCTGGTTCCTTGATTGCCATCATTGTGATGACCATCGGTGTTCTTCTGCTCAAACAATATATGGGTGTGACGAGTGTCGAGACCATCGGTGACCGTTTCAGCATCTCCAATCAGCTGCCTGGGGCACAAGTGCCCGAGCTTACGTGGGATGTTATCAAGGGCCTCGTGGCACCGGCCTTTACCATTGCTATCCTCGGTGCAATCGAATCGCTATTGTCGGCTACGGTGGCCGATGGTGTCATTGGCGACCGTCATAACTCGAACACGGAGCTTATCGCACAGGGCTTTGCCAATCTGGCCAGTCCCATCTTCGGCGGTATCCCTGCCACTGGTGCCATCGCTCGTACGATGACCAATATCAACAATGGTGGCCGTACACCTGTGGCTGGCATCATCCATGCTGCTGTGTTGCTGCTCATCTTCCTGTTTCTCATGCCGTTGGCCCAGTATATCCCCATGGCGTGTCTGGCGGGTGTGCTCGTCATCGTGAGCTATAACATGAGTGGTTGGCGCAGTTTTATGTCGATCATGAAGAATCCCAAGAGCGATGTCATCGTGCTCTGGGTCACTTTCCTGCTCACCGTCATTTTCGACCTTACCATCGCCATTGAGGTGGGACTCATCTGTGCTTGTCTGCTCTTCATGCGTCGTATGGCTGAGACCACTGATGTCAAGGTTATCAGCGACGAGATCAATCCGGAAGAGGAGGAGAGCGACTTCCAGCTGGGCAACCTTGAACACCTCACGATTCCTGAGGGTGTCGAGGTCTACGAGATCAACGGTCCCTATTTCTTCGGTGCCGGTAATAAGTTCGAGGAGATCATGGGTGCCTTGGGCCAACAGCGTCCGAAGGTGCGCATCATCCGTATGCGAAAGGTGCCCTTCGTCGACTCTACGGGTATCCACAACCTCACGAACCTTTGTCTGATGTCACAGGCTGAAGGCATCCAGGTGGTGCTCTCTGGTGTCAATGAGAAGGTGCAGGCTGTGCTCCACAAGGCTGGCTTCGATGCGATGTTAGGCGCAGAAAACATCTGTTCGCACATCAATATCGCCCTCGACCGCGCCAAGCAGCTGGTATAGGTCCAGCCGATTTCGTTGAACGAAACGGGCCATTCGCTGATTTTTCTTTGGCGGATGGCCTTTTTTATATATCTTTGCACCAACAAAATCATTGTAAAGCATGAAGAAGATCATATTATTTTGGATGGCCTTGTTTGGCACCCTCGCCGTGCAGGCCGAAAACTATGCCTATCTCACTTTTGAGATGACCGACGGGGCCAAGGCCTCTGTGGCAGTATCGTCGCTCACGCTAACCATCAGCGATAACACATTGACTGCCGGCTCTCAGACTTTCATCCTCTCGAACCTCAGCAAGATGTATTTCTCCTCTTCCGACGAGACCACTACGGGCATTGAGGAAATCACCAATGCCACCCTCGACGAGGCCACCGAGATCTACGACCTGAAAGGTCACAAGGTCTCCAAAGACCAGATGCGCAAGGGCGTCTATATTGTCAAGACGAACAGCAGAACCTATAAAATGATTGTCAGATGAAAAAGCTATATGCCCTCCTCATGGCTCTTGTGCTGACGATAGCAGCCAGTGCCCAGACGCTCAACGTTACCGTTGGCAGTGTTACCTATCAGTTCCCCGCCTCGCAGACGGGTGAGATGACCTATGCCGATGGCCAGACGCTGACCATCATGGGCAAGACCTTCACCCTGAGCGACATCACATGCATGGCTGTCGACGACACCGAGGTCAAAGCCAATCAGGTAGCCGTCAGTTACAACGGCACCTCGGCCACTGTCACCGTGGCGGGTAATGTGGCGCAGTACGTGTCGCCCACTGTCAGCGGCGCTCATGTCACCATTGCGCAGTCGAACACGGATGCTGTCGACGGCGACGAGATCACCTACACACTCTCCGGCTCCTCCGCAGATGGCGAGCTGTCACTCTCCGGCTCTTATAAATGTACCCTCTCCCTGGCCGGACTCACACTCACCAACCCCGCTGGAGCCGCTATCAATATCACCAACGGCAAGCGCATCCAGATCAGTGCGAAGAAGAACACTGTGAACACCCTTACCGACGGTGCCGGCGGTTCGCAGAAGGCCTGCCTCTATAGCAAGGGTCAGATCCAGTTGCAGGGCAACGGCACACTGAATGTCGTGGGCAACACCAAGCACGCCATCAAGAGCGGCGACTATATCTCCGTGAAGAACCTCACGCTGAACATCACCTCGGCTGTTGGCGACGGTATCAACTGCGAGGAGTATTTCCTGATGAAGAGCGGCACCGTCAGCATCAGCGGCACCTCCGACGATGGTATCCAGTGCGACCTGGGTGGGACCACCTCTACAGGCGAGACTGCTGACCATGAAGATGAGGACAGTGGTAACATCTATATTGAGGACGGTACCCTCAACATCACCGTCACGGCCAATGCCGCTAAGGGTATTAAAAGCGAAGGCGACCTCCGCATCAGTGGTGGCGACATCACCGTGAAGACCACGGGTGGTGGCCTATGGGACAGCGACAAAGTGAAGACCAAGTCATCGTCCTGTCTCGGTGCCGACGGGAATATCACCATCAGTGGTGGTAAACTCAACCTCACCAGTACGGGTGCGGGTGGCAAGGGCATCAATGGCGACGGCAGCTTCACCGCTACGGGTGGCACGATTGTCATCAAGACCTCGGGCAATGCCGTTGTCGCCTCGTCAAATGGCACCCTCTCTACCGTCAGTTCCTCGCAGCAGCTCGACCGTTACCAGAGCGACTACAAGTCGTCGCCAAAGGGCATCAAGATCGACGGTGCCATCATTATCGGCGGGGGTATCCTCAGCGTCACCACCACGGGTGCAGGCGGTGAGGGCATCGAGAGCAAGACTTCTATCGACATCACTGGCGGACAGGTCACCGTGAATGCTTCCGACGATGCCATCAATTCATCCTACAACACTTCGACCAACGGCTCTGGCGACTTCACCATCAGCGGCGGTTATGTCTATGCACGCTCTACGGGTAACGATGGTATCGATGCCAACGGCAACTGCTATATCAAGGGCGGCGTGGTCTATGCCATCGGCACCTCATCACCTGAGGTGGCCATCGATGCCAACTCTGAGGAGCGCAAGAAGCTCTACGTCACGGGTGGTACCATTATCGCCATCGGCGGCCTCGAAAGCGGTGCCCAGCTCACGCAGTCGTGCTATTCCGCCTCGTCATGGAGCAAGAACATCTGGTATGCCCTGACCGTCGGGAGCGAGATTATCGCCTTCAAGACACCGTCGAGTGGTGGCAATACTCTCGTTGTCTCAGGCGCCTCGCAGCCCTCCTTGAAGAGCAACGTCAGCGTCAGTGGTGGCACCGAGATCTTCGATGGTGCAGCCTTTACGGGCGCTACTGTCAGTGGTGGCTCCACCGTCAACCTCTCATCCTATACGGGCGGTAATGGTGGCCCAGGTGGCGGCCCTGGCGGTGGTCCTGGAGGCGGCCCTTGGGGTTGGTAAATTGGCGAGCATCAACTTTTGTTAAATTCTGTGCAAAGTTTCCCGTTTTTCTTCGATTATCGCTATCTTTGCAGAAAATTTGCGAAAACAAGTTGGAAGAGAGAAAAAACAGGCATTCAAATGGTTAATATGATGAAGAACAGAATCATACTCTTCGCGTTTGCCGTACTGACAGTTCAGAGCATCTATGCCCAGAAAACGGTATATATTCCGGATAGCTGGAAATACGATGCCACCACGCAGGAATACACAGAAGACGGCAATAAGGAGCTGCAATGGTCGTTCAAACGCAGCAAAGAGTCGGACAACTGTGTCATTTTCTGGCAGAAGGGATTCGGTAGCGACCCAAGCAAGGCACCATCGCTCAACGGAACGTCGATGTCGTTCGACGCGGATGCTGTGCTGAGGGTGGCTGAAAGCTGTTACGATCTTAATATCAACAAGTTGGGCTTCTCCAGCAGTAACATGAAGGATAAGTACAAGATCCTAATTCTGATGAACTACACCACCACATGGACCTGCTATGGCGCTGGCTACGACTTCGAATGCAGCGCGCTGTGGCTTAATCCTGCTACGGTGAAACCTGCCGGACATGCGCTGGCCCATGAGGTGGGTCACTCTTTCCACTATATGTGCTATGCCGAGGCGGCTAACTACAACCACGTCTCTTCCCAGACCATCGGCACAGGTTTCCACCTGCCAGTAGGCAGCGGACAGACGATTTGGGAACAAACGGCCCAGTGGCAGGCCAACCAGACCTATCCGTCGTATATGTTCAGCGAGAGCTATCCCCTCTTCGGAAACAATGCGAACTACGCCTTCACCCATGAGTGGATGCGCTATCAGAGCTACTGGTTCCTCTATTACCTCTGCCAACACTACAACGACATAACCACTGTGGCTCAGGTATGGAAGCAGCCCATGACGGGAGCCGTGGATTTCAACCAGTCGCTGATGAAGTTGAAGGGCCTCTCGCCCGAGGATTTTTACAAGCTCTATTTCGACTATGCCCTGCATTGTGCCACTTACGACTTTGAGGCGGCAGCTCCTTATCGAAGCAATTACATCGGGAAATTCGACTACCGTGCCGTCCAGCTCGATGACAGCAAATATCAGGTGGCCTATGCCAGTGTGCCGCAAAGCACAGGATTCAACGTCGTTGAGCTCTCTGTCCCTGAGGCGGGCACATCCATCACCACCAGGTTCACCGCCCTTACGCCAGGCTGCAATCTCAATGCGGCAGATCCGGGAGAATATAACAATGGCAATGCCAATGCGCTGATGCGTGCAGGCGTGACGAAATACAATTATGTCAGCAATGCCTCGGCTCGTGGCTTCCGGGTCGGCTACGTTTTCCTGAAGAATGACAACACGTGCGAATATTACAACGACGACATCGTTCATTGCAAGGGCACTGACGAGGCGACTGAGGACATCACCACAGAAGTGCCAGCAGGCACAAAACGCATGTTCCTTGTCGTGAGTCCGGCGCTCTCAGGCTATATCCAGCACAAGTGGGACGAGAATATAAAGAACGACGACCAATGGCCCTATCAGTTTGAACTCGTCAACACCACTGCCACCAGCGTTATTCCCTACATCAAAGAACCCGAATTCGAGAAAGTTATCGACGGACGCAACATCAGTAATGTCACCCTCACTTACGACGTGGTGCTGCCACCTTCTTCTGGCTACGACGGAGCTACTGTCAATTTCTCGGGCAGCGCTCTCAATGCACTCTGTACGGCATTCCAAATGGAAGGCAATGACCTCTTTGGGCAGATCCTCTCTTATAGCAGTTCACAACGAAACGGTACCATTATGAACTATGCTGCCAAGGCTGACGGCACGCTGCAGAAAGTGGGAAAAACCACGAATGGTGACTTCGGACATTGGTTTAATGCCAGCGGAACGGCCATCTCTTACGGCAGTGGCTGCATGGTCTATGCGGAGTTCACCAAGTCGACGAAGAGTGTTGTCGTTGGCCAGTTTCCCAATGCCAACAGCAATGGAACGAAACGCACCATCCGCGAGGCCTTGCACTATCAGGACAATAACGGATCGTCAGCTACTGCCTACCTTGTGTTCAACATCACTTTCCAGACGGGTGTGACGGCTCATAGCCATCTTGCCAGTATTGACTATACCATCCCCAGTTCGATACCATCAGTCCGCCTTTCTCCCGATGAAACAAGTGGAACCTACGATCTGCAAGGCCGCAAGGTGAATCAGGAGAATATGGTATGTGGCGTCTATATCGTGAACGGGAAAAAGCTTGTATTTCAAAAATAAAACATGATAAGTGCCCCCACAGAAACCTGCGGGGGCTCTTTGTTTAGAAGGGGCCGTAGCCCATGCAGCTCGTGGTGGTGATGGCCGTGAGGAAGGCCGTGAGTGCGGCTACTAACACCTTCACCGCAATCTCAATCACTCTCTTCTTCATAGTGCGTTTTTTATTGTCACACAGATCTTCACGGATCTTCACAGATTTCATATTCCTTTGGAATAACAAGATCTCATTTGCTCGCCCGTCCCGTGAGGGACAAAATCTGTGAGATCTGTGAGATCTGTGAGATCTGTGTGCCATTTTTAAACTCAGCGCTTAATCCTTGTCGAAGCCGTCGTCCCCCTCAGCCGTGCCCGTGTTGATCACCAGCGTGCTGGCCTGTGCGGGCATCGCGAAGTTACCGGTATACACACCACCGCTTTCAGTGAGCTCCACCTCCGAGCCGTTCAGCGTAGCCGTAGGAACCTGGTCCTCAGCAGGCGTGATGCTGATTTCCACCTCATCGTCCTCATTCAGACTTGCGCCCGAGGTCACAGCATTACCGTCGTGGCTGATGGTTGCGGAACCGCTACCGCTAGTGCTAATCGTCAGCGCGAAGCCAGTCGGCTGGTTCTGCTCACCACCCTGTGAACCGCCCTGATTCTGGGAGCCACCGTTCTCAGTACCATTTTCAGTACCATTCTCAGTGCCGTTCTCGTCGCCCTCGGGATCCTCGATGGTGCCGTCGTCGGCAGAGGTCACACGCTTCACAACGTCGCCGTTGCGGTCGTAACAAGTGATCTGGATAGAGGCGTTGGCCAGTTCTTCCTTCAGGTCCACCGATGGGGTGAAGATGATGCGGCGGCTCTTGATCAAGCCCGTCTTCACGTCCTCGACCTTCTCCACCGACTTCGAACGCAGGCCGAATCGCATGCTTCCCAGTCCGGGCATGGGTACGGCGTGACCTTCGGTAGCCCAGGCCTTGATCACCTCGCCGGCTGCATCCCAGCAGGCCTTCATCACGCCCTGGCTCACACCGCTGCGGAGGGCTGCCTCCTTGATCACCTTGGCCTGCGTCAGAGCGATGTACAGCTCAGGCTTCATCACATAGCGGTAAACGCCAGGATCATTCTCATTCTTCGTAAACTTCAGCAGTCTTTCTACTGCCTTTACCTTAAGTGCCATAAAATCTAAAATTTTAAGGGGTTAAAATTTTTCCGCGTCCTTAAAACCTTTTCCTTTCTGCCTCGTTTTGCGGTATGCCTATGAAAAACTTCTTCGTGCACTAAGAAAAATTTTCGCGATAGTTATGCCGCAAATTTTGATGCTTTATGTCATTTTTGCATCTTTGATGCAAAGGTACGAAATTTTTCTGAATTATGCAAGCTTTTGGGCAATTATTTTTCAAAAAAATGCGAAACTGCTTAGGTTTTGACTATCGTCGAAAGTGCTCCCGCTCTGCAGAGTCGAAACAAGTTTCACTCTGCCTCGCTTACCCGCACTTTTGCACTTTTGCAGTTTTGCAGACTTGACATAAAGGTTTGTTTGTAATCCATGAATGGAAGAATATAGTATAATATAGAAATTATATATATAATAATATATATAATTTTAATAATAGAATATTTTAATAACTATCAATCATATCTATGTTTTACTCTCAGAGTACTCATCCCATCCCCTTTAGCACTTTCAAAAACATTAAAGTCAAGTCTGCAAAAGTGCAAAAGTTTTGAATGGCAGAAAAGATAAAAGCATCCGCAGGTGACTAGTAAAATCATAAGATTTTATAAGTTTTTTGGAGTAGTCGTAGTTACTATGTTTGCAGTCGCTAACGGAATGAGATACTGAGTCGGCAGACGCTTTCGGGGGCTGCGAGCCCCCTGCCGCGAGGCACCCCCTCGGTGTTTTTCATAGATTTTTCAGAGGAAAAAGTTGGTACGATAATAATTGGTTTGTATTTTTGTAACTGCAAAATAAACAAAATACATTTAACAATTAAAACCGTACCAGTATGCAAAAGTACAAAGTTTCCTTCAAAGGACAAAACATTTACGTCGGAATTGACGTACATCTGAAGACGTGGCACGTGACAACGCTCACGGAAAGTGGCTGCAAGTATTCATTCTCTCAGCATGCAGATGCAAAGGAGCTCTTTGACAGACTGAACAAGAAATTCCCTGAGGCCCACTTCAAGTCGGCCTACGAGGCCGGCTTCTGCGGTTTCTCCGCTCATTATGCCTTGACAGAGCAGGGCATTGAGAACATCGTGGTCCATGCTGCAGACATTCCCACAACGGGCAAGGAGAAGGCGTTGAAGACGGATGCCGTGGACTCTGAGAAGATAGCCTGGGCTCTGAAACGTGGCGAGCTGACAGGCATCTACATCAAGGACAAGCGGTATATGGACGATACGAACCTGATGCGCCTGCGCCAGCGTTTCATCATGGACCTCTCCCGTCAGAAGAACAGGACGAAACACCTCCTCTATACTCAAGGTGTGACGTATCCTGAGCGTTTCAGGAAGAACAGCGCCCATTGGTCACGAAACTTCATGAAATGGCTCCGTGAGGAAGTGGAGCTGCTGTCAGAACAGAAGATGTCACTCATATTGCTCTGTGAGCAGGTGGAGAATACCAGGAAGGCCATCCTTAAGGTTACTCGCGAGATCCGTCGTTTGAGTACTACAGACAGGTACAAGGAGAATTACAATCTTCTAATCACTGTGCCAGGGCTAGGCTTAATAACATCCATGTCAGTGCTGACAGAGCTGGACAATAATATTATGCGATTTCCAAATGAGCGTAGTTTTGTTGCCATCCTCGGGCTTATTCCTACCTGTCATGACTCTGGTGACAGGAAGGTCAGCGGAGAGAAGATAAACAGGGGTAACAAGCATCTCGGCCCACTCATCGTGGAATCCTGCTGGATTGCCATACAGAGAGACATCGAACTATCGGCATATTACTCCAAATGCTGTCAGAGCATGAAGCCACACAAAGCCATCATCAAAGTAGCAAGGAAACTGGCTTGCAGAGCATATGCCGTTTTAAAGACGAAAGTAAGATATGCGCTACCATAAAG
>JAGCDZ010000076.1 GCA_017650905.1 Prevotella sp. | reverse complement strand
CTTAATGTTACAATGTTGCAATGTTACAATGTTGCAAAAACAGTCAACCAAAATCAGGGTAAGACATACCTTTGCACCGCAAACCCTTAATATGATTGAACGGCTTTCCGCGGGGCCTATTCAAGAAAAACGAGGGTTAAGAGAGAATCATTCCGCTCGGCTTTGCCGCTTCGCTTGTCGAAGAACTTCTGCCAGGGTTAAGAATGAGGTACCCTAAAGGGCATTCAACCTATGGTAGAGTTAAGGTAAAAATCATTCCGCTCGGCTTTTGCCGCTTCGCTTGTCGAAGAACTTTTTCTAGGGAAGTACAACCAAAGAACCAAGGAACTAAGGGAAATTAATAAGACCAAGGAATAAAGAACTCAGTATTTTGGTTCTTTGGTTCCTTGGTCTTCATTTTATATTTCTTTGGGCCTTGGGCTACATACCTTAGAAGCCACCACCACCCTGGAATCCGCCTCCGCCGCCGAAGCCGCCGCCTCCGCCGAAGCCACCAGGCATTCCGCCGCCCGGGAAGCCTCCGCCTGGGAAGCCACCGCCACCGCCGCGATTACCTCGTCCGCCACGGTTGTTCTGCTGCTGCTGACCGCCCCATCCTTGACCGCCATTGTTGCCAAAGAGGTTAATACGATAGCTCACATGGAGCATTGCGTAGCTGGTGATGGAATTCACCTCACGGTCGGTCCAACCGTTAGCCGTTACGTTACGGGTGAAGTTCGACTGCTGGTTCAGGATATCATACCACTGCAGCATCACAGTAAGCTTCTTGCCTTTGAGGAATCCATGCGAGAGCTGCATGTTCCATATAAGCTCATCGGTGTTCAACGTCTTGTCGTCATAACCTCGTTTACTGAACATATTGATATCGGTTGACAGACTGGAACCCCACGGGAAGGTAATCCTGGTGTTGGCACCATAAGAGAAGTTCCATGTGGTGAGGTTACGAGAAGCCTGCAGTCTGTTCTCGGTGTGAGCATAGGTGGCACGACCGTTCAGAGAGAAGCTGAGCCAGGTGTTACGGAAGCTGAGCGAAACGTCGGGAGACACATTATAGGTGTGTGTGACGTTACGATCGGGAATAGCCGTGCGGTTCAGGTTCACATAACCAATCTGGTGGTTATAGCTGGCGTTCACGCCTCCACTAAAATCCCAACGGTTCAGGGTATCAAGACCGATATTGAATGAACCACCACCATTGATGCTCCAGTTACCGTTGATATTCTCAGGACGAGAAATGCGACCACCAGTCGTCTCGTTATAGGTAACTACATTACCGATTGAATTCCTCGTAGTACGCAATCCTGCATTCGCACTGAAGCTCCAGTGGCGCTGCGCCTTGGGAACCTGGAAGCCTTCTCCACCAGGGAAGCCTCCACCTGGGAAGCCACCGGCACCACCAGGCATCTGGAAACCTCCGGCACCGGGAATCATAGTGGGAATACGCTGCATCTGGAAGTTCACGTTCAGGTTCGTATTGAACGAGGGCTTCAAACCGGGATTACCCATCGAGATACTCAGGGGGTTCGTATCGTCGTAGATATCGAGCAACTGCGTGATATTCGGCTGAGACGACTGTCCTCTAAGCTGCACCTGCAGGTTGGTTTGCTGGTTGAAACGATAGCGTACATTCAAGGTAGGCGACACATTGGTCACAGTACGAGTAGTATCAATGGGAATGCCCAGATACTGCTGGATGTAGTGTGAGTGCTGCGGCTGGATGGTTACACCGGCATTCATATTCAGCTTGTCGCGTACCACTCGCAGCTGGAGGTCCACATTATGATTGTTTTCCGTACGCTCTGAATAACGACTCAGACGGTCGCTCAGATACATCTCGTAGGGATTGTCGAGATAGCCGAACAAACGGGTCCATTCGCGATAGTCGTTGATGACATCGGCAAAGGCCTGATCGGTAAAGGTGGGGAAATCGTAGGTTGCGGGATCGCTCTTCTGACTACTGTAGTTGTACCGGTAGTTCACCTGGAGGAAGAGACCTTGTGAACCAAAGGCGCGCACATTATTCCTCATGCCGCCACCACCAAACGGACCACGAACCATGAGGGAATCCATGGGCGATGGCTTCGGTTTGAAGAGGTATAGCGGCTCGGTATAGGTAAGACCTAAAGAGTAGCTGAAGTTATCGCTGTTTGACAGTGTATAGCGGTTGGTTTGGTAAGTAGAGTCGTTACCAAAGGTGTTCATGGTCTGGAAAAGACGGACGGCTGAGAGATTCGCATTGCGGTTGTCGTTGTCGCTGTAGTTGATGTTCGAGCTGATAGCCACATTACGTCCCTTGTTACCCAGACGACGGTTAATCTGCAATTGCGAACTGAGGTTCTTGTTCTCGCCGTACGACAGTGACTTCCTCTCGTTGCTGTTCACAATCAGGTTGTGCTCATCCATGTAACGCAGACTCTCTTCGCTCAAGGCATCGGTTACATAATCGAAGGGGTTGGCATTGAACGAAGCCGAGGTTGAGAACGAACGACTATCGCTGCTACCCAGACTGACATTGGGACGGAAGGAAAGGGTGGTTACACTGTCGATATTCCACTGCAGGTTCATGTTTCCTGTCCAGTTGTTATTGCGCGAATAGCTCTGACTGATGCTGTTCGAGAAGGCACCACCTCGGGTATTGACGAAGTTCTCCGATCCCGTTCTGTTCCAGTTGTCGGCATCATTGCGGGTCCAGGTAACACGTCCGCTAACCCTCAGGTCCCTTGTCTTCTCGTAGCTGACATCCAGTGCCGCGGTCTTCGTTTCTCGCTGTCCCTGGTTATTACCACGGCCTCGACCACCACGACCCGAGAAGTTTCGGTCGTTCACGTTGTTGGCATTACCCATGAAGGTGTAGCGCATATCGCCAAACGGTTTCATGGCAGTAAGACGAATACCATAGCGGTTATCTGTACCGTAGCCCACATCGGGGTTCATCTGCAAGCCGTTACGAGCACTACGCTTGGTCTCGAACTCCAACACGAAGTCGTCATTACCGTCATCAATATTGGTCATTCTCGACAAGTCGCTCTTCTCATCATAGGCTTTCACCTTATCAATCACGTACGAAGGAAGGTTCTTCATCACTGCATCGTTGTTTCCAGTCATGAAGTCACGACCGTCCAATTTGAACCTCCTCACCTGCTTACCATTGATCGTAACACCGCCGTCATCATCGATCTTGGCACCAGGCAGCATCTCTACCAACGACTCAATAACCGATCCTTCAGGCACACGGAAAGCATCGGCATTATATACCAACGTATCATCTTTCACTACCATCTTGGGGACATTGGCCAGCACCACGGTCTCATCGAGCACCACAGCATCACGCTCCATGGTAATCTGTCCCAAAGTCAATGCACGACCGTTTACCTTTGTCAGCTGACGGTTTACCACCTTGTAGCCCAGATAGCTGATGCGCAGCAGGTAGTTACCGGCACTCAGGGAATTGAACACAAAACGTCCGTTCTGGTCGGAATAAGCGCCATTGACATAGGTGGTGTCTTGCTTACCATTCTGTGAATTACTTAACTTATACAACTGAAGCGTGGCATTCTCAAGAGCTTCGCGTTGCTCTTTGTCAACAACAGAGCCCGACAGCGACTCATTCTGGGCCTGCACGGTTAGCAGACTCAGCATCAGTGCCATCGACAATACAAGGGTACGGCAGTGAAAAATCATACAACAAAAGGGTTAATCATTTAAGTTTACATTCGCTCAACAACGTTGAGTTCATGGAATGTGTGATATACGTACACGTATTAGAGTGATTAGATTAAAAAATGTTTAATCGTAAAAATACACTTTAACTTTTATTAATTGCAGCATGATGGTCGGGAAAGCATAAAAATAGAGTGAGCCAAAGGTATTACCCTTCAACTCACTCTATTTAGTGTAATATCAATTAGACTCTACTAAGAGGAGTATTACTTCAGCAGGTTCATGGTGTCGGTAGCAATCATCAGCTCCTCGTCGGTGGGGATGACAACAACCTTGACACGGGAATCATCGGCAGAGATGATCGCTTCCTCGCCGCGAACATTGTTCTTCTCTTCATCGAACTTCACGCCCAGGAACTCCATGTCCTTGCACACCTCTGAGCGCATGCTGGTCTGATTCTCGCCTACTCCGGCGGTGAACACGATGACATCAAGACCGCCCATGGCTGCTGCATAGGCACCGATGTACTTCTTGATGCGGTAGAAATACATCTCCTGAGCCAGACGGGCACGAGGATCACCACTCTTGGCAGCGTTCTCCACATCGCGCATATCACTGCTGCCACCTGTCAGACCGGCCACACCGCTCTGCTTGTTCAGCAGGTTAGACATTCCGTCGGCATCCAAGCCGAGCTTTTTCTCGATGAACGTTACGGCGCCACCATCGATATCTCCGGCGCGGGTACCCATCATCAAGCCTTCCAACGGGGTAAGACCCATAGAGGTATCTACACACTTGCCGTCTTTGACTGCAGCAATAGAACCACCGTTACCCACATGACAGGTCACCATCTTGGTCCCTTCGGCTGGAATGCCAAGGAACTCACAGGCACGGGCCGATACATAGCGGTGAGAGGTGCCATGGAAGCCATAGCGACGAATGCCATACTTCTCGTACAGCTCGTAGGGAATGGCATACATGAAAGCCTTCGGAGGCATGGTCTGATGGAAGGCGGTGTCGAATACGCCTACCTGAGGCAAGCCGGGCATCAGTTCCTTCACAGCGTTCACACCCTTCAGGTTGGCGGGGTTATGGAGGGGAGCCAGATCAGAGCACTCCTCAAACACCTTCAACACCTCGTCGGTAAGAATCACGCTCTTGTTGAACTTCTCGCCACCGTGCACCATGCGATGACCTACGGCATCAATCTCGCTGAGGTCTTTGATTACACCAATCTCAGGATCGGTGAGCAGGGAGAAGATGAACTTCACACCCTCGGTGTGCTCAGGAATATCGTGCATAATCTGCTTCTTCTCGCCATTGGGCAGCTTCACATTCACAAAGGCACCATCTAAGCCTACACGCTCAGCACCACCACTTGTCATCACACTCTTGTCGTCCATGTTGTACAATGCGTACTTGATAGAGGACGAACCACAATTCAATACTAATATTTTCATAATAAGGACCCCCTCCCGACCTCCCCCTAAATGGGGAGGAGTAATTACCTTTCCAGGAGTTATAGGGGTGTTTTTTGAGGTTATATTTTTATAGAACTACCTACTCCCCTCACTTTAGGGAGGGGAAGGGGGAGAGTCTTTCACTTCGCGTCCATTGCCTGACAAGCAGTGATGGCTACGAGATAGTAGATGTCGTCTACAGAACAGCCTCGAGAGAGATCGTTTACCGGACGGGCGATTCCTTGGAGGATAGGACCGATGGCAATAGCGTCACCCAGTCGCTGTACAAGCTTATAGGCGATGTTTCCCACCTCAAGGTTCGGGAACACCAGTACATTGGCATTACCGGCAATCTCAGAGCCCGGAGCCTTCTTCTTACCTACGGAGGGCACCAAGGCGGCATCAGCCTGTAACTCACCGTCGATCTTCAAAGCGGGATCCAGTTCCTTGGCCAGACGGGTAGCCTCGATGACCTTATCCACCACCTCATGGGTAGCAGAACCCTTGGTAGAGAAGCTCAACATGGCTACACGCGGATCGGTGAAGCCAGCCACGCTCTTGGCGGTCTGCGCTGTACATACGGCAATCTGACTCAGCTGATCGGCATCGGGCATCGGAGTAACGGCCACGTCGCCTACTACAAGAACACCATTCTCGCCATACTCAGGTTTCTTCGTGATGAGCAGCATAGCACCACTCACACAGGTAATACCCGGAGCAGTCTTGATGATCTGCAGGGCAGGACGAAGCGTTTCACCAGTGGTTGAAAGAGCTCCTGAGATCTGTCCGTCAGCATCTCCTGTCTTGATAATCATACAGCCCAGATACAACGGGTTCTTCACCAGCTCACGAGCCTGCTCGATAGTCATTCCCTTCTTCTTACGCAATTCAGCAAGCAACTGGGCATACTCCTCGCTTTTGTCACAGTTCAGCGGGTCGATGAGTGTTGCCTTGCCTATATGGGTCAGTCCTTTCTCAGCAGCCAGCGCGTGTACCTTCTCGGGATTACCGATGAGAATGATATCAGCGATATCATCCGCCAACACACGGTCAGCAGCTGTCAATGTGCGCTCCTCTTCAGCTTCCGGGAGCACGATGCGCTGTTTATTACTCTTGGCGCGTTCGATGATTTGTTGAATTAAATCCATAGCTTGTTTGTTAATATAGGTTCTTTTACCTGTTATTCTATTATTGACATTTCCTTGGTCAGGATACTCTCCAGTTCTTCGGCCGACAGACGGAGTTGGAAGTTGCCTTTGACAGCCACGCTGATACGACCAGTCTCCTCAGAGCATACCACTGCAATGGCATCACTTTCTTGTGAGATTCCCATGGCAGCCCGGTGCCTCAATCCCAGTTCCTTGGGGATATCCACGTTATGCGACACGGGAAGGATACAGCCAGCTGCCTTGATGCGCTTACGGGCTATCACCATGGCACCATCGTGCAGCGGTGAGTTCTTGAAGAAGATGTTCTCGATGAGTCGTTGGTTGATGGCTGCATCAATCACATCACCTGTTGCCACGATATCGTCGAGAGGAATATTGCGCTCGATGACAATCAAGGCGCCCACCTTTCTGCGCGCCATGTTCATACAAGCCATAACGATAGGGATAATGGTTTCCTTATCGGTACTCCGCTCCGAACTCTTATCATCGTTCTTGAACACTTTTACCAACGAGCGTACTCGCTGGTGGGCTCCCAGGTTATAAAGGAACTTTCGGATCTCGTCCTGGAAAATGATGATGATGACAAGCACACCTACGCTTACTAACTTGTCCATGATACTGCCTAACAGACGCATCTCTAAGATCTGACTCACAAAGAGCCAGGTCACGATGAATACCATGATACCGATGAAGACGTTCAGCGAACGCGACTCTTTCATCAGTCGATAGCAGTAGTAGAGCATCAACGCCACAAGGACGATGTCGATGATATCTTTTAATCCGAAATCAAACACTTGTCTTTATTTAAAGTTATGTAACTCCGTTCCATGATTTTTGTCACGACTTGGCCAAATGTTCAAGTACAATGGCCATTGCTGCTCCTAAAGTTCAAAGTCTGTATCAGCTTAACCGTTTCCACAGCAGCCTTCACGTCGTGTACCCTGAGGATGCTTGCCCCTTTCTGCAAAGCTACAGCATGCAAAGCTGTAGTTCCGTTTAAGGCCTCCTGAGGTGTGATTCCCAGTTGCCGCCATATCATACTCTTACGAGAGATTCCCACCAGTATCGGGAGTTGCATCACCTGCAGTTTCTCCAACGAAGCCATCAGGACATAGTCTTGGTCGGTTGTCTTACCGAAGCCGAAGCCGGGATCCAAAATGATGTCTTTCTGACCGAGATCGCGCAACTGCTGCACCCTTTCGGCGAAGTCGAGCAACACCTCACGAAGAGTGGCGGCAGTTGTCATATATATATAGGGAACGCGCAAACTGCTCACCAAACGGAACATCTCCTCACGACGAATGGGATCATCGGCAAGAGCACCATCAGGCCCCGCAGTGAGACCGCCCACATCGTTGATCACACAATCACCGAACTCCTCAACCACCCTCTTGGCCACTGTAGGACGGAAGGTGTCGATGGACAGAACCGCCTCGGGGTGGTTGCGACGGATGACGGAAAGGGCAAGATGCAAACGAGCACTCTCCTCCTCTTCTGACAACATGGCTGCCCCAGGACGGGTGGAAAAGGCTCCCACATCGATCATCGCAGCTCCCTCCTCAAGAATCTGTTCAGCACGCTTGGCTATCTCCTCCTCTGTCTGCTTCCGACTGTCGGCATAGAACGAGTCGGGCGTGACATTAAGGATTCCCATCACTTGTGGATGGGACAAATCGATGAGGCGGCCACTTACATTGATCGTATAATCCATAATTCATTGGCAAAGATACAAAATATTTGCGAAAGATGGTAGAGAGGAAACGAAAAATACTCAATTCTTTTTGCTTTTTGCTCACTTAATCGTACCTTTGTACAAAATATTAATCATAGAATATGGACATCAAGGAACTATACCAGTTATACCAACAGCATCCGTGCATCACCACCGACAGTCGTGACTGTCCCGAAGGAAGTATCTTCCTCGCCCTGAAAGGAGAATCGTTCAACGGAAATCAATTCGCCGTACAGGCATTGGAGAAAGGTTGCGCTTATGCCATCGTTGACGAAGAACTCACCGAAGGTAATATCCTTCCTTCTTCTTCCCCCCTCCTTTCTCGGATTATAAAAGTTGACGACTGTTTGCAGACCTTCAAAGATCTGGCTCGTGAACACCGCAGACAATTCAATATTCCTGTCGTTGCCATTACTGGCACCAACGGTAAGACTACCACCAAGGAACTGGTGGCAGCGGTGCTGTCTGAGCAGTATAACGTGCTCTACACTCAGGGGAACTTCAACAACGATGTAGGGGTTCCCAAGACGCTTTTCCGTCTGAACAAAGAGCATGATATTGCCGTTGTTGAGATGGGAGCCAGTCATCCGGGTGATATCAAGACGCTGGTGGAAACGACAGAGCCTACCTGCGGACTGATCACGAACGTAGGACGGGCTCATCTGCAGGGGTTCGGCTCTTTTGAAGGGGTGAAACGCACCAAGGGGGAGCTGTACGACTTCCTCGCTTCACAGCAGAAAGAGGACTTTGAGAAAGGGTTCCTGTTTATCAATGAGGATGATCATGACTTACAGCAGATGGCTGATGATCGCGGATTGATTTTCCGCTCTTCATATGGTTTAGGAGATAACGAGGACATCACGGTAAAAGGAGAGGTCATTTCGTGTGCTCCCTTCCTCAAATTCAGTTGGTTTGTATATGATGAGGAAGAGGGTGACTCAGAGAAATACGTAATCCAGACTCACCTGATCGGCTCATATAATGTATATAATATGTTAGCCGCAATCTCTGTCGGTTTATACTTCGATGTGGATGAAGAACTGATCAACCAAGCACTGGCCAACTATGTTCCCAGTAATAACCGCAGTCAGTTGGAAGAGACTGCCCACAACCATCTCATCGTGGATGCTTATAACGCAAATCCCACCAGTATGGCCGCTGCTCTGAAGAACTTCCGTGACATGGAGGTTGCTCCCAAAATGGCCATCTTAGGAGATATGCGCGAATTGGGTGAGGCTTCTGCCGAAGAGCATCAACATGCCGTTGATCTGATGAAAGAATATGGTTTGGAAAAGGTGTGGCTTGTGGGAGATGAGTTCGGGAAGACAGCGAGCGACTACCGAAAATTCAAGGATGTGGAAGAGGTGAAGGCTGCCATCAAAGAAGAGCAACCAAAGGACTATTACATCCTGATCAAGGGGAGCAATAGCATGAAACTGTTCCAGCTACCGGAAATACTGTAAGGGACAACGGGAAAGATGCTTTTTGCAGGTTTTTCTGCAAATTTCCAAGTAAAGTTGCATGTATTTCATTTTTTTGCCGTATCTTTGCAGCCGGTTTCTTATGAAACCGGCTGCGATTGTTGGCTGCACCTCGGCATAAAACAAGTTTTCTGCTCTCGGTTTGCGCAACAATTGCAGCCCTTAAAGATCGGGATGTAGCGCAGTTGGTAGCGCACTACGTTCGGGACGTAGGGGTCGGGCGTTCGAGTCGCCTCATCCCGACATGAAAAAAGGAAGTGGCATTTCTGCTACTTCCTTTTTTCTATTACCGATTACTCACCGAATATCTCTTTGAGCTTGGCTTGAAGGGCTTCCGCGCGAAGGGCACGGGCCACGATTTTGCCTTGCGGGTCGATCAACAGGTTGTCGGGGATGCTGTTCACACTATATACGCCAGAGGCCACGCTCTTCCAACCTTTTACGTCTGACAAGTGTATCCATGGCATGTTCCAGTCGGTGATGGCTTTCACCCAAGGCTCTTTCTTGTTGTCGAACGACAGTCCAACAATATCGAAGCCCTTTGCATGATACTTCTCGTAGGCAGCCACTACGTTGGGCATCTCAGCCTTGCAAGGTCCGCACCATGAGGCCCAGAAATCTACGAGCACCCATTTGCCCTTACCAACATATTCGCTCAACTTGTGGATGTTTCCATCTGGGTCAGCCTCTTCCAAATCCGTAAACTGCTGTCCGATGAAGGCCAATTTCTTTTCTTCCGCTGCCTTCTGGTAGGCCCATTGCTCCATCTGCTGCTTTACGATGGGGTGATTGATCCAGACGGGCTTGGTGGCGAGGACGCTGTCGAGTTTCTGCTGACCGCACATCTGCTGATACTCGCTGATAAAGGCGACGGGGATCAACGTCTCACGTTCGTCTTTGAAAACCTTCTCTACACCTTCCATCATCTTCATCATGACGATCATCATTCCGCCAGCCAGTTCCACCTTCTTTTGCTCACGTTCTTCTTCTGACATGCTCTGAACCTTCATCATAAAGTTGCCATAGGGCGCACTGAGATCTATGTCATAGCGTACCAGGCGTTCGTTCAGGGGAGAGCCTTTCAGCGTACTGTCGTTGAGGTTGATGGTCATAGGCGTGCCGTCATTAAAGAATATGGTAGCCCAAGGATTCTCCATGATTCCGATAGCCATGAAGGCATCTTTCTCGGCATTGCCGCTCATCGAAAACTTACCATCTACCACTGTTGCGGTGTTGACGGTCTGATTAGTCTGGCGGTCTATCAGACTGACCGTTTTACCATTGTCCTTACTGATTCCGTTAATGGAATACTTTACCTGTTGTGCCTCTGTGGGCAGCGCAGCCAGCATCAGGGCTGCCATAAACAATACCTTTTTCATATTTGTGATATATTTATATTTCTGGTTGCAAAGATAAGGATCTTTTCTCAAGCCTCCAAATTATTTCGTTCGCAATAGTTTGCGTCCTGTTTGCAATAGTTTGCAGCTCAAGCATTCTTATAGAAATAATAGGCTAAAAATGCCATACCAATGACTTTTACTAATACATCGGGATTGCCTGACTCAGTAATGTTCAGATACATCGAAAGAACGACAACAGCCACAGCCACGAGCACTACAATAGCAAGAAGAGTATAAAATAGTTTTTCGGGAATCCTAATTGCATTGATAACGTGAAGCAGTGCTAGTATAAGGACTATTCCGATGGCAACGTTTGAGGCATGGTACAGATAGACCATCAAGTCTGTCATATTATCGATGTAAGCAAATCCGAAAAAAACGGGGATATTACCAAGTATTGTTACAATACTAAAAAGGCATATCAGCAAGATGAAGATTCCCTTATGCTTTTTTGCAATTTTGACAGGCCCACCAGTTTCGGGATCCATATCTATACCGTTATGTTCATTCTTGATGATTCTGCGTCGGTACGAAGTACCTACCCAATAGCCTATTACCAAAGGAATGGTGAACAAGCAGAAGAAAATGATTCCCACGCCCCATCGGCCTTCTGCAACAAAACTCAAACCGAAATATACGGGGATAAACAGTACTATTATCGGAACGAACCATTTCGTCAACTTTTGG
>JAGCDZ010000075.1 GCA_017650905.1 Prevotella sp. | reverse complement strand
CCGCACAGCCCGCCAATCCATGATTACCTACGGCTACAGCGTGACCTTCGATAAGTGGAACTACAGTGACTCACAAAATATTCAGTTCACCGCCACCTATCGTTTCAATACCACCCGCTCGAAGTACAAGGGCACAGGCGCAGGTAACGAAGAAAAGAACAGATTATAAACTCTCTCTTGTTGATAGCGGGCAGCCGTCGGCCTCAGTGCCGACACTGCCCACTTCAAAGAATAGAATATCGATTAAGAACATTTAACGCCCAACGATGCAGGATTTCTCGATCCCTAGCGTTTATATTGACAGAAACATTAACAACAAATTTCGAAATGAAAACAATGAAACCCTGGAGAATCGCATTTGTGATGACCGCTGCCATGCTCTCCCTCGCCTCTTGCAGCAGCGACGAAAAGGACGGGGATTGGGACACGATGGTATGGAAAGCCGAAGTGCCTGTCGTCAAAACAACCGACGGCATCTATGATGTCTCGGCTGATGGCGGGACGTTCACGTTCACCTGCCGAAACTATTCCAAGCCTTGGTTCTCCGATGCTAACGAAGACGGAAAAGAATTTCTCCCTCCTTATATGCACGATATTGATTATGGATTGATTTACAGTGAAAACTTCCGTGCCGAGATACATGGAAACAGGTTGACCATTGATTTCAAGGCTAATGATGGGACACAGACGAGGAATACCACTATTACTGTAACTGCTGGCGACATCTTCTACACGTTCCGTTTCAAGCAGTTTGCAAGTAACGTATGGCAGAGCACCTGTCAAGTCAAATATTCTCTCTTCGGAGTGAGCGAAGACCTGCTCAAGTTCTACGATGTTACTGCCGGATATTTTGGCATCGATGGTTTGCAGCACAATGAAACTATCACTGGCAGCAGTTGGAGCTACATCCCGGAACCAATCAGCATAGCCGATGCGCCAGAGGAATTCAAGTGCAAGATAACGGCCACACGCAAGGCAAATCTTCCCGAACTGACTGAGGACTATTATGAAATCGGCTACGGAATTGATACACGTGTTACTTTTCTCAACGCCAATGGTGATGGGGTGTATAGCGTGAAGCACACACAGCCCAGTTCCTTTACGTGGGAGACCGACAAGGCGGGGATGCAGAAATTCCTCGAAATCACACCTGAAATAGATGTTGCAAATTATTCCTTGATGGTCAGCAAGGCAGATTTGATTGAAAGGCTGAAATGAAGAAGCAAATGGACATCCTACCTATAAATAACAGAAATGAGAACAATGAAACTCTGGAGAATTACATTTGCCTTGCTCGCAGCATTCTCCCTCGCCTCTTGCGACAAGGACGACCCGTTTGTGGAAACTGATTCTGGCAAGAATACCTTTGGTTTCCTACTGAACGGGAAGAAAGTGGAATATGCTTGGCAACCAATTCTGCCTTTCACCGATTATTCGGAACCAGTGCAAGCCTTAGAATATGGCAATGATACACTCCGTATCTATGCACGCCTGGAATCTATCGAAGAATTGATGGGGGCGGAAGTTATAACTATCGACATGCCCATTAGTAAACTTACAGCGGGTGCAGTCTTGGATAACGTGGCAGACATCGGGCTGACATACCATGCCGGGGCGGTTCAGGAGGGTAATGTCACTCATTATCATAACCGAAACCTCGACATCATCAAATCGCGCGTTAGCATCCGTTCCTGCAAGCCAGGCGAAGTCCTGTCTGGCACATTCGAGTTCGAGGGCGATGCCGAATTCTTGGATGGCACGACAAGGCACTGCATTATAACCGATGGGCATTTTGATGTAAAATGGAAAAGATAGCAATAAGATAATGAAAACAATGAAACTCTGGAGAAACATCCCAGCGATGCAGAATTACCCATTTGGGTAGTAGATTTATTTGGCAGTTTGCATACTTTTGCGAACCAGCAAGACATTTGCGAACTATTGAGAATCATAGAGAATCAAATTCTTTGGAGAGTTCTGCATTTTGTCGTAAATTTGCATCAGAAAACTTTCAGACATAGTAGTTTTATCTTAAATAAAAGTGTAAGCAATATGAAAACAATGAAACTTTTAAGAAACATGGACAAGCATACGAAGAACGGGCTTATCTCTATGATGTGTTGGATTCTGTTCTTGATTGTGTTGTATGGCACATATTCCTATGTGCAGGACGCTCCACTGAAAGGACTGTTAGACAAGGAGACTGGCGGACTCATTTCGCTGGCCTTCTTCGTGGTGTGGGCACTCATTTGGTTTGCCATCGGTCGGCATTATAGCCGCGACTACGAGCAAAAGAAAGAAGCGTGTCGCAATCAGTACCCCTCCGTCAGCGACGAACTTCTTAACAAAGCATTCAGGGACGAGTATTTTTCTAAGATTGCCAAGATGCTATCATGTGTATTCTTCTTTTCCGTACTTGCTTACGTCGCTGCAAACGTCCGCGAAGAAGTCTCCACGAGGAATTGCATCTACATTGGTGTGCTGATGTCGTTATCAATTCTTACATACTGGTATTATAAGACTCATAGCATAGCAAAACTCAACTGAAATCTCTCTTGGGCTGTGGTGGGCATTTGTGAGAATCCCCACCAGCCCCTTTCGTCCTGCATCCCCAGCATCGAGGAGGATAAGGCCGCAGCCGTAGAGCATTACGTCATCGGCTATATGGCCTTTTGGCACATCGCCTTTGTGGATGAGGACTGCCTCGTGCCATGTCAAGATGATGTACTCCGCACCGAGGCCCGAAAGAAGATAGACCGCTACATCGCCGACCATCCACCCGTCGAGACCTTCCCCCGCTTCTACCTCGTCCTCCTCCGTCAGCCGATAGCCCCGATGGAGGCCGACGGCATGAGCCGCGTGTACCAGATG
>JAGCDZ010000074.1 GCA_017650905.1 Prevotella sp. | reverse complement strand
TTGGCTCCAAACTTGCAACCTTTTCATCCAAGGTTGCAACCTTTGAACTGGAGGTTGCATCTTTTGCATCAATACTTGCATCCTTTTCTTCGTCTTGTGACAAGACTTGTGACAAAGCTTGTGACAAGACTTGTGACAAAGCTGGGGACAAGCTAGGGACAAACTGGGGACATTGCCATTTTACCGCCAACATTACCGCCAACATTACCGCCATTATCTGTTACATAGCTTGGGGGATAATCCCCATTCATGATGGAAGCAAAGAACGTTCTTTGCTTGGCAAAGCAGCAAAGCCGAGCGCGGGAACATCCATTCAGTAGGGAACAAGCGAAAAATATATATTTTGCGATTTAAGTTCGATTTTTGCAAGAAAACTACAAAAATTGCACTTAAAAATTGATTGAATATCGATTTGGGGAATATTCTCTTTATTTATCCGAAGGATGTAATGTAAAGGGAAATGGACTGAATTAAAAAAGTGGCAGCATTGACAGAAATATAAGATGGGCAAACTTGAAGAAGGCAATCCAAATCAAGAAAAATCATCAGGTTTGTGATTTTTTCTGTGTTTTCTTTTGGTTGTTTGGGGAGAAATATATACCTTTGCGGTGATTTTGTAACATGTTGATTATCAATGTATATTTCCATTTTTGCAACAAGATTTTAATCGATAATGGATAACGAAGCAAAACATAGAATACTATTCGTCTGTCACGGGAACATCTGCCGGAGTCCGATGTCGGAGTTCGTAATGAAGGACTTGGTGAAAAAAACGGGCTGGAGGACAACTTCATGATTGAATCGGCGGCCACCTCGACAGAGGAGATAGGCAACAGCGTCTATCCCCCTGCCCGACGGAAATTGGCAGAACACGGTATCGGCTGTTCAGGCAAGACGGCACGTCAGATGACTCTCAGACTATGACCGCTACGACCTGCTGATAGGCATGGACTCGTGGAACATCCGCAACATGCGAAACATCTGCGGTGGCGACCCAGAAGGGAAGATCGTGATGCTGATGGACTTCACCAAACGGCCTGGTGACGTGGCCGACCCTTGGTACACGGGCAACTTCGAGGCCACTTGGCGCGACGTGCTGGAGGGCTGTCAGGCACTGCTGGACAGATTGGCGAAAGGCTGCGATTAAGCGAGAACAGAGCGATACAGGATTATTCTGTATAATTATGGTCCACGACAACAGCAACCTGCGTGTCAGGCACCAGAGGTTGTATCTCATTGGTAAGTTGGCTGACGAGGGCAGCGTCATCATGAACGGAAATATCAGGTACGATATCGATAGAGAGATATTTGTCTTTCTCTGAATAGTAAAAACCATGCACCTGAACAATATCCTTGTGGGCAGCGAGACTCTGCATTACCTTCGACTGCAACTCAGTACGACGGTTCTCGCCTGTGGCCACAGCATAGATGCCGACAGTAGTGATGATACTGTGCTTCTCAAACAAGTAAGTTGAAATCTTACGCGTTAGACCATGAATGTCATGAGCCGACATGGTGTCATAAACGTTGATGTGCAGTGAACCGATCTTTACATCAGGGCCGTAGTTATGCAGTATCAAGTCGAACACACCATGAACGCCTTCGAAGTCGGAAACCTCCTTCTGAATCTGTTTGGCATAGTCAGCCGAAATGCTCGTACCCAGCAGCTCGTTGACAGGCGAAGCCAGCATCTCGATACCAGCCTTGATGATCACAATGGAAATCAGTGCACCCAAGATGCCATCGAGCGACACGCCCCACAAAAGCATAACACCAGCCGAGACGAGCGTTGCCAGCGTGATAACCGCATCAAACAGCGCATCCGAGCCGGAAGCTATCAGCGCGTCACTCTTCAGCTGTTCACCCTTGCGCTTGACATACTGGCCAAGAATGAGCTTTACTACGATGGCCACCACGATAACCACGAGTGTGGTCGTCGTATACGAAGGCTCCGTAGGGTCGAAGATTTTCTTTACCGACTCAATAAGTGAGGTGATACCTGCCGACAGCACAATGACAGCGATGATGATGGCACTGAAATACTCGATGCGCCCGAAACCGAAAGGATGCTTCCTGTCGGCAGGGCGCTGTGAGAGTTTCGTACCTACGATGGTGATGACACTCGATAGTGCATCGCTCAGGTTGTTGACAGCATCCATCACGATGGCCACACTACTGGCCAGAATACCGACTGCGGCCTTGAAGCCCGCCAACAGCACATTAGCTATAATACCAATCCAACTGGTACGGATGATTTCCTGACTTCTGTCCATAAAAAGTTGTTAATGCGTTTCATGCTTTATTGAACTTCGTCTTCGGCTGTTTGCAGCGTGGGCAGCGCCAGTCATCTGGCAGGTCCTCGAAAGCAACGCCATCGTGTTCGGCTGGATCATACAGATAGCCACAGACAGAGCAAATATACTTGCCGGAATCTTCTTTTTGGGAGAAATCTATCTCTGCCAACACCGTCGGTACGGGATTGTCCAGATCCATCACACGCTTGGCCTCCAGGTTCTCATAGCCCTGTGGCGTATGGGTGCCGCAATATACGGTAGGTTG
>JAGCDZ010000073.1 GCA_017650905.1 Prevotella sp. | reverse complement strand
CCCTTCGTGGCGTTGCCAAGCCATGCCGTCACGGTAGCTTTCTCAATCTTTACCATGGTATGAGGCAACAGTGTATGGAACCACTCTATGGGATTGATGAGCGTTTCTTCAAAACCGAATGCCCCCTGCACTACACCGATATTGACATCCATCGGTGTCAAATCTGCTGTACCGGCGGTATAGCGGGTCATCACGTGATACTGCATGAAGCGTTTCAGGGGATTGATGCTGTCTGTCAGGTTCTCAAAGCTGTGACCTTCCTTGCTGACATCTTTGGGATATACCTTGTCATAGATGCTGCATGCCAGATCATAGAGGGCACGGATGTCGCCTTTGGCTATGCCGTACTTCCGCTGCAGCACCTCATCGGGCTCAACAAAGACCGTGTAGCCATAGAGTTTCTGGTCGGGAACCCATGCCACTTCTTTCCAGAAGTCGGAGGTGTAGTAGTATTTGGAATACGAATCCTTATCGTAGTTCTCATCTTCCACGAGGGTCATCTGGCTGATGACATCAGTGGCTACCAGGGCATTGTAGAAGGTCTCGAATGGTGACTCGCTAGTTGCGGCATGTTCTCGCATGATGTCGACAATATAGCTGTTTGACTTTTCAATAACCATATCGACAGGCTGCATGATACCATTTTCCACAGAGTCGTCCTTCAATTCAAAGATGATGTGTGCTGTGCCTTGGAGGATTACAACGGCATTGCTGTCGCTGTCGAAACCCTGTGAGGTGGCCAGGTAGCGCCCTAGCATGTTACAGGTAGCCAGACGGTCCTGCGTCATTTCCATCGTGGTGTACATGTTATTCACTATATGTGTGCGGGCTATCGTGTCGCAGTCTGCATCTGAGAGTTGCGATACACTTGTCAGGCCGCGCCCCCGCAGGAAGACATTCACTGCGCTGTCCGAAGGAACGAAACATGTTAAGTGTCCGTAGGAGGATAACACTTTCATCACGTTGGCGCGCTCTACAATCTCTGTAAATTTGCTGTACTGCGAGCGGTTCTTCAGAAAGTCGCTGGCCATCTCACCCGTAAAGGTGTAGAAATTGCTACTGTCCGGCTCGTCGGAACATGATTCCAGCGTCATGCTAAATGATAAATAACAAATGATAAATGATAAACCTATCAAATGTTTTTTCCTTATCTTAGTAATCATAATTCTCAATTTTCAATTATCAATTCTCAATTCAAGATCAGTTGCTCTTCTCGTAGCTGCTGTCTTCTCCGCTGCTGAAAGCGGGATTCTGCACCAGGTTCTTGTTAACCTTGATTTCATCGTTGTTGTAAGGCCAGTAGATGGCATCCATCTTTGTCAGCTTGTTCTGGATGAGCGAGCTGCCAGTGGTGACCTTTCGCAGGGCGGCACTGACCAGTGCCCGCGTGTTGCCGTCGCGCTGAGAGCGACGCACCAGATCGTACCAGCGCTTGCCCTCAAACATCAGTTCACGCTGACGTTCCCGAAGAACCAGTTCTTCCATCTGCGACTTTGTGTTGTAGTCGGTGGCCACGAGCGTATCCTGCAGGGTGGTCTGACAGATGGCGCGCTTGTTGACGGCGTTTATCAGACTGAAGGCTTGCGCCAGAATCGGTGCGTTATAGGCTACGGTCTCGTTGTCGCTGCCTTCACGCAAGGTCTGTGCCAGTGCCTCGGCCTTGAGCAGCATGATGTCGGTCAGGCGATAGATGACCCAGTTTGCACCATTGTTGCCGTCAGCGTATATGCCGGAATAGGAAATCGTTGTCGGCGAACTGGACGAGCCGGCAGCCTGAATGAGAACCGACTGTGAGGTGTACTTATTGATACTCTTAGTCAATTTGTTGCAGTTCTCATAGATGCGGGCATCAACGTTCTTGTTCTTGTCGGCAAAGATGGTGCGTCCGCTTTCCTTAGCGATGTCGTCAAATACATAGTCCGATGGTGCCAGATAACCGCGCATCGCGCTGGCGTTACCATAAAATAAGTTGACGGCCGAGTTTGCGAGCATGCTGTTGCCGCTTGGGTCGTCCTTAAACACCAACTGGAAGATGATCTCCTGTCGGGCCTTTGCCTGTTCGGACTCCACATCCCGGCCAAACAGTGTGGAATAGGCATTGCCGTAGAATCCACTCGTAACCTGCTCGCTCACAAGCGGGAATCCGTTATAGCGCTCGAAAGCAGTCGTGTTGCTGGAACCTGTAGAACTGCCGAGGGTGCTGCTGGAACCGCCGCTCATGGCCAGGATCTCCTCGGCCATGGTCTTCTTTGACGCGATGACTTTGTCTGCGTAGTTAATGCACTGTTGGTAGTCTTTCTTCCACAGATACATCTCGCACAACATGGCATGTATGGCATCCTGAGTGATGTGTCCCGTCTGATAGAGTGGGGTCGTGGTAGGATAATACTTCACGGCTTGGCCTTTTACACGTTCCAGATCGTTGATGAGTGAATCGAGCACTACGTCGAACTTTGTGGCAGGCAAATCCATTCTCTGGTCGTCGTTGGTGAAGGCCTCGGTGGAGTAGGGCACATCGCGGAACGTACGTATCAAGTAGAAGTAGCACAGTGAGCGCAGTGCCACCATCTCTGCAATGTTTGCCTGCAATTCACTATCGGAATAGCTGGGGTCACTGGCTGCCACTTGGGGCGCATACTTGATGACGGTGTTACAGCGGTTGATAATGTTGTAGAAACATTCCCATGAGGTATAGCCGTTTGTGGCCATAATATTCTCGTTTAGTACGTTCAGAAGATTAGCATCGTTGGTACTGTTCAGTCCGGCACCGATATTCTCGCTACGTGCTTCGCCCCAAATGATCATGCGACGTATCATGGCATCAGATTGCATGCCAGAGTAGCAGCCTGCGATGATGCCGTCGACATCGGCCTTCTCATTCCAGAAGTTATTCAGCACGATGTCGTTCAACGGCTCTATCTCCAGGAAGTCGGAACAGGAGATAAAGAGGCAAGAGGTGAGAGGTAAGAGGTAAGAGATTACTCCTGCCAGCATGTTCCTCGCCCATTTCTTATAATATATTTTGGTAATCATAATTACTTAATTCAAATTGATTGTTTTCTAGAAGTCTACTGTGATACCAAGGGTATAGGAGCGTGAACGTGGTGTCTGAGCCCAGTCGATGGCAGGATCGTAGCCGCGGGCAGAGATGTCAGGGTCAACACCAGAGTACTTCGTGATGACAAATGGGTTGTTCACACTGGCATATAGTGAGAGGCGTGACAGACCGATCCACTTCAGGTATTTCTTCTTGATAGCATATGATATCTGAGCATAGCTCATACGCAGGTAACTGCCGTCTTCCACAAAACGGTCGCAGACCAGTGTATTGTAGCTCGATGTGGATCCGTACATCGCACGTGGAATGTTCGTTACATCGCCCTCCTTGCGCCAACGATAGTTTACGGCCTGGCTCTGGTTGTTATTGCCAATCATTGCTTCAGCATTCATACGGGCCATGTTCAGAATCTTGTTGCCGTAACGGTAGTTGAACTGAGTGGTCAATCGCCAGTCGCCATAGTTGAAGGTGAAACCGAAACCACCCGTCAACTTGGGCAGTGAAGAGCCGAGGTAGACAATATCAAGGGCATTGATCTGACCGTCGTGGTTGATGTCCTCATAAATGGCATCACCACCGCAGAAACGGTAGTTCTTGCCCGTTCCGTCGTTGGTGTAGTTATATATCATGCGGAGAGGAGCGCCTTGTGCATCGTAGATGATTTCACCCTGCTCGTCGAGACCGACGGGTGCTGTCTTCCCTGACTGAAGGAATTCTTGCCGCTGGCTCTCGCTCATCTTGGTGAAGGTAGAGTAGTTGTACTGATAGACACCTTTGTAGCGGAATCCGTAGATGGCACCTAACGGGTTGTCCAACTGCACGCGGCGTAGTGTTTCGCTATTGGAATAGCCGAAAGTAGAGTTGAGGCTGCTAAGTACGTATTCGTCCATCTCCAATATCTCGTTACGGTTGTTGCCGAAGTTGGCATTCAGGTCAAAGGTGAACTTGCCCACCTTGACAAGATCACGGGTGTTGATATGGAATTCCCAACCGGTGTTTCGCATCTTACCGTTGTTGTGGTACGGTACGGTCGCAAAACCAGAGTTGGAGGGAATGCGGTATCTTTCAAGCAGCATGTCCGATGTTGTTGATGTGTACATTTCAATAGCCATGGTGAGTCGGTCGTCGAAGAGTCCCAGATCTAAACCGAGGTTATAACTTGTCACCATTTGCCACTTCAGGTCTGTCAGTTGGATGTTGATGGGGTACATGGCATTCCTGTCAATGTATTTATCGGTGACACCATACTTCGATGTGTACAAGTACTCCTTGTTGGGTTGGTTGCCCACACGTCCCCAACTGGGACGTATGGCAAGCATCGACAGCGTGGGTTTATATTTCTCCATCCAGGGCTCGTCGCTGACAATCCATTTCAGCGATGCCGACGGGAAGAGTCCCCAACGGTTGTTGGGGCCGAACTTGGTGGTACCGTCGGCACGCAGTGTAAAATCGGCAATGTAGCGGCCCTTGTAGGCATAGTGAGCCGAGAAGGTGAAATACATGGATCGCCACTGGTTGTACCAGCTGCTCATACCACTGATCTGACCACCGCCCTCTGTGCCATCAATACCTGATGCAGCTCCCTTCTTGTCCTCTGACTGACCGGAAGAAGAGCCGCTGGTTAGTTCAAACCGGGCAAGGGCCAGTGCAGAGTGGTCTTTGTTTTTAAAGGCTGGGATGAGAGTCAGTGTCTGCTTGGTGTTGAACGATACGCTTTCTGATGACCCGTCATAGGTGGTGTTCACGCCAGAACCGTTGTCCCACTTTGCAGTACGCAACTCCTGCGGATAGTAGCGGTTATTGAATTCATTATAAATGTTCATATACACCGAGCCACGCCAGTTCAATTGCCAGTGGTCTTCATCCATGCCTAAGAGCTGATACTGGATGATGAGTTCCGGTGTCATGTCGTAGGTTCGCTGCTGGTTCTTTGCCAGATGAGCACTGGCTACGGGGTTGGGATATTTTTTCTGGTCGCCGTCGAAGATGCTTGAGCCGTTCTGCAGCATCATGTAGTAGGTATCGGTGTTTTCACCCGTCAAGGGGTCCTGTTCGAAGATGCTCATGTTGGGCATCTTCTTCAGAGCCAGTGCCAACAGACCTTCGCCGTCGCCTTTGAAGCTCACCCAGTCGCCCGTATTATACACCCAGTTCTTGTCATTCTTGGTGTACGTCAGTGCGAAGTTGGTACTGACACGGATACGCTCACTGACGTTATAGTCCAGTGCCACTCGGGTTGAGAAACGGTTTAGCTTCTGTTCGATGATGGTACCCGTCTCATGGTCGAATCCACCACCAATGCGGAATGAGGCTTTCTCACCACCACCGCTGACAGTGATGTAGTGGTTCTGACGCAGACCCCACTGTGTGACGGCATCGCGCCAATCGGTATTGTTGTTATATTGCTCATATTCTGAGAATGTCGGGGTATAGTTGATCTCGCTGATATTGGCAGAAGCACCGTCATTCTGTGAAGGATTAAAGTAGGCCTCCTTGAGCAGCATGGTGTAGTCGTCGCCATTCAGCATGGGATATCCCTTTGGCTGATAGGTGCCGGTGAGCTTCAGTGAGTAGGTGAGTTTCGGGGCACCGCGTGTACCGCGTTTGGTTGTCAGTTCGATGACACCATTACCACCTTGTGAACCGTATATGGCAGTGGCTGCGGCATCTTTCAGCACGCGGATGTCAGCAATGTCCTCAGGGTTGATGTTCAGCAATTCTGCAAACTTCTCATTGTTGGCAGCCGCCATGTCGAAGTTGTCAAGACTCACTTCACGGATGTTGCCGTCAACGACAATCAGTGGATTGGCATTGGTCAGGGTCGACAATGATGAAGCACCGCGCAGGCGCATTGTTGAACCGGAGCCCAAGTCTCCGCTGTTGCCTACGATGTCCAGACCGGCAATACGTCCCTGCAGGGCTTCGTCCACGGTCGTGAAAGCCATACCCTCTACATCTTTCATCGAGAAGCTCTGTGTGGCACTCGATACCTCTCTCTGCGGAATGGGCAGTCCGTTGCCTGTCACGCGACGCTTGGACTTCACAGTCACCTCCTTCAGTGTGGTGGCTGACTCCATTCTTACATTGTATGTGGTCTTGTTGATAGGTAGGGTCTGTGTTTTCAATCCCACGAAGCTGAAGCGGATCTTGTCCTTTTGGTTTTTCACCTTCATAGTGAAGTTACCGTTCAGGTCGGTAACGGTCGATTCGATGATACGCCCATTCCCGTCAATCTCGCACACCGTAGCTCCCATCAGTGGTCCCATATCATCACTTATCGTTCCATGTACCGATGTGATGTTCTGTGCATGGACGACTGTTGTAGCCAACAGCGCCAGCACTATTATGATAGATTTCAGTGTTCTCATACCTTTACTTCCTCCTTATTTTTTTAAGTTGCTCGCGCCAGGGGGTCATTTCCTCATAGAACAGTGGTGCGTCAATCTGGTGTACCACGGCATCAGAGGCCATAAATATTCTGGCCGTATTGCCTGAGCCGTTAAACCAGTATTCGCGGCAGATATTGTTGTAGAGCCCTTCCTGTTTCGTCACATGGAGCACATTGCCCATGACATCCTTCACTGTCAGTTGACCGTTACTGTTGTAACTCTCCAGTCCGAAGATACGTCCCGTTTCGTAGTTACGTTTCATCGATTCGAAGATATTTACATAGGATGGGGTCTTTACACCTGTTTCCTGGTCTTCTTCATATAGTTCGGGAGCCATGTTGATGGCTACGCTGTGGTCTTGCACATGGTAACGGATAAAGTTGACGATGATGTTCTTGATAATCTGTTGTGCGCTGTCTACGGCAGCCTCGTCGGCAAATCCTTCGTTTTCCATTGCCTCGTAGTCATCCCATGTGG
>JAGCDZ010000003.1 GCA_017650905.1 Prevotella sp. | reverse complement strand
GACGTAGAGACACTCGAAGATGAGGAGTGGACTATCGTGAAAGGGGCTGTAGCCGATGCGCTGAATAATCTTGTGGACTTCCGCAAGCAGGAGGGTGCTGCCCTTGAAAAGAAGTTTACGGAGAAGATCGACAACATCGCCCAACTGTTGGTTGACATTGAGCCTTACGAGAAGGGACGTGTGGAAAAAATTAAGACGAGAATCGAGGGTGGCCTGAAGCAGATTCCCGATGTGGAATATGACAAGAATCGTCTGGAACAGGAGCTGATCTACTACATCGAGAAACTCGACATCAGCGAAGAGAAGCAACGTCTGGCCAATCACCTGAAGTATTTCCGCGAGACGATGGCAGAACCCGCTGGACAAGGCAAGAAATTAGGATTCATCGCCCAGGAGATGGGACGCGAGATTAATACAACGGGCTCGAAGAGTAATCAGGCCGAGATGCAGAACATCGTGGTAAAGATGAAGGACGAACTGGAACAGATTAAGGAGCAAGTGCTAAATGCGTTGTAAAAATGAAAAAATGAAAGAATGAAAGAATGAAAGGATGAAAAAATGAAAAGGGGTAAACTAATTATAATAAGTGCGCCATCAGGAACGGGGAAAAGCACGATTATCGGATGGCTGATGAAGGAGCATCCGGAGTTGAATCTGGCATTCTCGATATCCTGTACGTCGAGACCACCAAGAGGTACAGAACAGAATGGTTTGGAGTATTTCTTCCTGACACCAGAGGAGTTTCGCCAGAGGATAGATAACGATGAGTTCCTGGAGTATGAAGAGGTGTATGAAGGCCGTTTCTATGGCACGCTGAAGGCTCAGGTGGAGCGCCAGCTGGAGGCCGGGCAGAACGTGGTGTTCGACGTCGACGTAAAGGGCGGCGTGAACATCAAGAAGTATTATGGCGACGAGGCGATGAGCCTGTTTATCCAGCCACCATCGATCGCTGAACTGCGCAAGCGTCTCGAAGGTCGTGGGACAGATGCCCCAGAGGTAATCGATCAGCGCATTGCACGGGCAGAGTTCGAACTGACCTTCGCTGATAAGTTCGACAAGATTGTGGTGAACGACGACCTCGCCCAAGCGGAGCAGGATACTTTGGCATTGGTAAAACAATTCTTGTTTACAGTTGACGGTTTACAGTTTACAGATGATAACCAGGTAAACCCTTCTGACTGTAGAAGTAATCAGCTGTAAACCGTAAACTATAAACTGTAAACTATGATCAGAACGGGGATCTTTGGAGGATCGTTTAATCCCATTCATAAGGGACATATCTCATTGGCTCAGCAACTCCGGAAGAAGGCTGGGCTCGATGAGGTGTGGCTGATGGTGTCGCCCCAGAATCCCCTGAAACAGTCGGCTGATCTGCTCGATGATAACCTTCGCATGGAGATGGCCCGTATAGCCCTCGAAGGCATAGACGGCATCGTGGCCTGCGACTACGAGATGCATCTGCCAAAGCCTTCCTATACCTGGAACACGCTGCAGGCTCTGTCGAAAGACTATCCTGACCGTGAGTTCGTGCTGCTGATGGGTGGTGACAACTGGGCGCTCTTCAACCGCTGGTATCACGCTGAGGATATCGCCGCTAATTATCAGATCTTCGTCTACGACAGAACACCTGGTGAACCAGGTTTCATCGATATCAGCAGCACAGAGATACGGCAGAGAATCAGAGAGGGAAAAGGCATTAAGAGAATGGTGCCAAAGGCTGTAGCAGCGTTTATCATCAAAAACAAGCTCTATGCGAAAGAGGCGTAAGATCAATCCCTTGAAGTGGATAGGATTTCTTTTTACGCCTATCCAGAAGAACAGCGCTTTTTTTGTATTTATGTTTGCGCTGGGATGGATCTGCACGCAACTGGAGATCACCCTACACCTGAAAGGTGCGAAACCTTACGAACTGTCGGCACCTGAACTGTTCCTTGATATCTATGCGGTCTGCGTCGTTCTGACGTTGATTCCCCAGAAGGTGCGCTTTTGGGTCAGAGCATTGCTCTATGTGGTGCTTTATGGCGTCGCTTTAGTGGATATGTTCTGCTATGTAAAGTTCGAATCGACCTTGACACCGACGATGCTGATGCTGATGGGCGAAACCAACCAACGGGAATCAGAAGAATTCCTTGCCTCCTATCTGAATTGGGATATCATCCATTCGTATGTCGGCTGGATTCTACTGTTGATGCTGGTTCATATCCTGTGGACCATTCTGCGATGGGTGTCACATCATATCCGTAAGCGGATGATTATACCACAAATCAATCCGCTGGTTCCTGATATCTGCAAGGCTGTCTTGGGCGGCATTGTTATCTGGCTGTTGATGGATGCCATGAATCAATGCTGGAATAATAAGGTGGCGATGAAGCGCCTGTTTACCAACGATACCATCGGACAGGTGGAACACGAGCTGACTCGGAAGGATTGCGCCAACCTCTATCTGCCCATCTATCGATTGGCCTTTGGTATCTATGCCAACCGGCTGGGGGCTCATCAGACAGACCAACTGATGGCTGCCCACGATAAAGTGGTGGTGGACAGTTGTTCGTATCGGGTGCCCGACATCGTACTGATTATCGGCGAAAGCTATAACAAATATCATTCGCAACTGTATGGCTATCAGAAAGCGACATCTCCACGACAGATGGAACTGGCTGCTGACAGTAGCCTGATAGCCTTTACAGATGTGGTAGCACCTTGGAACCTGACGAGTTTTGTCTTTAAGAACGTGATGTCGCTATATGCTGTTGGAGATGAGGGAGAATGGTGTGACTATCCGCTCTTCCCAGAAGTTTTCCGCAAGGCCGGCTACCACGTGACATTTATCACCAACCAGTTTCAGTCGATGGCCAAGGAGAAATTCTACGATTTCAGCGGAGGTTTCTTCCTGAACAATCCTAAACTAAGCCAGTTGCAGTTTGATACCCGCAACACGCGTCTGCACCGTTTCGATGATGGTGTGCTGAAGGAGTACGACCTGTTGAAGAAGGAGAACACAAAGCATAATCTCATCATATTGCACCTCTCAGGATCGCACGTCGACTATCAGGCCCGCTATCCACAGAAGACGCACAGATTCTTCACGCCCGATATATATCAGCGGCCAGAACTGACGGAAAAGCAATTACAGTTGCTGTCTGACTACGATAATTCACTGCGATACAACGATTCCATCGTTTATGCCATCACCCAGCGCTTTATCGACGAGGATGCTGTGGTCATCTATATGCCTGATCATAGTGAAGAGATCTTCGATGGAGAACCCTATATCTATGGTCGCTTGCACGCTACAGAGATTGACTATCGACTGGCTCGCAACGAGATGGAGATACCTTTCTGGATATGGGGTTCGCCTCAATATCGTGAGAGCCATCCTTATGGCTGGAAGGCAATTCAAGACGCAAAAGACCGTCCTATGATGACGGATATCCTTCCACACTTTCTGCTCTATCTTGGAGGCATCTCCACTCCACTCTATCGTGAGGAACTGAATGTCATCAGTCCGAAATATGATCAGAAACGCCCCAGAATCCTGAAAGGCGAAACGGATTATAACACGCTGAAGAAATGAAAGAACTGCTGACACGGAAGGAATGCACAGCGATGAGGGGGATTGCCATTCTCGCCATCGTACTTCACAATTATTGCCACTTTATCGGTAAGATTGTGAAGGAGAACGAATACCAGTTCTTTACCTCGAACAACGACCATTTGTGGCAGGTTGTCAGCCATCCTGACAGGTTGTTGCCAGTACATCTGCTATCGTACTTTGGGCACTATGGCGTGCCTGTCTTCTTGTTTCTTAGTGGCTTCGGACTGGTGATGAAATACGAACGTGGCGACAGCAACAAGGTAGCTGTATTGCCTTTTGTGCGATACAACTATCTTAAACTCCTCAGGATGCTGATCGTTGGTTTCTCGCTGTTCATCATCGTCGACATACTGACCCCAGGCCGTTTTCTGTATCATTGGTATAACGTTGTGGCACAGCTGCTGATGTACATCAACGTGCTGCCTCAGCCCGACAAGATTATCTGGCCTGGCATCTATTGGTTCTTTGGCCTGATGATAGAGCTCTACATCGTCTATCGACTCCTGCTCTATCGTCGCAGTTCGTGGATCGTTGTCGCCCTGATTGCCATTTGCTGGATAATGCAGATCTTCTGCGATCCTGAGGGCGAGACACTCAACCGCCTGCGCTATAACTTCATCGGAGGTATGCTTCCCTTTGGTTTAGGTATTATAGCGTCAAGAATTCCCACACTGGGAATAAAATGTTCCCATACTGGGAATAAAATGTTCCCACGCTGGGAATACTTAGTCATCTTACTGCTCTCTTCGGCTTTGGTCGTAGGGTTGTGTTTCTGGTATCACAGCTGGCTGTGGATTCCAGTCTTCATCATCCTTGGCTGCATCGCAATGGTAAAGGTGATGCCGAAGTGGATGCTCAGTATCTTCATCTGGGTCGGAAGCATCTCTGCAGCGATGTTTGTGGCACATCCGATAGCCAGAAAACTCTTTATCACCGTTGCCTGGAAACAGGATATCTACGACGGGCTGATGCTTTACATCATTGCTACGATAGCCCTTTCGTGGGCTGTAAAGCAAGTGATTGATCGTATTCCTAAACCCAAACTATGAGGATTAAGGATATAGAATTGGCCAACATAAGCCGCTATCGGGGCGAACTGATGGGAGCTGCTATGCTGTTCATCATACTTTTTCATGTACCTCTAGCTCGCAACAGCGAATTTTTCGGATTAAGACGATGCGGAAATGTGGGGGTCGATATGTTTCTCTTCCTGAGCGGCATCGGGCTCTGGTTCTCATGGGTTAAGAACCCATCTGTCTGGCAATTCTATAAACGTAGACTTTTGCGCATCTATCCTGCCTGGCTGGTGATGGCTACACTTTACTATCTGCCACGATTTGATTGGCAAGGGGGCGACTATATCGACCTGATAGGCGATATCAGCATTAACTGGGACTTCTGGTTGAACGACGAGTTGACCTTTTGGTATATCCCAGCCATCATGATGCTCTACCTTTGGGCACCGCCTTATATGCGTTTGATTCAGAAGCATCCTATTTATCGGTGGATGCCTGTACTGATGATTCTGTGGTGTATTTTGGTACAGTGGATTGCTCCGTTGCATCAGGCTGTGGGACATATAGAGATATTCTGGAGTCGCGTACCCATCTTTTTTATCGGCATCAACTGTGGCGAATTGGTAAGACGCGAAACCAAAATCGATGGAGCTGGTATCTGGATGGTATTACTTCTCTTCCTGGCCACTTTCAGTTCATGCATATATCTTGAGCAGATGACACATGGAAGATTCCCCTTGTTTGTTGAGCGGATGATTTATATTCCATTTACGATGACGCTCATCCTGATGCTGAATCGTGTGTTTCGCCGCACTCCCAAATGGTTCAATCGCTTCTGCGCTTTCTTTGGAGCACTTAGTCTGGAGGCCTATCTGATACACGATCATTTCGTAATGTCGTACATAACGCCCTATCATTTGGGGTATTGGCCTACTGCCCTGCTTACTATCATAATAACTATTCCTCTGGCCTGGTTATTGCAAAAGGCACTAAAACTTGTGGTGAGAATATGAGAAAAATCTACGCATTCGACTTCGACGGAACACTGACAACCAAAGATACGTTGCTGGAGTTTATCCATTTTGCCAAAGGGTCCTGCAGATTTTGGCTGGGAATGTTGCGATTTGTCCATCTGCTGGTTCTGATGAAATTGGGATTATATCCAAACTGGAAAGCCAAACAGAAGGTGTTTGCACATTTCTTCGAGGGTATGAGACTGGAGGATTTCGATACCCTTTGTCAGGAGTTCGCAGCTTCGTCCAGCCATCTGCTTCGCCCAAAAGGCATCGAGGCCATCAATCAGGCTATCAGCGATGGAGCAGAAGTACAGATAGTCAGCGCATCGATCGATAACTGGGTGCAGCCGTTCTTTCCTGAAGTGAAAGTAATAGGCACTCAAATTGAAGTGAAGGATGGCCTTCTGACTGGCAACTTCCTCACCCGAAACTGCTATGGTCAAGAAAAGGTGAATCGCATACAGGCTCTCTATCCCAATCGTCAGGATTATCATCTTACCGCTTATGGTGACAGTCGAGGTGACAAAGAACTCCTGGATTTTGCGGATAAGGCGTATTATAAACCGTTCAGAGAACCGAATCTGTTTAAGATTAAACCCATAGAAAAGATTCAGGCCATTGTAGTGCTCATTTTGGTAGTGCTGCTGAATCTGGTCATAATCAGCAAATATTCCGATTTCATGGGCATTATGCCTGATGATTATAAGGCGTTTTTCAACTTGTTCAAGGTATCTGGGTACGACCCAATTACTTATGCTACTGTTACCAATTGGTACCAAGGCTACAATGTCTATCGCCATCCACTGCTGGCCTTTATGATGTGGATTCCATATCTCTTGAACATGTTGCTCCTAAAACTGACTGGCCTGAATCTGGTGCAATACCTCGTAGGGTTGTTACTTGTGTTCTGTGGCTTTTATTCATATATCTTTATGCGTCGCATTTTGGTAGAGGTGATAGGTCTGAAAGAAACTGATGGTATCATTCTGAATGCAATGTTCTTTGGATTTGCCTTTACGATGGTAGCGCTTGTGGTGCCTGACCATTTCGTGATGTCACAGATGCTGCTATTGCTTACCTTATATATTTGCGGTAGAGCCATCAACAAGAATCAGCGTCTCAGCATCTGGCACACAATCGCTTTGTTTGTGGTCACAGCTGGTATCACTCTCAGCAATGGCGTAAAGGTCTATTTGGCTGCATTGTTCACCAACAAATGGCGATTCTTCCATCCCAAGTATCTATTGTTGGGTGTTATTCTGCCAGCTGCCCTGATGTGGGGATTCTGCAATTGGGAATATCAGGTATATACATTGCCTCAAGAAAAGGCTGTTGAAGTCCAGAAAAGAGCCCAACGACGTGCTGATCTCGAAAAGTTCACCAAACTGTATGCTGAACGAAGCGGAGAAAAAGATTCGGCCAAGATTGTCGAAGGGGGACGCAAACTGTACAGAAAGCATGTCTGGGAAGTTCACGAGAAGAATATGAAGGATCCCTGGAATGCCCATGCCGGCACACCTATCGCCAAAGAGGGCTTTATGAAGTGGACGGATGTGTCGACAGATCGCTGGGAGACATTGGTTCATAATCTGTTTGGCGAGACCATCCAACTACATCAGGACTATCTGCTTGACGATACATTGAAGAGCCGTCCTGTAGTTGTAGAATATCGTTATATCATCAATTATGTGGTTGAGGCACTGATCCTTGGTTTATTCCTGATAGGCATTTGGATGGGGCGCAAAGAGCGATTCCTGTGGCTGGTGCTTTCGTGCTTCGCCTTCGACATGGCTCTGCACTTGGGATTAGGCTTTGGCATCAACGAAGTCTATATTATGGGGCCTCACTGGTTGTTTGTCATCCCTATCTCTATTGCCTACGCTCTGAAATCTGCCAATAAAAAATGGCTTCTCCCATTAAGAGCTGCCATCGCATTGCTGGCCTTATTCTTATTGGGTTGGAACGGTTGGCTGTTTATTAACTGTTGATTTTATAAACCTATGAAAATTTCCATACTTGTTCCTGTCTATGGGGTTGAGAAGTACATCTCACAATGTGCAAAGACTCTTTTTGAACAGACTTACAATGATATTGAATATATCTTCGTTGACGACTGCTCTCCAGATAATAGTATAGCTGTTCTTCAACAAGTTTTGGCAAATTATCCTCGAAGGCAACATCAAGTTAATATCATTCGTCATGAACACAATAGAGGATTAGGTGCTACACGCAAAACGGCTTTTGATTTTGCCACAGGTGATTTCGTTATGAATGTAGACAGCGATGACTATCTGTCTTTGGATGCGGTAGAGAAACTGGTTAACAAGCAAAAGGAAACTGGTGCAGATATCATATCCAGTTCCTATATGTCACACTTTGAAGACGGCACGACTGTTCCTCACCAAGAGCCACATCTCAACAAGGATGGCTGCTTGAAACTGATGCTGATTCAAAATACTTTATTGCCCCATATCTGGGCACGACTCATACGCAGAAACCTATATGTTGAGCATGAAATCTCTTCAGTTGAAGGTATCAATATGGCAGAGGATCTGGCACTTACCCCACGACTGATTCATGCGGCAGAAAGCATTTCTTATATAGAAGACATTACCTATTATTATAGGGATGACTCATCTGCCAGCACATTTGCAAATCATCTTTCATCAAAGCATGTTTTATCCCTACTTAAGGCAAACCAAGAACTATGGGTATATTTCAATAAAAACGATTTGAAAGGCAATTACCTCTTTGCGATGGAGATCGGAATGCTAAATACATATCACCAAGCATTAAAAGCAGGACTTACAAAAAAAGAGGTTGCTAAGGTTCTTTCCTATAAGCCACAACATTTGCTTTTCCGTATCTTGAACGGCTTGTTTGCTCACAAAAAGACAATGGCGCTTCTAAGATTTGCTTTCCTTTCAACCAAATGGTTCTATAAAAAACTCTTCTTTATAAAAGAAAGACACTCTTCAAGTGTTTTGACATGAAGCAACTTCATAATACCGAAGTAAAGGGCAGATGCCATTATGATTCGCAAGCAGAGCCTCAACCAAAGCATATCAGCCCAAAGTGTGGCATAATGGGTTACTATCATACAAAATGCTGCAATTAAAGCAAATGGTATGGTATCTTTCATTGCTTCATATGTTGCCAACGGATGAACTCGCCTCATAGCAAAATGCCAACACAACGTGAACATGATGTTAAGTATTGAAAATGCTGCCACCATGATGGTTATACCTTGTGAGGACAAACTGAGCGTAATACCAATTTGAAGTATAATCTGCAAACTGACCATCCAAAGATAAAGATCAGACCGACCCCGACTGATAATGAAATTCTGGTAAAGGGTATGCAAGGGGAGGAATGCACCTCCAATGCAGAGTATTTGGAGGAGGGGGACACATCGCTCCCAAGTAGGCCCTACTGTTAACATGATAAATTCATAGGCCACTAATGCCAATCCTATCATAAGCGGGAAGGATAAGAAAGAGGTAAATCGCAACATCTTTCGGAAAACGCGCTCTTGACGATTCTCCTCATCATTAATGCTGGCCAGAACAGGCTGAGCCACTTGTGCCATCGTATTGGAAACAAATGAACTACCCATGGTATTCCACTTGTTGGCCTGTGTGAAAAGTCCAACAGCCGAGATGGGTAACAATTTACCAAAGATAAACGTTAGCACATTCTGACTTATGACCGTTAGCATGTTTGTTACCAGCATCTTCGACGAGAAGCGGAACATACTGCGAATAGGGCTGAAATCAACTGGCAGTGTAGGTCTCCAACAAGTAAAGTAATACTTGAGAATTGTGGCAACAACAATATAGACAACCTGCTGCCAAGCCAAACTCCAATATCCCCAGCCATTCCACGCCATCCAAACACCACAGCAACCTGATATAAGCAAGGCAACAATAGCAGCAATGGCCAGTTCACGATTGCGTAACTCTATCCACAATTTGGCATTCGGCACGATTCCTATGGCAGAAATCGGTATCGTAAGAAAAGCCAGACGGGAGACATCTGTTAGCAAAGGCTGACCGAAAAATCGCGCAATCAAAGGAGCACAGAAGAAAAGCAGCACATACAAGAAGCAACCTGCCAGAATGTTAAACCATGCCACAGCATTATAATCACGCTGAGTGGGGGTCTTAAGATTGGCTAAAGCCTGAGAAAAGCCTGCGGCCTGAAGACATCCAGCCAAAAGGGTAAAAATGGTTATTAAGGCTAAGATACCATAATCATCGGTAGAAAGCAAGCGCCCCAAAAAGATGCCAAACACGAGGTTCAGCACCTGAGTAGCACCATTGTTAATGGCTCCCCAAGCTATGCCTTTGGCTGTCTTATCCTTCAAATTCTCCATATCTGCGTGCAAAAATACTACTTTTTGTTTGATGTTCCAAACAAATTGAGTAAATTTGCACGCAGAATGAAACAGATAACAGATATTAACCAGTTACGCGAAATCCAGATGGGCATTCTGGACAATGTGCATCGATTCTGTGAGGCACACGGATTGGCCTATTTCCTTTCGAGCGGAACGCTGATAGGCGCCGTTCGTCACAAGGGGTATATCCCTTGGGATGACGATATCGACATTTATATGCCTCGGAAGGATTATGAACAATTCCTTCAGATGTATCGCGATGAGACTGGTCGCTATCGTGCTATCAACCCACAAACAGAACCCCATTATTATTATACATTTGCCAAGGTGGTTGACCAGCAAACTCTGATGGTAGAGAAAGAGACGGAGGGTTATCAGATTGGGGTTTATATGGACATCTTCCCTGTGGATTTCGTATCAGATGACCCGAAAGAGCGTGAGCAGGTTTTCAAGAAAAAGAAACTGCTGTACAAGATTCGCCGCTGTAAGATTTCGAAAAGCAATCCTTTGCAGTCGCAATTGGCCTATTGGGTCTATAAACACTGGCCTCTGTCAGTCAAACAGATAGAGCACAAAATCAGGAGTCTCATCGTTTTAGAACAGCCAACCAAGACAGTATGTAACATGACTGAAGCCGGGCCAAAACTGAAAGGCTGTTTTCCCGCTGAAGATATCGCCTCATCTATCGACATCGAGTTCGAAGGAAAGATGTACAAGACAATGGTGGGCTATCATGACTATTTGGAGCGAACCTATGGTGACTATATGACACTGCCTCCAGTAGAGCAACGGGAAACCCACAAGTTCGAAGCATACATTTTATAAATATAATATCAATAGCATGCAAGCAATCATCTTAGCGGCGGGAATGGGCCGCAGACTCGGAGAACTGACAAGGGAGAATACCAAATGTATGGTCCCAGTGAACGGCGTACGACTGATAGACCGTCTGCTAGGACAATTATCTGGTCTCTCGCTCAACCGTGTCATCATTGTCGTAGGCTATCAGGGACAGAAACTGATAGACTATATCGGCCATCGCTACGACGACCAGCTGAAGATTGAATATGCTGAGAACCCCATCTACGATAAGACCAACAATATCTATTCGCTCTCGATTGTGAAAGAACAATTGCAAGAGGATGACACCATCTTGATAGAGAGCGATCTTATCTTCAGCGACCGCCTGTTCCCGATGATTCTTGAGAACTCCTACCCCAATCTGGCGCTTGTGGCCAAATACGAATCATGGATGGATGGTACGATGGTTCGCCTCGATGAAGAGCAGCATATCGTGAACTTCATTTCGAAAGAGGCCTTCGATTATGCTGATGTCAACAGTTATTACAAGACCGTTAATATCTATAAATTCAGTCAGGAGTTCCTGCAGCAAAAATACGTGCCCTTCCTTGATGCCTATACGAAAGCTGTGGGCAACAACGAGTATTACGAGAACGTGTTGCGTATCATCTCTATGCTCGACAGCCATAATATGAAAGCCCTACCTATAGGTCGGGAACGGTGGTATGAGATTGATGACAAACAGGATCTCGACATTGCCGAGGCGATCTTTGCCAACGATCAGGATGTGTTGCGTAAGTATTATGGACGCTATGGTGGTTTCTGGCGCTTCCCACAGATGCTCGACTTCTGCTATCTGGTGAACCCTTTCTTTCCCACCAAACGTATGAAAGATGAACTACGCAACAATTTCGATACCTTGCTCACGGAATATCCCTCGGGTATGAAAGTGAACACGCTGATTGCCAGCAAGTGCTTTGGTGTAAGCGAACCGTATATCGTGCCTGGCAACGGTGCTGCGGAACTCATCAAAATCCTGATGGAGGATACAAAAGGTAAGACAGGTTTCATACGCCCAACGTTTGAGGAATACCCTAACCGCTACGACAAAGACTATCAGGTAACGTTTGTTCCCCAGAATGAAGAATACCGTTATACGGTTGACGATCTGATGGCGTTCTTTGCTGACAAGGACATCAGCCAACTAATGCTTATCAACCCAGACAATCCCTCTGGCAATTTCATTCCCAAGACGGATGTGCTGAGACTCTCTGCTTGGTGCGAAGAGCGGGGCATCCGTCTTGTGGTTGATGAAAGTTTTGTTGACTTCTGTACGGACTATGCAACAAGTTCTCTGCTCTCTGATGAAACTTTGGAGACTTATCCCCATATGGCTGTGATGAAGAGTATCTCCAAGAGTTACGGTGTGCCAGGTCTGCGCTTAGGTATCCTCGCCTCTGCCGATAAAGAATTGATAGCGCGTATCAAGAAAGAGGTGTCTATCTGGAACCTTAACTCTTTCGCAGAGTTTTTTATGCAGATTTACAACAAGCATGAGAAAGATTACCAAAAAGCCTGCGAGAAGTTTGTTACAGAGCGTGCTGATTTCGAACAACAGCTGCGTACGATTTCTTTCCTTCGTGTGATGCCGTCACAGGCCAATTATTTCCTCTGTGAAGTGCTTCCTCTCCATTCGGCCAACGAAATTGTAATCTATATGTTGCGACAGCATAATATCCTGACGCGTGATTGCAGTCTGAAACCAGGTTTGGATCCTCATCGCCAGTACTTGCGTATCGCCGTCCGTAATCACAATGACAATACCCGCTTGGTGGAAGCTTTAAAGTTCCTTGAAAAGAAAAGTTAGGGAAACAAGAAACGATTACTATTAACATATCAATTATTTGAAGATGAACGAGAAAGAATATCAATCGAAAATCAATGAGTTGCAGCAACGCGTGGAATTGCTCCAAAAAACCAATCTAGACTTAGTAAGTCGGAACCTGCAGCTTGGTCAACAAATCGACGCTTTCTATGATGTACGTCGTCGTATACAGATGCTCAAGGAACTCGTGATCCGTCATAAGGAACTAATGCGCCATGCTGATTTACGCGATGATGCAGAACTGATGGCACTTATCGAGACCCGTCTGGAGAAAGAACTACCCCACGAGAATCCTGACTTCGGACTGAAAGAGTTGGCCGAGTTTATTGGTACCACTCAGACTCGCATCATCGATTTGTTCCGTCATTCGCCCATCTACAAGACTGTTGACGACTATCTCGACTATTTGCGCCTTCTGCGCTCAATGTATTACATACAGAGTAAGCCCGCATGGGGCATCGCCGCTTGTGCCCAGCAAGCAGGCTTCAAAGTCATCCGCACTTTCAACCGTAAGTTTCAGGATGCCCTTGGTATGACGCCCCACGAATTCCGTCAGCTTTTAGATGCGGGACGCAAGAATATTAAGGACTGAAAAGATAAAAGGCTCTCCTCAATGGAGAGCCTTTTTTAACCTACCTGACTGCCAGGCTTGACATCCTTTGTCGTTGTGACCACACTGAGACTCTCATCGGCATCAACCGCACTGAGAATCATACCTTGGCTCTCGATGCCCATCATCTGGCGAGGAGCGAAGTTAGCAACAAAGAGGATGCGTTTGCCGATAAGCTGTTCTGGATTCTCATAGAAAGCAGCGATACCTGAACAGATGGTACGATCTGTACCTGAGCCATCATCGATGGTAAACTGAAGGAGTTTCTTGCTCTTCTTTACTTTCTGGCAATCCTTTACCAAACCAACACGAATATCGAGTTTCTCAAATTCCTCGAAACTTACCGTATCCTTAATGGGGGCGGCTTTGTATGACGCTGCCTCATTGGCCTTTTTTGTTGCCTCCAGTTTGTCGAGTTGCTTCTGAATGACCTCATCCTCAATCTTCTCGAAGAGCAATGCGGGCTCACCCAGCTGGTGGCCTGCCTTCAGAAGGTCCGTGCTGCCAAGCTGCTCCCACTCGAATGAGTCGATATTCAGCATCTCACGAAGCTTTTTGCTGCTGAACGGCAGGAAAGGCTCGAAAGCGATAGCAAGGTTGGCTGTCAACTGCAAGCAGATATTCAGAATGGTCTCGCAACGCTTAGGATCTGTCTTCCAAACCTTCCAAGGCTCGCACTCAGTGATATAACGATTACCAATACGAGCTAAATTCATGGCCTCGAACTGCGCATCGCGGAACTTGAACTGTTCCAAAAGCGTCTCAACCTTCTCTTTGACATCCTTGAATTCTTCAAGAGCTGCCTTGTCGACATCCAGCAGTTCCCCACAAGCAGGCACCACACCATTCCAATATTTCTTGGTGAGTTGGAGAGCGCGATTCACAAAGTTACCATAAACAGCCACGAGTTCATTGTTATTGCGGTCCTGAAAGTCCTTCCAGGTAAAGTTGTTGTCCTTGGTCTCAGGCGCATTAGCTGTCAATACATAACGTAGGACATCCTGCTTGCCTGGCATATCTACCAAATACTCATGAAGCCATACGGCCCAGTTGCGAGAAGTAGAAATCTTATCATTCTCGAGATTCAGGAACTCGTTAGCTGGTACGTTATCAGGCATGATATACTTGCCATGAGCCTTCATCATGACAGGGAAGATGATACAATGGAACACAATATTATCCTTACCGATGAAGTGTACCAGACGTGTATCCTCATCCTGCCACCATTTTTCCCAGTTGCCCCATTTCTCGGGCTCCTTCTGACACAGCTCAACGGTGTTTGATACATAACCGATAGGTGCATCAAACCACACATAGAGCACCTTTCCCTCAGCATCTTTTACAGGAACAGGAATACCCCAATCCAAATCACGCGTCATAGCACGAGGCTGCAAATCCATATCGAGCCAGGATTTGCATTGTCCGTAAACATTCGGACGCCATTCCTTGTGCTCCTCAAGAATCCACTGCTTCAGCCAATCCTGATATTCGTTCAGGGGCAGATACCAGTTCTTGGTCTTCTTCATTACAGGAGTAGAACCAGAAATGGTTGACTTAGGATTAATCAACTCTGTAGGCGAAAGGTCACGTCCGCACTTTTCACACTGGTCGCCGTATGCGCCTTCATTGTGGCAATGGGGGCACTCACCTGTTACGTAACGGTCTGCCAAGAATTGTTTGGCCTCTTCGTCATACAACTGCTCAGTTGTCTCCTCTGTTAGTTTGCCCTCATCGTAGAGCTTCTTAAACCATTCGGCTGCGAACTTATGGTGGGTTTCTGACGTTGTGCGACTATAGATATCAAATGAGATACCAAACTCCTCGAAAGAGTCCTTGATCATCTTATGATAACGGTCTACAACATCCTGAGGTGTGATTCCCTCCTTGCGGGCACGCACTGTAATGGGTACACCATGCTCGTCTGATCCTCCAATAAACAGCACTTCACGCTTCTTCAATCTCAAATAGCGTACATAGATATCTGCAGGTACGTACACACCTGCCAGATGGCCGATATGCACACCACCGTTAGCATATGGTAGCGCCGACGTCACCGTCGTACGCTTAAATGTCTTTTTTTCCATTATAAATACTGTATTTTTATTATTTGGGTGCAAAGATAGTACAAATCGAGCGAAATGCAAAATAAATCAGACTTATTTTGCATTTCGCTCACGTAAGTACCTTCTGGCAACTTATTTACCCAACCGTTTCATGCCACGCTGGATGACAATGCCTTTATAGTTGGCATTCACCTTCTGGCCAGAGAGGTTGTAAAGTGCATCATCAGACAACTCATTGACTGTCACACCATTAATGCCTGATGTATTTAAACTGAATTGAATCTTGTCGATGTTACAACTGGAACCTGTGATCGTGAGACGGAGTATCTGCTCGCCTACTTCCAAAGGTTTGCTGAAGGTTCCCGATACTGTTGTATAAGTACCCCAGTCATTGCTACCAGTCTGTGGTACCTTAACATCCGCCAGCTTTGTGATTGTACCGTTTTCTTTCAGATTGATAGAAAAACCGGAATTTGTGGTGCCCGAAGAAACAGTGGCCTTATAGTCGTATGTGCCTGCTTCTTTGACATTGATGGTGTATTCCACCCACTCACCAGTATTTGTATAACCAATGGCTTTGCCACCATTACCGTTTACGATATCCACGCCATCGCTAGAACGGTAATTGGCATCACCTTGATTCTCTGAATCATTATCATGATAAGCAGCACCTTCACCTCCCTTGTCGTAGAATTCTACCTGCAGTGTTCCAGGAATAGCAAAAGGACCCGTCTTAGCAAATGGTTCACGCTTCGGATTGACGTTCAGGGTATAAGATATTGTGCTCGACTTACCTTCAGCATCGGTCACGATGGCTACGATATTGTAACGGCCTTGCTCCTCTGGAGCATATTCAAAGGTATAAGGTGCTTCCGTCAGCGTGGCTATCAGCAGATTGTTGGCATACACTTTGACATTAGCAATGGTACTGGTCTTCGATGATGCATTAACTGTGATGGTGGCTTTCTCGCCTCCAAGAATAGCCACAGGCGTCTCTTCTGAGAAGCTGGCTTCGATATTTTCATCCTGACTATCTTTGTGGAAGGTAAGACTCTTGATATAGAAGCCACCCTTGTCAATATTCAGACAGAGCCTATGACGTCCTGCCGTCAGAGGCTTCTTGAGGTCCAAATGCATGGTTTGGAAATCCGTATTGCTGCTCGTCTTAGGAACCTCTATCATATCTGCAAAGAATGTCAGACCGTCGAGAGAATACTCTGACAAGTGGAAGGTACCGCCATTAATTGTTGAAGCAACTTCGGCATCGAAAGAGTAGAATCCATCTTCCTTCACATCGACTGTATATTCCATCCATCCACCAGTCTGGGTAGCTGATGTTGCGTTACGAGAAGCTTTGTTGTAGGTTACACCAGAAGCGCCCTTGTCATATTCTCCCACAACAATAGTACCTGGAAGTGTGAAAGCTGTTTCATTGTAAGGCTCACGCTTCGCTGTCGTGTTAAGCACAGTAACCACGGAGTAACGCTCGTATGTATTTCCGTCGTTTGTGTAAACAATGGCTTTTAGTGTCTTTTTACCAGAAGTGGCAGGGGTGTATTCTGTCACATAAGGTTCCTCCGTCATCGTAGTCAACAACTCATTGTCGACATAAAGTTCCACCTTTTCGATGGCAATGTCCTCTTTTTCTGCCTTATAATCATCAGTGATGACAGTACGTACCTTGATGGGCAGGACATCACCTGCGGCTACCTTTATCTCCAGAGGCTTCACAAACACTCCCATACGCTTCTTCATGCCAGGATAGGGACTCTTAGCATTCTTAGCAGCATCTGAAGTCATATATTCCCGAAGCCAAGTCATCGCGGGACGGTCCTTACCATTCTTGATAATACCAGAGTTATCAACCCAGGTAGCACCATGAATAAAACCCCAGATGGTGACACCTGCGCAGTAGTCTGCTTCCCACATCAAGGGGAAAATACTTTCATATTGCTTCTTCTGATTATTGTCATCTGCAATGTCGATATCCAATTCAGTGATGTACATGGGCATCTTCAGGGCATCCTGCTGCTTTTTCATCACATTGCTCAGATTACTTGCGCTGATGTTATTCACATCATGCGACTGGTTTCCGTAGGCATCGATAGGGGCACCGGCATCACGCAGTGTCTGCACTAATGTGATGTAATTGTCCACATCATGTTGGAATGAATTATAGTCATTGTAAATCAAGATAGAATTGGGAAAGCGCTCATGAGCTAACTCAAAGGCTTTGATAAGCCAGTCGAAACCAGTCTTACCTTCACCACCTAAAGATTCTCTCATCAGCGGGTTGCCTTGTTGGTGCATACCGACGGCCTCGTTTACCACGTCAATCATTGGCAGGGTGGAATATTTATCTCTGATATGGTCAAACCAGTTTAAAATGGCAGCATAGCGCTCTTTAATCGACAGACTGCTACTAAACCAATTAGGATATTGTGCGCCCCAAACAAATGCATGAAATTTGTAGGTGAAGTTGTGCTGATTGGCATAGTTGAAAGCCCTGTCACACCCCCAGTTAAAGCTACCTCTTGTACCCTCTACAGAAGCCCACTTTGACTCATTCTCACAAGTAATCTGATTCCATAGTTTATAGTACGACGCTACGCCACCTCCGGCCTCTACTTGGCCTCGAGTCGTAATGTTACCTAAAAACTTGTCAGGATTGGTTGACAATTGTGCATAAGCGGTCATCGTAAAAAGACCTGTTGCACAAGTAATGATAGTTTTTTTAAAAATCGTTTTCATTGTTATAACTAAATTTTGTTCTGATTTTCGCTGCAAAGATAATAAAAAAAATAGAATTACGGCTTGTTTTATGATTCAATTTGTAATTTAACAAAACTTTTCCTACGGAATTTGTCTTTTTCAGACATCTTTTGCCGATGTTAACCACAGCCCAACAAAGGTAAGCAAGCCGTTGAGCATCAGCAGTTCATAGCCGAAATGATAGGCCCAAAGGTACTGAGTAGCAGTATCGAGGGCATAGCAGATCAAGGGTGAAGCTACGCAAATATAGGGCACAAACCGATCGTTTGGTTGCCACCGTGTAAAGAGACCGAAGGCAAAGAGACCCAACAATGGACCATAAGTATAGGAGGCAAGAATATAAACGGCATCGATGAGTGATGTAGAGTTGACAGCTCTGAACAGGAGGATAAACAATACAAAGATGAAACACATCACCACATGCATTCGTTTTCGGAGCAACTCATTGTCTGGCTGACGACGGATGTCGACACAGTAGCAAGTGGTGAGCGACGTCAATGCGGAGTCGGCACTCGAGAACGAGGCGGCCACAATACCAAGGACGAATAAGTAAACAACACTTGTTCCTTGGACGAAGGTGGGGAGCAACTCATCGCCTTTCAATTCCGAACCTAAAGCCATCGTCAGAAGCACACCTAAGGAGAGAAAAAGCAGGTTGGCTGGTACGAAGGCAACGCCATAGGTACACATATCTTTTTGTGCATCGCGAAGCGTTTTGCAGGTCAGATTCTTCTGCATCATATCCTGATCGAGTCCTGTCATCACAATGGCGATGAAGGCACCGCTCAGAAACTGTTTCCAGAAATTTTGTGGCGACACCCAGTCATCGAAAACGAAGATACGACTCATCCCGCTATCGGAAATGGCGCTGACTGCCTCGCCTAAAGAAAGATTCAGATATCCGATAGCTTCCAAGATGATGAGCACCAGCGCCGTAAACAAACAAATCGTCTGGAAAGAATCCGTAAAAACCAACGTGCCTATGCCGCCTCGACGGGTATAGAGCCAGATCAGCAGTACCATACCCACCACATTCACGATGAAAGGAACGCCTGCCGGCTCGAACACAAATTGCTGGAGGATAATACAAACCACGTAAAACCTAACCGAAGCACCCACCATCTTCGAGAGCAGAAAGAACCAAGCCCCAGTCTGATAAGAACGATTGCCTAACCGTTGCCCTAAATAAGTGTAAATGCTGGTCAGTTGAAGCCGATAGTAAAGTGGCAGCAACACAAAGGCGATGACGAGATAACCCACGATAAAACCGAGACACATTTGCAAATAGGTCATCTGCGATGTCAGCACCATACCAGGCACAGACACGAAGGTAACACCAGAAATCGAGGCTCCTATCATGCCAAAGGCTACCATATACCATGGCGCCCGACGGTTGGCACGATAAAACATATCGTTATTAGCCTTGCGACTCGTCAGGTGGCTGATGCCGAAAAGCACGACAAAATAGGCCAACACAATCAGGAGTATCGTCATAACAGGTTGCAAAGTTAAACAAATTTTTTGCACTCGCCAAAAAAATGCTTAACTTTGCAACCGATATGAACCAACGAGACCGTCAGATATTACAAATTGCCCTACCCTCGATTGTATCGAACATCACCGTACCGTTATTAGGGATGATCGATGTAGCTATCGTGGGCCACATGGGCAGTCCCGTCTATATCGGCGCAGTAGCCGTAGGCTCAATGATCTTCAATCTCGTTTATTGGCTCTTTGGATTCCTCCGAATGGGTTCCAGCGGATTGACAGCCCAAGCCTTAGGGCACAGGGATCTTACAGAAGTCACAAGATTATTGGTACGTTCGGTGACAATTGCCTTTGGTATTGCTCTATTGATGATCATGCTCCAAGTGCCGCTCAAGTGGCTGATGTTCTGGCTAATCAGTCCGACATCAGACGTAGCTCCTTTTGCCGCCACCTATTTCAATATTGTCATCTGGGGAGCACCTGCCTCCCTCGCCCTGTTCAGTCTTATGGGCTGGTATATTGGTATGCAGAACACACGCATTCCGATGGTAATCAGCATCATGCAGAACATGGTGAATATCCTCGCCTCGCTGACGCTGGTCTACGGCTTTGGCATGAAGATCGAGGGTGTAGCCTTAGGCACGGTGATTGCACAGTATGCAGGCCTGCTGATGGCAGTAGGCCTGTTGACAAGAAATTACAGACGGTTATTCCAATATTTCCGTAAAGATCGGATATTCTCGAAAATGGGCGTCTTCTTCGCCATCAACCGTGACATCTTCCTCCGTACGCTCTGCTTAGTCGCCGTCAATCTCTTCTTTACTTCAGCTGGTGCCCGCCAAGGGGCAGTAATCCTCTCCGTGAATACTGTAATGATGCAACTTTATCTATTCTTCTCCTACTTCATGGATGGCTTTGCCTACGCAGGAGAGGCCTTAGGCGGTAAGGCCTATGGTGCACACAATAACACCGCTTTCAGTGAGACATTGCGAAGACTTTGGATATGGATGCTCATTGTCACTTCGGCTTATACCTTATTATATTTAATTGGTGGCCGATGGATAATCACTTTGTTGACAGATGAGCCACAAGTGCTCGAAGTTTCCCGCGATTATCTCTGGTGGGCATGGTTAATACCCACTGCGGGCTGTGTCGCCTTTATCTGGGATGGCATCTTTATCGGTATCACAGCCACTCGCGGCATGCTCGTCTCTTCATTTCTCTCAGCCCTAGTCTTCTTTGCTGTCTATCTGCTGGCTGGTGGACCTTTAGGCAATCATGGGTTGTGGTTAGCGCAGATTGTATATCTCGCCATGCGGGGCATCTTACAGACAATCTGGTACAGATTAAAACTTATTAACACAATATGATGTAAGATATCCCTTCCTCATCAGTTATATGGGAAAGAAGTAAATAAAAAAGCAAAGATGAAAGTAAGATTCAACCGTTGGTACAATGCAGTCTTGACAGCCCTTCTGTCGATGTTAGGTTTTGGATGCTCATTAGATGAGCCAGAGGAGTATGGTACGCTTGTGGAGTATGGTACGCCTCATGCCGATTATATCCTGAAGGGTACAGTGACTGATGAGGCAGGCAAACCCGTTCCTGGCATTAAGACCTCATTAAAAGAAGTATATCAGACTGAAAAAGGAACCCAATTCTTCGGTATGGACTCTATCCAGACAAACAGCTCTGGCAATTACCTGTTGAAATACATAGGAATGCCTAGTAAATGGACAAAACTGGTTGTTGAAGATATCGATGGCGAGGCTAATGGCGGTGAATTCCTCAGCGACACCCTCGATATCGACTATGACAAAGCCGTGAAGGTTGGAGATGGTGACCACCACTGGTATACAGGCAAGTTTGAAGTGACTACTGATATCAAACTGAGGAAAAAGTAATGAAGCCCACACCCCTAACTCTCAAGAAGAAGATCGCTCTCGAACTCTGGCGACAGAAGGAGAATCTCGCCTGCGAAGAACATCCCCTGAAGCAGTTGTTTTGGGAGTGCACCTTACGCTGCGACCTGAAATGCCGTCATTGTGGCAGCGACTGTAAGATGAAGTCGGAGAGCAAGGATATGCCAAAGGAGGACTTTTTGCGTGTCCTCGATAGCATCGCTGCAAAGACCGATCCCCACAAGGTGTTTGTCATTATTTCTGGTGGTGAGCCCCTAATGCGGCGTGACATCGAGGAGTGCGGAAGAGCCATCTATGAAAAGGGCTACCCTTGGGGAATGGTAACTAATGCGTTGCATCTCACGCCTCAACGTTGGCAAGGACTCTTAAAAGCAGGCATTCATTCGATGGCTATCAGTCTCGATGGTTTAGAGCCAGACCACAATTGGATGCGAGGCAACGACCAGAGTTTCCAAATGGTGAGTCATGCCATTGACATGCTCGTTGCCACTAAGGGGTTTGTATTTGACATCGTCACTTGTGTCAACCGTCACAACTATCCTAAACTCGATGAAATCAAGGAATTCCTGATTTCAAAGGGTGTAAAGCGTTGGCGGATCTTCACCATATTTCCTGTTGGCCGTGCTGCCCTTGATCCTGATATGCAACTCACCAACGAAGAGTTCCGTGGGGTCTTCGATTATATAAAGAAGGTACGTGAAGAGGGCCGCATTCGGGCTGACTATGGTTGTGAGGGCTTCCTTGGCAACTACGAAGGCGAAGTACGTAGCCGACTCTTCTCTTGTCAGGCTGGCGTCACAGTGGGCTCAGTAATGGCCGATGGTTCCATCGCTGCCTGTGCCAGCATTCGTGCCGACTATAATCAAGGCAACATCTATAAGGATGACTTTATGGAGGTATGGGAAAACCGTTATCACCCTTATCGTAACCGCGAGTGGATGAAAAAAGACGAATGTGCCACGTGCAAATACTTCCGTTACTGCCAAGGCAATGGTATGCACCTGCGCGATGAAGATGGCAAACTTCTGCTTTGCCATCTTCACCGTTTACAGAAAACCTAATTATTTATTACCACTGCCCACTATTTTAGAGATATCCATAATCATACCACCGTTGCCGCTCATAATCTGAGGCATCTTGCCATCCCATTTCTCAATCATATCCTCCTGAACGATCATCGGTGAGAGCGATGCGGCAATGGTGCGGTTGTAGTAAGCCTCAGCATCAGCCTTAATCTTCATGGCTTTCGCATTACCCTCAGCCTTGGCAACAGCAATCTTGGCGTTAGCCTCAGCCTCTTTCACCTCATTTTCTGCCTTTAAGGCACTCTGAATGGCGGTATTCTTGGCATCAATCATCGACAACAGCGATGAGGGAGGTGTGATTTTCGAAGTGAACTCCTCCACGAGGAAACCCTCAGACATCAGTGATTTCTCCAGACGGCTGCGGACGTCGCGCTCGAAGTTGGCACGGTTCGACATCAGGGAGTCTGAAGTATATTGGTTGGCACAAGTACGATAAGCCTCGTAGATACAAGTGCGGATATAGCCTTCCTCCAACTCTTTCACACCTACGCGGTATTTCGTGAAAATGTCACAGGCCTTGTCTGGGTTGATGCGATAGGCTATCGTGGGGTCCATCTCAAAGAGCGATGCGTCTTTAGCATTCACAGAGAATGTCTCATACTGCTTGCGCTGCGTAAATGTGGGATAGGTGAAGACATTGGTGGTGATGGGATTATAAAACACCCATCCCTTACACGTGCCTTCCACACCGCCATAGTCTTGCTCGTTGAGCGACCATTTGTGGAAACGGATGCCCACTTCACCAGAATCAACCACCGTACAACAGGTAGCAAAAAGGATTAAAATCAAAGCTATGCCCCCTCCGACATAAGCCAGAATGCGATAATACTGTTTCATTATTTTTATTTCTTAATGGTTAAACTACATACAAAATTACTCCTTTCTTTTCGCTTTTCTCATGAGTGAAAAGACATAGAACAATGCCAAAAGGAGAAAGACGATCGCGGCAATAGCAACAATGAGAATCAAGTTTGCCTTGGACTGAGTCGCTTGACTGCTTTTCTCAATAACATTGATGACAGGATTTACCTGATAGAACCGCATACGCGGGCAGAAAGCCAAATTGCATTCCTTGGCAAACTCGACATAACGTCGGGCTCGGCTGATATCGCCGTCATCAGCAAGATGCTCTGCCAAAAAGAGAAGCGAGGCCTGATTCATCACAGCACACTTGATATCGTCAAGGGCTGATTTACCCAGCCAATAGCAGACCATTTCATGATTATTTAGATTGTCATAGACCATCGAGCGGTAAAAAGCAGCATATGCACTTTCGTGCGTATTGTCAGTGACCTTCTCGAGCCATTGATTGCTGAGTTCCAATGCATCCTGATACAGACGTCGGGCGCTAAGGACATCCATCTTCAGATGAAACCATTTCTCACTGCCCTCCTCTGCTACCATCAATACTGAATCGCGGTAATGGTTCTGCAAATCAAAATAATGATGGCGTACGTCTTTGCGCTGGGTATAAGACCCTATCTCACCACAAACATGCATCCAGGCATTATAATAATCGATAAGACCCGTGTTATCGAGAGCGGACTTGTCGATGGTTCGAAGTAACTCAAGCGACTCGGAATACATATTGGCCGTAGAGCACTGATATGCCAACATGGAGCGGAAACGGCCACTAAGATCAGGACGGCGGAGAGAATCGGCAAGGGTGATACAAAGCTCAGCATAATGAAGAGCCGAGTCATTCCTATAAGGCTCATAGAGCCGGAAGAGCTTTTCAGCCATCAGGATACGCTTTTCTGCACTCTTTTCCATGAGGAAACTATCCTGACAGGCAGCAAGCTGTTGCTTCAGTTTTGCTACGTATTGTGGCGATTGACTAATAGCGTCATCGATCTGCTGATAAAGTGCGTTAAGGTCTAAAGACTCTTTTTCTTGAGCTGATATTGTAGAGGCAAGCCCCATGACTATGATAAGTAAGAGTGTGCGTATCATCTTGCAATCCCTTTCATTTTATTTGTTTTTGCGACGGCAAAGATAAGAATTTTCCCCCGTTCTACCAAAAAACGACACTTAAAGATACTTAATTCGGTTAAATAATCTTAAATTGCCGATGCTTTCCACATTCAACCTTTCTCTTTCCATATAATCTTTGTACCTTTGCAGTCCAATTTAGGGGAGAGACTTAGAATCCCCGTGAAATGTTGTGTGAATAGCGGCGTCTTTGGCCGGGCGAAGCGGTTCGTGAATCAGCGTTTCTTACGTTCGTTAGACTTGCAGCCGGGAGTTAGACCTCGGATGTGGGTTTATGTGCGTACATTAATTAATAAGTTAAACTGTTTTTTAGTAGTAAAATTAAAAATGAACACTTTAAGTTACAAGACTATTTCCGTGAACAAGGAAACAGCGAAGAAGGAGTGGGTGGTGAT
>JAGCDZ010000072.1 GCA_017650905.1 Prevotella sp. | reverse complement strand
CAAAAAGTCCGAAATGAAATATTATATATATATATAAATATAAAGATATTTTAACATTTCATTTTCATGAAAAACAACTGCAACAACTGCAACGCAACAAACACTTGCTACTGTCTTTCCTTGTGTGTAACTCAAAAAAAGAGTTGTCGTTTCAACTAAATTGCGGAAGAACCATTTTGATTGACAGTTTTTGGGCTTAAATAATGGCACGAACGAATGTTTTCCTGGACACCACAACACAAAATCAGCCCTACAGCATATTCTCGCTGACCAAGCGTCCCAAAAGATTGTTGATAACTTATGAACAGATAATACATACTAATTTCTCTCGTGTTCTTATTTTTGTGACTATAATAATATTGGAAACACACCTAAAGTATCCTGAAACAGAAACATATACTACTAATTACTATAATTCACTACTGATATGAAAAACAAACCGATTAAAACCGACGATGCCGGAGAGATTCTGACGGCTTTCAGAGAATTGAAAAACAGACTGAGTTTGCAGGATGCTTCTCTTAAAGAACTCAAGTCCTTGATAGAGAATATGGGAAGTAATGTGCTGGCCGGTCTTATTCAGGCCCTTGGCATAAGGCAGGAGAGCCGGGAAACCGGCAACGGTAACAGTCTGCCGGCACAAAGCAACATTTTGGAAAGAAGCGGTGAAAGGCTGTGCAGTCTGATCCATCCCGCTGTGGACAGGTTGCATGAGTGGCAGATCCATGACGAGATCAAGCGCCTGGTCAAACGGTACAAGCTACAGGAGATATGCCGTTACCTTGTGCAGATGAGAAAGGAGAACAAGGTCCTGCTGCCGTTTAGCCCACAGGCGGCATATACTGAACTGGTAAGGATGGGGATGCCCGAGTTCAACGAAAGCACTTTCAGGAAATATTACCGCAGCTGATACGGTTCGTGGCTAAGGCACCGGGAGTTGTTTCCCGGTGTTTTTTTATCCACACTACAATCAGTAAAAATCCGGAACAAAACAGCACAATCCGTAACAAAACGGATCAGGGCACTTAAAAATCCATTGCCACCTGGATTTGGCGGCATACATTTGACACGTCAATAGCACGAGGCGTTGACGGAATGAATCATTAAAAACACAAAAACATGAAGAACTACAGTAACAATGCGCCTGTAAAACAGGTAACGCTTGATGGCATGATGACCATCTGCCAGTATGAGAACGGTATGCACTCCGCGGATTTTGAGTGCTGTGAGGATGTAAACATGGAGCCTTTTTGCACCAGATGCAAGGTCCAGTGCATGCGCGACGGCAATGTCTATATCACCGAACTGCCTAAACGCGGACGCAACAAGGCCCTGTACCGTGAAGAGAACTGCTCACTTACTCTCGGGCACAACCAACGCTACTATTTCGTGTTCTCGCTGCCGGAGCAGCAGATAAACGAACTCCCATCCCAACTGGTACGACAGGCAAACGCCGTGGCACACAAGGTTATGATGGATCTGCTCCTTGACTACTAATCCGATAATCCGAACGACCATGAGTGTACACATGATTTATTACAAGGACGGGGCCAAGATGATGCGGCCTGTCCTTACCCGCGAAGAGTATCTTAAACTGCGTGGCAGCCGCAAACAGCAGGACATTGTGAAAGCTGTCCGTGAAGGCGATATAAACCAGAAATCCCACCTGCTGCAGATGAGCTACAGCTGTCTTCCCAACGGGGACGGCTCGCTAAAGGGGGCGAACACCCTGAGCAGCACCATAGGGATGGACATAGACCACATCCCCACGGAACAGATGCAGGAGCTCAGGGAATGCATCCTGGGCAAGGCCGGTGAACTGGGGCTCCTTATGCTGGAACTCAGTGCCCGGGCCGCCGGATTCCATGTGGTATTCCGCCGCCGGCAGGAACTCTCTCAGGAGGACAACCTACTCTGGGCCAGCCGCTTACTTGGAGTGGAGTTTGACAAAGGCGCGAAAGACATAACCCGCGTGTTCTTCACCACTACCGCCAGCCCGGAGGATCTGATATATCTTGATGACGCCATCTTTGAGATACATAAAGCCGATGCCGCAGATAGCCAACCACAGACCTCTGTTCCGTTGGTTGCCGAGCGTGTACCGGTAGCCGGAACAGTAACCTGCCCCCTGAATCCTGCGCTCCGTTACAAGGGTATGCTGTACAGCGACATAATCCGAAAGTACTGGGAGCTGTTCAATGACGGGAATGAGCCTGTAGAGGGTGACCGCAACATTAAGACTTTTGAACTGGCTGTAAACCTCCGCAATATATGCGATTTCTCACTTGACCGCCTGCTGCAGGTCATACCCAACTACTTTGCCGACAGCAAGGAGGGGTATGACGAGCGGCGCCGTACCATAGAGAGCGCGCTCAAGGAGCCACGGAAAGGAATGCCCTACCGTTTGAAACAGGTCCTGGCATCACTGAATGAGAATAACGGGCTAAAGGCTTGCGGGGGCACCATCACATCGCCTCCGTCCATGCCCGACAGGCTGCCGCCTCTTATACGGCTGCTCACCAGGAACGTTCCCGGTCTATACAAACCTGCAGTGGCGAACGCGGTATTTCCCGCTCTGGCCGCCCACCTTCACGGCGTGAAGTTCCGCTATTGGGACAACGTGGACCATGAAGCCACCTTCATGTCCGTGCTGATAGGCCGTCAGAGCATAGGCAAAGGCTCCATCAGGAAACCCATTGAATACATAATGCAGGATATCCTCCAGCGCGACATAACCAACCGCCAGCGTGAGGCGGAGTGGAAACAGAAGAACTCCGGTGCCAAACAGAACAAGGATCCCCGTCCCTCGGACATCTGCATCCAGATTCTCATTGACAACCTGACCGATGCCGTTTTCAACCAGCGTATCGTCGATGCCTACAACAACGGTGAGCGCTATATCTACACCATTGTCGATGAGATAGACGCGCTGAAGAAGATAACTTCGAAAGGCACGGTGGATGAGGTCGGCCTGCTTATCCGTAAGGCATTCGACAACTCCATGGCAGGTCAGGAGCGTGTAGGCACAGACTCGGTGAGCGGGATAGCGCCGCTGCGCTGGAACTTCAACGCCTCCACCACTCCACCTAACGCACGCAGGTTTTTCAACAGGATGGTGAACGACGGGACCGTGAGCCGCTTGGACATAGCCACAATCATGACCAATGACAATGAGTTTGAGGATGACGGAAAGGCCCCCGTACTGGGAATCTATGACTGCGCTTTTGCCTCGGAGCTCAAGCCCTATCTTGACAGACTGGATGCCGCAAGCGGGCTGATAGAGTGCACGCAGTCACGGAAACTGGCACTTGAGATGCGGCAGGAGAACCATGACACCGCGCAGCTCTATGACTCTCTGGCATACAAGGTGCTGAGTTACCGCGCCAATGTAATAGCATGGCTCAAGGGTATGGTGCTCTATGTGGCTCAAGGCTACAAGTGGGACAAGTCCATTGCCGATTTCGTCCGATGGACAGAGCGGTACAACCTGTGGTGCAAGATGCTCTACTTCGGTCAACAGTTGGAGAGTGAACTTCGTGAGGAGCTTGAGATACAGCGCCATTCCGGACCCCGCAACCTCCTTGAACTGTTACCTGACGAGTTCACCCGTGACCAGTACCGTCAGCTGCGGGCAGGACTGAACCGCAAGGGTGACGGCGAAGTGACGTTGCGCAGTTGGATAAACCGCCACCATATATATTATGACGACACAACCGGCCGCTACTGCAAGACCACGGAGTACAAGCACAAATACAGTACCAGGCCATGATAACTCTTGAATCCCTTGAAAACACTGAAACCTGCTTCCTGCAGCTTTGGCTCATGCTGGAAAACACCCGGCAGGAACTGAATGGAACATACAGACGTTTCTGTGTACGCAGTATCCTGAAATCATGGTTCGGCCAGGCCGCCACCGATGACTTCATCTGGGAGATATGCACCAAAAGTGAACTTCTCGGACTCGATGAGCAGCCCCGTCCCGCACTGGATCCCCGACCCCACAGGGAACTGCTGAGGGCCCTTGTATCGGTCGCATTGGGAATAAGCACATGCAAGGTAAACCTGCGGGCCCTTGATGCCGCCTACAGTATAGCCTTCCCCTACAGCACCCCCATAAACGTAAGCAAGAAACTGAGGCCTCCGTGAGTGTTACAGTTGCAGTTGTTGCACTTCAGTAAGCACCCGGTGAACCACGTATTGCAAATCTCGTAATCTCGTTACCAAGTTGGTACAAGTTGCACCAAGTTGTTACTGCCATATTACTTTGCCTGTTTTGTTTGAGGCAAAGATAGGCGATTCGACATACTGGTGGCCGACAATGCTCCGGAAAGGATTGGCTCTCAGCCTGATAGATTCCAACAATGGCCGACAATGCTCCGGAAAGAGATGCGTGATGGCCGATTGACACCATCCTTTTTGCTGACTGGCCGACAATGCTCCGGAAAAAAGGAGCTCCGGCGGCGTTTTCAAGTGATTTTTGCTCATATTACACCTATTTTTATAGGCGGACGAGCATCATTCTGACCTATTTTTGGCTGGATTTACTGGCCGACCATGGTCCGGAATACGTATTTTATGCCACACCACCATATCTTTGACTAACATAGTTGTAAATGGTATCTCGGTAGTAGTTTATACTTTCTTCGCTATAACTCTCTGGAAGTTCTTGCCACAAAACATCACGTATGGTAATGATAAGAGTAGCACGAGTCGTTGGCTTGTCAAATGGATGATCCATACCAGACAACTGTTCCTTTATTTTAGCAAGCAACTCTATGGCTACATCCTTCAGCTTTTTGACTTCTGTCTTTGACAGATTGTCTTTCAATAGGAGGTCATAGAGCGATAGCTCTTCATCACTCTTGAATCCTTCTCGTACATAACGCTTCTCTTCTTCGCTGAGAGATTGAGACAGATGCATCAACTCCTCAAAGGTCTTCTCTATCGTTGCACGATTTTGTTCTTGGTTATACGCTTGAATAATCTCTTGATACCGTTCGTAAAAGTTAATTCGTGATGGATTTTCGGCCAATAGTCGAGCCAGACGTTCCTGAAGTAAGTCTTGAATGTCTCTTAGTACGAGATTCTTGTCTTCACGCTTGGCAAACTCTCTTCGCAATAAATCGAAGTCAATACCGCTGATGTCAAATCTACGTCCACCACCATCAGCAACCATCATAGCATTGGAATCTATTTCAAGATGCTCATTGACAATACCATTGATTGCCACACTCAGGTCGGTGATGTCAGCGTGCTTACGCTTTTTCTGCAATTCCTTGTATATGGCTTCCAAAGCATCCTTCTTTTTACGCATATCTTCAGTTATATCTTCACGATCGAGATATTTCCAAAGATTGAGCAAAGAAGTTGCAAATGTACAGAACGACTTACGGGTTTCAATAGTATCACATAGCAGGTTCGCTGCCTTCTTCAGAAGGGATAGCTTCTCAAACGACATGGCCTCAATGAGTTCCTGCAATTCAAAACCTTTCTCATGCAGGAATGCTTCCGCTGTCGCAATGATTTTCCAAACATTCTTTATCAGTTCTTCCTTGTTGACGGTAGGGTCGTTGCCACCTTCACCGCCATCAGGATTGGCTGTATAGTCAGCCAGTGCCTGGCGGAGTGCTTTCACTATGCCTATATAGTCAATGACAAGCCCATTCGACTTACCTTCTGCCACACGGTTAGCACGGGCAATGGTCTGCATCAGGGTGTGCGCCTTCATTGGCTTGTCAATATAAAGGCATGACAAGGTCTTCACGTCAAAGCCTGTCAGCCACATGGCGCAGACAAAGACTACCCGCAGTTTGCTGTCGGCATCTTTGAACTCCTTGTCCAGTTCCCTTTTTTCCATCTTCTCTCGATGTGGAGTGATGTCAAGTCGCCATTTCTTAAATGTCTGTATCTCGTTCTGCTCCTGCGATACCACCACCGCCATTTCCGTTTCTTCCATCCATTGCAGTTTACGCTTCATCTCCTGAACTTCCTGTTGCCATGGATCTTGCTCAATACGTTTGCGTAGAGCCTTTATCTCTTTTTGCCAATACTCCTGCACGTAGTTATACATGCGGACGCAAGTTACCTTGTTGAAGCTTACCATCATGGCCTTACCGCTTGTCCACAAGTCGCTATAGTGACGCACAAAGTCCTGTGCCACTACCCGCAGTCGTTTCTCGGCGGTCAACAAATGTACCTCCTGCGCAAACTCACGCTCCAGTTTAGCTTGCTGTGAAGGGTCCAAGTCCTCTTCATCCAATCTGGCGGCAATCTCTGCATTGATTTCCGGATTCTTCAGCTCTTGAAGTTTCTCACCTCGATTCTCATAGTAGAGAGGAACCGTTGCCTTATCCTCTACGGCACGTTTGAAGTCATACACAGATACATACTGCCCAAAGGTACGAGCTGTGATATTATCGTCTCGCAACAAAGGCGTACCGGTAAAGCCGATACGGTTTGCTGTTGGCAACATGTGCATGAGGTTGTCGGCAAAAACACCATTCTGTGTACGGTGTGCTTCGTCACTCATCACGATGATGTCATGATCAGGATAGATAGGTTCTGCGTCTGCCTTGTTGAACTTCTGTATCAGTGAAAAGATGAACGAAGGGTTGCCGGTCAGCTTCTGCCGAAGATCATCACCGCTATGTGCAATGAACTGTTTGGCTTTCAATCCTCCCAACAGTCCACAATTCTCGAAGGTGTCACTTATCTGTTTGTTCAACTCATCGCGATCGGTCAGCACCACAATTGTTGGTGAACCTTCAAACTTACGCCTGATCTTCTGAGCCAGGAATACCATCGAATAGCTCTTGCCAGAGCCCTGGGTGTGCCAAAACACACCCAGTTTACCCTTCATTTCCTCACGATGGCGATACATCTCCACGGCTTGATTCACACCAAGGTACTGATGGTTGCGTGCCAGAATCTTGACGGTTGAGCCTCCACTATGGTCAAAGAGAATAAAATTTTCAAGCAAATCCAGCAGATTCTCTTTTTTACAGATGCCGCGAAGCATTGTTGGCAATTCGATATTTCCGTGATCCAACTCTGTCAATCGTTTCCACTCATGGAAGAACTCCCACTTGGCACCCACAGTACCCACACGGCTTTCCATGCCATTGCTCAGCATAATCATGGCATTGTGGTGGAACAAATGCGGTATGGTGTCAAGGTAGTCGCGATAGTTGTCGGTATAGGCATTCTGTATGTCCTGGTCATGATTCTTCAGTTCGATGAAGATAAGCGGAAGACCATTCACGAAGCACACCACATCGGTCCTGCGCTTGTGGATATGCCCCTTTATCCAAAGTTCTCTGACGGCAATAAACTCGTTGTTATCCACATTGGCAAAGTCCATAACCTTGGCACGTACTAGCTCCGTCTCGCCATTAAGCTTCAGGCGGGTGACAGGCACACCATCACGCACGTAACCATATTTCTCCTCGTTGATCTGCATCAGCGTCTGCGAACTCATGTAGCTGGTCATGCGCTCGATGGCTTCTGTCAACTGCTTGTCGGTCATCCATGGATTCAGACGTTTCAAGGCCATGCGAAGATGACGTGTCAGCACAACTTCGCTCTGATTCTTGCGTCCCAGCGTGCCTTGTTCGCCAAGTACCTCATTGTCGAAAGCATACACAGACTTCCAGCCAAGCTCTTTTTCCAAGAGTTCGGCTGTCGATTTCTGTATTAATTGATCTTCGCTATAGTCCTTTGCCATAATCGTGAAATTATTTTTTTGAGGTTTCTTTTTTCCCCTTCTTTTTTATCTCTATATCTTGACCTAAATCTATATTGTCGAAGTCAATACTAAATAGACGTTCATATTCCGAAATAGCAAAGGTGTCCATCATGCCTGCAATGTAATCAATGCTGTTTTGGACTAATTGCAATTCTACTTTTTCTTTATCTTGCCCTTTTCCTTTCTTCTGTAATCCCTCTGGTCTATAATCAGGAGGTAGCAACATTGCGTTAATGTTCTTAGATAAATCTGTGTAGAAGTTAAAAAGAGATTTTATGATTATCTCTCCTTTTCTTTCATATTCTTGAATGTTCGTATCGCGAGTAGAGCACTCGAATACTGCTTTTTTAAGCAACTTAAGCAAATCTTTATATTCTTTTAACTCAAGTTCATAATTTGATTTGTTGGTATTGTGCTCTTTACATGTTTCTTCATCTATTACGTTGATGGTAACATCATTAACAAAAGTATTGGTTAATTGGGATGTAAGACTCATTCTAATTAACTTGGAATACTTTTGTACATTGTCGTTTTCTTGGTTGTTTGCATATTCAATTGCACGATTTACGAAAGTATCAAAATCTTTACTAGCTTTTTGGTCCTTATTTCTCAAATAATGTGTAATTTCATCTATGCTGAATTTCCTTAATTGCAAACCATCTTCCAAATCGTGAACAGCATACGCTATATCATCAGCCAACTCAATTATTTGTACATCTAAAGTTCTGGCACCTTGCAACCCTGCCCGCACTCTTACTTCATTCAAATATTCAAAATCTTCTTTATATAAGAATTTTTTAGCGTTTTTATCCTCTTGTGTTAAATACTTGTTAATTGCCAATAGCGTTCTGTTTGTCAAGTTTAGGCCGTTAACATTGGGTTCTTTACAATCTATTCTTCTTAATAATTTAAAATTCTGAGCATTACCCTCGAATCTCAATCCATACTCTTTCGCAATCTCATCCAAAATACGTTCTCCTTTATGACCAAACGCAGGATGTCCTATGTCATGTGCCAATGCAGCTGCTTGCAATAGAAAAATATCGTTTTTGTACATTGGTATTTCTTCAGTAGAACATTCATTAGACAAAAGCGTTGCAATGCTGACAGCAATTTGAGCTACTTCCAAACTATGAGTTAGACGATTACGGTAAAAAGCATCTGACTTTATTCCGTTAATCTGCATTTTGCCTTGCAATCTTCTAAAAGAGGCAGAATATAATATTCGAGAATAATCTCTTTGGAAATCATCTCTTTTCGAGTAATCTTCTGCTGCGGATTCGTTCTCTCGTGCGTTCATTACCTTTGAGAGCAACAGCTTGTATTGGCGAAGAATTTCTTCTTTTTGTTCATCATTAAAACTCATAATAATTTTTTTATTTTGATTGTTTATACATCTATTTCTCCGCTCATCAACTTGGGAAGTAAGCGGTCGCGAGCTTCGCTGAGGAGGCGGATTTGATTTTTTAAGATAACTATTTTTATGTTACAATAAGAAACGATATCGCAATATTCAATTATAATATCTTTGGAAGGAAGGACAACATCAACAGTATGAATAGATTGATTCGTCAATTGAGGTTGTGCGGCTCCTGTCCTTACAGCTCTAAAGTTCGCATTTTTTAAGAACTGGTAAGTGAAGGGTAACTGACAATACGAATAATCATCTAATGGCGAAACGACAAAAGAATTATTCGTAATGAAAGCATCTTTGTGATATGTCATTAACACATCTCCACTACCATTTCCACGACTTGTTATTAGGACTACTTGATTATTACAATTAGCAACGTCGTAATAACCAATCACCCCATTTGCACCATAAACAGGATATTTGCCAGTAGGCGTAATTAGTTTGGTTGAAAGGTTTTTTCCATATTTGATTGAATAGATACTATCAACTGGCATTTTCTCCCACCCCTCAGGCACACCATCGACAATCTTGGTGTTTTCGTGGCCGGGGAAGTGGAGGTCAACGAACCATTCCTTATAGAGTCGCTGCGCTGCTTCCTCCAATAGCTTTATCTGCTTTTGATAGTTCTCTATCAAAGAGTCGTAGCGAGAAAGGATAGTAGCGATGCGGTGCTGGGTAGGCAAAGAAGGTAGTAGTACCTCTAAGTTCTTTATTATTTGTGCATTGAGGTTGGGTTGAGCAGCACCTGCCTTTAATGAAACCATCTTATTATATAGGGTACAAAGCTGATAATAAATAAACTCATAATCTGCTTTGCTTTCATCTATTGTAAGGTTACAACATGCCTGGTTTGTTGTTAAAGGAATCTTATTTATTGCAACACGTCCAGCAGTATCTCCTTGACCATACATCGCAATTATGACAGAATTGGGAGCAATAAGTTTTGCACTTGAATTGTTTAAGCCCTCTTCAGATATAAAATTCTCTGTTTCTGTTATTCGACAGTAATTGACTTCTTTGGTTTTGAGCCAAGGAATAATTGGAGGAAAATAATAAGAGGATACATTTGCTTTGGGCGTACCACCAGACGTAACACGCTCACAGATATCTCCCAACTTCACTTTCTTCCATTCACTCATACCTCATTCTCCTTTCTATATTCCTCAATCCATTCACGCAGTTTTTGCTGAAGCAGGGCTTTGTCAGGCAAGCAGAGTGCATATTGCTGTGCATAGATATTGGCGTCTTTGGGCAACGTGAGTTCAACGAGAGCATCATTCTTGCGTTCGCAGAGGAGAATGCCGATAGTTGGTTTCTCAAAATCCTCTTTGACGAAGCGGTCATAGTAGTTGACGTACATCTGCATCTGACCAAGATCCTGATGGGTGAGGTCATCCATCTTTAAGTCAACGAGGACGTAGCATTGAAGTAGTCGGTTGTAGAGCACAAGGTCAACATAGAAATGTCGTTCCTCAAAAGTGAACCGCTTCTGCCTCGCCTCAAATAGGAATCCTTTGCCCATTTCGAGGAGGAAATCTTGCAAACGACTGATAATGGCACTTTCAAGGTCACTCTCGCTATAGGATGCGTCCGATTTCAACCCAATGAACTCCAACACCACGGGGTCTTTGAGGATGTCTGACGGTTTTTCAACCACTTGTCCTTCCGTAGCCAGTCGCATCACTTCGTCTTTATCACGACTAAGCGCCAGACGTTCATAGAGACCGCTGCCTATCTGACGTTGCAGTTGGCGTTTGCTCCATTGCTGTTTGAATGCTTCTATCTCATAGAAACTACGAGCATCAGAATCCTTGACATGAGTCAGTATCAGATAATGAGCCCATGGAAGAACGAATTGATGATTTCGTAACCGATGGTTACTATTTTCGGATTTGATTTCCGAACCAGTGGTTTGGATTTTTGGGGATTGAATTTCCAAACCATTGGTTTGGATTTTGTTAATCGGTGATTGCCCATGGGAATATAGTGTATAGAACTTCCTCATTAAGCGCAGATTCTCTTCTGACCAACCTTTGCCTAATCGCTCCGTAAGACGTTCAGAAACACGTTTCAATACTCCTTTACCATATTCAGCACGCACCTTACCACCTTGTTCATCTTCAACGATATAGCGTCCAATCTCATAGTATGTATATACCTGCGCAGTATTAGCAACAGAAGCTACCTTCTGACGTGCCTCCGTCACTAATACCTCTATTTTTTCAGCCAGTTGTGTGGCTCTTGTTTCGATAGTTGCAACCTCGTTTGCCATGATTTACTTCGTGTTTAGAGTTTCCCATTCCTGCATTATCTCGCTCATACCTCATCCACCTTTCCGATAACTTCCCAATGGCCAGTTTTATCAGAGCCTATGCGACGGATGAACTCGCGGCTTTGGAGGGCTTTGATGGTACGGGCGATAGTAGGACGAGAAAGCTGGCTGTATGTGGCAAGCTTCTCGTAAGAATAATTGGGGTACGCACTTATCGCATTCAAGACGGTCTGTTCGGTCTTTGAAAGCAGGGGCGCAACTGCTTTTACAGTATCATTTACAGTATCATTTACAGTATCATCGTCTTCCCGCATCAGCCTGAGCAGGTCAAGTTGGGTGGCTATCACACGGTCGGCAATAAAGTCAACAAAGACCTCTGGACGAGTATGGGCTACCTCTAACGAATAGATGTATTCATGACGCAGAACAGCAGGAATAATGGCAATGGTAAAGCCGTTGCGCAACAAAGCGAGATTCATCAGCAGACGCGCCACACGCCCGTTGCCATCCACAAAGGGATGAATGAAGACAAAACGCTGATGCAACGTAGCCGCCAACTCTATTGGGTGCAAATTCTTCTCGTTGTCATTGTACCATTTAACAAGTTTCTGCATCTCAGCAGGAATCTTAGATACTGCCGATACCGCATAACGGCTGCCGCTGATATAAACCTTTACGTCACGATATTTTCCTGCCTTTTCGGCATCTATCTGCTGATAGAACAGGCGATGAAGAGTCAGAATGTCCTCTTCTTCAAGACCTTCCTTTTCGGTAATCTGGTAGATATAGTCGTAGGCCTTGGCATGACCTACTGCCTCGTAATGGTCGCGCAGGGGCTTACCCTCAATCGTTAATCCGTCCTCAATGACTACTTTGGTTTCTGACTCTGTCAGGCTATTGCCTTCAAGGGCATTACTCGTATAAGTGAGCCCTACGCGGTAGTACTCTCTTAACGATTTTAGTGTTTCGGGCGGTAAAGGTCTGTATGCTGACAGCAAACGGTTGTTCTCGTCAGCCTTCTTAAACTTATCTGTCATTTCACTCATACCTCATCCTCCTTTCTTTCATTTTCCCATTTAGCTTTTGCAACTTCAAGGGACTTCTGTATCTGTTGCACGAGGACATTGCGCGGTGGTAGTTCTGTCATATACTGAGCGACCTTAATGCCCGATTTGTCGAGTTGGAGAAGTTCAATCTGTTCCTCACTACCTTCAGTACAGAGTAAAAGACCAAGTGGTGTTTCTTCACCTGGCTCCATTTCATTCTGTTCAAGCCAACGCAGATACAGCTCCATCTGACCTTTGTATTGAGCTTTGAAACGACCGAGTTTCAGATCAATGGCAATTAGGCGATGTAGCTTGCGGTGATAGAATAGCAGGTCAAGATAGAAATCCTCTCCGTCAATAATCATACGCTTTTGACGCTCAACAAAGCAGAACCCATTTCCGAGTTCAAGAATGAACTGTTCCAGATGCGCGACAAGACTGTCTTCCAAGTCCTTCTCGCTATACAAGCCTTTTAACCCAGTAAATTCAAGGAAATAAGGGCTTTTGAATACTACATCAGGAGAAACAACTTTATTATCTCTAACATTGGCAAGTTCCTGTTTTACAACTTCCTCAGGCTTTGACGACAATGCAGTACGCTCGTATAGCATTCCATCAATTTCTTTGCGAAGTTGACGAACACTCCATCTATTGGCTGATGCCAGCGTGAAATAATAATCACGTTGCAGTTCATCTTTCAATGGCAGTAGCTCCACGAAATGTGACCATGATAATTGTCGCGACGCTGTCGAGACAATCTGAGAATCAGGAAAAAGGGTTGCGAACTGCATGTGACGATACAGACTCTTCACATCAAAGCCTTTGTGTCCGTAGATATTCTGTAATTGTCGTGACACTGTCGCGACAATCTGCTTTCCATAATCAGCTCGTTCATTTCCAAGCACGTCGCGGTTAATTCGCTCGCCAATATGCCAGTACATCATGGTAAGCTCATAGTTGGCTGTAGATGCCACATGGATTCGCGCTTCGTCAATGATTTGGCGGAGGTCAGTCATCAAATTTCCAACAACTGCACCCATTGCTGAAATATCGGTTGACACTATTGGTTTTATCTCTTTTGCCATGATTTACTTCGTGTTAAGAGTTTCCCATTCCTTCATGATCTCGCTCATTAGCACATTGGCTTCTTTATTGAGTGAGGCGAGTTCTGTATGGATTTCATTCATACGCTCATGGAAGTCAACGCCATCGTCCTCAACTTCGGCAACACCAACGTAGGCACCAGGAGTAAGCGAGTAGTTCTTCTCGCTGATTTCGTCAATGGTTGCAATTTTGCAAAGACCAAGCACATCCTGATATTCGCCTTCAAGACCGAACTTTGAAGTGAGCCAAATGGCTTCGTTTACCGTATCCTTGGCTTCAAGAGTAACAGCAAGTTCCGCCTCATTGGAGGGCGACTTATACTTGTCCTGCTCTCCACGATACAGATGGACAATAGCTTGCAAGTTTTTCAATTGCCATTCTGACCATTCATTAAGAGTACGGTCAACAACTGTATAATAGTTGCGGGCATCGATGAAAAGTACACGATTCTTATTCTCTAAACGCTTTGCCTTGTCAAAGAACCACAGCGAGCAAGGGAGCGAGAGGGTATAGAAGAAGTTGTTGCCCACACTCACCATAACATCCACATCGCCTGTCAAAACAAGTTTTTCACGGATGTCACGATCCTTGTTGGCACTATCTGTTGCCGATGATGCCATAACGAATCCTGCACGACCATGGTCATTGAGGTAGGCATAGAAATATGAAATCCAGAGATAGTTGGCATTACCAATCTCTTTTGTCTTAGCATTGACGCCAGGCAACCCAAATGGCAAACGACCAGCGGCAGATGCTGATTCCGACTTTACTTTATCAACATTGAATGGAGGATTCGCCATCACGTAGTCACACTTTCCTGCAAGGTTGTGTGCATCATGATAGAAGGAGTTAGCCTCATCACCAGAGACAATCCTGCCATTCAAACCGTGTACTGCCATGTTCATCAGACAGAGTTGGGCATTGTATTCCACCTTTTCCTGACCGTAGAAGGTCATCTGTGTATTGGCATTCATACCGCCAGCATTCACAAAGTCGCCAGTTTGAACGAACATACCTCCCGAGCCACAGGCAGGATCAAGCATTACACCCTGTTCTGGCTCCAGTACATTTACGAGCATCTTTACCAAAGATTTTGGAGTGAAGAACACGCCATCGTCTGATGCTACAGCCTTGGCAAACTTACTGAGGAAGTACTCATAAATACGACCTATAACATCGCCACCGATTTCGTCGAGTGTCTTGTTGTTAAAGATACGAAGGAGTTCACGCAGCAGCTCATCACTGAACATAGTGTATGATTTAGGCAGAATACCTGTCAACTGTTCGCTTTGTTCTTCGACCAGAGCCATGGCGCGATTGACAGCCTCGCCCAAAGGTTGGTCATCCGACAGATTTACCAGATAGTCAAACTGAGCCTCACGAGGAAGGTAGAGTGCACTTTTTGCCGCAAAGTCACTTGGTTCAACAGGTATTACGCGACCACCACGACTTGGGCGATTCTTCAACAATTCTGCTTCAACCATCTTGAAGCGACTATAGGCGTATCTTAGAAACAGCAATGCCAATACCGGCATACAGTATTGGCTCGATGTGAGTTTACTTCCTGCACGAAGCAGGTCTGCCGACTCCCAAAGGTCAGCTTCCAGTTTGCGAATATTTATCTTTTCAGTCATTTGCTTCAATTATAAAGGTTGTTCATTGCTTACAAGGTCGCTCATTTTAACCTGTAGGATTTCTGCAATCTTTTTGATTGTCTCTAATGAAGGCTGTGCTTTGTTGGTACACCACTTACTAATAGTTGCAGGGTCTTTTCCCATTTGCTCTGCTAACCATTTTGCTGTTTTGTGCTGTTCAACAAGCACCACTTTCAATCTGTTGAGGTCTTTATTTGCCATTATACAAAATTTAATGCAGCAAAATACTAATTTTTCATGTAAAACGTGCAAGAATAAACAAAAATATGACAAAATGCGGCAATTTTCTTTGCTTTTTAGTTCAATTGAGACTAAAAATCACAAAATTGACACCAATATTTGTGAGATTGAAAGCCACAGCTAGAATCAAGACAATGACTTGTCGCAAACCTTATCCTCCATTTAAGTACCAAGTTTGAATATCGAAGCGTGTAAGCAATTCACTATATGCGTATTTCACCTCGCTATATTCACTCTGGTGTCTTTTGCAATTGATTCTTCAATGGTTGAAGTGCTAATTGAGTCTTGTCTGGTATAGACAAACGTTGAAGCCACTGTCGCATTTCGCGACGGTGGTTTTATTCTTTGTCAAGTACCTCCCAGTGACCACTATAGCCGCTACCCACATAACGGACATGTGGTATTTTTGCGAGATGGCGCTTGATGGTAGCTATTCCTTTATTACTCATTTTAGCCAGTTCATCTGTGGTAATTTGAGGATTCCGCCTAATTTGGTTTTCTATCCATTTATCAAGATTGTTGTCTTGAGTACCATCTTGAGTATCACCTTGAGTATCACCTTGGGTATCACCCTTTGCTGGTCAAATCAAAAACAGTTTTATAATACACCCTCTTAACTTTATACCATAATTTGACTATTAATAATGCAGGCCGGAAAGAAAGCGCAGCCTGTAACCTCAAGAGCAAAGAGCAAAAGGGCAAAGGACAAGCCCGACCAAATTCACAAAACAACAAGTTAAGTCAACAGACGGAATCAGCGGTTAATAATGTTAATCGCTGATTCTATTTTTGTTAACAACTGTATTCATTTTAGGGATTTGTTAAACATTCTGTTAACGAAAGATAATTTAATGACCCTCAACTTAACTTCCGGGCACTTTTTGACTCTTAACTACGGAAGCCGCAAGAAAGCGGGTCCACAAAACAGAAACGAAAAAACAAAAACAAAAAAAATAAGAATTATGAAAAAGATTTTCTTCGCTGCCGTTGCAGCACTGTTCATCGGAACATCAGTAAACGCTCAGAGTGTTAACGGGAATGAGGCTACCGTAGCCGACATAGTTGCAGAACTCAGCCAGGCCGACGCCCTCCAGTTCATTCCCATGTATCAGAAGATGCTCACCGACATTGAGAATGTATGCCGCACCGAGAACCTGAACGAGGACAAGAAGACCGCAAGGATCGAGGACATCAAGGACTCTTACACTGACAAGTTCAGCGAGATCCTGGTCACTGCACAGAACGAGGTCGCTATCAACAGCATTCCGATGGAGTACATCAACGCCAGGGTTGCAAAGTAAACAAGACACAATATACTAGAGAGTTCATAAGATTAGGGTTAGTAAAGAGAATGAGCCGGGCTGTGAAGTCCGGCTCATTTCCATTATATGAACAAGAAAATGTTTTGACGGAACGATGGATGTATAAATCGGAGCATGCCCACCCACAGAAATCAGTCCCATCCGTTCAGTTTAATGGCCGAAACAGGCCTGAAAATGGAGGTCCATTATAACCGATAAATGATGGAACAGGGGTAAGGGTGACAGTAAGTAAGAAAATCCATGGAAACAAATCAGAACGGATTCAAATAGAATAGACTGCAAACAATAAAAGAGCTGCAAACGAAAACAAAAGAGCCGGAAGCAACGGATGCTTTCGGCTCTTTTATTGTCGGGAATGAAAAATATTACTTCAGAGCGTAATAGTTCTCCTCCTCACCTTCTGTCACGTTGATCTTGTCTTCACGGAGCAACCATCCGAGTCCGAGATAGAACTCTTTGTCCTTCAACTTTGTTGCCTTCTTGATTTCCTTCTGTGAGAGGGCGTTCTTACCCTCGAGTGCGCGCCAGATCAGACCGGCGAATTCACCTACCATTTCGTTCATTTCAATTGCGTTTTTAAAAATCGCCGCAAAGGTACTGCTTTTTTCCTCTCATTATCATCATTATTGACATTAAAATTCAAAAAGCACTCCTACACCGTCAGGTCTGGCCACAAAACTCAAATACATAGGATCATTAGAGACACCTTTTCGGGTATTGTAACTGGCTACTGCTTTTTTAGCCATGGCACCTCCGGCTATAGCCACAACTACTCCCGTTCCACCTATTATCGAACAGACTGTTTTAACTTCTTTTTTAACGCTTCCGCCTCCCAATGTAAGCATTCGGTGAACCCCGTCTAGGGGATGTGCCAGTGAAGAGTTATTTTTGCAAGTTTATAGGAGAGTCTCCTACTATGGCAGGAGATTCTCCTATTCAGGTAGGAGTAACTGTTATTCGGTAGGAGATTTTCCTATT
>JAGCDZ010000071.1 GCA_017650905.1 Prevotella sp. | reverse complement strand
AGTCTGGCAGAATAATGAACGGAGTTCGAGTTGGTCGATGTACACGAAGCCGGTAAGTATCGGGCGCGACGGCTCGAGGGCTATCCGCTTGGCGCTGAACAACCCCTATCCTGAACTGGCCCGTCGACTGAGTCCGCTGTTCCTGATCAGTGCCATCATTCTCGGCTTTTTCGCCGTGATTATCATCCAGCTCCTTCGCTTCATTACCGAGCAGGAGCAGATGACAGAACTGAGGAATGATTTTTCGTATGCAATGGTTCACGACATGAAATCGCCCCTGTCGAGCATCATCATGGGGACACATTTCCTACATAGCGGCAAGGTTGACGACAAACCGCAGATCAAGGAGAAATACTATAGCATCATTGAAGAGGAAGCGGAGCACCTGTTGGCACTCGTGAACAAATTGCTGACTATCTCGAAGCTCGAGAACCGGAAACTGATTCTGAACAAGAATGAGATAGACCTGACGCCCATCATCGACGATCTGGTGGAGAAGGCCAAGGCGAAAGCCACGAAGCCCTTGGAAGTGACGACGAGTTTGGAAGTGGCGCGGGTGATGGCTGATGAACAGTATCTGACGGAGGCTATCGCCAATCTGATTGACAACGCTGTTAAGTACTCGAAAGATGAGATTGAACTGACCATCAAGACCTTCGACACCGATAAAAATGTACTGCTGAAGGTACGCGACAATGGGATCGGCATGACGAAAGAGGAGCAACAGGTGATTTTCGACAAGTTCGGGCGTGCTGCTATTCATGAGAAGAACCGTAAGGGTGGCGTGTCGGGCTTCGGTCTCGGACTGAATTACGTGGATCAGGTGATGCGGGCGCACGGCGGCAAGGTCACCGTCGCGAGTGAGAAAGACAAATTCTCCGAATTCACCCTCTACATTCCGAAAGTAAAAAATGAAACATAAATATTTTTCTTTTTCTGAATTAAAATATTCATATTATTCACATTTCTTTCGTATATAAAAAACAGAATTATGATAAAATTATTATTAGTGGAAGACGATGAGTCGCTGGCCTATATCGAGAAGACGGGTCTGGAGGATATTATTGGCGGCTACGAGGTGACAACTGCTACCAACGGCAAGGAAGGTGTGAAAGCTTGGGAGGAGACACACCCCGATGTGATCATCTCGGACATCGACATGCCGGTGATGAACGGCTTCGAGATGGTAGAGCGCATCCGTGAAACGGACGGCGATGTGATTATCATCTTCACCTCGGCACTGACATCGCCCAACGATGTAAAGGCAGGTTATCGCCTCGGCATCAACAACTATGTAAAGAAACCTTTCGTGCCTGAAGAGCTCGATGCCCATATCCAGGCGCTGATGAAGATGCGCGGCGGTGCGAAGACCCAGAAAGAGATTAGTCACTATAAACTGGGGAAATATACCTTGGATGCTGATCATGCCACGTTGCGCAACGACGAGACGAATGTGTCGCAGACCATCACCCAACGTGAAGCGCAGATATTGGCGATATTGGCTGATAATAAGAATAATGTGGTGCGCCGCGAGGCCATCCTTAGCCGATTCTGGAATACGGAGGATGATTATTTCGCCTCGCGCTCTCTCGATGTATTCGTCAACAAACTGCGCAAACTCCTCGCCGACGAGCCTTGCATCACGCTGAAGACAGTAAGAGGAATAGGTTTACAATTAATAGTGACTAATTGATCTCCTTAAAAAGAGTCTAATCTATTGGTTTGAAAGGTTCCATTGTCTTGATGACGGAGTAGAAGCCAAGGACAATGAGGCCAGCGGCGATGAGAATCGTCCAGCCAGGGAAGCCTACACCGATGAAGAAAACCAAGATCAGCCAGTAGAGCAGATCGCCAATGATAATGGGGATGACGCTACGGGAATATTCGTAGACATAGCCCTCGACCATACCCACCATCGTGGCTGGAATAGCCAATAGGGGTTCGCTGAAGAATGCCGATGTCAGGCCAATGATAATGGCGAAGACGGGGATGATGATCTGCGGACGGTGCTTCCACTCGAGAATCTCACGCATCATACCGCCAAAGATAATCAGGTCGGCTGTAGCCTCGACGAAACCCATGCCGAAAAAGGAGATGATGGGATGTCTGGTGATCCATACCCACGAATCTCTTACATTCTCATCGGGACTGATGAAGGGATTGAACATGGTGCAGTAGAGCAGGGCCAGACCGCCCAAAGTCACCATGGTCCAACCTGTCACGGGCCAGCGTTTTTCCTTGGGAATGCGGCCTATGGAGTAGCTGGCAAAGCGAAGGCGGAGAAACACAATTTGCAGGATGACACAGGCCACACAGAGTATGACCATGCCGATGATGAAGTATAAGTCTGATGGTTTCGAGGGAGCATAGTCGTTGCCCAGGATACCGTCGACAAAGCCATCAAGGAAGCTTCCCATGAAACCCAAAGCGGCTCCACTGAGAAACATCACAACCAGGATAATACCCAGCGACAGTAACAGATACATCAATGCTTTTCTCATCTCGGGTGCAAAGGTACGCATATTTCGCCAAAAGTGTGGCAAAATGTATGTTATCTTTAGGTTAAATCTTTAGAGACAAGGAAACAAGAAAACAGGGAGTTCAGGACAATACTAAATTCATTTGTCTTGAACTCCCTGTTTCCTTGAACAATTAGTTGATCAGGAAGATCTTGGTCTGTCCTTTGTAAGTGGCCTTGATGGTGGCGCGGCCCTCGACAATCGGACTGATGTCGAACTTCACGCCCGGCACATCAGACGTGGCCTTCAGCTTCACACCGGCCTCGACGGGACCATAGAGCTGATAGCGGATCTGGTCGGGATAGCCGTTCTGGTTGGTGAAGCGGACAGGTGTCTGAGGAATGGTCAGCGCCTTGCCGTCGGCGGTGATGGTGACCTGCGGCACGACGGGAGCCGTATGGTCTGCACCCTTTGAGAAACTGATGCCGTGGAGGTCGAACAGACCCTGCGGACGCTGCGGGCCCTGTGGTCCACGACGGCCCCACTGGCCCTGCGGCTGCTGAGGCTGCTGCACTTCCGGACCTTCGGTCACGAGATAGATGGCGTGTTTGCCCGTGAGACCCTCTACAGCTGGAACGGCTGCATAACGCATCTGTGCCTTACGTTCTGCATCTGCGGCCACATCTATCACACCGATCTCCTGACCACTCCAAGGATTATCGAGCTTGACGTGAATCTTAAAAGCACCCTTGCCACCGGGCGTCAGGTTGAGGCCGATAGTAGTCTTGTCGCCTGCCTTCGTGCCCTCGAAAGCCTTACAGCCCTTGGTGTCCTGAGCCAGGCCGCCAAAGCCGAAGTATTTGAAACCAACGATGCCACCATTCTGGATACCGGCGAGATCCATCGAGTTGTTCCACACGTCGTGATTGTCCTGCATCCAGTCGTTGGAACCTGGGCCGTTCACGAAGCAGGCATAACCGGCACTATAGTATTCGTAAGGTGGCAGACCGAAGATCTGGAAGCCCTCGCTGGTCACCTCGGCACCGGTATATTCGTTGCCGTCGGCAGCCTTTGCCGTCCACACATTATCCTTTGTAAAGGGATCGTAGCCAGTAATCTTCACGACGCCACCCTTTGCCACGGGTTTCTTGTCCCACGTAATCTTCACGGGCGCCACCATAGCCTGACGGGCATTGCCGAAGCCACGTGGTGGACGGTGATAGAACACATACCACTGACCATTGATTTCCTGAATAGAGCCGTGGGTATTATGACCGAAGTTGGTGGTGATGAGCTTAGAGCCATCCTGACCTACCACGACACCACGGGAGTCAACCAGTACGCCACCCGAGCGCCAGGGGCCGAGGGGTGAGTCGCCGAAAGCATAGCGCAGGGCGGAGTTGGTATTGCCCAGACCGTATTCCTTTCCGCTATAGCCGGAGAACACCATCACGTATTTGTTGCCCACCTGACGGATGGACGAAGCCTCGAAGAAGTTGAAGTCGAGCGGGTTCTGTCCGGCATAGAGGGCCTTGTACTCGCTGCCAGCTCTGTCGAGCAGACGTCCGTCGGCACTGCTGGCAGGGATGAAGGGATCGATGGGCTCCGTGCCTTCGCGCTTTGAATACATGGTCTTCTGATCAAGCTCAACAGCTGTAGAATGCTGGAAACCATAGAATACATAGGCACGATAGCCGATATCGTAGTCCTTGTCCTTCTTGTCGGTAATGGTCTCAATGAATACTGAGGGGTCAAAGTCGATCAGTGAGCCGGGGAGGCACTGACGACCATCCTCAGTGAGGTTGACAGGGGTGAAAGGGCCATTGGGACGGTCGCCTTTACACACCATTGGTGTACGACGCCAACCGCGTGAGTGGGGATAGAGCCAGTAAGTTTTCTTGCCTGTGGCACGGTCTATGGTGCAAACGAGGTCAGGGGCATACATCGTGTCCCACTGTCCGTCGACATACCAGGTGAAGATGGGACCTTCGTCGCGCCACTGCGAGAGGTCCTCGACAGGTGCCGACCACATGCGGATGTCAGGGCCGCAGTAGGCCGAGTAGTTCACGTCGTGCGAGCCGATGATATAGGCGCGGAGTTTACCAGGATTGTCAGGATCCTCAAACACGCGGGGTTCGCCATCGGGCACATGTTCCCATAAGGGGAGATAGGGATTCTGAGCGTTGACAGCCAATGCCGTACAAGCCAGGAAACAGAATAAAAATAGTCTTTTCATTTACAATTTTACATTTATAATTTACAATTTTGTTACTATTTCGCAGGTTCAGGAATGATAGGATCGCCCATAGCGGAAGCTTCAGCATCCTTCTCATCAAGCTTAAAGAGCATAAACTGCGGAGCTTCTGCCGTGCAGGGAGCCCAGCCAAGGGCCTTGCCATCCTCACCGTTGGGGTCGCTGAACTTGGCGAAATTGGTCCAAGCGGTGAGCATCTTTTCAGAGAGATTCCAGTCACCCTGTGTCCAAGGACGCCAGCAGTGCTCGAGACTCTTGAAGACAAACCACAGGTCGCTGGAGTGGAAGGCACCTTTCAGGCGCTCTGTCACCTCAGGATGTTTGCCATCATCGGGCAGTGGACGGGCAAACTCGTAGGCCCAAGCCTTGCCGCCCTTTTCCTGGCGCACTTTACAGAATTCGGCGATGCCAGGCGACATGGAACCCATATCGTTCATGGTGTAGCCGATCATATAGGGCACATCAGCAATCTCGCCAGCGCGGGCAGCCTCGTCAAAACTCTTCAGTGAAACGTAGCCGTCCACAATCGGACGCTCCATAACATAGACATCGCTCTTATTGACCATGTTGTAGATGGTGCATAGGGTGTAGAGCACTTCCGTAGAGGCGGCGCGCAGTTTCTTCAGGTCGGTCAGGCCTGCCCAGTCCATCACCTTCTTGGTCTCTGCCTCAGCTTCTTTCAGCGTGGGGTTGTAGGTGAAGAACTTTGCCATTGGCGTAGCGGGTTTAGCTGCTTCGCCCTCCTTTGGAGGAATGTTCAAACCACCGCCGCTCATGATGACTGCCTTGTGGAACAGGCCACGAGCCAAGGGGCTTTCACAGAGAGTACGTACACTGCCAGCACCAGCACTCTGACCGAAGATAGTCACATTGTCAGGGTCACCACCAAACTGGGCGATATTGGCTTTAATCCATTTCAGCGATTGGATCTGATCGAGGATACCGTAGTTGCCAGAGACACCGTTAGGACTCTCTGCTGAGAGCTCGCCGTAAGGCATAAAGCCGAAGATGCCTAAGCGATAGTTGATGCTGACGAGCACCACATCCTTCAGGGCCCACTCCTTACCGTCGAACTCAGGCTCTGTGCCCCAGCCCTCACGATAGCCGCCACCATGGATCCACAGGGCTACAGGGAGTTTCTTGTCTGTCTGACCAGCAGCCTTGGTGAAGACATTCAGATAGAGACAGTCTTCGCTATAGGGGGCCTCGTCGCCATAACCCCACTCTGTGGCGTAGCCACCAGGATAGTGAACAGCCTGATAGCCAGGGTGTCCGTACTTGTCACAGGTTTTTATACCTTCCCAAGCCACAACAGGCTGAGGTTCTTTCCAACGAAGGTCACCGATGGGTGCAGCAGCGTAGGGGATGCCTTTGTAGGCATAATAAGTCACAGTGCTGCCATTGTTTGTGACGTCAATCTTCTGACCGGTAATCTGACCACCCTCAACATTGAGCACAGGACATGACCCGCCTGACTCTTGGGAGTTGGAGTTACAGCCCATCAGGAATGCCACACATGGCAATAACAATAAAAGCTTTCTCATAACTGGTAGTTTTTAAGTTGATAAACGAATTATTGGGCAAATATACAAAAAAAAGTCAGAAGTGATAAATGAAAAGTGAAAAGTTTTGTATCTTTGCAACATAAACGAAATAAACTGATACAAATATGAAGTTTCTCCGTCCAATCTCACTTCTCACTTTTTACTTTTCACTTCTCATTTCTGCTTCTGCTGTTGCGGCAGACTACAATATCGTGAGTTATGGCGCGAAGTCAGACACCACCGTGCTGAGTACGACAGCCATCCAACGTGCCATCGACGACTGCTCAAAGGCATGCGGCGGTAGGGTGGTGGTGCCTGCAGGCAACTATAAAATAGGCACCATCGTCTTGAAAAATGATGTGCATCTCTATCTGGAGAAAGGGGCGACGCTCTATGGCAGCACCGACCTGAACGACTACCGGCCCATGAAGTCCGACTTCGTGTCGCTGCGTACGCAGGTCCCCACCATCCAGCTTATCTATGCCGACAAGGTTAAAAATGTACAGATTGACGGTGAGGGAACCATCGACGGACAGGGATGGGCGTTTAAGAAGCTGTCGTGGAACGATGAGGGCATCACCCGTCCGCATCTCATCCGTTTTATCCAGGGCGAGGAGATTACTGTGAAGGACATCACCCTGAAGAATTCTGGCTGCTGGATGCAGCATTATCTGGCCTGCCGCTATGTGCGGATTGAGAACCTCAAGATATATAACCGCAATAACTACAACAACGACGGCCTCGATATTGACGGCTGTAGCGGGGTTTTCGTCAAGGGACTGATGGTAGACTCCGATGATGACGGCATCACACTGAAAAGCACCTCACCCCTCCCGTGTCAGGATGTCTATATCGAAGACTGCGTGGTGTCGAGTCATTGCAATGCCGTGAAGCTGGGTACAGAAACAAATGGCGGCTTCTTAAATATTCATATCAAAGGCATCGTGGTCAGGCCCAGCAGCGACCAGTCGAGCCAGTTTTTCGGGGCGCCGTCGAAGATAGGCACATCGGCTCTGTCGTTGGAGATTGTCGATGGCGGGCAGATGCTGGAAGTCCATGTGTCCGACTTTACCGTCGAGGGCACCGAGTCGCCCATCTTCATCCGCTTGGGCAATCGTGGGCGTGGCTATAAGCTGCGGGAAGCCGTAAAAGGCTTGAGCGGTACGGGCAATGACGATACGATTGCTGAACTGATTCCCATCAACCATGTGGGGCGCATCAACGGCGTGCATGTGTCGCATTTCCGGGTCCGTAACGCTGGCTCTGTGGGGTGCTCGATCACGGGATTGCCCAACTACCCTGTCGAGAATGTGTGGCTGTCGGATATCTCCATCCATCACAAGGGTGGGGTGAAGGCTGCTGACCTTGCCGCTATCAACGACACCATCAGGGATGAGAAGGAGAAGGCCTATCCTGAGGCGACAATGTGGGGCAACCTGCCTGCCAAGGGCTTTTTCGTCCGCCATGCCCGCAACGTGGTGTTCGACGACGTCCAGATACAAGCGGAGCAGTCCGATGTGCGGCCTGACTTCGTTCAGGACGACTACGACCCTGAGCCTTCTTCTCTATCCTTTTCCTGGGGTGACCTGGGAAATGGCTTCTACAAGAATCCTGTGTTGAATGCCGACTTCTCCGACCCCGATGTCATTCGCGTGGGCGCGAAATATTATATGGTGGCGTCCGACTTCCACTTCTTAGGCATGCAGGTGCTGGAGTCGGAGGATATGGTCAATTGGCGCTATATCAGTCAGATATACCGTCGGTTCGACGAGCCGGGCTGGGATAGTAACCAGCACTATGCCGGTGGCTCGTGGGCACCTGCCATCCGTTATCACGATGGCCTATACTACGTGTTTTTCTGCACCCCAGACGAGGGACTCTATATGAGTACGGCGAAGGATCCTCATGGCCCTTGGGCATCCTTGCATCTGGTGAAACGCGTGCCGAAATGGGAAGACCCGTGTCCGTTTTGGGATGACGACGGACAGGCGTATTTAGGGCGTAGCAAACATGGCGCAGGACCGATAATTGTACACAAGATGTCGCCCGATGGCAAGCAGCTGTTGGATGAAGGTGTGACGGTGTATGAAGGTCCTGTGGCTGAAGGTACCAAATTCCTGAAGCGCAATGGCTGGTATTATCTAGTTATCCCAGAGGGTGGCGTGGGGTCTGGCTGGCAGACGGTGCTGCGCTCGAGAAATATCTATGGTCCCTACGAACGCAAGATTGTTCTTGAACAGGGCTCGACTCATGTAAATGGTCCTCATCAGGGGGCTTTGGTCAATACGCCCGACGGCACGTGGTGGTTCTATCATTTCCAGGAGACGCCCGTACTGGGGCGCGTGGTGCATCTACAGCCTGTCCGTTGGCAAGACGATTGGCCCCTGATGGGTGTCGATTACGATGGCAACGGTGTTGGCGAGCCCGTGGACATTTGGCAAAAGCCTGGGATAGAGGTGAGATATAAACGGGGAGAGGTGAGAGATTATCAATACGTCTCGAATGATTTCCGTGATGATTTCAATGGAATAAACAATTCTCCTTCCGCTCTCCACTTTCCTCTTTCCACTCTATCCCCCGTTTGGCAATGGAATCATAATCCTGTGGATACCCACTGGAACCTCACCGATCGCAAAGGTTGGCTCACATTGAAAGCCCTGCCTGCCGACAGCCTGAAGTTGGCAAGAAATATGCTGACGCAGAAGGTGATCGGCTATCAGAGTGAGAGCACCACATTGGTATCGGTATCAGGCATTAGCTATGGGGGGCTGTTTTGTTCCGGCAAGCTGTTTCGTGGCATTGGTCTCTGCAAAGAGGGCGTCTTTGTTGAGGCGCATGGTGAACGGCAGATCATCAGTCGTGGGAAGTTTGATATGGTGTGGCTGCGCATCGAAAACAACTGCACAGAAAATTGCCATCAGTTCTATTACAGTACCGATGGCGAACATTACGAGCCTGCAGGCGAGGAGTTCCCCATGCGGGCAGGCTATTGGAAAGGCATCCGTGTAGGCTTATTCTGTTACGGCCCCAGCGGTGAGGCGGCTTTCGATTTCTTCGAGCAGCGCGTCGCCCCTTAAGTCTCTGGCCACAATCTTGCCATGCTCATCGATGAGCACATTGGCGGGGATCGACTGGATACCGTAGAACTGCGCACCCAGGCAGTCCCAGCCTTTCAGGTCGCTCATCTGCGGCCATTTCTGACCGGTCTTTTCAATGGCTGCTAACCAACTGGCCTTATCCTTGTCGAGAGATACGCCCACAATTTCCAGACCTTTGGCGTGAAAGCGTTCGTAGGCCTTCACCACATAGGGCATCTCAGCCATACAGGGTCCACACCACGAGGCCCAGAAGTCGATGAGCACCAGTTTGTTCTGGCCCACGTAGTCTCCCACCCACACCGTCTGCCCCTGAGGACCAGGCAGGGCAATGTCGACAAACGTGTTGCCAGGCTCCGTCGCTGAGGCCACATCGATTGGCGCACCCGTCTCTGAATCCACCACTTGTATCTTCTCAGTCACTTGTACTTTCTGTTTGCAACTTGTCGTCAGCAACAAACTCGCTGCAAGCATCAAAAATCCTTTTCTCATCATGTTTACTATCATTTTCTTATTATTTATTTGGTTTTTTGCTCGCTTATTCGTACCTTTGCACCGCATTAGCGACAGGCCCTGATAGTTAAATGGATATAACAAGGCTCTCCTAAAGCTTAGTTCCGAGTTCGATTCTCGGTCGGGGTACTATCTGTTAAACCTCTTTTCTCTATATTTTTTTTATATTTAACAAGTTACGTCAATATCCCGTTTTCTTCTTTCCCCACATTTTCCCCACCTAATGCAATTTTATTGTAGGTAGTTGGATGCGAAAGGTTGTTTTGCAATCTCTGGATAGCAATTTTTGCCATTTCTGTGAGGCTATAAAAGCTTTTCCAAATCTTCCACTGATGGCAGGACTTTTTTCAATCTGTCATCCATATCAGCAGAGGTTTTATAGGTAGCTACACCCATCGGGCGGTCATAGTCTTGGATTACATACTCCACAAACTTCTTGTTGGCACTCTTACAGAGCACGATACCAATTGATGGATTTTCATTGGGCTTGCGTACCTCGTCATCCAATATTCTTAGATAACCAGCCAACTGTCCCAAATACGCAGTCTTGAATGGCCCGTCT
>JAGCDZ010000070.1 GCA_017650905.1 Prevotella sp. | reverse complement strand
GATTACGAGTACATTATTATTCAGGTGAAGAAGTTCCATTTTTCAAAGTGGGATGATGGAGAGTTAAGGAAGTGCGTCGATATGTTGCCTAAGCTTTCGAGGCAGGAGTTGGTATCGCTTTATCAGAGCAAGTGGTTGGATGGTAAGTCAACTTTTAGGGACGCCATCTTCAATCTGTTGTTTAAGGAACGTATTGAGGAAAGGGACAAGAAGATCAAGGCGATGAATGTGGTTGAACTCATTAAGAACCTACATGACGAAAACGGTTATGGGAAGTTCATCGTGCTTGAAATGAAGGAGCGTTATGACTCGCTCGACGATGAAGACAAAGTGAAGATTCTCGACACGCTGTCTGAAACCACCAAAGCGAATCAGAAGTGGGCTGAGAGTAAGAGGAAGAAGTTGGATGCAGACAAGACAGAAGTATGCCAGGACAAAGAAACGCCAATAGACAAGGAACAGTGAGAAACGGTCAACAACCTCAGGATTTCCTATATGGCCATGTGATGCCTCAGGCTCCTGAGGTGGAGAAAGCTGTGCTGGGGGCACTGATGATTGACAAGGATGCGTATGTGGAGGTGTGCGATAAGCTGCTCCCTGAGAGTTTCTACGAGCCTAGAAACCAGATGGTATATGATGCCATTCGTCGCCTAAGTATGGACGAAAGTCCTGTTGACGTTCTGACTGTGACAGACAAACTTGGAAAGATGGGAAATCTTGAAGAAGTAGGAGGACCGGGATATATCATGGATTTGAGTTCGCGGGTGGCCACTTCTGCTAATATCGAGTACCATTCCAATATTGTGGCAGAAAAGTATCTGGCTCGACAGATGATACGATATGTCAGTACGGTTGGAAAGAAGGTCTTTGACGAAACTTATGACATCAAGGATGTGGTAGATGAGGCTGAGAGTACGCTTTTTGAGCTGTCACAGAAAAACATGAAGAAAGAATATTCTGTGTTAGCCCCCATTGTAGACAAGGCGATGGAGATGGTTAAGATTGCCCATTCCAATCAAGGGGGTATTACTGGTATTTCGACGGGTTATTATAAACTCGATGACATGACATGTGGATGGCAAAACTCTGACCTTGTGATTATCGCTGGGCGACCTGCTATGGGGAAAACGGCTTTTGCACTATCATTAGCAAAAAACATCGCTGCAGATCAGAAAATTCCTATGGCATTTTTCTCGTTGGAAATGTCGGATGTGCAGTTGACTAATAGATTAATGTCGAATGCTTGCAAGATAGAAGGCAAGAAGCTGATGAGTGGACAATTGGACAGTGCAGACTGGTTAAGACTCGACAAAAAACTGGAGATTTTGAAGGAGGCTCCTTTATATATAGATGACACAGAGGGATTGTCTGTCATGGAACTAAGAACAAAGGCCCGTAGATTGGTTCGTGAACATGGAGTTAAACTGATTATGATAGACTATCTACAGCTGATGACAGCGAGTGGTATGAAATATAATAGTCGTCAGGAAGAAGTGTCACTGATTTCACGTTCGTTGAAGGGCTTGGCAAAGGAGTTGAATATTCCTGTGTTGGCGTTGAGTCAGTTGAATCGTGGTGTGGAATCACGTGATGGGGCAGAGGGGAAGCGTCCTCAGTTGTCTGACCTCAGAGAGTCTGGGGCCATCGAACAGGATGCTGATATGGTAGTGTTCCTGCATCGTCCAGAGTATTATGGCATCCAAATGAGTTCTGATGGCTTGATTAACTATCAAGGTAAGGCTGAGGTTATTATCTCAAAACATCGAAAGGGCGCAACAGGAATCATCATGATGAAATTTAAAGGTGGATTTACTCGTTTTGAGAATGACGATGATTCCTCTGCTGGCAATCGTCCTCCAACAGAGGGTGGAGAAATCAGAGGCTCTATTATCAACGGAGAGAATAGTGGAGCCCTCTTTTCGCCAGAAGAATATGATCCATTTAAATTAGCAGCAATAGATGGCTATCGAGGAGGTGATTGATAGGGCAGTGATGTTGGGGCAGACGATAGAGATAGAATATTGCACTCGAAGTGGGAGCGTGTTTACTTGTAAGATTTCTGACATCGTTTATTCTCAGTATTATGGTGGAGGCTATATTCAGGCCTATCGTGAGGATATGGGCGAAGAACGTACCTTTAAAGTCTGCAGGATTCAAAAGGTGAATGGCCATTCGTTCTCAAGAATTTATTGGAATCAGATTGGTGATAATTTTAATAGAATATAGGCGTTAGTATGAAGAAGTATAGATTTGGGATTATTTCGTATGTTGCATTTGCTGCTGCGTTTTTGACTGTTTGGGCTTTTGGTAATATGGTTCTTAATAAGGAACATGTTGTTAATTCTTGTCAGAAGACATTGCCCAACGACGAAATAAAGATTAAGGAAATAGTGGCTTCAGATTTGAATAAGATAGAAACCGTCGAGTTCTGTGGAGTAACATTCGGGGTAAATGTTAAGTGGATCGGATCAGATGATGATAAGGTGCCGAAATCAATAACTTTACTAACATCCCATCAGGACAAGAAATCGTTTGAGGCAATCAAGGAGGGTATTTCTAAATATCTTGGTAATCCAAATGTTGAAGACTATGATGTTGGTGATGATAATCGTGTTTATGGACGAGTGGAATGGAATAAGGGCTTTAGTGTAACTCTTCGTAATGTACATTCTGACGAAGGGGGACTGATATTATTTATTATGTAGGTGATGGCATAAATGGTGTTGAGTATGAAGAAGTTTGTGTTTGGTGTGATTATTGTGATGGTGGCGTTGAGTTCGTGTTTTTCTCATGAGCACAAGAAACAAGTTAATCGATGGTGGGTGCCTGAGAAGAAGGATCTGATCTCATGGGAGAAACTGGATACGATTGTCGTGGGTGATGGGTTGTTTAAGTTGGAGTATCCAGACTGCTTCGAGCTGAGTGAAGAATCTGATGACAGCAGCGTGTTGGTGACCTATAAGGAAATATCTGGGCTTTTTCTGTTGGCGAACGCAGAAAAGAATCTTTATCACTGGAATGCTGATACTTTGGCAGAGCTTATTGTTAAAGAGAGGAAAGCTGAGGGCAATGACTCTATCATCATGCAGGACATGCACGATGGATATTTCTACTTGAAGGGAATCTTGGGATCCAACGGATGCTGCTTCTACGAGCAATATGTGGTTTTCCATGATTATATTTACAAGCTCACTTTAGTGTACCCGTCGAATATAGAGACCAAGATGGAGAATCTTTTCCATCTGGTACACGAATGGCATCCTGAAACGCACGAGATGTTCAGGACAAAGAAATCGCATAATACGGGTGAACGTATGACTATATTAAAAAAGGGGATTGGGGCGCATGACTATCGAGAGTTCTATATTGAGGAGCGTGATGGCGCGTGTAATTTCATGGTCTACGATTCTCGTCATCATAGTCGTTACGGGGTTGACTTCCATGATGGTTTCCTGAATGATGGCGCGCAAGGTATGTATGCCTTTGTGAGTCCTGATCAACGATATATATATGTGGTTGGCGATATAATGGCCAACGGCCTCGGAAGGTTAAGCACATTTAGGATATATCAGGTGAATACAGTAACGCTTCGGGTGAGATTTGTGAATGAAGGTGCTGGCGTCAGATTGGAGAAGAATGGTTTTACTGTCGCTTCTAAGACCCGATGCGTTACGCCTGATGCAGAATATACTTATCAGATGGACTTTAATTTTGAGGATATTACCTATGGCTTTAACGGGAAGATAAAGAGGGTGAGTAAGGAGTATAGCTCAAAGGGATTCCGAAAACGATACGGTGAGCATTTGATAAATATTCAGGGACTTGGTATGCGCCGAGGACAGGATGATGAATAATGAACAGTAAGAAAGAATCATAGGATGCAAATCGTTGGATGGAGGATCCGATGGAGGGAATCTATGGTGATTTGAGCCATATATCTTATTATAGTCATATTGCATGGATGATTAGCAGATATAAGCAGATTGGTGGTGACAATAAATATGATGATGTCTATCATTCGCTTTGTAAGGCTATGAACCGCAGAATCCGTCAGAGTCCGTATTTAAATCTACCTACTTATCCAGAAGAGTATATCTATATACCTGATATGCTGGTGGCGATTGTTGCTCTGCATAACTACTCGTGTCAGTATGATGGGAAATATGCAACAACAGTAAATATGTGGATAGAAAGGGCTAAGAATGAATGGATAGATAAAGAAACGGGCTTGCTGGCATCCATGTTGGTGGATGATGCGGATCGTGTAGCGATCATGCAGCCAAGCAGGGGTTCCTACTCAGCCTTGAACTGCTATTATCTGTCGTTGATTGATTCTGAGTTTGCTAAGGTGCAATATGAGTGTCTGAAAGAGAAATTCAGGCAGGGGTACCTAGTCAAGGGTATCATGGAATATTATGACGAAACATGTCTGTTGGGCTTTGATATTGATGCGGGTCCGATCATTTTTAATCTCAGTCCATCAGGTACGGCTTTTGCCATTGGTTGTGCTACCAGTTTGGAGGATATGACATTCAGAAGTCAGTTGCTGAAGACTGCTGAAATAGCGGGTAGTACGGTTACTTGGTTTGGCAAGAGCCATTACTGGTTGGCTAATTGGGCCTTGGTAGGTGAGGCCATCACGCTCGCCATGAGGACCTCAGCTCCTCAGACTCGAATGTAAAAACTTGACGAATTATTTGGAAAGTTCAGGAATTCTTCTTATTTTTGCAGCGAAGATATGAATGAAGATGTAAGGTTGCACCTATTTCGTAAGTTGAAAGAAGAGAATTGCTTTTGGTCTTACGATGTGTCGAAGATGGATGAAATCTCCGATGAGGCACTGATTGAACATGTATTATTATATCTTGATATCGACGACATTGATTTGCTCTTTCCGCTTTTTGGCTATAAGAAAGTAAAGCGTGTTTGGCTGGATCGTGTGGCCCCACAAGGAGAGATGTTCCGTCAGTATAATATACTTTATGCTTGGTACTATTTTGGCGCCAAGCGTCCTGAAGCATATGTAAAGAGTATAGAAACTCGCCATATCAACCGTTTGTTTGCTGCATAAATATGGAAAATTCAAGATCATTGGCTCCGCATACAGGAAAGGTTTTTGAGGCTATTTCTCGTTTGGAATGTATCAAGCCTTACACGCTTGTTGGAGGTACTGCTTTGTCATTACAGATTGAGAAACGGCAGAGTGAAGACTTGGATTTTATGATTTGGCAACAGAAAAAGAGTGATAAATGCGAAGTGAATTGGCCCGTAATCAAGAAAGAACTTGAGAATGTGGGTGAAATTAAGAAATATGAAGTAGGTGGTTTCAATTTCGTATCATTCAATTTTGAAGACGTCAACTTATCATTCTATGCTCCTCCACGTAAGGCCATTTCATCAATGAATAGAATTCCTTACCTCAATAATCTGTATTTAGCTGATATGGAGAGTATTGGGGCGATGAAGATGGAGGCGATGCTTCGTCGCTCGAAGTTTAGGGACTATTATGATATTTATTCCATATTGAAAGAGGGTGGCGACATTAATAAGATGATTAATGCTGCTTTGGAACACTCTGAACATAAATTGCGCTCTCGTAGTTTGCTTTCAATGTTGACAAATGGCAAATTTTTTGCGAAAGAGAAAGGCTTTGAAGAACTTCAGCCTGTATATGATGTATCTGCCTTGGATATACAGGAGTATATCAAAGAAAAAATGCTCGAAATAAAAGATAAGTGATGTCTTAATTAAGACAAACTTCTCCGCAAGGCTTGTGAATGCTTGGAGGTTTGAGAAATCTTTCGTAACTTTGTGGCGTGATAGAACAAGAAGGACAAATGACCCCTGAGGAGGCGGCTCTGGAGGTGAGACGACTGGCGGAGCAACTGATGGCAGCAGACAGGAAGGATTTGCTGTTGAAGGCGATTGGTGTGCCGATGCTGGAGGCACTGCGCATAGAGGCTGCGAAGGGGAAATTGTCGAGGCTGGTGATAACGGCCGACTATCGGTTTGTGCTGGAAGACTATCATATGGAGGTGGAGCTGCAGCCTGTACACAAGGCCGTGTATCTGCTGTTTCTGGCGCATCCCGAAGGTCTCGAGTTCAAGCGGCTGGCTGACTACCGGGAGGAACTGAGGGGCTATTATATGCAGACGGCGAAGCTGCTGGATAAGGAGAAAATCGAGGAGGGCGTGAACCATCTGACTGATCCGCTCGACAATGCCATCAACGAGAAGTGTTCGCGTATCAAAAAGGTGTTTCTTGACCTGATGGACGAGTATCGTGCGAGTTACTACATCATCAGCAGTCATACTCAGAAGCACATCGCAGGGCGGATTTGGTATGAGCGGCTGAAGGTGATCACGCTGCCGAGAGATCTGGTGAGGGTTGAGAATTTATAGTTTAGGGTTTATAGTTTAGAGTTTTGAGATAGATGGGTGAGGAGATTATACCGTTTTTTCCTGAGGTGAAGGACCAGATGCAGGGCATCATCAAGGTCGTGGGCGTTGGAGGTGGAGGCTGCAACGCTGTGAGGAATATGTACAACGAGGGCGTGGAGGGCGTGACGTATGCTGTGTGTAATACGGATAGTCAGTCACTCTCGCGTTCGCCCGTGCCTGTGAAGATTCAGTTAGGTGCAGGTCTTGGTGCCGGTGGTGAACCTGAGGTTGGCAAACAAGAGGCGGAGAGTAATCTTGATGGTATTAAGTCTCTGCTCTCAGATGGCACGAAGATGGTGTTCATAACGGCTGGTATGGGTGGCGGTACTGGAACAGGTGCTGCGCCCGTGGTGGCTGGGGTGGCCAAGGAAATGGGCATCCTGACGGTGGGCGTGGTGACGATTCCCTTTGCCTTCGAGAAGAAACGCAAGATTATCAAGGCGCTGAAGGGTGTGGATGAGCTGCGCAAGAACGTCGATGCACTGCTGATTGTGAACAATGAGCGCCTCTGTGATGTATATTCCGATTCGGACATCTCGATGAAGGAGGCCTTTGTCAGGGCCGACAATATCCTGATGGATGCTGTAAAGGGTATCTCAGAACTGATTACCCTGCCCAGCGACGGAGGTATCAAGAGTGACTTCCGCGATGTGGAGACTACGATGAGAAACGGCGGGGGAGCCATCATGGCGATGGGCCGTGCCGGTGGGGATCACCGTGTGGAGAGAGCCATCCTGAATGCGCTCGACTCACCGCTGCTCTATGGCAACGACATTGGAAAGGCCAAACGCATCCTCTTTAATATCTATGCGAGCGACGAGCATCCCATCTTTGTGAGGGAGCTGCAGGAAATTGATGATTTCTTTGACCAGCTGGATCCGAATATCGACGTGATCTGGGGTACGGCTACTGACGATTCGCTGGGCGAGGATGCCAAGGTGACGATTCTGGCAACGGGCATGGAGGATCATCTGGAAGCGGAGGTGAAGGCGGATGTGCACAGTAATGAGGATGATTATTATGAGGACTTGATAAACAGACTCTACAAGCTAACGAAGAAAACACGCACACTGGGGTCAGTGATTACGCAACAGGAAATAAAGTTTGAGGTGGAGTCCGCCCCAGAGCCGGAACCTGCTCCTGCGCCTGAGCCAACGCCTGCTCCAGAGCCAACACCCGAGCCTGAGCCAGAACCGGAGCCCAAAGAAAAGGAACCAACGATTCTGGATAAGTGGAAGAGATGGTTGAATAATCTGATGAATGATGTTGTAGAATAATGATACAGGACGAGCTGAAATACCGGATTCTGCAGACCTTCGGTTTTACGCCTACCCCCGAGCAGGAGCGGGCGTTGGAGGTGTTTGCGAGGTTTATGACCGACAGGCAGGAGCATGTGGTGATGATACTGCGAGGCTCGGCTGGAACGGGCAAGACCACGCTGGCTGGTGCGATGGTGAGGGCGCTGACAACGCTGAACCAGAAGCTGATGCTGCTGGCACCGACAGGCCGTGCTGCGAAGGTATTCTCGCTCTATTCGGGGCATGCTGCTTATACCATCCACCGTCGTATCTATCGGCAGAAGTCGGCAGGCGATCTGAGCTCATTCAGCCTGAATGACAATCTGAACAAGGATACGCTGTTTATCGTGGACGAGGCGTCGATGATTGCGAACCTGGGTTTGGGTGATATGGCTTTCGGTAGCGGGTGTCTGTTGGACGATCTGATGCAGTTCGTCTACAACGGTCAGAACTGTCGTCTGCTGCTCATCGGCGATAAGGCGCAGTTGCCACCTGTGGGTGAGGAGGAGAGTCCGGCCCTCTCGGCTTCGATGCTCCGAGGCTATGGCATGGAGGTGTATGAGAGCGACCTGAATCAGGTGCTTCGTCAGAGTGAGGGGTCGGGCATCCTGTGGAACGCCACTATGATCCGCCAGTTGTCGCTTGATGGCGATGTGGTGGCCTTGCCTCAGATACGATTGAAAGGATTTGCGGATATCCAGGTGGTGCCGGGCGATGAACTGATAGAGTCGCTATCGAGCAGTTATAGCAGGGTGGGGATGGACGAGACGATGGTCATCACCCGCAGCAACAAACGGGCGAACATCTATAATCAAGGCATCCGCAATATGGTGCTCGACCGTGAGAGCGAACTGTGTCGGGGCGATTTGCTCATGATTGTGAAGAATAACTATTTCTGGGTGAAAGAGTCGGGAGAAGGGAGTCAGGAGGGCATTGAGTTTATTGCTAATGGCGACAGGGCTGTGTTGCGGCGGGTGAGGCATGTGCAGGAGCTCTACGGATTCCGCTTTGCTGAGGCTACGATGCAGTTTCCTGATTATGACGATTATGAACTGACGGCTATCGTGATGCTTGACTCGCTTACAACGGAGGCACCTGCGCTCACAAGGGAACAGCAGGAACAACTCTACAATGCCGTGTTGGAGGACTATAGTGATATACCCAGAAAGACAGACCGCATCGAGAAACTGAAGAATGACCGCTATTATAATGCGCTGCAGGTGAAGTTTGCCTATGCCGTTACCTGTCATAAGGCGCAGGGTGGGCAGTGGGCGCACATCTATCTGGATCAGGGGTATATGACGGATGATATGCTCACGCCCGACTATATCCACTGGCTCTATACGGCTTTTACGCGTGCAACGGAGAAGCTGTTTTTGGTGAATTGGCCGAAGACGCAGACGGAGGATAGTTTATAGTTTGGTGAGGAGGATGTCGATGAGGCGGGGGATGCCGTAGTTGTCGATATCCGCTTCTTTGATCCAGATGTAATCATCAGGCAGTTGAGGGCGCTCATTGGGCTCCCAGAGATAGAAGTCGGCCGTCAGTACCCGATGCGTCAGAATATGTTTCACATCTTTGGCAATGAGTTTTCCTTTGATTCCGATGCCTGTATTCTCATCTACGAGCAGCGGTTCCCACAGCCCTTGCCAGATGTCGCCTTCACCACGACGGTGGATGGCAGTCTCACCTTGATAACGGATATATATATAAATAAGGTGGCGGGTCTTGATCTTGAGGGTCTTCTGCTTTATTGGTAGCAGGCTGACCTTCCCTGAGCGTAGGGCTTCGCAAGATTCTTGCAATGGGCAGACAATGCATTTGGGCGACTGGGGGGTGCATTGGATGGCGCCGAAATCCATAATGGCCTGGTTATAAAGCCCGCAGATGTTTTCATCGTTGGTGCCTGAGGCCTCAGGCATCAGACTCTGTGCCAAGGCTGAAAATTCTTTCTTTCCCTCTGTGCTATTGATGGGTGTTGCGATGCCGAAATGACGGGCCAATACCCGATAGACATTACCATCGACCACAGCAGTGGGTTGTCCGAAGGCAATGCTCGCAATGGCTGCTGCAGTATAGTCGCCAACGCCTTTTAGCTGTTTGATTTCCTCGAAAGTATTGGGGAAATGCTCTAAGGCAACAATCTGACGGGCTGCAAAATGCAAGTTACGGGCGCGACTGTAATAGCCCAATCCCTGCCACTCGCGCAGCACTTCATCCTCTGAGGCTGCAGCCAGGTCGTCGACGGTGGGCCAGCGATGCATGAACCGTTGCCAGTAGTCCCAGCCCTGCTTGACCTGTGTCTGCTGGAGGATGATTTCCGAGAGCCAGATGGCATAGGGGTCGCTTGTCAGTCGCCAAGGTAGCTCGCGACCGTAAGTCTGAAACCAGTCTAATAATGTATGTGCGAAGCCGTTTATTGCGCTTTTTGCCTCCATTTGAGTAAGATTTTGACTGCAAAGTTATGAAATTTTTCAATTTTCACTACTCACTATTCACTTTTTTTATTATCTTTGCACCGTCATAGTGACGAAAAGTAACTTCATAAAATTAATAAGGTATGAAAAAGTTATTAGTTTCAATTGTTGCAGCTCTTATGGCTGTACCTATGTTCGCTCAGTATTCGAGCGGTGGTTTTGAACTCGACAAAGAGAATTTGTATTATGGTGTACGCTTCGGTGGAACAATTGCCTCTGTGGGTGGTGACGTCTCTGTAGGCTCGAAAGTCGGTCTCACCCTGGCTGGTGTTGTAGGCTTGCGCGTTTCTCACTCATCTCCTGTATTCCTGGAGTCTGGTCTTTATTATACCCAGCGTGGTGCCAAGGAGGACAATATTACGATTACCCACGACAACCTTGAAATCCCCATTCTGGTGAAGTATGGTATTAAGGCTACCGACGATATTGCCGTTCTGCCGTTTATCGGACCTTATTTCGCTTATGCTGTCAGCTCTGAGTATAAGTATAAGGGAGAGACCGTACCTAAGGATCAATTCCGTCCGAATCGTAACAACATGGGCTTCAAACTCGGTTGTGGTGTAGAATACAACAAGCTTTATGCCGAACTCGGCTATCAGTTTGCAGTGACCAACTTTGTGGATAGTGACGACATCACTGCTCACAACAATGCACTGTTCCTGAATCTCGGTCTGAACTTCTAAATAAAATAAATCCCCGCCCAATCGGCGGGGATTATTGTATCCTTACGGTTCGCACAAGGCTGTGCAGACCTTATCCTGAAACGTTTTTCCACTGGCATTGCGTAACACGCCTTGATTGATGATGGCGAAGGCCAGCTGATGTCCGTTGGCTGCAGTGCAGTAGCCTGCGAGTGATGAGATGCCTGTCAGCGTGCCCGTCTTCGCCCTCACGTTGCCATTGGTGAAGGCACCCTTCATACGCTTTTCCAACGTTCCGTCGACACCTGCGACAGGCAGGGCAGGGTAGAGCTGTCCGTAGATATTCTGATTGTGATAGGCATAGCGCAACAGACTCACCAGAAGCTCTGCAGAGACATAGTTATAGAGCGATAATCCGCTACCGTCAGCAAACTTATATTCACCAGGATTGAGTCCGATGCGGCTCACGAGTTTGTTGATCCATTGACGGGCATGGGTAGCCGAAGCATTCTTGACGCCTCCCGAAGCGGCAATCTGATAGAGCACCGACTCAGCATAGAGATTGTCGCTCTCCTTCAGCATCCGCATCAGTACCTGATCTAAGGAGTGGAATCGTGAGCAGAGGTGAATGAGCGGTCGGTTTTTCGTCTTGTTGCCAGCTATCGCCTCCTCGTTGTCTATCACAATGATGCCCGCATCGTTGAGTTCCTGACGGAATTTCTCCATGAACAGGTCTTTCTTTCCGATGAGCAAGGGTGTCAGCGAGGGGTTGTCGTCATCCCAGCACCAGCCTTCCCCCAGGCGTGTATCGTCTTTCATGGAGGTGTCTGCTATCAGCCGTCCGCAGATTGTGTCAATTCCGTTTTTCTGAATGCTCTCCACAAAGGCGCGCATATCATCGTTGTTGAAACGGGGATCCATGCCACCCACGCAGTAGAGGTTGCCCCTAAGGATGTTACGTTCGATAAATCCCATATAATAGAGTGAGGTGCGGAATTGGTAGCCGCCGCCCAACTTATCGATGGCGGTGATGGCTGTCACCAGTTTCATGGCGGAGGCAGGACGCAAGGTCTGTTGCTCGCCCTGCTTGTAGATAGCAGAGTCGGCCGTCAGGTCGTAGACCATCAGTCCCAGCTGTGTCTTCTTCAGCAAAGGCTCGTTCATGAGACTATCGAGGCGTGCCGTCACATTCTCCGGCCATTGGAGCTCATTGGGGACGGTTCTTAATGAGTCGTCGACCAAGGACTCACTGAGACCCGTCCCCAGTGAGTTCTGAGCCTGCATGGCAGTTGCAAGGCCAGCGATATAAAGTATCAGTAATAATTTCTTCATATTCTTCGGCAAAATTACAAAATAATTATCAATTATCAGTTGTCAATTATCAATTATTTTGTATCTTTGCAGCAGATTATTGATTTTGCTTATGTTATACAAGTATGACTTTCTGATTATCGGAGCAGGCGTGGCCGGTATGAGTTACGCCCTGAAGGTGGCACGTGCCAAGAAGGGCAAGGTGTGTATGATCTGTAAGACCTCGCTCGATGAGGCTAACACGTCGTTTGCACAAGGCGGTGTGGCGAGCGTGACGAACATGAAGGTGGATACCTTTGACAAGCATATTGAAGACACCATCATTGCCGGTGACTACATCTCCGATCGCAAGGCTGTTGAGCAGGTAGTGCGTCAGGCTCCTTCGCAGATTCAGGAGCTGGTGCAGTGGGGTGTCAATTTCGATAGGAAGGAGGATGGCACCTTCGATCTACATCGCGAGGGTGGACACTCTGAGTTCCGCATCCTCCACCATGCTGATGATACAGGTGCAGAGATTCAGCGTGGTCTGATGGAAGCAGTGCGAGCCTGTCCTGATATCGAGGTGAAAGAGGACCATTTTGCCGTTGAGATCATCACCCAGCACCATTTGGGTGTGCGTGTCACGCGTCGCTCACCCCATATCCAGTGCTATGGTGCTTATGTGCTGAATCCCAAGACGCAGAAAGTTGATACCTATCTGTCGAAAATCACCGTGATGTGTACGGGTGGCTGCGGAGCTGTCTATCTCACCACCTCAAACCCTGTCATCGCTACGGGTGACGGTATCGCTATGGTCTATCGTGCCAAGGGAACGGTAGCAGATATGGAGTTCGTACAGTTCCATCCCACAGTGCTCCACAATCCATCGGAGACGCATCCTGCCTATCTCATCACTGAGGCCATGCGTGGCTATGGCGGCATTCTGAAACTGCCCAATGGGGAGGAATTCATGCAGAAATACGATGAGCGTCTCTCACTGGCACCTCGTGATATCGTGGCCCGTGCCATCGACAAGGAGATGAAGATTCACGGTATTGACCATGTCTGTCTCGATGTGACTCATAAAGACCCCGAAGAGACACGTCATCACTTCCCCAATATCTATCAGAAATGTCTCTCTATCGGTATTGACATCACCACCGATTATATCCCCGTACGGCCTGCTGCCCACTATATGTGTGGTGGTATCAAGGTGGATATCAACGGACAGAGCAGCATTGAGCGCCTCTATGCTCTTGGTGAGTGTTCCTGCACAGGTCTGCATGGTGGTAACCGTCTGGCATCCAACTCGCTTATCGAGGCTGTGGTTTATGCCGATGCTGCTGCCAAGGACTCCTTGACGCATGTCGACCTCTACGATTACAATGATAAAGTACCTATGTGGAATGACGAGGGTACGATGACCAACGAGGAGAAGGTGCTGATTACTCAATCAGTGCGTGAGGTGAACCAGATTATGTCGAACTACGTGGGTATCGTGCGTTCTGACCTTCGTCTGCACCGTGCCTGGGATCGTCTTGACATGCTCTATGAGGAGACGGAACGTTTGTTTAAGCGCGTCAAGGCCTCGAAGGATATCTGTGAACTGCGTAACATGATCAACGTGGGCTACCTCATCACCCGATGGGCTCTCGAACGCAAGGAGTGTCGCGGTCTCCACTTCACCATCGACTACCCCGTACACGCTTACGATAAGAAATGAAAAATCCCCGCTCATTCGAGCGGGGATTGATGTTTTTAGTAGGTCATCTTCGGCTCAAGCTCCTTGGCTTGGTCGATCATCTTCTGCACTTCGCTTACTGCGGGTACACGACCGCAGATGTGGAACTCGGCATTGACCTCCTCGAGCTTCGGCTGCAGGTTCTCTGCTACACGATGACGGAACTCCTTAACGGTGTCAACGCCTGCCTTCTCTAACAGCTCAGAGAACTGAGGGCCTACGCCGTTGATACGGAAGAGGTCTGCATGGTTGGTCCAGCGAAGAATCAGCTTCTCACTGATACCTGTGGCCTCGGCCAGCTCCTTGCGGCCCTTGGGGGCAGCGCACTTCTCGAGCAGTTCGCTTACTTTGTTGATACCAGCGGCAACCAGCTTCTCAGCATAAACGTCGCCTACACCTTCGATGTCAATAATCTTGTAATCCATAATCTGTTGGTTTTAAAAGTTTGTAAGTATAAAAGATAATATGATTTATGCTGCAAATATATATAAAATATCTGATAAATGCAATTATTTGACTGTTTTTTTGTATTTTTGCACGAAAAATCAGAGGCAATGCACATTTTCTTGAGTGAGGATATCTGGGACTTTGATCTTGCCGCTGCCCTCGATGAGGTTTCAGAGCAACGACATGAGCAGGCTCTCAAGTTTAAACATGAACTTGGGAGGCGGCTCTGTGTCCTTGCTTATCAGTTGCTGAAACGGGGTTTAAACGAAGTGTACGGCATCAAAGAGAATCCTATCTTCGAATATAATGAGCACGGCAAACCTTCAATCGTCGGACATCCTGAGATATGCTTTAATCTCAGCCATTGCAAAGAGGCGGCCATCTGTGCTGTGAGTGACCAGATGGTGGGCGTGGATGTGGAGTCGGTTCGTTCGTATAATGACAGCTTGGTGCGCTATACGATGAACGACGATGAAGTGTGTCAGATAGAATCGGCTGAGGACCGGGCTGTGGCCTTTATCCGTCTGTGGACCATGAAGGAGGCGGCGCTGAAACTGACAGGCACGGGCATCAGTAATGAAATGAAGCAGGTGTTGTGCCAGAAAGGACTTTGTTTTGAGACGTATATTGACCCTCAGAGGCGTTTTATCTACTCGGTTTGTCAATTTGAAACTGAAAACGAAAAAAAATAGTGAATTGTTTGTTAGATTTTAATTTTATGTGTACCTTTGCAGCCGAATTAGTCAGATCATAAAAGTAATTATTTGGTGAAGCATTTGGTCAAAGCATTGTTATCAGGATTACTCGTAGTTACATCCATTATGTCAGTTAGTTGTCAGGGCTCTTCAAAAGGGGCACCGGATTGTTGTGATTCTATCCAATTTCTCAAGGCGGACACTACTCTGGTTTCAGATACATTGAGTTCTGAGGTATCGGCAATGATTGAGCGTGGTGTGGTGCTTGAGCAGGTAAAGACCATCTATTCGATTATCAAGAAGGAGTGTACCTATTTGGGAGGCTCTACTGACAATGACCTGCTCGATAAGGCTTTCTGTTCTAAATCGTGGAACCAGTTGCTGATGGCTGTTCGTCGTCAGGAGTATCTCACAAATACATTGTTCTTTGAAGTGAACCATTGGACAATGTCGCATGACACCAATCTCGTCAACTTTGAGGAATTTGAGGTCCGGAACTGCGTATTCACTGCAGATGAGAAGCGGGCTCAGGTTGACTTTACTGTCTATGAGGCAGAAACATATACACCAGCCCGTATTGAGCTGGTGTATGAGGATGGTCAGTGGAAGATAGACAATTTCTATCACCTTAAATATATGTTCAACATGCGTGAACGTATGTGGGAGTATCTGGATAATAGCCCGATGGCCTACCTTCTTTAAAAAGAACTCTCCTTATTTAACAAGATTGCCCAGGATGTCGCGCGTCAGTTCCTTCGTGATGGAACGCGTAGCTGCACTGGTGGCATTCTTTACCACGCGACCTGTAGCGGAGGTCTTCGACTTAGTTTTTTTGCCCGTTACCTTGTCGCTGACATAGGTGCCGAGAATGGTGGCTAACGTCGAGGTGACGGCGGTGATGACAGCTTTCCAAACCTTGCTCATCATACCTGGCTTTTTCTTTTCAGTCTTGGCTTCCTTTTCTGGCTTCGGAATGGCAATCTCCTTTTCTTTCTCTGTTTCGGCTAATGCTCTCTCGGATTCAGCCATCAGCACCTCGAACGCACTCTCGCGCTCCACAGGTGTGTCGTATTTGCCGAAGATGCGGCTCTGATGGATGATGTCGTAGCGTTGGCCTTCGGTGATGGCACCGATCTGTGACAAGGGGAATAGTACCTTTGCGCGCTCCACGATGTTGGGGGCACCCTTCTCGTCGAGGAAACTCACGAGGGCCTCACCCGTCTCGAGGTTCATGATGGCCTCGTCGGTCTTGAACTCTGGATTGGCGCGGAAGGTGTCGGCTGCGGTTTTCACAGCCTTTTGGTCTTTCGGGGTATAGGCGCGGAGGGCATGCTGCACACGGTTGCCTAACTGACCCAGGATATTCTCGGGGATATCCGTCGGACTCTGGGTGATGAAGTAGATACCCACACCCTTGGAGCGCACCAGACGGATGACCTGTTCGATCTTATCGAGCAGGGCCTTGCTGGTATCGGTGAAAAGCATGTGGGCCTCGTCGAAGAAGAATACAAGTTTCGGAAATGGTAGGTCGCCGACCTCGGGGAGGGTGGAGTAAAGTTCGGAGAGAAGCCAGAGCAAGAAAGTAGAGTAGAGCTTGGGCTGCATCATCAGTTTGTCGGCTGCGAGCACGCTCATCACACCCTTGCCGCCTTCAACCGAAAGAAGATCCTGGATATCGAAGGAAGGAAGTCCGAAGAATTTTTCGGCTCCCTGATTCTCAAGCTGCAGTATCGCACGCTGGATGGCGCCGATGCTGACAGCGGTCACGGTACCGTATTTCAGCGTGATCTCTTTGGAATGCTCTCCCATCCAGTTGAGCATCGAACGGAGGTCTTTCAAATCGTCGAGCAACAATCCTCGCTCGTCGGCGATGCGGAACAGGATATTGAGGATACCGGCTTGTGTCTCGTTCAGCTGCAGAATACGGGCGAGCAGCAATGGTCCCATCTGCGATACTGTGGCGCGCATGGGGTGACCCTGTTCGCCATACACATCATAGAATCTTACGGGGCAGGCCTGGAATTCTGGGTTATCTATGCCGAACTCTGGCAGGCGTTTCTCGATGAAGCCACTCAGACGGCCCACTTGGGAGATACCAGAGAGGTCACCTTTCATGTCGGCCATGAAACAGGGCACACCTGCCTGGCAGAAAGTTTCAGCCATCACCTGAAGGGTGACGGTCTTTCCTGTACCTGTGGCTCCCGCAATGAGTCCGTGACGGTTTGCCATCTTACCTGTAATGCTGAGTGCGCCGTTAGCGCAATGGGCGATATAAAGCCCTCTTTCTTTGTCGAGCATATTTTAAAGTTTTAAGTTCTGCAAAAAAGGCCCCCTCTTCGGGAGCCTTATATTGATTTAGTTGTATTTCAGAATCTGTCCCGGCATCAGTCGGATGTTCTTGCCGATATGGTTTAGTTTACATAGGGCATCCACCGTCATGCCTCGCTTGCGTGCGATGGCCTGTAAGGTTTCACCCTTCTTCACCTTGTGGAAATGTACCTCTGGTGCGAAGGAAGCCTCGGGGGCTGCGATGGCCATCTCGGAGTCATCATCGTCATCATCGGTATCGAAGCGACTGTTGTGAGTGCTGGCATTGGCACCACGCAGACGGTTGGCCTGTGCTGACTCAGAAGCGTATTTCTTACGGTTGTAGGTGTAGAAGTCGCCTGTCACGTCCTGTGCACGAAAATCAAACAGCAAGGCGGGGTTCAGGGCTACACCACAAAGACGGGTTTCAAAGTGCAGGTGTGAACCAGTACTACGGCCTGTGTTACCTCCTAAACCGATAGGATCGCCAGCCTTTACTTCCTGATCCTCCTTGACCAACTGCTTCGACATGTGGGCATAATAGGTCTCCAGTCCGTTATAGTGACGGATGACGACATATTTACCATAGCCTTTAGCCTCATATTTCACGATGCGTACCTTGCCAGAGAAAGCGGCACGGATGGTATCACCGACATACACCTTGATGTCGAGTCCTTTATGCTGGCGTCCCCAACGGGCACCGAAATTTGAGGTAATCACTCGGCTTGGAGTCGGCATACAGAAACCACGCAAGTCAATGGTAGCTGTTTCGGGCAATGTGGTCTCTGCATTATGATAGTGGGTCATTTCCGTATCCCACTCGTCATACAAATCGGCAGCGGGATTTTCAAGCATCTCCTGATAGATTAACTGGTGGAGTGCTACGGAATCAACTTTCTTCATTTTCTTATCTACGGGAGCCTGACGTGCCAACAAATCCTGACCGTTCATGGGAACGGCTACAAACGACATCAGTGCTAATATAAATGTAATCTTCAGATTTTTCAATTTCATTCTTTAGTTCGGTTTTGATTGCTTAACGCAAAAAATACGGTGCAAAGGTACAAAAAACTTTTCGAAAACCCCAAAGATATGTGTGTACGTTAACAAAGTTTTGGAATGTTTTAACACTTAATGACTTACGAGATAGCAGCCCAATTGATATTTGTCTTACGCAATTCCTTGAGTCTGCGCCACAGGATGGCGTATTTGTCTGAGGTGCAGGTAGGGTCTTCTTCAATAATAGGTTGGGCGGTCTCGCGGGCCATCTGTACGAGTTGTCCATCACGGGCGATGTCTGCAATTTTCAAATCGAAGGCCATACCGCTCTGTTGGGTACCTTCCAAGTCACCAGGTCCGCGTAGTTTCAGATCGGCCTCAGCGATGCGGAAACCGTCATTGGTGTCACACATAATATCAATGCGCTTGCGGGTGTCCTCACTGAGTTTATAGGGAGTGACGAGGATACAGAAACTTTGGTCGGCACCGCGTCCCACACGTCCTCTGAGCTGATGCAACTGTGAAAGGCCGAAACGCTGGGCTTCAAGAATCACCATCACAGAGGCATTGGGTACGTTGACGCCCACTTCAATGACGGTGGTGGCAACGAGGATCTGTGTCTCACCCCTCACGAATTTCTGCATCTCCTCCTCTTTATCCTTTGGCTTCATCTTGCCATGAACTTTACTCAGACGGAATTCCGGGAAGGCTTGTTTTAAGACTTCGAATCCATCTTCAAGATTTTTCAGGTCTGATTTTTCGCTCTCTTCAATAAGGGGGAAAACTATATACACCTGGCGACCTTCATGGATCTGCTGACGGATACCATCGTAGAGTGAAGTCATACGGGTGTCAAAGACGTGCGTGGTTCTCACGGGTTTTCGACCTGGTGGCAATTGGTCGATGATGCTGACGTCAAGATCGCCATAAAGCGTCATGGCGAGGGTGCGTGGTATCGGGGTAGCTGTCATCACCAAGACATGTGGGGGATTGGTGCTCTTGCTCCACAGTTTTGCGCGCTGAGCCACACCAAAGCGATGTTGCTCATCGACGACGACAAAACCGAGACGTGCAAACTGTACAGTATCCTCAATAACGGCATGGGTGCCAACGAGGATATGGATGGTACCGTCCATCAGGCCTTCGAGCACCTCCTCGCGACGCTTGCCTTTCACGATGCCCGTCAACAGGGCAACGCGCAGATCCATGCCCTTCAGGAATTCCATGATAGTGACTAAGTGCTGCTCAGCAAGGATTTCCGTAGGTGCCATGATACAGGCCTGATAACCATTGTCGATGGCGATGAGCATTGACATGAGGGCTACGAGGGTTTTACCGGAGCCCACATCGCCTTGCAGCAGACGGTTCATCTGTCTTCCGGATCCTACATCAACCCTTATTTCCCGGATGACTCTTTTCTGTGCCTCCGTCAGAGGGAAGGGTAAATGATTACGATAGAAGGAATTAAAGACCTCACCTACTTGTGAAAAAACATAGCCCCGATATTTCCTTCTCTGGTCGCTGGCATATCTGAGGATATTCAGTTGGATATAGAAGAGCTCCTCAAACTTCAGTCGCACCCTTGCACGTTCCAGGTCTTTGGCGTTCTGCGGATAGTGAACAGTGCGTAAGGCCTCGTCACGTCCCATCAGATGGCGCTCAGCAATGAGGAAGTCGGGTAGTGTCTCAGGCAAGGTTGGTAGCTTTTCGACGAGCGTCTTCGTCAATCGTTCAATGGCACGTGAGTTCAGACCACTCTTCTTCATCTTCTCCGAAGTGTTGTAATAGGGTTGCAATCCCATCGTCGAGAGGTCTACTTTCGAAGCATCGTCGAGGTCGGGATGGGTGAAGTTGATGCGGTTGTTGAAAACGGTGGGCTTTCCGAATACCAGATACTCGGTGCCGATTCTGTAAGTCTGTTTGGCGTATTTGCCACCATTAAACCACGTGAGGTCGGCAATGGCTGTACCATCGGTGAAATGGGCCACAACGCGTTCCTTACGAGGACCCATAGGGAAGGTCTCGAAACTGAGGATATGGCCTACGACCTGCACATAAGGCATCTCGCCCGTCAGTTCGTGAATCTTATAGACCTTCGAGCGGTCCACATATTTATAAGGATAGTACTCGAGCAGGTCACCATAGGTCTCGATACCAAGCTCATTGCTCAGCATCTTCTTGCGGTTAGGTCCTACACCTGGCAAGTATTTGATGTCCTGATTGAGAAGATCCACTTAATGAGAAATAAGTAACGTTTATTCTTTATTAAGAGCCGAGTATTTGTCGATAAGTGCCTCCGCTACGAGCATATCGTATGGAGTTGTAATCTTGATGTTCTCACGATTGCCTTCAACGAGTGTAATGGCATGACCGTAGCTCTCTACCACAGAGGCATCGTCGGTAAAGCCGTCGTTATAGGATTGGCGGTTTGCAGCCTTCAGCAATTGAATATCAAAGGTCTGCGGTGTCTGCACGAGGCGGTAGTCGCCACGGGGAACGGTGATGGATTCAACCTCACAGAGTGTCTGACACTTTGTGAGGTCAAGCTTTCGCACCGTTTCTACAACGGGAATCACAGGGATGACGGCCTTTGCAGTGCGGGCTGTCTCATAGCAGTCACTGATGACGTTGATGCTGGGGAAGGGGCGCACACCATCATGCACACCTACCACCCCTTGTGCATCGTCAGGAATCAGTGCAAGACCGTTCTGTACAGAATGGAAACGCGTCTCTCCACCATTCGCCAATTGATACTGCACTTGAAAGTGATATTGTTTGCAGAGTTGTCGCCAATAATCCTGCTGAGCTTCAGGCAACACGAGAATAATCTGCAATTCATCCGAGTACTCACGGAACCGTTCGATTGTGCGCACCAAGACCGGCTTTCCACCTATCGGCAAGAACTGCTTCGGAATATCACTCCCCATGCGCAGGCCCTTCCCGCCTGCCACTATGATGATGTAATCCATCAGGCCATCAAGTGCTTAAAGCGCATGCCCTCTGCGATCTGGTCAGAGGTGTTCTTGTCAACGAGCTGGGTGAGCAGTTCGTAGGCGTAAGGGAAGGCAGCAGCAGGTCCTTCGCCTGTGGTGATGTTACCATCGACAGTGACAAGGTCGCCCGTATAGGTTGCACCTGTTTCTTCCAATGCTTTCTCAAAGCCTGGGTAACATGTAGCTTTCTTGCCATCGAGCACACCAAGCTGAGCCAGTACCACTGCAGGCGCAGCACAGATGGCAGCAACCTTTTTGCCAGCTGCAAACTGGTTCATGACCACCTTACATACGCCCTCATGCTCGAAAAGGTTGCTAGCGCCAGGCATACCTCCGGGCAGCATGATCAAGTCGGCATCAGAGTAATCACTCTGTTCAAACTGGATATCTGCCTCGATATTCACACCATGAGCCGACTCTACGAGTGGGAACTCCGTAGTACTCACTGTTACAACATCCACACCACCACGACGCAGCACATCGATGGGAATCAGCGCCTCGACATCCTCGAAGCCGTCTGCTAAGAATACATAAACTTTTGCCATATTTTTTCTTTTGTTTGGGTTTCTGACCGCAAATATACGAAAAAAAATACAAAGCACAATGCACCGCTCCAATTTTATTCGTTTTGCTTGCAAAGAATTCACAATTATTTCGTAACTTTGCCCCCAAAACGAGTCAATATGGAACATAGCAAACTCAGATTCGCCCTTTTTGGCAATATCTATCAGGGTAAGAAATCGGCCAGCATCCAGCAGGTGCTTTCCAGCATCAGCCAACATGAGGCAGAGCTCTATGTCGATATGGAGTACTATTATTTCCTGAAAGACAACCAGCGTCTCGATATCAAGGCCACAAAACTGTTTACTGATGATGATTTCGAGGCTGACTTCGTTATTTCAATGGGGGGTGACGGTACTTTCCTCAAGGCCGCGAGTAGGGTAGGTGCAAAGAGCATTCCCATTCTGGGTGTCAATATGGGACGTCTGGGCTTCTTGGCAGATATCAGTCCTGATCAGTTTGAAGCCACGCTCGATGCCCTCTATCGTGATGATTTTTTTCTTGAGTCACGAGCCTTGATACAGGTGGAAACGAATGGTGTGTCTCTTGGAACTTATCACTGTGCCCTCAACGATGTGGCCATCCTGAAACGTGATACGGCTTCGATGATCAGCATACGTACCTGTGTCAATGGTCAATATCTGCATACCTATCAGGCCGACGGTTTGGTGATTTCTACTCCTACGGGTTCTACGGCTTATTCGCTTTCCAATGGCGGTCCTATTATCGTGCCTGGCACCAAGGTTTTCTCTATGACGGCCGTTGCACCACACTCGTTGAATGTACGTCCTTTTGTGCTGCCTGACTCTGCTGTTATCGACCTTGAAGTGGAGAGTCGCAGTCATAATTTCCTGGTGGCTATCGATGGCCGTTCGGAGAAATGTGCTGAGGGCACGAAAATCACACTGCGTCGTGCACCCTATGATATCAAGGTGGTGAAACGGAGTGACCATCGTTATTTCGATTCCCTCCGTGAGAAAATGATGTGGGGTGCAGACACCCGATAAATAAAAAGAAGAATCCCCAACCGCTTGGCTGGGGATTCTTGTATTAGAAGACGTGGAGTCCGAGGAACACCATCAGTCCATTCATTAATATCCAGAAGATGGCAAACGGCATCGTCTTGCGCATGATATCTCCGTCCTGCCCCTCCATATCGCAGGCGGCTGTAGCAATCGCTATAGACTGTGGTGAGAGTAGCTTACCACCCTCAGAGCCCGCACAGTTTGCAGCAGCGAGCCAATTGGTCTCATTTCCGCTCACGCCAAAGAATGTGCTCTGATTCACCAGTCCGAGGTCGCTGGCAGCGGTGGCTTGTAGTTTACCAAAGAGGATGTTGGCATTGGTAGCACTACCCGTTACGAAGGTTCCGATAGAACCAATCAGCGGTGCAAAGAATGGGAAGGCTGCGCCTGTCAGCAAGACAAGTCCTTTGGCGATATCGTTGGTCATACCCGTATTGTTCATCAGCATGGCCATTGCTACCAGACAACAGATGGTGACAACGGTCTTCTGCAGATTGATTGTGGTCTTGGCCAATAGTTTCATCAGTTTACCGAAACTCATTCCCTGAATCAGACCACCGATGACGGCTCCCAGGAAAATCATCAGACCAGCGTTGGAGAGCCAGCCGAACTTAAAGGTGTTGCCAATGACGGGCAGGTCGAATTTTGTTACCAAGGTTTGGTTCAACAACTCGTTGATGGGAGGCACGATCTTGCTACTAATGAGGATGAAGAAAATGATGAGGCCGTAGACACTCCAAGCCTTAAGGGTCTTCGTAGTGCCGAACTTTTTCTTTTCAACCTGTACCTCATCGGCAGGATTCTCGTCGTGGATAAACAGCTTGTTATAAATCAGCATGGCGATGATAGCTGCCACAGAGCCGAGGATGGCAGGTGTCTCCGGACCGATGAAATGAGCACAGCAGAACTGCACGATGATAGAGAATGTTCCCACAAAGAGGGCGATGGTGATATTCTTCACAATCTTCGTGCGATCTGTCATCATCAGAATCAGGAACGGGGTGATGAAGAACATCAGCGAGAGTTGCAGGATAATGAACGTAGCCACCTCACAGAGTTCCTCAGGTGTTGCCACACCACTGGCGGCCACCTGATTAGCAAGCGTTGTAGCTGGCAAACCCACAGCACCGAAACCTACAGCTACCGTATTGGCTACCAGACAGATGACGGCGGAGAACATCGGTTTAAAGCCCAGTCCGATAAGGATGGCAGCAGGGATGGCCACAGCTGTTCCAAAGCCGGCCATTCCTTCGAGCACACCTCCCAGACCCCAAGTCAGCAACAGCACCAACAACCCCTTGTCGGAGGTCATCTGAATAAACTGTGTCTTGATGGTTTCAATCTCTTTCGTCTCGCAAAGGATATTGTAACTGAAAATGGCACAGATTATAATAAGGATAATAGGGAAGCACGCTTTGAGGAATCCTTCCACCACCGACCATAGGGTAATACCATAAATGGAGAGACCAGAATATTTTTCAGGGATGATACCCATTGCCGGTACGGCAAACAGGGCCAAGAGGATTGTTACGACAAGGGTGATCATTGCACTCTTGTAGCCAGAGACCTTAAAGCCCATCATCAGGATAATGAGCAATAGAATGGGGATAACAGATACTAATGCTGTCATAGGGTTTTAGTTATTAATGAATATTATATAAGATTTGCCGACAAATATACGACTTTTTTGTGAGTTATCCATATTATTTTAGTGAAAAAAACAAAAACTACGGAAAACTATCCACTATTTACCATTCATTATTCACTATTTTTTTGTATCTTTGCCCCAAAGTAATATACGTAATTAAAAACCAATAACGCCCTATGCTGAACAGTTTTCTTTCCGACCTCAGACAGTTTATCCCGTCTGACCGTATTTATACCGATGAGCTCCGTACCTTAGGTTGGGGTACCGATGCCAGTTTCTATCGTCAGATTCCGAAAGTTGTCATCCGCAGCGATGGCGAGGAGGAAATCTCGAAAATCGTCAAGGCTTGTCAGAAATACAAGCTGCCATTCACTTTCCGTGCAGCCGGCACATCGCTTAGCGGACAGAGTTGTACAGATTCTGTTCTCATTGTGGCAGGTAAGCACTGGGAGAAATACGAGATTGGTGAGAATCAGGATACGATTCGTTTACAGCCTGGTATAATAGGAGCTCGTGTCAATGAGATCCTGAAACCTTATGGTCGTGTGTTCCCACCTGATCCTGCCTCAATAGGAAGTGCGATGGTGGGTGGTATTGTAATCAATAACGCTTCGGGAATGAATTGCGGTGTGCATGCCAATAGTGATCGTATGATGATTTCTGCAAGAATCATTCTTACCGATGGTACTGTGCTTGATACAGGCAACGAAGAGAGTCGTGAGGCCTTCCGCAAAAGTCATCCGGAATTCTTAGCCAAGATCGAGGCACTTCGTGACAAAGTGAGAGCCGATGAGGAACTTGCCGCTCGCATTCAAAAAAAATATAGTATAAAGAATGTAACTGGTCTCAACCTGCGTCCACTCATCGCCTACGATGATCCCTTCGACATCATCGCCCACTCTATGGTGGGTTCTGAGGGAACACTCGCCTTCCTCTCTGAGGTGACGATGAAGACACTCTATGATTACAAGTACAAGGCTTCTGCGATGGTCTATTTCCTCACCATGAAGGAGAGCTGTGAGGCTGTGGTGGCCATGAAGAAACTGAAGGCCGGAGATGAAGACTTGAAGATGAGTGCTGAGAACCTGATGGTGAAGAGTGCTGAGATGCTTGACTACATGTCGCTTAATTCTGTAGATGATCCTGTCTTCTTACAATACAAGCGGGATGTGGATGCGGGCAAGATCGAAGGCGTGGAGCCTGGCGACTATCATAATCTGACGGCCATTCTCACAGAGACGAAAGGTGTCACACATGAGCAACTCCTCGAAAAGATAGAGAAAATCAAGGAATGCTTAGGACAGTTCCGCCTCTATATCCCTGCCGAGTTTACGGAAGATCCGGCTGTCTATGGTAAATATTGGGCCATCCGCTCAGGTATCTTCCCTAGTGTAGGTGGTACACGTCCTATCGGCACTTCGTGTCTTATCGAGGATGTGGCTTTCCCCATCGAGAGTTTGCCTGAGGCAACAGTGAAACTGCAGAAACTGATTGCTGATCATGGTTATGACGATGCCTGTATTTATGGTCATGCTTTCGAGGGTAACTATCATTTCATCCTGAACCAGAGCTTCGCTGAAAAAGCTGAGGTGGATCGCTATGCAGAGATGATGCGCGATGTGGCCAAGCTGGTTGTTGAAGAATATGACGGTTCGCTGAAGGCGGAACATGGTACAGGCCGGAATATGGCTCCCTTCGTAAAATATGAGTGGCGTGAAAAAGCATATGAGACGATGAAGGAACTGAAGGCTATCTTCGATCCTGAGGGTTTGCTGAACCAAGGTGTCATTTTCAACGACGATCCAGAGTGCTTCATCAAGTGTCTGAAGCCTCTGCCTGTGCTCGACTATGACTTCGACAGTGTTCCTGATGGCGGACATTATCTGATGGATCCCGAACTCTCAACCGCCAAAGAAACCATCGAACAGGTGAAGCGTGCCAACAAGTGTATCGAGTGTGGCTTCTGTGAGGTGAATTGTATGTCATGCGGACTGACGTTGTCGAGTCGTATGCGTATCGCTGTACAGCGTGAAATCCGTGAGTTGGAGGCCACTGGTGCAGATCCTCAGCGTGCTGCTACCTTACGCAAGCAATATAAATACTATGGTGACCAGACTTGTGCAACTGATGGACTTTGCTCTACTTCGTGTCCCATGAAGATCAATACCGGCGAACTGACACACCTGATTCGCCAGTTGGATATGAACAATTCGAAATTGGGCTATCAGGTGGGTGAGTTTGCGGCTAACCACATGGCAGGCATCAAGTCTGGCCTGCGTGTAGTGCTCGATGTGGCTCATGCGGCTCATGTTACTTTAGGCCCCACGTTGATGACGAATGTCTGTCGTACGATGAACAAGATGGGTATGCCGCTTTGGACGACGGCAATGCCGAAGAAGAAGCGTCAGCCCAAGAAATCCGACCTCACGCAGTTTATCATCGAGAAGTCCATTCCCCATCCTTCAGATGTCAGCCCTCAGACTTCAGACCTCAAAGTCGTTTATTTCCCCAGCTGTATTAACCAGACAATGGGACAGTCGAAGGAGAGTAAGATGAAGCACGACCTCGTCGATGAGGTAATCCAGCTGATGGTGAAGGCCGGTTACGAGGTCATCTTCCCAGAGGGTATGGAAAAGATGTGCTGCGGACAAATCTGGGAGTCAAAGGGTATGCTCGATATAGCCGACCGCAAGAGTGCTGAATTGGAGGCCGCTCTATGGAAAGCCTCCGAGCAGGGTAAGTATCCTGTGCTCTGCGCCCAGAGTCCCTGTCTGCATCGTATGCGTAAGGTTATGCATAAGATGAAGCTCTACGAACCTGCCGAGTTTATTATGACTTATCTCAAAGACCGTCTCGACTTCCATCCTACTGACAAGCATATTGCCCTCCACCTGACTTGCTCTACGCGTCAGATGGGTGTCGACAAGGATATGATTGCTTTGGCTAAACTGTGTTCTACGAATGTGTTCCTGCCTGAGGGCGTGGGTTGCTGTGGCTTCGCTGGCGACAGGGGCTTTACTTTCCCAGAACTCAACAAGTATGGTCTGCGCAAGCTCCGTCCACAAATCGAAGCCAATCATATTGAAGTAGGCTACTCCAATAGTCGTACTTGTGAAATCGGATTGGAAACGAACACAGGCATCCCCTATATGAGCATTATCTACCTTGTCAATCTCTGTACCACACCCAAAAAGAAAGAGTGACGGAATTCTAGAATATATAGCCGATACCAAGGGAAATAGCCACAGTCTTAGATTGGTTATTACCATCAAGTCTGCCAGGTGCTACTCTGACAAGGCCAAAATCTATGTCAGCAGAGAGACTGAAATGTCTTATCTGATAATCTGTCATCCAATTAAAACCCCAGTCCCAGCGAGGGATACCTATCTCTGACCCGAAGGCTGCAGGCTGGTTTTTCAGACGATAGCCATGATAGATGTAGAGCCCGTCGCTGCCCGTCATCCGGCCTCCGATGCCATAGGCAAGGTAGACGCCTACCCCTACTAACAAACAGCTCTTCTTCATCACAGCACGATAGGCAAAGTCGACAGGCATCTCAATATATTGCATGTTAAGGGATGCCCTGCCACTTTCCCCCATGTCCCAAGTGTCTCCCTTCGTGATAAAGCGAAGCGATGGTATAAGACAACACTGATATTGGCTTCCTCGTTGGAAAGGTACTTGAAGACCGATATCAATGTGAAAGCCCGTGCGTCCGACAGAATTGTTGTTACCTACTTCTCCTTCGAACAAGCCAGCAGTTATTCCTCCCTTCACGAAGGGAGTCAGGTGATAAGCCAGTGAATCACGCTGCGCCATTCCTTTTGCCAAAAAGAAGAGGCAGACCACCATCAGTATGCTGATACGCTGCCTCATTCTGTTACAGGTTCAAAGCCCAACATCCGGGCATTCAATTCGAATGGCAACATCCGATCATAATAGTTCACGAAATAGCCCATGTCTCCGGCTTGTTCTATTGTCATCATCCAAGAAGAGTCCAGCCTGCATATCTGCATGTATTCTATCAATGGACTTACTACCAGGTTTTCCGTCTCATCATAGACAAGCGAGCTGCATCGGCGAATATTCCGATCCTGATAATATCTGAATATCCAAACAGAATCAGGTGTGAAATAGTATTCCAAGGGATAGCCATTACCTACGAAAACAAAGGCTTCTGTTTCCCCATTCTCTGTGATTCTTTCAGTTGATTTCCATTTCCATCCACTGCCGACGGCATCTTTGTTGAATTGCTCTGCACTCACTGTGACCAGCCATTCATATTCAGGACGGCCTTTGGCATTCTTGGGATACTTAGGCTCTGTGTCAAAGTCGCCTTCACAGCAATTTGCCTGTGTTAACAGCACAATGGCAAAGATGTATATCAGTTTATAAGATTTCAATAACTTCATATTTATTCGAATTATAATTCCTATCTTGTAATGTTTAGACGCAAGCCTACCTGCAGATTGAGATTTAGGGGCTTGTCCTTGAAGAAATTACGCACGTTGCTTCCATTGTCAAAATAATACTTCACCCCAGGCTCAATATAGAGTCCCAGCTGAGGCAACACGTCATATTGTATGCCAACAGCACCTTGCATGGAGAACTGCCAACGGTCACGATCCGTCTGCTGCTCAATCCCCTTGGAAACCGTTTTGACCTTGATATTGTAATCTGCCTCTGCCCCAGCCGAAAGATAGACATTCAGACTGCCACTATGCCATAGATGATATTGTGCATTAAGCGGTATGCCCAGATAATGAAGGGTCTGTTGGCGCAAGATAGACACATCGTTCATCATATAAGTAAAGTCAGAACGCAGACGAGTATAAACCAGACCTGTGGAGAGTGAAAACTGCGATGATAACGGATAACCAACTGACAGGCCAAAAGATACAGGCTGATAGTGTTTCTGCCTTTCTTCGTAACCAACCAGATAAATGGGATTAGCAGCCCGATTACGTGATCCGTTGACAGGCATATACTGACTGACATCATAGCGTTCGGCTAATTCATCGCTCATCCTCACGCCGTTGGCTCCTTGATAGTCGCTCACGCCGTTGGCGGCATAAAGGCTGACAATGGCTTTATTCCCGGTCTTTGGCGTCAGCATGGCAATCTGTGTCTCTAACTGCCGAATGGTCTCGTCTGCAGATCTCTCCTCTTTGGCCTCCTCTGTAGGATTAACCGCTTCTGAATCAGGTAGGGTTGTCTGTTCATGTGGAGGTTCCTGCTGTGCCAGAAATTCATCAGGTTGTATCAGAGTTTCCTCAGAATATGGAAGAAGTGTTTCTGATGGCGCAGGCTTTTCAGATGGAAGAGACTCCTCAAAGGTCTGGAGTTTTACTGAAGTCTGCGGCTCTTCTGGATCAGGCTGAAGTTTTTCTAGAATCTGTGAAGGGATGATGGTGGTCGTTTCTGCCAATTCCTGCCCGTCATGATCTGACTGATTGGCCTTCCACCAAAGAAAACCGCCACCAGCTACCAAGGTAGCTAAGGATGCAGCGATAGCCCAACGTCGCAAGGGAATGAGCAAGGGGCGACGTTTGCCCTTCTCAACAGGAACCTTTGGTAAAGCTGCCTCGATGTCTGCCCACAAGTCGTCTGGAGCAGCCACTTCACGCTCTGCCAGCTTGTCACGCAGTTGTTGAGTCCATTTGTCCTTGTTCATATCCCATGTTGTTTGTAATAATCTCCAATCATTTTCTGAAGCAGCTTCTTAGCCCGAAAGAAATGTGTGGCTGATGCTCTCTCACTGATACCGAGCCGTTGGGCGATTTCCCTGTGGGAGAGTTGTTCGAAGACAAAGAGATTGAGCACCACCCTGTAGCCCGTTGGTAACTGCCCGATCATACTATCCAATATGTCGGGCGGAACATTCCCCACATCTGGTTCCTCCTCGTCGTCAGCATTATCAGGCACCTCGTTGGTAAACTGCACATGCTCATGCTGTCTCACATAGTCGAGGGATTTGTTTGCAACAATCCGGGCCACCCAAGACTTCAAAGAGCCCTCACCCCGATAGTCGAAATTCCCAATGCTCGTTAGGATTTTTACGAAACTGTCTTGCAGCACATCACGCACCTTGTCGCTATCAGGGATATACCTCAGGCCGATGGCCATCGCATATCCCGAATAGCGGTCGTAAAGGCGACGCTGTGCCTCCCGTTCTCCACCATGAATTGCATCCAACAGTTGTCGTTCTGTCTCCACTGGTCTCTCTCAGATTTTCCTTTTGGCTATATAGATTAGGATGACGGGTGCCTCATTGCTCTCAAGGGTTATTTTAAGCGTCCACAGACCAGTGTTTATGTCATAGATTGCCACACCAGGCCATGCCTGATGGTAGAAGACGAAATCATAATAGGCAATATTATCCGAAAACCCCACAAGTTTATGAGGACAATCGCATCGTTCACCCAATGGAGCATATTCATAAACATAGTTTGCGTTTTCTAAAAGATATGCTTCTGGCAATCTGAATTGGAAAGTACTATCGGTCACCGTCAGCCTGGCTGTATCAACCTCCTGCTGGTCAACGACCCATACACCCTCAAATTCACCCTCAAGGATTGGCGTGATTGCATTATAATTTATATCAGCGTTATAAGTATCACCGTCATCTTCTGTACAGGCAGCGAGTCCCGCGACCAGCACCATTAATATCATTAATTTCTGTTTCATCATGTTGTCCTTTTGGTGTGACTCTATTATTATAACGCATGACTTCCAAAATCTTTCAGCAAAAAGCGTTAATAAGTTTTAATTGGATTGTCAGAGAAGACGCTAAGGCCTGTAATCCGCTTCTCCGAAACCTGGACCTTAGTACTTGCTACTTGCGCCTGCGTGTAAAATAGATGCGGTACGCGCGAGGAGAAAGTACTAAATAGTGTTAAGAAATGAAAGTTTTTTGGCGAAATGTTTGGAGTGTATTAATAAAAGCACTACTTTTGCGGTGTACTATTAAAGTAGTACACTATGACAGAAGTGTTCAAAGCAAATAATAAGAAGCATTTATCAACTAAATATAACAGAATTATGATTGAGGTAAACAACATCAGTTTTAAGTATGCAGGTCAGAAGAACCTGGTATTTGATGATTTCAGCCTGACGCTGAAACAGGATAACATCTACGGTCTGCTGGGAAAGAACGGTACTGGCAAATCTACACTCCTTTATTTAATTAGCGGTCTGCTTCGTCCCAAGAAGGGATCTGTACGTTTCGATGGTATCGAAACCAAACTCCGCAAGCCTGAGACGCTGCAGGAGATCTTCATCGTGCCTGAGGAATTTGACCTGCCGTCGATTTCACTTGATCAGTATGTGAAGATCAATCGTCCTTTCTATCCCATGTTCAGCACACAGGTGCTCGAGGCTTGTCTGAAGGACTTTGAACTGACCACTGACCTGAATCTCGGTGCCCTCTCGATGGGACAGAAGAAGAAGGTGTTCATGGCCTTCGCTTTGGCTACAGGTACGAAGGTGATGCTGATGGACGAGCCTACCAATGGTCTAGATATTCCCTCGAAGAGTCAGTTCCGCAAGGTGGTGGCGCAGTATATGAGTGGCGACCGCACACTGATCATCTCCACCCATCAGGTACACGATGTAGAGGCATTGCTGGATCATATCCTGATTCTCTCTCAGCAGAAGTTGTTGCTCAATGCCTCTGTGGCTGAGATCCAGGAGAAGTACACTTTCGAGTATCGTACGCCAGATGATATGGCCGATGCACTTTATGCCGAGCCTTCGCTGCAAGGTAATGCGGTCATCGCACCTCGTAAGGAGGGTAGTGCTGAGACGCAGGTGAATCTTGAGTTGTTGTTCAACGCTGTTAATGAAGGAAGGATTTAATAACTATTTATCAAATTCACTGAAATTGAAGACCAAATTCACTGAATTTGCAAATCAAATACACTGAATTTGATATTAAAGGAATAAAGAGTATGATTCAATTCAATATACATAGGTTCGGAAAGCTGGTGCGATGGTCGCTGACAAAAGACAAGCGACACTACATAAAGTCGTTCCTGCAGATACTGGTGATTATGTTGCTGATATTCCTGTTCTTTACGGAGATGGTGAATACCAATCCTGTGCCAAATCCCCAATATAATACTTGTTGCTTGGCTATTGTGTGCGTATTTGGTGTGACACTTATCATGGGTCCGTCGTTTATGTTTTATAGCATGGAAGGCAAGCACGATATGCAGTCGCTGATGATATTGCCAGCTTCGAACTTCGAGAAATACCTGATGCGCTACGCTACGTGGATCATTCTGATACCGCTCTATGTGGTAGCCATCTCCGCTGCCGACCTGATGCAGTTTCTGTATCACTGGGTGCTGGGTCATGACTACGGGCAGTTTGTGATTGCCAATCTGGCGGATACTTGGAGTAAGATTTTTGAGAGCGAAAATGCAAGTCCAAATGCTTCCAAATTCTGGTATGCTTCCATTGTGTTAGGTATCTGGTTTCATTCTATCTTCGCCCTTGGTGCTACGTTCTTCCGTTCGCGTAAGTTCAACGGGGTGCTGAGCATGCTGGTAATCATTCTAATAGGCATATTGATTTTGTGGCTGACACCTGACCATTCAGCACTTCAATATGGCAAAGATTCTTCCACGCCGACATTTGTTTGGGGCAATGTAATATACATTAGCTGGATTTTGCTGAACTTCTGGCTGTCGTACAGACTTTTCTGCAGGACTCAGGTGATTGGTAAGTTTGTAAACCTCTAAAAAAGATTTTCATGCGAAGGGAATTTTATGTTTCAGGGCGAGAAACTTGTGTTTCAGGGCGAGAAATACACATTTCAGGCCGTGAAACGTACATTTCAGGCCGTGAAATATAAAAATGAAAAGGAAATAAAAACAAATACGCAATATGAATAGTTTTAGTATAAATAGATTTGGAAAGACGCTCCGTTGGGTGGTGAGCGTGAACTTCCGCAAGCTGCTGATGTGGACAATTGGTGCTGCCCTGGTAGTATTCTTGGGTGAGATGCTATTGTTTAAATTGGGTGCTGCTAAGACTCCCAAAGATATGCTTGAGATTTTCTCTGTCTTGTGTACGCTGCTTTTGGTGATAGCTTCGTTCGTTTTGATCAGTTCCATCGTTTCCAGCATCAAAGAAAAGCGTAAGCGCGAGGCCTTCCTGATGCTGCCGTCTACCAACCTCGAGAAGTATCTCTCACTGGTGGCTTATACCACCGTTATCAGCATTGCTTGCATCTTCCTGGCTATCGTCGTGGGTGATTCGCTGCGAATGCTCTGGCTATGGGCCAGTGGGTATTCCAATGAAATGATGAATACGACGATTCCAACGAGGCATAATGGAGAAACCTATTATTGGTATTTATCGGCCATTCCACAGGTGCTGCATAACCTGACACCAAATAATCACTTAGGCTCCTACATTACCAGCGATGGTAAAATGAAAGTAGTCTATATGTGCACCAATGGATACCTCATTGTGCGGCGTGTTATGATTGTTGCTTTCTTGGTGTGGATTCACTCTCTCTTCACGTTTAGTGGCACGCTGCTCCGTAAATATGCTTTTGTGGTATCGGGTATCGTGGTGTTTTTTATCATGTGGCTGAACGGGTGGGCAGAACATTACGGTCTGCGCTTATACGACCATTCCTATTATCATGAATATGGTAGAGAGGGATTTAACAATTTTGAAACAGTGGTTTGCATGGTTAATTCTTCTGTGGCCTCTGTGGAGCTTCTCTTGCTTACGTCGTTTACTATCTTCAACTACTGGGCTTCGTTCCATATCTTCAAAGGTTTTCAGTTAATTTCTAATAAGTGGACTAATTATGACATTCTCAAACGATAAACCCATCTATATCCAGATGGCCGACCGCCTGATGGATGAGATACTTGCTGGCAAGTATCAGGACGACGATCGCATTCCGTCGGTCCGTGAATATAGCGTACTGCTTGAAGTGAACACCAATACGGCTGTCAAGGCTTATGAGCAGCTGGCGCGCGAGGAGATTATCTACAACAAGCGTGGTCTGGGCTACTTCGTCACCCCTGGTGCCAAGAAACAAATCCTCAAGGCCCGTAAGAAGGAGTTTATGAAGGAGCGTCTGCCTGAGCTCTTCCGCCAGATGCGCTTGCTCGACATCACAATCGATGACGTCGCTGAGGCCTATAAAAACTTACAGGATGTTAAATAATCGCCTAACTTCCGTCCGTTCGTCACAAATGTCTACAGATTATCCCAAATATTTGGTGCATCGTGCAACTTTTCGTACTTTTGTGGCGTCTAACAGACAGAACTAAGTTAATTTAAGGTATTAAGATTGTTTTCATGATACATTTACAAGACATTAACAAGACCTATTTCGGTGCGCAGCCGCTGCATGTGTTGAAGGGCATCAACCTCGACATTGCGAAGGGTGAGTTCGTGAGTATCATGGGTGCCTCAGGATCAGGCAAGTCAACCCTGTTGAACATCCTGGGTATTCTTGATAACTACGACTCAGGAACCTACGAGTTGGCTGGCGTACCCATTTGGAACCTCTCTGAGCGTAAGGCGGCTGACTACCGCAACCGGATGATAGGTTTTATTTTCCAGTCATTTAATCTCATCTCTTTCAAAACCGCCGTGGAAAACGTTGAGTTGCCATTATTTTATCAGGGTGTAAGTCGCAAGAAGCGCCATCAGATGGCTCTGGAGTATCTGGAGCGTCTGGGTCTGCTCGATTGGGCAGAACATTACCCCAACGAACTGTCGGGAGGACAGAAGCCACGTGTGGCAATTGCCAGAGCACTCATCACCAAGCCACAGATCATCCTGGCCGATGAGCCTACGGGCGCCTTGGACTCGAAGACCTCTGTGGAGGTGATGCAGTTGCTCAAGCAGCTGAACCAGGAGGATGGCATGACCATCGTGGTGGTGACGCATGAAAGCGGTGTGGCGAATGAGACGAACAAGATAGTACACATCAAGGACGGCATCATCGGACAGATTGAAGAGAACCTCGGTCACGATGCCTCTCCCTTCGGCAGCGGAGGAATTATGAAATAAGACTAGCCAGACTAGTCGGACTAGTAATACTAGACAATATGCGTGATATAATTAGTGAAATATGGTCGACGGCTCGGAGGAACAAGCTCCGCACAACGCTCACAGGCTTTGCTGTAGCGTGGGGCATCTTCATGATCATCGTGCTCTTAGGAGCAGGTAATGGCCTGATTAACGCTACCATGAAGCAGCATAGCGACTTCCTGACGAACTCGATGGAGGCCTACGGAAGCATGACCTCGATGGCCTATAACGGTCTGAGCGAAGGAAGATATATCAGGCTGAATGAGCGTGACCTCACCACCACCGACTCGGAATTCAAGGCCACCATTGATGAAGTAGGCGCTTGTTACTATACGAGTGCCGTTGTCACCAATGGTGAGAACTATATGAATTTGCAGATCAACGGTGTGTTCCCCATCCACTCGAAGATTGTTAAGCAGGAGCTGCTCTACGGTCGTTTTATCAATGAAATTGACCAGCAGCAGAAACGCAAGGTGCTCGTGCTTAACGATAAGCAGGCTAAGGAACTGGAGCCAAAGGATTACAAGATGCTCATCGGAAAGTACGTCAAGGTAGGCAACTTCGCTTTTAAGGTCGTTGGTATCTATAAGAATCCTGGCGATGGTGAGAGCAGTGCCTACTCAGCCTATTCAACCATTAAGAGCATCTATGGTGCCAATACCGATGATCTGGGACACATCGAGTTTACCTTCCACGGTCTGACGACAGAGAAGGCTAACGAGGACTTTGAAAAGACCTACCGTCGTCGTTTGAACGCCAATCATCAGGCCCATCCTGATGATGAGCGTAGTATCTGGATCTGGAACGGCTATACACAGAGCATGCAGATGGAACAGGCCATCTCCATTATCCACACCTTCCTTTGGGTGGTCGGTCTGTTTACGCTGCTCTCTGGTATCGTGGGCGTATCTAACATCATGCTCATCACTGTGAAGGAGCGTACCCACGAGTTTGGCATCCGGAAAGCCATCGGTGCGAGACCTTGGAACATCCTCAAGCTGATCATCATCGAGAGTGTTATCATCACCACGTTCTTCGGATACATCGGCATGTTGTTGGGCGTCTTTGCCAACGAATATATGGATGCCACACTGGGCCACGAGGTCACCGACTTGGGCGTTGTACAACTGACGCTCTTCGTCGATCCCACTGTCGGACTCGATGTCTGTTTCGAGGCCACGATGGTGATGATCATCGCAGGCACTATCGCAGGACTCATCCCAGCCTATAAGGCCTCGCGCATCCGACCAATCGAAGCGCTCCGCGCAGACTAATCAGAATATTCAGACTACTCAGATTACTCAATATTATGAGATTAGATATAGATACATACAGAGAAATTCTCGATACGCTGACACGTAATAAGGCGCGCTCATTCCTGACCGGCTTCGGTGTATTCTGGGGCGTGTTCATGCTCATCGGTCTGATGGGAGGCGGTAAGGCCATGCGAGAGCAGCTCGACAAGACTTTCGAGGGTTTTGCACAGAATACCGTTATCATCGGCGCCAGCCAGACGACGAAACCTTACAAAGGCTTCAGAAAAGGCCGCTGGTGGAGCATGGACTACAAGGATATCGACAGACTCCGCCAGCGCGTGCCGGAGCTTAATGCCGTCGTCCCCATGATTTTTTCCCGTTGGGGAGGCAGTAACACGGCCTACTACGGTGATCAGAAGACCACGCCACGCATTCAGGGCACTTTGCCGGAAATGGCAAAGGTCATGGAACCTAAGATATACTACGGCCGTTACCTCAACGATATGGATATCCGCGAAGGCCGTAAGGTCTGCGTCATCGGTAAGAAGATCTACAAAGAACTCTTCAAGGAAGGTGGCGACCCTTGTGGCAAGAAGATTCGTGTCGATAGTACTTACTTCGAGGTTGTGGGTGTCGACTATTCCTCCAGCAACCTGAGTTTCAATGGCCGCGCAGAGGAGAAGATCACCCTACCCATCACCCTGATGCAGAGCTTGTTTAATCGTGGCAACGAGGTTGACCTGATAGCAGCCACTGGTCGTGAGGGTGTTGTTATGAGCCATATCACTGACCGTATCCGCGAGACGGTGGCCAGAGCACACTATGTCGATCCTACCGACGAGCAGGGTGCCTTTGTGTTTAACACCGAGTTGATGTTCCAGTTGGTCGACAATGTCTTCAAGGGTGTCAACTTCCTCATCTGGCTCGTGGGTCTTGGTACATTGCTCGCAGGTGCCATCGGTGTGTCGAACATCATGATGGTGACCGTTCGCGAGCGTACCACAGAGATTGGTATCCGTCGGGCCATCGGTGCTACACCCAAGATGATTCTCTCGCAGATTATCTCAGAGAGTATCGTGCTGACATTAGTCGCAGGTATGAGTGGTATCCTCTTTGGTGTGATGATCCTACAGATGCTGGAGATGGCGAATACTGAAGACGGTATTGTCAACACCCACTTCCAAGTGAACTTCTGGACGGCTATCTTCGCGGCAGTTGTCATTGCCACGATGGGTGTCCTTGCAGGCCTCGCACCTGCCGCCCGCGCTATGAGCATCAAACCTGTCGACGCGATGCGCGATGAGTAAGAATGAAATAATGAAAGAATAAAAAACAATATAATTATGAAAAAGTACAGCAAACTGATTATCGCAGCGATTATCGCACTGATTTTCATCGGAACCTTCGTGTTCCTGTGGCAGAAGAGTCAACCTAAAGAGACCGTCTACAACGAGTTCACCCCGAAACTGGACAGCATCCAGAAGACGACGATCATCACCGGTAAGATTGAGCCTCGCAACGAGGTGAATGTGAAGCCCCAGATCTCTGGTATTATCTCCGAACTCTATAAAGAACCTGGCCAATATGTACAGCAGGGTGAGGTCATCGCCAAGGTGAAGGTGATTCCCGACATGTCGCAGCTTTCGAGCGCTGAGATGCGTGTGCGTCTGGCTGAGATCAACCTGAAGCAGGCACAGACAGATTTCGAGCGCGAGGAGAACCTCTATAACCAGAAACTCGTCTCTGCTGATGAGTACGACAAGAGCAAACAGCAGTTGAATCAGGCCAAGCACGAAAAGATGGCTGCTCAGGATGCTTTAGAGGTGGTACGCGACGGTGTTTCGAAGTCAAACGCCAAGGCCTCGTCGACGCTGATTCGTTCTACTATCAGCGGTGTCATCCTTGATATCCCTGTAAAAGTGGGTAACTCGGTGATTCTCTCAAACACCTTCAACGATGGTACCACCATCGCCACCGTTGCCAACATGAACGATCTCATCTTCCGTGGTAACATCGATGAGACGGAAGTCGGTCAACTGGTGAGTGGCATGCCTATGAAGATAACCATCGGTGCTCTCCAGGACCTGAATTTCGAAGCTAACTTGGAGTATATCTCTCCGAAGGCTGTTGAGAGCAATGGTGCCAACCAGTTTGAAATCAAAGCCGCTGTCAAGCTGACTGAAGGCGGAAAGATCCGCTCGGGTTATTCAGCTAATGCTGAGATTGTGCTTTCGAAGGTCGACAAGGCCCTCTGCATTCCTGAGAGTGCCATCGAGTTCTCTGGTGACTCTACCTTTGTCCATATCGTCAAGGGTGAGGGCAAGGAGAAAACCTACGAGCGCACCTATGTCGAGACAGGTCTCTCTGACGGTGTAAACATCGAAATCAAGAAGGGCATCACGGCCAAAGATAAGGTTCGTGGCCCTGAGATCATCACAGACGAAGATACTAAAGAATAAGCCATGAAGAAGTTATCTATTCTAGTCATACTAGTCGTGCTAGCTAGGCTAGACGTACTGGCAGAAACAAAGCTCTGGAATCTCCGTGAGTGCTGCGATTATGCCGTTGCGAATAACATCAGTATCAAGCAGCAGGAGAATGCTCGCCGCAAGCAGGAACTCACCCTCAACACGTCGAAAAACTCCCGACTGCCTGACCTCAGCGCCTCCGCTAATCAGAACTTCTCGTTCGGTCGCGGTCTGACAGCGGCAAATACCTATTCGAATACAAACACTTCTTCGACTTCATTCTCATTGGGTACGAGTGTTCCCATCTTTACGGGCTTCCAGATTCCCAATCAGATCAAGTTGAACCAACTGAATCTCGAGGCTGCGACAGCCGATTTGGAGAAGGCGAAGAACGATATCCGTATGCAGGTGGCGCAAGCTTATGTGCAGATACTCTACGATATGGAGATTGCTGATGTGGCGTATCGACAGATTGCCATCGACTCTGCACAAGTGGCTCGTCTGCAGGCGTTTGTCGACAACGGCAAGGCTGCTGAGGCTGAACTGTCTCAACAAAAGGCCACCCTCGCCAACAGCCGTCTCACCGCTACTCAGGCTGACAACAATACCCGTGTAGCTATTCTGGCTCTGACACAGTTGCTTGAGTTGCCATCGCCTGATGGTTTTGCAATCGTCCGTCCTGATATCTCTGAATTGCCTGAACTGTCCGGCCTCGTAGGTCTTACCCCTGATGCTATTTATGCTGAGGCTATCGGTATCAAGCCTGAGATTCTCTCCCAGCAGCTGAAACTCAAGGGTACAGAGCATAGCATTAAGATTGCTCAGGCTGGCAATTATCCTACGCTTTCGTTGAGTGGTGGTCTTGGTACGAACTATTACACCACCAGCGGATTCAATAACGATGCCTTCGGTACACAGTTGAAGAACAATTTCTCACAGTATATTGGCCTGAACTTGAGCGTGCCTATCTTCAACCGTTTCCAGACACGTAACAATATCCGTAGTGCCCGTATCGATCAGGAGAACCAGCAACTGGCCCTCGACAATACGAAGAAGTCACTCTACAAGGAGATTCAGCAGGTATATTATAATGCCTTGAATGCGCAGGCTAAGGAGAAGGCTTCACAACAGGCCGTCGCTACAGCCAATGATGCCTTCCATCTCACGCAGGCCAAGTACGAGAACGGCAAAGCCACTATTACGGAGTTCAACGAGGCTAAGAACAACTATCTGAAATCTGAGTCCGACCTCGTCCAGGCCCGTTATGAGAATATCTACCAGCAGGCTCTGATAGCATTCTATCGAGGTAAAGACCTCAACTTCTGAAACAAAGAAATCCCTGCCAGCTAGGCAGGGATTTTTCATTTCTTATGTCGGTTGGCGCGCTGCTCACGATATTTGGCCTTCTGCCGGGCAGAACCGCTACCATGAGCCCCAGTGATATACTGCTTCTTCTTGGCTTTGGTTTTTACCTTGCCATCGTCTTTCGGTTTATCACCGCCTCGTCCGAAGTTGATACCGTGTTCAAGAATATTCTGAAAATCGTCCATAGGCTTAATGATGGAACAATCTTACTCCCGTAAACGCCATCGCGATACCATATTTATCGCAAGTCTCAATCACATTATCATCGCGTACAGAGCCACCAGCCTGGGCGATGAACTCCACACCGCTCTTATGGGCACGCTCGATATTGTCGCCAAAGGGGAAAAAGGCATCCGAGCCTAAAGCCACCTTTGTGTTCTGGGCAATCCAGGCTTTCTTCTCTTCCATCGTCAACACCTCGGGCTTCTCCTTGAAGAACTGCTGCCAGGCACCGTCGCGCAGCACGTCGTCGTGCTCGTCCTCAGAGATATACACATCGATGGTGTTGTCGCGATCCGCACGACGGATATTGTCGATGAAAGGCAGGTTCATCACTTTCGGATGCTGGCGCAGCCACCAGATGTCGGCCTTGTTGCCAGCCAGACGGGTACAGTGGATACGGCTCTGTTGTCCGGCTCCGATACCAATGGCCTGACCGTCCTTCACGTAGCAGACAGAGTTCGACTGCGTATACTTCAGGGTGATGAGGGCGATAATCAAGTCACGCTTGGCTTCAGGGGTGAAAGTCTTGTTATGTGTGGGCATGTTTTCGAAGAGGGCATCGTCGTCAAGCTTGATTTCGTTGCGGCCCTGTTCGAAGGTAATGCCGAACACCTGCTTGCGCTCGATGGGCTCAGGCACATAATTGGGGTCGATCTTAATCACATTATACGTACCTTTGCGCTTGTCCTTCAGGATTTCGATAGCCTCAAGGGTGTAGTCGGGGGCAATCACTCCGTCGGAAACCTCGCGCTTCAGCAACTTGGCGGTGATGGCGTCGCAAGTATCAGAAAGGGCCACGAAATCACCATAGCTCGACATTCGATCGGCACCACGGGCTCGGGCATAGGCACAGGCGATAGGCGAGGCGTCGAGGTCCTTCACATCGTCGACGAAATAAATCTTCTTCAACGTGTCACTCAGAGGCAGGCCAACAGCAGCGCCGGCAGGGCTCACATGCTTGAACGAGGCTGCAGCAGGCAGACCTGTAGCGGCCTTCAACTCCTTCACCAGCTGCCAGGCATTAAAGGCATCAAGGAAATTGATATAGCCAGGACGGCCGTTGATTACTTCGATAGGTAACTCACCCTCCGTCATGAAAATACGAGAGGGCTTCTGGTTCGGATTGCATCCGTACTTGAGTGCTAATTCTTTCATAAGTTTTTTGCGATATTTTTAATTTGGGTGCAAAGTTACGAAAAAAGTTGTAATTCTGCAAGCGAAGATGTAATATGTTATGGAAAAGACGATATAAAAAAGAGACCTCATTGCTGGGATCTCTTTTTTATCTTGTGGATTACTCTGCGCTAACAGGACGACGCTTCTCCTTGATGCGGGCAGCCTTACCTGTAAGCTTGCGCAGGTAGTACAGCTTAGCACGACGTACCTTACCAATCTTGTTAATCTCGATAGAATCGATGTTGGGTGACTCGATGGGGAAAATACGCTCGACACCTACAGTGCCAGACATCTTGCGAACGGTGAAACGCTTCTTGTCACCATGACCACAGATCTTGATGACCACGCCACGATAGAGCTGGATACGCTCCTTGGAACCCTCGATAATTTTGTAAGCGACAGTAATAGTGTCACCAGCCTTGAACTCTGGGAACTTTTTGCCGGTTGCAAATGCTTCTTCAGCAACTTTAATTAAATCCATTTTATCTACTAAATAATTAAATTTGTTGTATCGTTCCAACGCAACATAGCAGGCAACTCGATACTTCCCACCATCGGTTACGCCGAAAAGCGGGTGCAAAGGTACTACTTTTTATCCGTATTACGTGAATGCATCGCATAATCAGCCACGTAATTATGCTTTTTTAACAGATGTTACTCAAAATAGAAGGTCAATACAATCATCTTGGTGTATCCGCTCCTGACAGCATTGGTATACATCCGCTTATTCATATCCTGCAGTTCGTTCGCATGCTCACTGTCAAGGGCATTGGTCAGACTATAACAGAACTTCAGTTCAGGAATCAGTTTGAAGAAGGGTAGGTAGAGGTCGCAACCCAGTCCGATCTCAAGCATCGTGTCGGTACGTTTCAGTTGCAGGAAATCCTGGTTCTTGCTGGTCAAGTTTATCATTTGGTTCAAACCGGCTATCATGTAAGGACGGTAGTTGTTCCAACGCTCTGCCGAAAACTTCAGACCTACGGGAAACGAGATGTAGGTACTCTTCATGTCCTGTGTCAATTCCATCAACTTTCCCTCGGGCGTCAGATCCGTCAAATTATAGAAAGTAAGGTGCTTGGCGCCGAAGTGCATAGTGGGCGTAAAGCGAAGGTTCAGGTGCTGCGAAAGCCTGAGGTCGGCCAGCACACCTACCGAGAAACCTGCATTCCATCTGTCGTCATCGCAGACAATAGTCTCTGTCTTCATGGTTCCGTCTTCCTGCAGAATTGTCTGCGGTCCTATGTTCTCCAGCTCGATATCTTGTAGATTCATACCCACGAGAATACCCAGGTGCAACGGTCGCAAGTCAGTATACGGCTTGTTCTGCACCTTCCTCATCTGGGCCGTCATCTGTAGGGCCGTCAGACAGAGTATCAGCATCAAGAGTGTTCTCTTCATCTATCCATTATAACGTGAAAATAGGGCCTTTTATTATATCTTTCACTATTTCGACAATGTATAAATTGAACTATGTAGATGAAATTGGCTACCTAAAATTTGGGAGATATGGAAAAAGTTCGTATCTTTGCACCACTAAAATTGAGTATTTATAGTATTAACACTTTAAATTTGTAAGATTATGGCATATGTAATTGGTGACGACTGCATCGCTTGCGGTACATGTCAGGGTGAGTGCCCCGTTGAGGCAATTTCTGAGGGTGAGAAGTATTCTATCGATCCCGATCTGTGCACTGAGTGCGGTACCTGCGCTAGTGTTTGTCCTTCAGAGGCAATTAGCCTGGGCTAATCAACAGTTATCAAAAAAATCCCCCACCGATTGGCGGGGGATTTTTTGTCGTATCTTATTATAATTATTTCACACCAAGAATCTGCTTAGCGATTTCGTTGTCAGGATCGATGGCGATGAGCTTATTGGCAATTTCCTTAGCCTGAGCCTTGTCTTCCTTGACAATGAAGTAGTAAGCGATGTTGTAGCGATAAGCCTCGATGAGACGAGCCTTGTCGGTATTGTCCTTCTCAGCCTTGGGGGCGATGAGCTCGATGAGCTTGTCGTAGTAAGGCTTGGCGAGACCCTGCTTGGAGTCGGGATCCATCTGAGCATTCACACGGGCACGCATGAAATTGGCATATTCGATAGCGTTTTCGTATTTCTCAGCTAAGTCAGCGTAAACACCGTCGGCCTGTGAGAAGGCTTCCTTCTTTGCAACGGGATCCGTCAGCTTGCTGGCATGCTGAGTATACAGGCTTCCGAGAGCGGCCATATCAGTAGCAGTAGCCTTCTCGATACCCTCCAGATACTCCTTGTAGCGCTCGATAGCGTTGATGTAGTCTTCCTTCTCGGCATAGGCGTCAGAAAGCTGCTTCACCACACCGGCACGCTTAGCCTTGTTGTCGAACTCTGACTGCAGAGCCAGATTGTACTGCTCAATAGCCTTGTCAGCCTGCTTCAGACCGTTGAAGGCATTGCCCAGATAAGCGTAGTCCAGGTAAGAGAATTTAGCACTGTCGGACTTATTGAAGAGGGCATCACCATACTTCACAGCATCGTCAAAGTTACCTAACTCCGTGTTGAAGAACATAGCCAGACGGTTCATAGCGGCATTGCGCGGTTCCTTTGTCAAACCTGCCTTCACTCTTTCCAAACCTTCTGAGTGCTTGCCAAGGAAGTATGAAGCCATAGCGTATTCCACGATGTCGTTCTTCTCCATCTTGCCTATGGGTACCTTGCCATAAGCCTCACGAGCCTTCTCAAACTCGTTGGAGAGGTAGTAGATGTGACCAGAGAGAGCATCGACCTCGATATCGGGACGCTGAGCCTTCAGGTCAGCGAGCTTCTGAACAGCTCCCTTCGGGGAAATCTTACGATAGACGAGGGCATACTTGTAATAGCCAGAGGGATCCTTGGGGTCGCAATAGGTAGCCTGGTTGTAGTAACCGGCAGCCTTACCACCCTCGTTGGCATATGCCTCGATGTCACCCAGAAGGATGAAGGCGGGAGCATACTTGTGCTTCGATGCCTCGTCGGCCAGATTGGCGAAGGTACGAGCCTGAGCCGTATCCTGAGCCACATAGAAGGCACGTCCAATGGCTACAAGGGCCTCGGGGTTCTTCTTGTTCTTCTTCTGAGCGGTTTTCACTAAGTCAGCCTTATTGGCTGCATTGTTTGCGATGGCTTGCAGGGCTGCGTTGAGTTCTGCCTCCTGTGCCATAACGGTGGTGCTGAAACCTGCCAGCAACACACCCATTACTAAATATTTGATCGTTTTCATAATTCTCTCGTTTTTTACGTTATACATCTTGTTAATTATCTCTCGCTTTTATGACGTTTAAAAACTCAAATGGTTTAATAAGTTTCACTTTTCACTACTCTCTGTTCACAATTACTTCCCTGACGTTCATGTTGGCCGTTCTTGGCAGCAATCCTGCGCGCAGGATGATTTTCTGTCCCTTAGGTAACTGGCAGAAGTGGGCGAAGGTCGATGGTACGCCGCTTCTGGGCTCGTTCAACAGGGCATAAATTGTGCGGATGAGCGGATAGTTTCCATTATATAAATAGAATTGATAGGGCTTCCAGCTGTTAGCTTTAGTAGCAGAGTCGAGCCTGGAGACGCCCATCACGGTAATGTTCTTCTTGAAGGTGACATTGGTGGTGTCACGTTTGTCGTTAAGCCAGTTGGAACCGATGATGCCAAGGGCATTCGGGTGGTTCTCAACATAATCTATTACAGCGGCGCTAGTCTTCACGGCACCGATGTTGGGGTTCTTGAATTCCTGACCTCCAAGGATGGAGTCCACGCACCAGCGGACGGTGCTGGATAAGGGGTTGTCGAAAACGACGTCAATGTCGCCTAAGCTTGATTTCGTGTTGTTCAGTTCGCTCCATGTGGTGAGCTCACCTAAGAGGATGCGCCTGAAATCCTTCACGGTGATGCAGGTATCGGGATTGGCATTGTTTACGATGATGGCAAGTCCGTCATAGGCGATGGGAATTGCCCTGGGCAGATACTTGCGGTCCTGCAGGTTCTTTCTTTCATTGGCTGTGAAGTCACGTGTGGTGAACGCCAGCCAGGTTTCCAGCTTCATCAGACGCTGCACGGCCTCTTGCTCGTTGATATATTCGGGCGTAATTGAGTCGAGTGTCTGGTTCTGGAAATAATAGAGTTCTTCATCGATAATGGGGTAGAAACTCTCATCGGCCGTCAGGATGCTGGCGGCTTTCTGATAAGCTTCCTCCATTTCAGGATTAGGCTTGCTCCCACATGCGTGGAGCAAGCCTAACATTAGTGTGAATCCAACTAATAAAACTATTTTGTTGAATGCGTTCATCTTTAAAAATTACTGAAGACGGAAGGTTACAGGTACGGTGTACTTCACACGTACGGCAGAACCGTTCTGCTTACCAGGAATCCAGTGAGGCATGGACTTCACCACGCGGGTAGCCTCCTTATCGAGTGACGGGTCAACTGACTTGACAACCTTCACATCGGTAATCGAACCGTCGCGCTCTACGACGAAGGTCACGATAACACGACCTTGTACGCCGTTCTCCTCTGCCACAACGGGATACTTGATGTTCTTCGAAAGATACTCGAACAGGGCCTGAGGACCACCAGGGAACTGAGGCATTTCCTCAACCACGTCGAAGACCTTGGTCTCCTCTTCCTTCGGGGGCTCGGGCTGTGCGATTACTTCCTTAGCCTTGAGCACCTCACCTTCAGCCTCGTCGTTACCTTTCACGTCGAAAGCACCGATGGCGGTGTTTGTCTGTGCCAGTTCATCCTGAGACTTGATTTCGTCCTCTGGGGCTACATCTTCATCCTTCTTAATTTCAGGTGTTGTAAATGCTACAGAGCTCTTTACCTTCTCAACCTCGATCTTCTCAACCTGAGGTTCTTCCTTACGCTCTACCTTGGCTTCCTTCTTCTCGGCCAAGCTCGTCAACTCCACATCGGTCTCGATGGCTGCATTACGCGATGCCATATAGTTGTCGAATGATACCTTTGCGATGACGATGGCTGCGATGATAGCAAAGCCAATAAACATGGTGATCAGTGACTTCAGGTTACGCTTACCTGTGTCCTTACGTAATTGATAAGCTCCGTAGGCCTGGTTCTTACCATCAAATACGAGGTCGACCCAGCCATTATCTATAAGATCTATTTTTCCCATAGTTCTTTTCGTTTTTAGGGGTTACTTGACGCCAGCCTTCTCAATGAGTGCCTTATCGTCGTCACTCATCTTGTCGATGTCGTCAATCACATACTTATCAATATTGCTGATCAGCATCTCATCAAGAGCGGCAACCATGTTGGCATAGGTAGCCGTGGGAAGCGGACGGATGATACAGGTCAGTGTGGGCACCTTCTCACCTGTGGGAAGCTCACCCTTCTTCAGTTTCTTCAACTGCTCCTGATACTGCTCGTCGGTCATCTTCGAGTTATACTCGTTCTTCTTTGCATCGAGCTCCTTCTTTGCCAGCTTGATCTTGGCCACGGGGTTAACACCCTCTTCGGTCGTATGCTCATTGAGTACCTTCTCGATACCGTCCTTACCGTAGGTGGTCTCCTTCACACACGATGCGGGATCGTCGTAGTTGGGCAGACCGGCTACGTACCAGATCTTGTCATCAGCACCCAGATAGAGGGTGATGGTGTGAGAAGCCTTCGTTACCTGCTTATCTTCCTTCTGCAAGTTCTCGTCGTTACTTGGCATGGTGAGCTGCATTGCCTGCGGCTTAGCCAAGGTAGTACACAGCATGAAGAAGGTGATCAACAGCATCATCATGTCTACCATCGGCGTGAAGTTCACGCGGGTATCCATTTTTTTCTGCTTGGATAGATTTTTCTTTGCCATAATACTACTCGTTTAGACGTTTAACATCGAGATTCGTGATGAGCTGGAAACGGTTCTCGCTCATGTCCTGAAGTTCTGACATCATCTTCTTGACGACAGCGTAAGAAGTGTTGGCATCGCACTTGATAGCGAGCTTCATGTCAGGATTAGCACTGCGGGCCGCAGAGACCCACTCCTGGAATTCACTCTTTCCGCCACTGATACTATCGAGCGGCAGACCGAGCTTCTGGATTGCCTCTGTCATCTTCTCCGTAGAGAGGTTCAGATAGTCAGCAAGCTTACCCATGGGGGCTCCCACCATAGCATCCTCGAGGAAGTGCTTCTCCTGGGTGGCGTTGAGCTGGACGCCGAACTTATCGGTCATCGTCTCCAACATAGCCTTCATGTGGTTCTTGTTTTCGGTACCCACGTAGATGTTGCCGTCTGGGTTCACCAGAATGGTCAGCAGATCCTGCTCGGGTATCTTGACTTCCGACACAGAGTTAGGCGCGTTGACTTGTACTGGTTCTGGTGTCAAGAATGTTGATGTCAACATAAAGAAACACAGAAGCAGCGTCATCACGTCTGACATTGGCGTCATGTCAATCCAGATGTCTTTTTTCTGTATCTTAATTTTAGCCATTCTCTAAATGCTTTTAATGCGTTAAAAAAATGGTTAAGAATTAAGCCTCGTTGTGATTAGAATCGTATGTAGCAGCGATGGTGAAACCAATCTCGTCGAGAGCGTAAGTCAGCTTATCGATCTTGTTTGAGAAGAAGTTGTAAACAACGGTAGCAACCCAAGAGGTCAAGATACCAGATGCTGTGTTCACAAGAGCCTCAGAAATACCGGCAGACAG